>CAZNNO010000005.1:0-87265 GCA_964574435.1 uncultured Opitutaceae bacterium
GCGTGCTGGCTGAACATCGAGTCGACGATGCGGATGAACGCCTCGTAGCTGTTGAAGAGGCCATGGCGGCCGGTCAGCAGGTACCCCTCCAGCCAGCCTTCGCACTGGTGCTCGCTCAGCATCGAGTCGTGGACGCGCCCGGCGGGCGCCAGGAACTCGTCATTGGCAGCCCGCGTCGCGTCCCATTGGCGGTTGGTGGCCTCGAAGACCGCGCCCAGGAGGTTCGACAGCGTCTCGTCGGGCCCGAAGACCCGGAAGTTGCGCTGGTCCTGGTTCAGCCTGACCACGTCGCGCAGGAACCTGCCCAGGACGAGCGTGTCCTGCCCCTCGACGGCGCCAGGGGCCGTCACGTTGACCGCGTGGTCGTGGAAATCCGGCATCAGCAGGTCCCGCAGCAGCAGCCCGCCGTTGGTGTGGGGGTTGGCCCCCATCCTGCGCTCGCCCTTCGGCGCCAGCTCGGCCAGCTCCGGGATGAGCCGGCCGTCCTTGTCGAACAGCTCCTCGGCCCTGTAGCTCCTCATCCAGCTCTCGAGCAGCTTCACATGGCCGGGATGCTCCTCGTCCACCAGGAGCGGCACCTGGTGCGCCCGGAACGTGCCCTCGATCTGCAGGCCGTCGACCACCTTGGGGCCGGTCCAGCCCTTGGGCGAGCGCAGGACGATCATCGGCCAGCGCGGCCTCGTGGCGTCGCCCTTGCCCCGCGCGTGCCCCTGGATCTCGCGGATTCCCTCCACCGCCTTCTCCAGGGCCGCCGCCATGAGCTGGTGCATCGTCTCGGGATCGTCGCCCTCCACAAAGAGGGGCGCCCAGCCGCAGCCCTTGAGGAACTGCTCCAGTTCCCCGTGATCGATCCGGGCCAGGACGGTCGGGTTGCTTATCTTGAAGCCGTTCAGGTGCAGGATCGGCAGGACGGCCCCGTCGGTCACCGCGTCAAGTAGCTTGTTGGACTGCCAGGCCGTCGCCAGGGGGCCCGTCTCCGCCTCGCCGTCGCCGATGATGCACGCGACGATGAGGCCGGGGTTGTCGAACGCGGCCCCGAAGGCATGGCTTAGCGAATAGCCCAGCTCGCCGCCCTCGTGGATCGAGCCGGGGGTCGTCGGCGCGACGTGGCTCGAGATCCCGCCGGGAAACGAGAACTGCGTGAACAGCCTCTTCATCCCCGCCTCGTCCTGGCTTATGTTCGGGTAGATCTCGCTGTAGCTGCCCTCCAGGTAGGTGTTGCCCACGAGTGCCGGGCCGCCGTGGCCGGGGCCCGCGATGTAGAACATGTCCAGGTCGTACTTCTTGATGACCCGGTTCAGGTGCACATAGATGAAGTTCTGGCCGGGCGTCGTGCCCCAGTGCCCAACCACAAGCGGCTTCACGTGGGAGAGCTTCAGGGGTTCCTTCAAGAGCGGGTTGTCGTAGAGGTAGATCTGGCCCACCGACAGGTAGTTGGCCGCGCGCCAGTAGGCGTTCATCCTTTGGAGGAGCTCCGGCGGGAGCGTGCCCGGCGGGTGCGTGCGCGCGGGGGAGCTCGCTCCGTTGCTGGCGTGTGCGGCGGTTCGGGCTCGGTTGGCGGTGCGCGTTAGCGAAATGGTTTTCATGGTGATCGACGCGATCGGTGCCCCGACTCCCGTGGCGGCAAGGCACCTCTTGTTGTTTGATTCACTTTCAAGCCTCCGGACTTGGCGGATCCGGGAGGCCGATTTCGCGGCCCCCGATTGCGCGCGAAATCCATGATGCTTCAGCGCCCGCGTTTCAGCTATGGGGTCAAACCCTACTGAAAGCCGCGCAGTCCTGCCGAGGCCGGCTACGGGGATGACCCCATGGCGGCCGCCTCGGCGAAACGGCTATGATCCGGCAATGATAAAACACCCCGCCAGGCTGCAGCACCCCAGGGCCGCGTCGCCCCAGGAGAGAAGGTTCAGGGCCCTCAGGAAACGCCTGGTCGAGCTGAAGGAGCTCTATGCCGAGGCCAACATGATCCTGCAGGAGCTTCTCATCCGCACGTCGGCCGCAAGCATCCGCGGCCTGTGCGCGCGCTTTCGCATCCTTCAGGACTACTTCGCCCTGCGCTACCAGGAGGCGAGGGCGCTCGCATTCGCCGCCCTCGGCCGCATCGAGACGGTCCTGTCCTTCCCGTAGCCGGGGCCTACCTCGCCGCCTTCAGCCTGCGGAAGCGGCGGATCAGCGCGTTTGTCGAGCTGTCGTGGCGGAGCCTCGGGGGCGAGCCGCCCTCGATCTCGGGAACGATCCGCTGGGCGAGGACCTTGCCAAGCTCGACGCCCCATTGGTCGAACGAGTCGATGTTCCAGATGACGCCCTGCGTGAAGACGCTGTGCTCATAGAGGGCGATGAGCTTGCCGAGGACCTCCGGCGTGAGCCGGTCGGCCACGATCATGTTCGAGGGGCGGTTGCCCTCGAACACGCGGTGCGGCACCAGGGCCGCCGGCGTGCCCTCGGAGCGGACCTCCGCCGCCGTCTTCCCGAAGGCGAGCGCCTCGGCCTGGGCCAGCACGTTTGCAATGAGGATGTCGTGGTGGCGCCCCAGGGGCGCCAGCGGGCGGCCGAATCCGATGAAGTCGCAGGGGACGAGCCGCGTGCCCTGGTGGATCAGCTGGTAGAACGAGTGCTGGCCGTTCGTCCCGGGCTCCCCCCAGTAGACGGGACCCGTCTGGTAGCCCACCCTGCCGCCGTCCAGGGTCACGCTCTTGCCGTTGCTCTCCATGGTCAGCTGCTGCAGATAGGCGGGGAAGCGCTTGAGGTACTGCTCGTAGGGCAGGACCGCGACCGTCTCCGCGCCGAGGAACTCGTTGTTCCAGATGGAGAGCAGGCCCATGAGCACCGGAAGGTTTTTCTCGAACGGGGCGTCGCGGAAATGCTCGTCCACGGCGCGAAACCCCCGCAGCATGGCCCGGAAGTTGGCCGGCCCTATTGCGAGCATGGTCGAGAGGCCGATGGCCGAGTCCATCGAATAGCGCCCGCCGACCCAGTCCCAGAAGATGAACATGTTCGCCGGGTCGATGCCGAACGCGGCGACCTTCTCCCTGTTCGTGGAGACGGCCACGAAGTGCCTCGCAACGGCCTTGCGCCCGGCGCCGAGGCCGCCGAGGAGCCACTCGCGCGCGCTGTTCGCGTTCGTCATCGTCTCCAGCGTCGTGAAGGTCTTCGAGGAGATGATGAAAAGGGTCTCCGCGGGATCGAGGTCCCGGGTCGCCTCGACAAAGTCGATGCCGTCGACGTTCGAGACAAAGCGGAAGCTGAGGTTCGGCTGGCTGTAGTGCCTCAGCGCCTCGTAGGCCATCACGGGGCCGAGGTCGGAGCCGCCGATGCCTATGTTGACGACGTTCCTGATGGGCCTGCCGGTGTGGCCCCTCCAGGCGCCGCTTCGCACCCGCCTGGAGAAGGCGGACATCTTCCGCAGGACGGCGTGCACCCCGGGCACCACGTTCCTGCCGTCCGCCAGGATGACCGCGCCCCTGGGCGCCCGCAGGGCGACGTGCAGCACGGAGCGGTTCTCCGTCACGTTGATCCTGTCGCCCCTGAACATGGCGGCCGTCCGCCGGCCGAGGCCGGACTGCCTCGCGAGCTGGAGCAGCAGCCTGAGGGTCTGGGGGGTGACGCGGTTCTTCGAGTAGTCGAGGTAGAGGCCCGCCGCCTCCACCGCCATCCGCCGGCCCCGCTTCGGGTCGGCGGCGAACAGGTCCCGAAGATGCAGATCCTGGATCCTCCTGTGGTGGGCGACGAGGCCCTTCCATGCGGGCAGTTGCGTGAGCGTCTTCCTGGTGCGGGTGGCCATGGTGAATTCTTGAGCCGGATCGGCCGGTCGCTCAAGCCGGGTGTTTGACGGTAGCGCTCTTCGAGGCGATGACGTCCATCAGCTCGTTCCACGACTTCAGGAAAGCCTTCGCGCCCTCGTCCTGGAGCCGGCCGGCCAGGTCGCCCAGGATGACGCCGGGCTCGTCGAAGCGCGCCAGCACCCTCTCGCAGTCGCCGCCGTCCGGCGGCAGGACCGGCCCGATCTCGCCGTGGTCGGCAAACGCCTTCAGCGTCCCCTCCGGCATGGTGTTCACCGTGAACGGGGAGGCCAGGGCCTTCACATACAGGGTGTCAGGGGCCCTGGGATCCTTCGTGCCCGTGCTTGCCCAGAGAAGCCGCTGGGGGACCGCCCCGGCGTTGTAGGCGCGCAGCCAGCGGGGCGCCGCCAGCTGGTCGACGTACGCCTTGTAGATGCGGCCGGCCATTGCGATGCCGAGCAGGTTGTTGAGCGCCGGCGGGACCCTGTCCGCAAGGGCGACATCCCATCGGCTGATGAAGATCGAGGCGACGGAGCCGACCTTGGGGTCGAGGCCTGCCGCAATCCGGCGCTCGACGCCGCGCAGATAGGCCTCCGCCGCATCCAGGTAGTGCTCGCGCGAGAAGAGGAGCGTCACGTTGACCGGCACCCCGGCGAATATGGACTCCTCGATTGCCCCCAGACCCTCCTTGGTGCCCGGGATCTTGATGAACAGGTTGGGCCGCCTGGCGCGGGCCCAGAGCTCCCTGGCGGCTGCGATCGTCGCGGCCGCGTCGTGGGCAAGCAGTGGCGACACCTCGAGCGACACCCATCCGTCCACTCCGTTTGTGCGCTCGTGAACCGGCCTAAACAGGTCGGCGGCGCGCGTCAGGTCGGCCAGCGCCAGGTCGAAGAAGAGCGCCTCGGCCCCCTTCGCATCCGCCAGGCCCCCGCGGATGGCCCCGTCGTAAGCGGAGCTGCCCTTGATGGCGTGGTCAAAAATGGTCGGGTTCGACGTGAGCCCGGTCACCGACAGCTCGTCGATGTAGCGCTTGAGCGTCCCGCTGTCCAGAAGGTCGCGGGTGATGTTGTCCAGCCACAGGCTCTGGCCCAGGCTGTGCAGCGATTGAGTGGCTTTCATGAGGTCGTTTCGGTTCTCCGGAGTTGGGTTGCGATGGGCCGGCCGATGACGGGGGCTTCGTCAGGCCCGGCACCGGCGGGCGAAACATATGCCGGGCCCCCTGCATGTCCAGCGGGCGGGCCACTATGGTGCGGCGGCGGAACGGCGCAGATCGAGGGGACGGCCGGCAGGCCGGCGCCCCTGGCTCGTCTCCCGCCGGGAAAGGCGTCCTCGGGCGGGCCCCCGTCGGGTTACACCCCATTCCAGGCGCGGCGCAGGAGGCGTATTCTCCGCCAGGCGAAGGAAAGCGACAAACGATCCCCGGGGACGGCCGTGGCCGGGATACTGGGTTCCGCAGATTCCTGCGCCATCAATCTCACCCAATGAATTCTCCCCCTCGGCACGCGGCCTCGCATCAGGGAGCCGGGAAGGCATCCTCGGCGCCCCTCCCCAGCCCGACCGGACACGCCAAACACGGAAAGGACCAGGGACAGCATCGCTCCGGAAGGCCAGCGACGGATCCCGAGGGAACCGGACGCAGGGGGCCCGCGGCGAACTTCGTCCTGTATTCCTGCCCGACCGTGGCGCTCGTCTGCCTGCCGCCCGATCCCCGGCGCTACTCACTGAGCGCGGCTGCAAGCCTGACGGGAGTGCACCCGGAGATGCTGCGGTACTACTGCCGCCTGGGTCTCCTCGACGCCCATCTTCACGGGTCTTCGAGCGAGCCGACCTTTGATGACGCCGCGCTCGAGGAGCTGCTCCGCATCGAGCACTACCGCAGGAACCTCGGGGTCAACCGGCGGGCGCTCCACCTGGTGTGCGAGCTCTGGCGGGAGGCCGTGCGCCAGGACGTTGAGCTCGTTTTCCTGCGCGCAAAATGACTCCGGGGCGGCCAAGGCCCGCCTTGATGGATTCCCCGGGTCGGGTAACACCCCATAGCCCGGTCTCGGTTCCAGGGGCTACCCTTGGGGACGGGAGACGGGACCTGTTCCCTCGCCTGGAACCATCCGCCTTCATGACGAAGAACAAATCAAAAGCTCCCGCAGTCCGCGCCGAGCCAAGCGACAGCGCCATCCGCGACTACGCCTATCACCTCTACGCGCAGAGCAACCGTGCGAACGGCCATGACCTCGCCAACTGGCTCGAGGCGCGGGCCTGCCTGAAAGCCAATATACCCCCGCATGGGTCAAGGACCCGCCTGCATCGCTACCTTACCGGGTAGCTCCGCCGCGGGCCGCCGTTCGAACGATGACGGCCTCAATTCGCCCGATTGTGCGCCCCTCCCAGGAAAGGCGCCATGGGGTGTTGCGCCCGGTGGCCCGGCGGATCGCGCCGGCTTAGGGTTACACCCCATTTACCCCCTCCGGAATCGGGCGCATCCTGCCGGGCCGCAGAACGACGCGCCCCGGCGGCGGTGTCCCGCGTGCCGCACGGCCTCGGAAAGCCTCCCATTAAAACCATGACATCGCCCGCACCGCTCAAAGGCTCGCAGCTTCGCACCTACAACCGGATCTTCCAGCATCCCGTTTCCCATAACCTGGGATGGCACGACGTCCTGGGCATGTTCCGCCAGCTGGGCGAGGTGGCCGACGAGCCCAACGGGAACATCAAGGTGACCCGCAACGGGCGGTTCATCATCCTCCGCCCCCATCGCACGAAGGACGTGGCCGAGACGGAGGAGGTCATGGTCCTGCGCCACTTCCTGGAGGACAGCGAGACACTGGCGCCCGGGGCCGACGGGGCCGAGACGCACTGGCTGGTTGTCATCGACCACCACGAGGCCCGGCTCTTCCGATCCGACATGCACGGCTCCGTGCCCCAGCAGATCCTGCCGCACGAGCCCGACCACTATTTTCGCCACGCCCACCATTCGAGGGATTTCTCCAGGGGCGAGGAGAAGCCGGATCCCAACAGCTTCTTCGGGCCGCTGGCCCACGCCCTCCTCTCGGCGGGGCGGATTCTCGTGTTCGGCACGGGCACGGGAATGAGCAGCGAGATGGACCAATTCATCGGCTGGCTGAGGGAGCATCAGCCGGAGGTTGCCAAGCGGATCATCGGCTCGCTCGTCATCGACGAGAACCATCTGACCGAGGGCCAGCTCCTCGAGAAGGCGCGCGATTTTTACGCGAACGCCCAGCCAGCCCCATCCGCCGCATGAAGCAGATGAGGGCAGTGTGCATCTATTCCTACGGCGGCCCCGAGGTCCTCGTCTACGAGAACGCCCCGTGCCCGCATCCGGGGGACGCAGAGGTGCTGGTCAGGGTCCACGCCGCCGGGATCAACCCCGTCGACTGGAAGATCCGCGAGGGCCACCTGAAGGGGATGCTGCACCACACCCTGCCGCTTATCCTCGGCTGGGACCTCTCCGGCGTCGTCGAGGCGCTCGGGACGAACCTCAGGCGGCTGAAGCTCGGAGACGAGGTCTTCAGCCGCCCCGACATAGCCCGGGACGGCGCCTACGCGGAGTTCATCGTCGTCAGGGAATCCGAGCTGGCCCTGAAGCCCAGATCCCTCGACCACATCCACGCCGCCGCCCTCCCCCTCGCGGGCCTGACCGCCTGGCAGACGCTCTTCGACGCGGGCGGCCTCGCGGCGGGACAGCGCGTCCTGATACACGCGGCCGCCGGCGGGGTCGGCAGCCTTGCGGTGCAGCTGGGCAAATGGAAGGGGGCCCACGTCATCGGCACGGCGTCGGAGCGCAACCATGCCTTCCTGCGCGAACTCGGGATCGACCAGGTTGTCGACTATGAGCGGGAGCGTTTCGAGGACGTGGTGCAGCCGGTGGACGTCGTCCTCGACACCCTGGGAGGGGAAATCCAGGAGCGCTCGTGGAAGGTGCTCAAGCGCGGCGGCATCCTGGTCTCGATCGTCAGTCCGCCCGCGGCCGAGACCGCGGCCGCCCACGGCGTCCGGCAGGCGTTTGTCTTCACCAGGCCCGACGCAGCGCAGCTCGCGGAGATAGCCAAGCTGGCGGACGCCGAGAAGCTCAAGGCGATCGTTGAAACGATCCTGCCCCTCTCGGATGCCACCCGCGGCCAGGAGCTGAGCGAGCGCGGGCACACCCGCGGCAAGATCGTCCTCAGGGTGGCCTAGCGGCGGGCGCCCCGGCCGAATTTCCCCGCGGCGCCGCCGCCGAACCGCCGCCCATGTCGGGTTTCACCCCATAGCTCGCGCCGCGGCGCGCGGGTACAGTGTCGCTCGCAGGCACGAGCGGATTGAGCTCCCGACGGGGGCGTCTCACCTGCGGCTTGCGGCGCACCTTATGCTAAAAAACACGAAGGGACTATACGGCATACGACTCGCCGCATCGGACGGCGACATCGGCCACGTCAAGGACTTCTATTTCGACGACAAGGACTGGGTGGTGCGCTATCTGGTCGCGGACACGGGCTCGTGGCTCACCGGGCGCCTGGTGCTCCTCTCCCCCCATGCCTTCGGCCGCCTCGACCAGGACTCCGGCGTGCTGCACATGAAGCTAACGAGGGAGCAGATCGAGAACAGCCCCTCGATCGAGACGCACAGGCCCGTGTCGCGCCAGTTCGAGATCGACTATTACCGCTATTACGGCTGGCCCGGCTATTGGAACGGGGGCGCGATGTGGGGCCTCGGGGAGTTTCCGGCCTCCGTGGCCCCGATGAAGGCCGAGGTGGACGAGCGATTCCAACTCCAGCGGAAGGACGACAAGCACCTCCGGAGCACCCATGCGCTGACCGGCTACGAGATTCAGACGATCGACGGCCCCATTGGAGGCGTGAGCGGCCTCATGGTGGACGACCGCAGCTGGGCGGTCCGCGACATCGTCGTCGATGCCGGCCACTGGTATTCCGGCAGGGAGGTCCTCATCCCGACCAAGAAGGTCGTGAGGATCGGCTTCGAGGAGTCGAAGATCTTCATGAGCCTCACCAAGGAGGACATCAAGAGGGCCGCGGCGGACGAATTGGCCACCGCCGCCTCCGGCGGTCACGGTGCGCCAGGATTCTGGGACTGAGTGACCATGCAGGCCGCATCAAGGGGCGCTCCCGGCGCCCGATCCCGCCCATCCCGGCGCGACCCCGCCAATGCCCATCAAGACCCGACACCCTAAATGAAGAACAATCCCCTGAACGAGGGCGTCATCAGCGAGAATTTCGCCGGCATAGGGCCGGTGTCCCGCGCCATGGTGCACAAGAGGGCGTCCGAGCTGGCGCAGATCTCGGGCCGGCTGCCGATGTCCGTCACGCAGGCCGACTACGAGCAGGCAAAGCGCGAGTTGACGGGCGAGTCGGACATCGACCGCCAGGAGTCGGTCCTGGATTCCCTGCCCGAGTCCGAGCGCTGGGATCCCGTCCCGGGATCGGCAGGTCGGGAGACACCCGGGGCCCAGAGCGAGGACACGGACAGCGAGGGCCGGAGCGAGGGCGAGCAGCTCGTCCTGCAGGGCGTCGAGGAGGCCGAGCACGACCAGATGCTCCAGGCCGCCAAGGTGTCCAAGGGACGGGGACCGTAGGCTTTCCCGGGCGCCATGACGTCGACCCCCACCCGCTTTTCACCACCGTTAATTCAGACCAAGGAGACAAAACTATGAGCACTTCCGTCGTGGCAATCTATCCCACCCACCTGGCCGCGGAGGCGGCCGTCAAGGACCTGCAGCAATCCGGCTTCGACATGAAGAAGCTGTCAATCGTCGGGCGCGACTATCACACGGACGAGCATGTCGTCGGCTACTACAATGCCGGCGACCGCATGAGGACATGGGGCAAGAACGGGGCCTTCTGGGGCGGGATCTGGGGGATGCTCTTCGGCTCCGCCTTCTTTGCGATTCCGGGCATCGGGCCGCTGCTTGTGGCAGGACCGCTGGTCGCCTGGATCGTCGGCGCCCTGGAGGGCGCAGTCGTGGTCGGGGGACTGAGCGCACTCGGCGCCGGCCTGCTGAGCCTGGGCATACCGAAGGACAGCATCCTGCGCTACGAGACGGCCCTTAAGACCGACAAGTTTGTCCTGGTCGCAAACGGTTCCACGGCGGACGCGGCCAAGGCCAAGGACGTCCTGGTCCGCTCAAACCCGGACTCCCTGGACCAGCACGCCTAGCAACGGCGCCTCCCCCCCAAAAAGGGGCCCGGATGAAGCTGCCATGACACCGACAATCAATCGCGAGGTGCATCTTGTGTCCCGGCCGAAGGGGGTGCCAACCGGCGCCAACTTCACGCTGGTTGAAACCCGCCTGCCCCCCCTGGAAAACCACCAGGTGCTTGTCCGCAACACCTTCATTTCGGTGGATCCCTACATGCGCGGCCGCATGAACGAAGGGGAGTCGTATGTGGCCCCGTTTGCGCTGGGGCAGCCGCTGGAAGGCGCCGCCGTCGGCGAGGTGATCGAATCCCGCTCGGGCGAATTCAAGCCCGGCGACGCCGTCACCTCCAACTTTGGCTGGCGGGAATGCTTCGTCGCCTCCCCCGGGCAGCTGCAGCCGGTAAGCCACGAGATCCAGCCGCCCTCGGTGTACCTGGGCGCCCTTGGCATGACGGGCATGACAGCATGGGTGGGGCTGAACCTTGTGGAGCTGAAAAAGGGGGAGGTCCTATTCATCTCCGGGGCCGCCGGGGCCGTGGGAAATGTCGCGGGGCAGCTTGCGAAGCTGCGCGGCTGCCGTGTCATCGGATCTGCGGGGTCTCCTGAGAAGGTCAGGTTTCTCAGGGACGAATGCGGCTTCGACATCGCTTTCGACTACAGGCTTGGGCCGGTGGCGGACCTGCTCAGGGTGGAGGCGCCGGACGGGATAGACGTCTACTTCGACAATGTGGGAGGCGAGGCCCTCGAGGGGGCGCTCGCTGCCCTTCGGGTCAACGGCCGGATCCTGGCCTGCGGCAGCATATCCGGCTACAATGACGAGAAACCCCGGCCGGGCCCGGCAAACCTGTTCAACATGATAACCAAGCGCCTGACGATGAGGGGGTTCATCGTGAGCGACTGGCTCGACAGGCACGGGGCGTTCCAACGGGAGGTCGGCGGATACATCCTGGAGGGCCGGTTGACGAACAAGGAGACGGTCGCGGAGGGAATCGGCCAGGCCGTCGACGCGTTCCTCGGACTATTTCAGGGCAAAAATAAGGGCAAGATGGTGGTAAAACTGGCGGAGGCGCCCAATTTGAACGATGCCCGCGCCTGAATTGCAGTCGACCGTGACCGCGCTCCTGGGGCCCCGCAAGGGCCTCCTGGCCGCCGATGAGAGCTTCAAGACCATCGGCAAGCGATTCGAGGCCCTCGGCATTGCGTCAACCGAGGAGAGCCGCCGCGCCTATCGCGGCCTCCTCGTGACGGCGCCCGCGTTGGCAGAGCACATAAGCGGCGTCATCCTCTACGATGAGACGATCCGCCAGGCGCTTGGCGGCACGCTGATGCCCTGCGTTCTTTCGAAAAGGGGCATCATCCCCGGCATCAAGGTCGACAAGGGCACCGTGGCGCTCCCCTGCTTCGCGGCCGAGAAATTCACGCAGGGGCTCGACGGCCTCGGCGACCGGCTCGCCGAGTACTGGCGGCTGGGCGCGCGCTTCACCAAGTGGCGCGCGGTGATCGGCATCGGCGAAGGGCTGCCGACCCGGGCCTGCATCGAGGCCAACGCGCACGCGCTCGCGCTCTTCGCGGCGATGAGCCAGGAGGCCGGCCTCGTGCCGATTGTCGAGCCCGAGGTCCTGATGGACGGGGACCACACCCTTGCCTGCTGCGAGGAGGTCACGGGAGTCGTCCTGCGGGCCGTGTTCTCCGAGCTGTTCAGCCATCGGGTCGTGCTGGAGACGATGCTCCTGAAGACCGGCATGGTGCTCTCTGGCAAGGAAAGCTCGGCACAGGCGGACACCGGCGAGGTGGCCGAGGCCACGATCCGATGCCTGCGTCGCGCCGTGCCCGCCTCGGTCCCAGGGGTCGTCTTTCTCTCCGGGGGCCAGGAGGGCATCGCCGCGACGCAGAGGTTGAACGCCATCTGCGGAGCCGGGGGGGCCCCGTGGAAGCTCAGCTTCTCGTTTGGCCGCGCCCTCCAGGACGCCGCGCTCACGGCCTGGCGCGGCTCGGCGGCCAGCGTTGAGGCCGCCCAGGCGGCCCTCCTCCACCGCGCCCGATGCAACGGGCTCGCCGTCCAGGGAAGGTACTCGGAGGCGGCGGAGCGCGCGAATCCAGAGCCTGAACTCAGTGCGGCCCGATGAACGACGTCAAATCGACCGCGTCGCCGGGGCCGCAGAGCATCGGGATCGCCTCCGACCATGGCGGCTTTGGGCTGAAGCAGCATCTCGTGGGCCTGCTGAGGGAGGCCGGCCACCCGGTGACCGACTTTGGGGACAGGAACCTGCACCCTGACGACGACTATCCGGACTTTGCCGTGCCGATGGCCCTCGCGGTCGCGCGGGGCGAGGTCGACCGCGGGATCGCCATCTGCGGCAGCGGGGTCGGCGTGTGCGTTGCCTGCAACAAGGTGCCGGGCGTGCGGGCGTGCCTCATCCACGACATGTTCTGCGCGCGCCAAGGCGTGGAGGACGACCACCTGAACGTGATGTGCCTCGGCGGCAGGGTTGTGGGGGAGTCCCTCGCCTGGGAGCTGGTCCAGACCTTTCTGGCGGCCCGCCCCTGCGAGGCCGAGCGCCACCTGCGGCGCCTGGCAAAGGTGACGGCCCTCGAGGGCATGCGGGCCGGCTCAATTCTATGAAGATAAGCCCGCTAGCCGGGAAACCGGCACCCGAGTCCATCCTGGTCGACGTTCCGCGGCTGGTCGCCGCGTACTACGCCGAGACGCCCGATCCGGCGGTGCCCGCCCAGCGCGTGTCGTTCGGGACCTCCGGGCACCGCGGCTCGTCCTTCGACCGCGCCTTCAACGAATGGCACATCCTGGCGATCACGCAGGCGATCTGCCTCTATCGCAAGGGGCAGAACATCTCGGGGCCGCTTTTCCTCGGCATCGACACCCATGCGCTTTCCGTTCCGGCCTGCTCGACCGCGCTCGAGGTCCTCGCGGCCAACAGCGTCGAGACGATGATCGCCGAGGGAGACGAGTACACGCCGACCCCGGTCGTCTCCCATGCGATCCTGACCTACAACAGCGGCCGGCTGAGCGGCCATGCCGACGGTATCGTCATCACGCCCTCGCACAACCCGCCGCGCGACGGCGGATTCAAGTACAATCCGCCCAGCGGCGGTCCGGCGCCCGGCGCCGTCACCGGCTGGATAGAGGCGAGGGCGAACGAATTCCTCGAGGCCGGGCTCAAGGGGGTGGCGCGAATCCCCTATGCGCGTGCGCTGGGCTCCGCGACGACGCACCGGCACGACTACATCAGCGGTTACATCGCGGACCTCGACAACGTCGTCGACATGGCCGTCATCCGGGGGGCGAAGATCCGCCTCGGCGTCGACCCGCTCGGCGGGGCCGGGGTCCATTACTGGGCGAGAATCGCCGAGCTCCACCGCCTGGACCTCACCGTCGTCAGCGAGACCGTGGACCCCACGTTCCGCTTCATGACGGTGGACTGGGACGGGCAGATCCGCATGGATCCGTCGTCGACCTACGCCATGCAGAGGCTCATCGGCATGAAGGACCGGTTTGACCTGTCGTTTGCCTGCGACACCGACCATGACCGGCACGGCATCGTCACGAAAGGCGCGGGGCTTCTTCCGCCCAACCACTACCTCGCGGTCTCTATCCTCCAGCTCTTCCAAAACCGGCCCGTCTGGGCCAAGTCGTGCGCCGTCGGCAAGACCGTGGTGAGCAGCGCGATGATCGACCGCGTCACGGCGAAGCTCGGCCGCAGGCTGGTCGAGGTGCCGGTCGGCTTCAAATGGTTTGTCGACGGCCTCCTGGACGGCTCCCTAGGCTTTGGCGGCGAGGAGAGCGCGGGGGCGTCATTCCTGCGCCTTGACGGCGCCGTCTGGACCACGGACAAGGACGGATTCATTCCCTGCCTGCTCTCGGCCGAGATCACGGCACGGACCGGCCAGGATCCCGGCGAGATCTACAGAACGCTCACGAAGGAGTTCGGCGAGCCGTCCTACGACCGCGTGGAGGCGCCCGCGACGCCCGCCGAGAAGGCGCTCCTCGCGAAGCTCTCCCCCGACCAGCTGAAGTTGACCGAGCTGGCGGGCGAGAAGATCCTGGCGGTCCTCACTGAGGCGCCGGGCAACCACGCGCCGATCGGCGGCCTGAAGGCTGTCACGGAAAGCGGCTGGTTCGCCGCGCGCCCGTCGGGGACCGAGGACATCTACAAGATCTACGCCGAGAGCTTCAAGGGCGAGTCCCACCTGCGACGCATCCTCACGGAGGCCCAGGCGGTGGTCAGCGCCACGCTGGCCCAGCCCGCGGGGACCCGTTCCGGGCCCACGGCGCATCCCCCTGTGCTGAAGGCGGAATGCCTGACGGCAGCCGCGTGGGACAACGGCTGGGAGCCGAACTGACGCGCAGGACCCGGCTCGAACACCCTTCATGAGCGAATCCAAGACAGCCGTCACCGCGCAGCCCGGCACTCCGAAGGGCCTTGAGGCACTCACCGAGCTCGCCATGGACCTTCACTGGACGTGGAACCACTGCTCGGATGAGCTGTGGCGGCAGCTCGACCCGGCCCTCTGGGCCCTCACCTCCCACCCAAGCGACGTCCTCCAGAAGGTGTCGCGCGGGAGACTTGGGAAGGCATTGGCCGACCCCGACTTCTGCAGGCTGCTCGACAGGCTGGTCGAGTCCAGGCGGCAGGCGGATGCGGCGCCGGCCTGGCTCCAGGAGAAGTACCCGAAGGCGCCGCTCACCTGCGTCGCCTACTTCTGCATGGAATTCATGCTGAGCGAGGCCCTGCCGATCTATTCGGGAGGCCTCGGCAACGTTGCCGGAGACCAGCTCAAGGCCGCCAGCGACCTCGGCGTGCCGGTGATCGGCGTGGGGCTCCTCTACCAGCACGGATTCTTCCGCCAGGCGATCGACCGGAACGGGACGCAGCAGGCCCTCTACCCGTTCAATGATCCCGCACAGCTGCCGGTGACGCCCGTCAGGCTGCCAGGCGGCGAGCCGCTGCGACTGGAGATTGACCTCTCGGGGGAGTCCGTCTGGCTGCGCGCCTGGCATGTCCAGGTGGGGAGAAGGAGCCTCTACCTGCTCGACACGAATGACGCGGCCAACTCTCCCGCGCAAAAGGAGATCACCAGCGAGCTCTACGGCGGCGGGCCGGAGCTGCGCCTGAAACAGGAGATCGTGCTTGGGATCGGCGGCTGGCGGCTGCTCGGCGCGCTCGGCTTCAAGCCGGAGGTCTGCCACCTGAACGAAGGGCATGCCGCATTCGCGCTCCTGGAGCGCGCCCGCTGCTTCATGAAGGAGACCGGCCATCCTTTCGGCGTCGCCTTGTCGGCCACCCGCACCGGCAACCTTTTCACGACCCACACCGCGGTCGCCGCCGGATTCGACCTGTTCCCGCCGGCCCTGATTGGGCGGTACTTCGGCCGGTATGCGGCCGAGCTCGGCCTTTCCCTGCCGGGGCTCCTGGCCCTGGGACGCCAGAATGCCGACGACGCCGGCGAGCCGTTCAACATGGCCTACCTTGCCTTTCGAGGCAGCGGGGCCGTCAACGGCGTCAGCGAGTTGCACGGCCGCGTGAGCCGGCGAATCTTCGCCCCGCTGTTCCCGAGGTGGCCCGAGGACGAGGTGCCGGTCGGCCACGTGACAAACGGCGTTCACGTGCCGACATGGGACTCGGCGGAGGCCGACAGCCTCTGGACGGAGGCCTGCGGCAAGGGGAGGTGGCTCGGGATGTCATCCACCATCGAGGCCGACATCCGCCGTCTTCCCGACGAGAGGATCTGGGCGCTGCGAACCAAGAGCCGGAAGTCCCTCGTGGATTATGCCCGGGAGAGGCTGGCCCGCCAGCTCGGCGCCTCCGGGGTCGAGCAGTCCGTGATGGCGCGGGCGCAGGCGCGGCTAAGCCCCGATGTGCTGACGCTCGGCTTTGCGAGGCGTTTTGCGACCTACAAGAGGCCCGACCTCCTGCTGCACGACCCCGAGCGCCTGATGCGCATCCTCAGGAATCCCGAGCGCCCCGCCCAGCTCATCCTCGCGGGCAAGGCGCATCCGGCCGACCTGGCCGGGCAGGAGCTCATCCAGAGGTGGATACGCTTCATACGCAACAGCGACACCAACCCCCCGGTTGTCTTCCTGGCCGACTACGACATGCTCATGGCCGAGCGCCTGGTGCAGGGGGTCGACGTGTGGATCAACACGCCCCGGCGCCCGTGGGAGGCGAGCGGCACGAGCGGCATGAAGGTCCTCGTGAACGGCGGCCTGAACCTTTCCGAGCTGGACGGCTGGTGGGCGGAGGCCTATTCGGCGCAGGTCGGCTGGGCCGTGGGCGACGGCAGGGAGCACGGCGACGACCCGGCCTGGGACGCCGCCGAGGCGCAGGAGCTCTACGAGCGGCTCGAGCACGAGGTCATACCGGAGTTCTATTCCCGCAACGAGAAGGGCATCCCCTCCTCGTGGGTGGGGCGCATCCGGGAGAGCATGGCGGGGTTGACTCCCAGGTTCGCCGCCAACCGCAGCGTGTGCGAGTACGTTGAGGAGCATTACCTTCCCGCCGCCGCGGAGTACCGGGCCCGCTCCGCCGCAAAGGGCGCGGCGGCGCTGGCCCAGGTCGTTTGGCGGAATGCCCTGGGCCCGAAGTGGCCTTCGCTTCGCTTCGGCGCCGTGACCGTTGAGGCTCGCGGAACGGAAAACGTGTTCGGGGCGCAGGTGTTCCTGGGGGCGGTCGATCCGGATTCGGTCCGCGTCGAGCTCTATGCGGACGGAATAAACGGCGGAACCGCCGAGCGAAAGGAGATGGAGCGGGAGGGGCCCGGGGCCGACCCGGGGAAAGGCCTTGCCTACCGCGCCAGCGTCTCCTCGGCGCGCCCGGCGACCGACTACACAGCCCGCATCACCCCGCAATTCAACGGGCTCGCCGTGCCGCTCGAGGCCGACGAGATCCTCTGGCAGAAATGAGCGCCGGCGCCACAGCCGTCCGGGCCGGCGACGCACCCGGGGAGGCCCAGCCCAAGGTTGCGCCGCGGCCCTGCGACATCGGCATGGTCGGCCTGGGGGTCATGGGGCGAAACTTCCTCCTGAACATCGCCGGCCACGGCTTCTCGGTCGCCGGCTTCGACAAGGACCCGGCAAAGGTCGAGGCCCTGCGCCTGGAGGCAAGGCAGGCCGACGCCCGCGGGGCGGCGGACATCGCGGGGTTCGTCGCGCAGCTGCGCCGCCCGCGCGCGGCCATGCTGCTTGTGCCCGCGGGCCCCCCGGTGGACTCGGTCATCGACGACCTGCTCATGCATTTTCAGCCGGGCGACCTCATCATTGACGCCGGCAATTCCTACTTCAGGGACACGGACGAGCGCGCCGCCAGGCTGGCTGGGAGGGGCATTCAGTTTCTCGGCGTCGGGATCTCCGGCGGCGAGGAGGGCGCCCGCAGCGGGCCGAGCATCATGCCAGGCGGGCCGAAGGAGGCCTATGAAAGGGTCCGTCCGCTGTTCGAATCGGCCGCGGCCCAGCTGAACGGCGAGCCCTGCGTGACCTACCTCGGGCCGGGGTCGGCGGGGCATTTCGTCAAGATGGTCCACAACGGGATCGAATACGGCCTGATGCAGCTGATTGCCGAGACCTACGACCTGATGAGGCGGGGTCTCGGGCTGACCGACGACGAGCTGCAGGAGTACTACGCCGGCTGGAACCACGGCGAGATGGAGGGCTACCTCGTGGAGATAACGAGCCGGATCTTCGAGAAGGGCGACCCAAGGACGGGCCGCAGGCTGATCGACGAGGTCCGGGATGTCGCGAGACAGCTTGGCACCGGCATGTGGACGTCGCAATGCGCGATGGAGCTGAACGTGCCGGCACCCACGATAGACATGGCCGTTGCGATGAGGAACCTGTCCGTCCTGGAGGCCGAGCGCGCCGCGGCGTGCGCGACTTTGGCGCCGCCTGCGAAGGCCTTCTCGGGGGATCGCGCGGTCTTTCTGCGCCAGCTCGGGCGCGCGCTGTTCGCAGGCTCCATCATCACCTACGCCCAGGGCTTTGCGGCGCTCACCGCGGCCTCCGCAAAATATGACTACGGCCTCGATCTCGCCTCCGTGGCGCGCATCTGGCGGGGCGGCTGCATCATCCGCGCGGCGGTCCTCGAGGACATCTGGGAGGCCTTCTCCAACCAGCCTCGCCTGGCCAACCTCCTCCTCGATGCCGAGCTGTCGAGGAAGGTGATGGCGCACCAGGACGACCTGCGCGGCGTCGTCTGCACGGCCGCGCGCCTCGGCCTGCCCGCAGCCGGGCTGATGACGGCGCTCGGCTACCTGGACGCCTACCGAAGCTCCTGGATGCCGGCAAACCTGATCCAGGCTCAGCGGGATTATTTCGGGGCGCACCGGTACGAGCTCATCGGCTCCGGGGGCACGTTCCATTCGGAATGGGGAGAGCCATGAGGATCGCCGAGCAAGCGGGCGCCCGCAGCCAGCAATCGACCGCAGCCGACACCAGGCCCTGCGATCGCGCTTTTTCCCCATGGTTGCCAAAGTCTTCCTGATTCGCCACGGGGAGACCCGCTGGGCCCTCACCGGCCAGCACACGGGCCGCACCGACCTTTCCCTCACCGCGAACGGGGAGCGCCGCGCATCCCGCCTCAGGGATCTCCTGCACGGGGTCGCGTTCGACAGCGTGCTGACGAGCCCGCTCAAGCGCGCCCGGAGGACGTGCGAGCTGGCCGGCTTCGGCGCCGTGGCGCGGCTTGAGCCGGACCTCCAGGAATGGGACTACGGCGAATTCGAGGGCAGGACCACGAAGGACATCTGCTCCCAGCATCCGGGCTGGAACGTGTTCCAGGACGGCTGTCCCGGAGGGGAATCGGCGGCGCAGGTCTCGCAGCGGGCGGACCGTGTCCTGGCCGGCCTGCGCCGGCTGGACGGCACTGTCGCCCTCTTCTCGCACGGGCAGTTCCTGCGGGTCGTCGCCGTCCGGTGGATCGGCCAGGCCGTCCGGGAGGGCCAGCACTACGCCCTGGACACGGCCTCGATCAGCGTGCTCGGCTATGAGCACCATAACGGGAGCATCCCCGCCATCTGCCTCTGGAACTCGGGCTCGGACTCCGCCGCGGAGCTCTCCGCCGAGCTGCAAAAGGCCGGGACCGTGACCGTGGGCGCCGACGGGCCCTCACAGGGCGGCCCGACGGCCTCGGAGCCGGCCGGGGAGCCCCGCCCGAGCCCGTACGGCACCTACGGGCTCAAGTACCAGCTCCCGGGGACTGCTGCCTCCTGACCCGGAAATGCGAGGCGGGGAAAAGCACCAGGAATGCCGCGATGATCAGGAGCGTGATGGCGTCGTAGTTCAGGATGGATGCGCGGCTAGGCCGACTTTGATCCGCGCAGCACGCCGACAAGGCCGACGAGGGCCGCCACGCCGCCGCCGACAAGGAGCCACAGCGTCTTGCTTGTCGGCGCTCCGGTCAGCGCCCGCGAGACGCCGGAGCCGGCCGAGTTCGAGGCGCCGACGCCGTAGGCCACCAGGATGATGCCCGCGGCTAGCAGGGCGATTGAGATCGGCTTGCTCATCCTCTCAGCGCTCCGAGACCTCCGCCTCCTCGGTCTCGAGCTGGGCCCTGATCATCCATGCGGCCTTCTCATGGCGCTCCATCAGGCCCGTCAGGAAGTCGGCCGTGCCCGAGTCGCCGTAGCGCTCGAGGCAGGACTCGCTGTCGGTGCGAAGCTGCACGATCAGCTCCTCGTGCAGGGCCAGCAGCTCGGACAGCATGTGCTCGCCGGGCAGCCCGATGCCGGGATCCGCCGAGGTTCGCGCCGACTTTGACAGCTCGGCCCAGTTGCCCTGGGCGCCGACGCCGATCGACCGCGCCCTCTCGGCGATGTCGTCGATCCACTTGGCGAGCTGCTCGTACTGCGCCTCAAACTCGAGGTGGAGGCTGCGAAAATCCGGCCCGGTCACGTTCCAGTGGTAGTCGCGCGTCGTCGCGTAGAGCACGCTTTCGTCCGCGAGCAGCAGGTTCAGCATCTGGCCCACCTCCAGGCGGGCCTCATCATTCAATCCTATGTTGGTTTTCATGCTTGGAGAAACGTGCGGCCGGCAATGGCCGGCCGCGCGATGGGTTGGAATATGGCTTTCTTGCGCCCCAAGGCTGTGCCTCAGGACTTCACCGTCATGTCGTTGACGACCGATTTCACGCCGCGCGTGTCCTGGGCGATCTTCGTGACGAGGGCCTTCTGGGCATCCGATGTCGCGACGCCGCTGATGTTGACGACGGCATTCTCGGTGATGACCTTGGTCGCGAGGGCGCTGGTCGAGCCGTGGCTCAGGAGGGCGAACTTGACCTGCGATGTGATCGAGGCGTCGTCGACGACGTCGCCGACCGAGTTGCCGCTGTCGGTTGGCGTCACGACGACAATCTGGTTCCTGACGGACTTCACGTTGTCGATTTCCTTCGCATAGAGCCCCGTGAGATCCTTCTGGGCCTGGTTGTCCGCGGTGCCGGTCAGCGTGACGACGCCGTCCATGACGTCGACCTTCGTTGCGGTGGCGCTCACGTTTGCCTTAACGAGCAGCTCGCCGCGGATCTTCATGGCGATCCACGCGTCGGAATGCTCCGGAACCGCGGCCACGACGCTGATCTGGTTGTCGACCCGCACGACTCCGGGGAGATTCTCGACGGTGTCCTCGGCAAGAGCCCTGTCGTCCTTGTCCTGCACCGTGCCGGTCAGGGTGACGACTCCGTCGCTCGCCTTCACGTCGACCCGGCCCTCGAGGACCGTGCGGTAGTTGTAGGAGGCCTTTGCGGCATCCTCGATCTTGCTGTCTGTGGCGGTTGAGGCGAACAAGGCGACCGGAAGGGTCGCCGCGAGTAGCAGTGCAATGCGTGTGTATGTTTTCATTTCGTTAATCTTTGTGTGGTAAAGGGCTCGGCCCGGACAAGGGGCGGCGATCGCGCGGCGGAAGTCAGAAGGGGCATCCCCCGACCCCGGGGCCGCCGCTCGGGGCCATCATCCACCCTTGCTGAGCGGGGATGCTTATGCCTGTCGGGGTGCGTATCGCTGCCATGGGTGCACGATACCGGACATCGCGCCCGCCCGCTATGGGGTGTTCAGGGCATGCCAGGAAACGGCCCGCGCCCGGGGTAATTCACCCCATTTCTGCCCAAATGCTCCGCGTGTACTGTTCCGCCACTATGATCGCAACACACTCAGACTACGGTTCGCCCTTGAGAGTCGCCTCCCCCGCACGGAGCCCCAGCACCCGGGAGATCAACTCGAGGCAGGTGGCGATCCAGGACGCCGAACTGGTGCGCCGTTTCCGGCTCGGGGACGAGGGCGCGTTCGACTCGATCGTCGCGCGGTACCGTGAGAAGATGTTCTCCATCGCGCTCTGCCACCTCCGCAACCACTCCGACGCGGAGGAGATCGCCCAGGACACGTTCATCCGGGCCCACCGGGGCCTTGCGCGCTTCCGCGGGGAGTCATCCCTGGCCACGTGGCTGCACCGGATCGCCTTCAACCTCTCCCGAAACCGGCACAAGCACAACTTCTGCCGCCGCCGCCACGCCACGCTTTCCCTGGACTCCGCGCTCAGCGAGGAGAACAACGACACCATCGCCGACCTGATCGCATGCGAGGCGCCGAGCCCCGCCCGCGAGGCCACCGCCTGCGAGTTCTCCGAGATAGTCACCAAGTGCATGGAGAGGCTCGCAACCCGCCAGCGCGAGATCCTGGTGCTTCGCAACGGGCTCAACCAGTCCTACATTGAGATTTCCCGGTCCCTGGGGATCAACATCGGCACCGTGAAGAGCCGGATCGGCCGCGCCCGCGAGAGCCTGCGGGCGTATCTCTCCGAGGCCTACCCCGAGATGGCGGCAGAGCAGCCCGGCGTCAGCTGGATCGAGCCCGTCCGCTCGCTCGGGCGAATCGCCGTGGCGAGCGCCTGAGGATGCCGGCGCGGGGAGCGACCCGTCAAACGATCGTGACCTGGACGCTGCTCTCGATTATTCCGCGCGCAATCGCGTAGCGCGTGAGCCCGGCCGTGTCGTGGATGTTCAGCTTGTCCATCAGGTGCTGCCTGTGCTTCTCGACGGTCTTTATGCTGATGTTGAGCCCGGCCGCCACCTGCTTGTTGGCCTGCCCCTCGGCCACCAGCTGGATGACCTCCAGCTCGCGCGACGTTAGCCCGGTCGCCTTCTTGATCAGCAGGCCCCCGGGCCTGTCCGGCGCCTCATAGTGGTCGCGCACCCGCTTTGAGACCTGCGGGCTGTAGAACGTGTTCCCCGCCACCACCTCAAGGATCGCCTTGGCGAGAATCTGCGCCGAGGTCTGCTTGACGAGGAAGCCAGCCGCGCCCACCGCGATGACCCTGTCGATGTAGGCGTCGTCGCTGTGCGCCGAGAGGATGAGCACCTTTGTGTTCGGCGCCGCGGTGAGGATCTGCTTCGTGGCCTCGAGGCCGTTCAGCAGCGGCATCGCGATGTCCATGACGACGACCTCGGGGCGCAGCGAGGCGGCCAGCTCCACGGCCTCTCGCCCGTTCCGGGCCTCGCCGACCACCTCGATCCCGCCGGCGGCTACCAGCAGGGCCCGCAGCCCCTGCCGAACTATCGTGTGGTCATCAGCCAGGAGTGTTTTGACGATTTTCATGGATTCAGGAGTTGGCGCTGTGCTTGTAGGGTAATGTTGCCGAAACTGCGGTGCCGCTGCCCGGCGTCGAGGCGACGGCGAAGGTGCCGCCGACCATCTCGACCCGCTCGCGCATGCCGATCAGGCCCAGGCGCTTGTTCCTTCGGGAGTCCAGGACGCGCACGGGGTTGAACGATTTCCCATTGTCCTTGATCACCATCTCAACGGCGCCGGGCATTCTGGTGATGACGAGGCTGGCGGACGTCGCCTCGGCGTGCTGCGCGATGTTGACCAGCGCGGCCTGGGCGACGCGGTAGAGCACGGTCCGCTTGTCGTTGCTCAGGCTCTCGATCCCGGCAAAGGTGGAAAAGCGCACCCGCAGCCCCGTGCGCTTCGTGAACGCCTTCAGGTAGGCGTGGATCGCCGGAATGAGCCCAAGGTCGTCCAGGAGGGTCGGGCGCAGGTCGCGGGCGAACTGATGGACGATGTCAACCGACTTCTCGACGAGGCGCTGGGTGTAGCTGATGTGCTTCGAAAAGCTCTCCTTGCTGGCGCCCGACTCGAGCTTGAGCCTGGCAAGGTGGACGTTGATCCCCGTCAGGGTCTGCACGATCTCGTCGTGAAGCTCGCGGCTGATCTCCTTGCGCTCCTCCTCCTGCGCCATCAGCACCTGGTGGGACAGGTGCCGCAGCCTCTGCTGCATCCGGCGCGACTCCGCAAGCAGCATTCGGTATCTCCTCTCGCTCAGCCGCAATGACCGTTCCGCGGCCGCCCTCTGGGCAATCTCCTGCTTCAGGAACTCGTTCGCGGAAGTCAGCTCGGCGGCCTTCAGCCGAAGCGTGTCATTTGAAATCCTGAGTTCCATGACCGTGTCGACCATCGCGCGGCGCGTCCTCTCGATCGGCGCAAGCGCATCGATGAAGAACCCCCCGGCCCGCTCCATCGTGACCGCGCGAACGGCGGCGGAGCAGTCGGGGGGCATGAGCGCGATGACGGCCTGCTCATGGATGCGGGCGAGGTCGAGCGTCTCGATCCCCTTTGACATCGCCGCCCGTCCCAGGGCCTCGGCGTGCCGCGTGGACTGGCGCCGCGCGCCCCGCAGGCGCTTGCGCAGTTCCACCTGATACCGCTGAGACAGGCTGAGTATATTGTGTTTCAACGAATGGGTCGTTTCGCGGTCACACTCGGGCAGCGCGGGGATTCTGCCAAAAAAAACAGCGGCTCCTGTGGCGCCCCCCGAATGTATCGAGGCGAATTGTCTCACGCGAGGGGCCCAAAGTCGATGGGGTAAGCACCCCATTGCCGGATTCCCAGCGGTCCGGGGCCGGACTAGGGCGCCTTCAGGTTCCTCGAAGCTATGCCCGCGCGGTAGGTGACCGGCACCTGCCAGTCCGCGTATTTCGGGTCGATCTCCCTCATCGCCCTGACGACCTCCTGCCGGAAGGTGTTCTCGATCAGGCTCCCCTGGCCCGGCCAGATCTTGAAATGGACGCGCACAAAGCACCAGCTGCCGCCCTGCGCCGTCTCGATCTCGCCGAGTATCGGCTCGCCCAGGATTATCGCCCCGAACTGGGCCCACATCCCGACGGCTATGTTCTCGACTGTCTGGACGACCTTCTGCTGGTCCGTCCCGCCGGGGATCTGCGGGTCCGCGTAGGCGTCGACGCCCCCGTGCGGGAACCGGCTGACGTTGCCGATGGTGCGGTTCGGGATGAACACCGTCTGGTTGTAGAAGTTCACGACCTTGGTGAACCGCATCCCGATCTCCTCCACGCGGCCGATGACGCTGTTGGTCGCCCCGGTAACCTCCACCATGTCGTTCACGTCCATCGCGTCCCAGAAGATCAGCGTCAGGCCGATGACGATGTCCTGGACCAGGCCCTGCGAGCCGAAGCTTATCGCGAGCCCGACCACGGACGCGCTCGCCAGGTAGGCGGTGAGGCTGAACCCGAACTCCTGCAGGATGAGGCCCATCGCCACAAAATAGATGACAAAGGTGATGCCGCTGACCGCGAGGCGCGTCACCGTGACGAACTTGGGCTTTTTCGTGACGGTTCCGATGGCGCCGTTCTGCGAATGGCTCTGGACAAGGAGCCATTCGCTGATGTGCCGGATCGTCTTAACCAGCAGGTGCGCCAGAGCCGCCATCCCCATGATGAGGAGAATCCGCATCCCCGTCGAGGATTCGTGCACGAAGAAGTGGCTGTAGATGCGGCCCGTCACCGTGTCGGGCGCCAGGGGAAGGGCCTGCGCGGGGACTGGGTTGCTCATGGGGACGGTGCTCCTCCGGTTGCCCTGCAGCCCCGCTCGCTCTGGAATTCAAATCTCGCCACGTCGTTCGGCCCGTTTTGCCGGATCAGACGGAGGCGACGTGCAGGCGTATGTCCACGTTGCCGCGCACGGCGTTCGAGTACGGGCAGATCCGGTCGGCCGCATCGATGAGCCCCCGCGCCTGGTCCTCGGAGAGGCCCCGGACCTCGACAAAGATGTCGATATCGAGCGCGTAGGCGCCCGCGGCATTCTGCCCGATGCCGACCTCGACGGAGGTCTTCGTGCCCGCCGGAGCGATCTTGAGGCGCTGCGCGGCGGCCTGGAGCGCGCTGTCAAAGCAGGCGGCGTAGCCCGCCGCAAAAAGCTGCTCGGGATTCGTGCCGGCCCTGCCCGAGTCCGGCCGCGCGAGGTCCACCGAAAGCGCGCCGTCGTCGGTCTGCGAATGGCCCGAGCGCCCTCCCGTGGCCGTCGCCCGGGTCTTGTAGAAGATCTTCATGGATGGCTTTCCCGAAGAGTAAATGCCCGGAGGCGCGGATCGCCACTCCGAACTTGAAGGGTGCCGCGTCCCCGGGGGGCGGGGTCCGCAGGCGCCCGCCCGGCCGGCAGGCGGCGCCGGGCAAGACCCCATGGGGCCCGAGGAGCCCGGTGGCCTCTCACCGAACGGGTACCCTGGCCCGGGGACGGGCGATGCTCATTGCGAAACAGGAATCCCCGCTGCATGTTCTCAATAGCAGGCAACAATGACACCGAAGAAACTCTATGCCCTGACAGTCGCCAAGAGGTCGTGGACCTCGGAGCGCAACCTGGTCGTGGCCCATATTCCCTGGGACCAGTTTGAGACGGCCGGCGGCCCCGAGGCCTACGCCCTGATCATCGAGCAGTGGGGGGCGACGCCCGTCGTCGTGTCGAGGTCCGCCGAAGGCCGGTGGTCAAGCTCCACGAAGATCGGACGGGAATGGGCGGCGATCTGCAGGGCGACCCCCCTGGAATCCCTCGAATGGCACACGATGTCCGTTGAGGCCGACCACTACCCCTGGGAGCTCTTCGGGCGCCCGGGCTGAGCCGCCCACCGGATGGAGTTGGGGGTGAAGGCCCCATGGCGCGGGATGCGGCGCGGGCTTACCATGATCCCATGAATCTAATCCTCCTCGTTCTCGTTTGTCTCATCCTGTTCGGCGGCGGCGGCTTTTATTTTGGCGGACCCGCGATCGGCGGCGGCGGCCTCGGCCTCGTTCTGCTCGTCTGCCTGATCGTCTTCCTGGCGGGCGGCTTTCGCGCGAGAAACTAATCTGGTCCTGGCAGGGCTCGGCATCCGCCCACGCCCTCCCAGGCCATCCCTGGTCCGATCCGTGCCGGAACGCCGGGCATGGGGTCCGGGGATTCGGCCCGACCGGTTGGCCGCCGCCCTCCCCCGTCCGCGGGCTCACGGCCCGTGACGTCCCGCCTCGCGCCGAATCGCGTTGTTTAGCCGCACGGTTTGGAGGAGGCTGTGCGGGCGCTTCACCATGAAATCGAGGACAACCAGGACGGGGTGGCGGTGGCTGCCGGGTTGCCCGGCGCCCTGGATCCGGGCCGGGTTGCCCACCGTCGGCCTCTGCTTCGCGGCGGCCCTCCTCGGCGCGGAGAATGCGGACCTTGTCGACCCCACGATAGGGACGCGCGACGGGGGAAACACGACCATCGGCCCCGCGCTGCCGTTCGGCATGATCAAGCCCGGCCCGGACACAGGCGACAACGACCAGAACTCCGGCTATGCCGCGGGGGGGGACATAAACGGCTTCAGCCAGACCCACGTGAGCGGCACCGGAGGCGGGGCAAAATACGGGAACATCCTGATCCAGCCCACCGTGGGGACGCTGGCGATCGACGACGTCGGATCGCCGCCGGAGAACGAGGAGGCCAGGCTCTGCTACTATGCCGTGACCCTCAGGCGCTACGGCGTGCGGGCAGAGGTGACGGCGGCCGCGCGCGCCGCCCTCTACCGGTTCGCCTTCCCGGCCGCCGGCAAGGCGCACATCCTGTTTGACGCCGGCCATTGCCTGAGGGGCGGGGTCGCCTACGGCGAGGGCCAGATGGTGACGGCCTCGTCCGTAAAGGTGCTGTCAGCCACCGAGGTTGCGGGCTCGAGCACGCTCGTCGGCGGATGGAACGAGCAGACCCGCCCCTTCACCGTCTACTTCTACGCTGTCAGCGACACCCCGGCGACCGCCTACGGGACCTGGAACAGGCAGGACAGGCATCCCCTGCACCCGGGCGGAATGCTCGAGTCCGGCGGCCAGATACTGACCGGAGCCTGGCTCGACTTCGCCCCGAACCAGGTCGTCCGGGTCAAGGTCGGCATCTCCTTCGTGAGCATCGACCAGGCGAGGGCTAACGCCGGGGAAATCGACGGCTTTGACTTCGCCGGGACGCAGGCCGCGGGAGTCGACGCCTGGAGAAAGGCCTTGGACACGGTCCAGGTTGCAGGCGGGACCCCGGCCCAGCGGAAACTCTTCTACACCTCCCTCTACCACCTGATGCTCATGCCCGCCGATCGGACCGGGGAAAACCCCCTCTGGCAGTCCGGCGAGCCGTACTACGACGACTTCTACACGATCTGGGACACGTTCCGGGTCTCGAACCCGCTCCTGACCCTGCTCGCCCCGGACCGGGAGTCCGGGATCGTCCGGGCGCTGGTCGACATCTGCAGGCACGACGGATTCCTGCCGGACGGGCGATCGGGCAACTCCAACGGCCGCACGCAGGGGGGAAGCGATGCGGACACCGTGATCGCCGACGCCTTTGTGAAGCACGTGCCCGGCATCAACTGGAACGACGCCTACGAGGCGGTCACCAAGGATGCCGAGGTGCCGCCCGTCGACCCGTTCAAGGAGGGGCGCGGGGGCCTCGAGGACTGGCACAGACTGGGGTATTGCAGCATGGAGGGGGTGGACCGGCCGGCTTCGAAAACCCTGGAGTACGCCTACAACGATTTCGGGATCGCCCTCATGGCCCAGGGATTGGGCAAGGCTGACGACGCCGCCAGGTACCTCAGCCGCGCGGGACAGTGGCAGAACCTCTGGGACCCGGATTTCACCGACGGCGGCTACTCGGGCTTCATCAGGTCGAGGCACCGCAGCGGCGCCTGGAAGGAGCCCTTCAAGGCCTCCGAGGGCTGCTCCTGGTACGGAGACACGTTCTACGAGGGAAACTCATGGACCTATTCGTTCTTCGTCCCGCAGGACGTCGCAGGCCTGGTCGCCAAGATGGGAGGCGACCGGAAATTCGTCGGCCGGCTCGACGCGCTGTTTGACACGCCCGGCCTCTGCGACGTGACGGACGAGCCGTTCTTCCTGACCCCGTACCTCTACATCTGGGCCGGGCGCCACGACAAGACGGCCGAGCGCGTCCACCAGATCCTCGCCAAGAACTACTCCGCCACACCCGGCGGCCTTCCGGGAAACGACGACTCGGGAGCGATGGCGGCGTGGTACGCCTTCGGCGCGATGGGGATCTTCCCGAATGCCGGCCAGGACGTCTACCTGCTGGGGACGCCGATGTTCCCCTCCGTCAGCGTCAGGCTGGCTGCCGGCGGGACTTTCACGATCAGGGCCGAGAACCTGTCGGACAGGAACATCTACATAACCTCGGCCTCGCTCAACGGCAGGCCGCTCGACACGGCGTGGATCCGGCACGGCGACATCATGGCCGGCGGCACCCTCGCCCTTCAGATGGGCGGCAGACCGTCGTCCTGGCCGGGCGGACCCCCGCCCCCCTCGCCGTTGTCCGAGGCCCGCCGGCAAACGCCGCCGTCACGGCAATGATCCCGATGCGAGGCGCCGCCCGAGAGATCGAGCTTCCCGGTCCGCCGTGGGAACGAACAGGGACGCGGCTTGCGCTGGCCCTTGCCCTGGCCGCCCTCGCGGGAACCGACGCCGCACGGGGCGCCGACAGCCCGGAGGCTGCCGTGCCCGCCCTTGTCCAGAGGATCCGGGGCGAGCTGGCGGGGCCGCTCACGGAGGATTCCAAGCCCCACCCCGGAGTGCCGCACGGGGAGTTCATCGACGGCGTCGTCTCCGACTCGAAACGGTATCCCGGCACCGAGAACCCCTTCAGGGTCTATGTTCCCGCCCAGTACGACCCCGCCCGGCCCGCCTGCCTTCTGGTCAGCCTTGACGGGATCGGCGAGAGCGAGCCGGCGGTGCTCGACAACCTGATCGCCCGGGGGGACATGCCGGTGGCGATAGCCGTCGGGATATCCTCGGGGACCGTCTGGGGGACCAAGGGGGTCGAGGCCTACCGGTGGAACCGGTCCTACGAGTTCGACAGCACGAACGGGACGTTCCCGGATTTCGTCCTGGGCGAGCTCCTGCCGCGGGTTGAGTCGCTGCGGACGCGGGACGGGCGGCCCGTTCGCCTCTCCCACGAGGCCAGGGACCGCGCGGTCATGGGGTTCAGCACGGGCGGCATCGGCAGCTTCACGCTCGCGTGGGAGCGCCCCGACTCCTTCAGCCGGGTCTACAGCATAATCGGGACATTTGTCTCGATGCGCGGAGGGAACGACTACCCCGCGATCATCCGAAAGACCGAGCCGAAGCCCATCCGCGTCTTCCTTGAGGACGGGGCGGCGGACGCGTGGAATCCCCTCTTCGGCAGCTGGTTCCTGGCCAATGAGAACATCGAGGCGGCCCTCGCCTTTGCCGGCTACGACGTGCAGCATGCCTGGGGCGCCCATGGCCATGATGGCGGCCCGGGCAACGTCATCCTTCCCGATGTCATGAGGTGGCTCTGGCGGGGATGGCCCGCCGCGGTTCAGGAGGGCCGGTCGGCAAACGACATGCTGGCCGCGATCCTCCTGCCCGGCGAGGGGTGGCAGCCGGTCGCCGGGACCTTCGCGTCCGTCGCGGGACTG
The DNA here is from genome assembly GCA_964574435.1 of uncultured Opitutaceae bacterium. Classification (GTDB taxonomy): domain Bacteria; phylum Verrucomicrobiota; class Verrucomicrobiia; order Opitutales; family Opitutaceae; genus Palsa-1447. The sequence continues at coordinate 29,659 of CAZNNO010000005.1, forward strand.
GCCTCAGACCCGCGCGGGGATGTCTATTTCTGCGATGCGGGGAGCCGCGCGGTCTTCCGGCTGGGCGGCGGGGGAAGGCCCGGGGTCTTCTCAAGGGACACGCCGGAGATCGCGGGCGAAGCCTTCGGTCCCGACGGGACGCTTTACGCAACGGTTCCCGCGGCAAAGCGGATCCTGGCGTTCGACGCCCGGGGCGCCGTCAGGAGGATCGCCGGGGGCATCCGGGGGAACCGCATCGTCGTGACCGCCGGCGGCGACATCCTTGTCACCGAGCCCGGCGTGCATTCCGACGAGCCCGGCAACATCTGGCGGATCGGGCCCGGCGGTGAAAAGAGGCTGCTCCACCATGGGCTCCTGTCAGCCTCGGGCATCGCATTCTCCCCGGACGCAAGCCTGCTGATCGTTGCGCAGAGCACCGGAAACCGGATCTACAGCTTCGTGTCGGCGGCCGGGCGGGACCTGCAGGACGGGGAACCCTTCTATTGGCTGCACGCAGCCGACCTGCCGCAGGAGAGCGGCGCGCAGGAGATCGCCGTCGACCTGAGGGGCGACCTCTACGCGGCGACCCGGCTAGGAATCCAGGTCTGCGACCGCAACGGCCGGGTGCGGGCCATCGTTCCGCTGCCGCCGCCCTGCGGCCCCGTCCTAGGGATCTGCTGGGGCGGGCGCGGCTTCGACACCCTGTATGCCACCGACGGGACCAGCCTCTTCAGGCGGCGCCTTGGGGTTCCAGGCTACCCGCAGTGGTCGGCTCCCGTCGCGCTTCCAAAGTCCAACGCAGGCTGACGCGACACCGGCTGGCGGCGCCCCTTGCCCGGTCCGGGAACCGGAGGGCCGGCCCGGGGCTGACTAGCCCTGGCCGAGCGTCTCCCCGATCACGCGGCTGAACTTCATGGCCTCGTAAGGCTTCGAGATCACCCCGCAGAACCCGTACTCGCGGTAGTTGGCGAGGACCGGGTCGCTCGAGTATCCGCTCGAGACCACCGCCTTCACCCCGGGGTCCATCTCCTTGAGGAGGTCGAGCGCCTCGCGCCCGCCCATGCCGCCCGGAACCGTCAGGTCCATTATGACGAGCGAGAAGGGCCTTCCCTCCAGGCGCGCGGCCCTGAACTGCTCCACCACCTCGCGCCCGTCGGCCACCGCAACGATCTCGAGCCCGATCCGCCGCATGAGCGCGGCGGCCATGTTTCGGATGCTCTCCTCGTCGTCCATGAAGAGGACGCGCCCCGTCAGCGTCTTCAGCTTCCCCGGCTTTTCGGACTCGGCGACGGGCTGGCCCCTGCGCAGCGCCGGCAGCCAGAAATGGAAGGTCGTGCCGCGCCCGACCTCGGACTCGACGTCGATGACCCCGTGGTGCTTTTTCACGATGGAGTACACCGCCGCCAGCCCGAGCCCGCTCCCCGACTTCTTTGTCGTGAAATACGGATCGAATATGCGCGGCAGGATCCCCGGCTCTATCCCGACGCCCGTGTCCGCGATCGAGATGTGGACGTAGTCCCCGGGCTCCACCGAGGGGCGGCCCATCCCCGTCACCTCCTCGTTTCGCGCGGATATCCGGACCATTCCCCCGTGCGGCATCGCCTGGAACGCGTTGATGACAAGGTTCTGAACGACACGGCCGATCTGGCCCTTGTCGGCGTCGACGGGCCACAGGTCCTCCGGCAGGTCGAAGATGCTCTTCACCTGGGAGCCATGGAGGGCGAAGTCCGAGACGTCCCGGACGATCGCCCCGAGATCCACGGCCGCGCGCACCGGCTCCCCGCCCTTTGCAAAGGTCAGGAGCTGCTGGGTGAGGTCCCTTGCGCTCAGCGTCGCCCGCTCGGCCTCCCTGAGGCACTTCGCGATCTCGGTCTCGCCGCCGATGTCGAGCATCGCGAGGGAGATGTTTCCCATGATGGCCGTCAGGATGTTGTTGTAGTCGTGGGCGATTCCCCCGGCGAGGATGCCGACCGACTCGAGCCTGGAGGCGCGGACAAGCTCCTGCTCCAGGCGCTCCCGCTCGGTGACGTCGCGGAAGACGAGCACCGAGCCGATGACCTTGCTGTCGGTGGAGTGGATGGGCGCGAAGCATCCCTCGACGATCCGGCTGATCCCGGACTGCGTGACGAGGACGGTATCGCCGGGCAGCTCGACGATGCGGTCGCCCGCGACCGCCAGCTCGCCGGTCACCCCCAGGAGCTTGCCGCTGCGCTTGTCCTTGAGGATGCAGACCTCGGCGATGGGCCGGCCGACGGCCGACGCGGCGCTGAAGCCGGTCAGTTCGGACGCCGCCGGGTTGATGAACTGGATGAGCCCCTGGTTGTCGGTCGTGATCACGCCCTCGGCCATCGCCCGAAGCGTCACGGCAAGGCGCTCCTTCTCCTCGGCCAGCTCGAGCTCCGCCGCGCGCCGGTCGGAGATGTCGGTGATGACGCCGACGAATTCGAAGCGGCCCTCGGCCAGGTACCTTATCGAGACCTGCTCGCGCAGCCAGTAGGTCCTCGGGCCGACATAGGCCCTGAACTCGTGGTTGTAGCCCGGCAGGCCCTGCTTGAGGACGCTCTTGTACTGGGCCTCCATTTCCTTGAGCTCGGGCACCTTGAGCGACCACCAGTCCAGGACGAGCCTGCCATTGGTGGAAAACACGGGGCTCTCGCCAAAGAGCTTGGTGTAGAGCACCGAGCGCGGGGCGTAGAGTTCCCAGGTGTAGTCGCCCGCCCCGTCGTCCTTGACGATGGCCTGCCAGATGAGGCAGTCCGCCGCCGTCAGGATCTGCTGGAGCTGGGCCTCGCTCTTGCGGCACGCCTCCTCGGCTGCCCTGCGGGCGCTGACGTCCGTGACAAAGCCGATGAGATCCCACTGGCGCTCTCCGGCGGGCCGGATGCTCACCTGCTCGCGAAGCCAGACCGGCGGCTGCGCCCCGCGGGGCACGTGGAATTCCTGCTCGTAGCTGTGCTCGCCCGCGCGGAGGGCCGACCTCACGCGCGACCTCATCTCGCCGTATTCGGGGACCTGGAGCCGTTCCCAGTCAAGCGGCGGCGTGTCCACCTGGGCGCCGCCAAAAAGGCGCTGGGAAAGCTCCGAACTGGGCAGGTAGATGCTCCACTTCAGGTCGACGAATTCGCTGTCAAGCTGCTCGATGCGCGCCTGCCAGATCATGCAGTCGGCGCGGGCCAGGACCTGCTGGAGCCGCGCCTCGCTCTGCCTGCGGGCCTCCTCGGCCTCGCGGGTCGCCGTGATGTCCATCAGTATCCCGGTCAGCGACCATTCGCCGGGCGCCATGACCTCGATCGAGACGTGCTCGTGCATCACCCGGGAGCGGCCGCCAATGATCACGCGAAACTCCTGCTCGTAGCCGGTCTCCCCGTTGAGGATCGCCCTGCTGCTGCGCGCGTTCATCTCCGCCATCTCGGGCACCATCCGCGCATTCCAGAGCTCGACCGGATGCTCGGGCGGATCCCCCCCGAAGAGCTTCCTGTAAAGGTTTGAGCGCGGGATGTAGAGTACCCAGTCCGCATCGATCTCCCCCTTGCGCTGGAACACCCGCGCCCGCCACAGCAGGCAGTCCGCAACCTTGAGGATCTGCTGAACCTCCTCGTCGCTCGGCAGCTGGATATTCTGGGCCTCCCGGTCGGCGGTTACGTCGGTGACAAGGGCCTCGAGCCTCCACCTGTCGGCGCCTTCGGGCAGGATCGTGACCTTCTCGTGCAGCCAGAACAGCCTGCGTTCGCGGATCACGCGAAACTCCTGTTCGTAGCCGCTGCGTCCCCCGAGGATGGCCTGCTGGCTGCGGGCATTCATGACCGCAAGGTCCGGCACCGTCACGTTGTTCCAGAGCTCCCGCAGATTGACTGTTGATGTGATCCCAAGGACGCGCTCCGCCAAATCGGACATCGGGACCTTGAAGTCCTCCCAGCGGAGCCTGACGCCATCCGAGATCGCCAGGGCGCTCCATTGCAGACAATCCAACGCATTAAGCTGATGATCATCGGCTTCAACTCCTTCACGCTCCGGAATTGGAGCCGTTGTGGGCGGGGTTGGCATCGTGCGGCTTTAGGAGGTACCTGTGCGAGGCCGCTGTTGGGCCGGGAGACTGGCCCAACTGGTCGGCGATCGAAGGGGTGTCCCGGGGAATAACGGCCCGAATACTGCAAAACGTTAACCAAAAAACGCCCCAAACCCGCGATTCCCGATGGAATTAAGCGGGGTTAATGTCGTGCGCCGCCCAGCCTGCTGAACGGCGACCAGCGCGAAGACCGGGCCGATTTTAGCCCGAATCGCAGGCGGTGCGTTGCCGTCGCAACCTACTTACAGGCAAACGAGTTCTGTCTGTCGATGCCCGCGTATGCGGCCCTGGGGAGGCCGGGGCGACTAATGCCTTGGACCGGCATCGCGCCACTCGCCCTTGGTCTGGTGATAATGGCCGTCGCGGCCCTTGTCCCAGTGCGGCGGGCTCCACTGCCCATTTGCATGGGGCGGGTTGGCCCAACGGCCGCCGACCCAGGAGTAGTGCCCGGGAGCGCCATCCCAGTAGCCGCCGATCCACACAAACCCCGGACCGGGACTCACGCCGATGATCACTTCCGGCCTCGGCGGGGGGGGCGGCGCCTCGAGGTTGATGCTCAGCGAGATATCGGCCAGCATTGTGGACGCCGAGGCCGAGGGGATTGCGAATCCGGAGAGGGAGAGGAGGCCGAGCCCGGCGCCAGCGGTCAGCCGAATCGCTGTGCAGGGGGCGCAAAGCAGTTGGTTCAGGGGATTTTTCATTGGGTGCCTTCGACCGCGAAGGCACCCCTTCAGCCCGCCGGAGCGCGACAAACTAGGTGTAGACCCCACATGGCGAAACCGCGTCACGGGCTCGCCGTGCCAAGCAGGCCAGACGTTTCCGTCGAAACCCAACCGGGGAGGGGGGGTCGCGGGCAGGGCCAAGGATGCCTCCGGGAGAATCGCAGAGGCAGCCCAGATGATTCGAGTTCATCGGCAGGGCCCCCGCAACGAAACAGCCAAGAGCCGCAGGAAACACCGCCTGCGTCCCGCCCCGTCATTGCCGGCGCCCCGGGGTCTTCCTTGCCGAGCCAGGTCACTCCCGATGACCATCCCGGCCGCAGGCCGGTGATTGCCAGGGCGCCCCATTCCCGTCCAACGTCCTGCGCAGCGCAGAAACCGGCCGTGCCCGAACGAGCCCGAGGCACCCCGGGTTCCGCCCCCCCGTCCCAAGCCCCACCCCATGACACCCCCCGCCCCAGCGAACCCACCCCAGCTCATTTTCTGGCGCGAAAAGCTCGGCTACGCCGTCGGCGACACCGCCTGCTGCCTGTTCTGGGTCATCGTCTCCAGCTTCCTGAACATCTTCTACACCGATGTGTTCGGCCTGGCTCCGGCCGCGCTGGCCGGCCTGCTCTTCATCACCCGCCTTTGGGACGCCGCCTTTGATCCGATCGTGGGCCTGTTTGCCGACCGCACGTCGAGCCGCTGGGGCAAGTTCCGACCGTGGATCCTCTGGGGCATCATCCCGTTCATGGTTGCCGAGATCGCCCTGTTCTACACCCCGAACCTCGGGCCCTCGGGCAAGCTGGTCTACGCCTACGTCACCTACAGCGTCGTCATGCTGATCTACTCCGGGATCAACGTGCCCTACGGCGCGCTGCTCGGCGTGATCTCGCCCAATTCCAAGGAGCGCACGGCCCTCGCCTCGTATCGCTTTGTCGGGGCCTTCGCCGGAAACTTCATCGTCCAGGGGACGCTGCTCTGGATGGTCAGCCACTTTGGACACGGCAACGACAGGGTCGGCTACACCCTAGCTGTCACGGTGCTGGCGTTCGGCTCAGGCGGCCTCTTCCTTTACCTCTTCGCGTCGACCAAGGAGCGGGTTCTGCCGCCCGTGGAGAGGAATTCAATCGGTGCGGACCTGAGGGACCTGCTGAACAACCGCCCGTGGGTCACGCTCTTCATGATGGGGGCAACCACCCTCGTCTACATAACCTTCCGCCAGGTCACGACCGTGTACTACTTTGCCTATTATGTCGGAGACAAGGCCATGGCCTCCACATTCCTGCTGGCCGGGACGGTCTTCTCGATCCTCGGGGCCATCTCGACGCCCTATCTCGTCCCGCTGTTCGGCAGCAAGAAGGCGACCTTCATCGGGCTGACATTCGTCGGCGTGATCTGCAACGCGGCCACCTACCTTGCCGGCCCCAAGGACCTGGTCCTCATCTTCGCCACGCACATGCTTGGCTCGGTCCCAATGGCGGCGATCTTCCCGCTTATGGGCTCGATGTATGCGGACACGGCCGACTATGGCGAATGGAAGTTCCGGCGCCGGGCGACGGGGCTCATCTTCGCAGGCTCAACGTTCTCGCAGAAGACGGGCGGCGCCGTCGGGGCGGCCCTGGTCAACGTCGTCCTCTCCTTCGTGGGCTACAAGGCCAACGTCATCCAGACGGACACGTCGATCGCCGGGCTGCGCCACCTGATGAGCACGCTCCCGGCCGCGTTCGGACTGCTGGTCATCGGCCTCTCGATGTTCTACCGCCTCTCGACGGAGGATGAAATGCGGATCGCCCTCGAGTTGCAGGAGCGAAAGCGCCTCGGCGTTGCCCCTGCGGCCCAGGCGTCCCTCTAGCTGAATCCGAAAGGCCGGCCTCTCCGAACGCCCGACGCCAACGAATCGGGGCCTTTCCCCATGCCGAACCAGGGCCGTGATCGCGTCCTCGGCCTGCCCAAATTGAATCGATGCAAGTGGATCGTTTGATTTGCCCTCGGAATGCCCGAGGAGCCGGGACACGGACCTATGCCTCCAAAGAGAACGGCCGTCCTTGAGTGCGGCCGCCACCCCAGGATATCTCAATTTCAACCGGGCGCCATTTGAGTGCAGCCGGGCCTCTGCATCTCTCCGAAGCCGCGAAGCGGGCTGTCCGTTGCTGCTCGCCAGACTCAATCGCTTGCCATGCGTTTCCGGATGAAATTGAGGATGAAGTTCGGTCCGTTTTGAAAATTCGCAACCCGCACCCACGGGACGATTTCAGCTCCACTCGGGAAACTGGGTCCTGTTCAGGTCCAGCGGCGAGATCGACGCAAGGTCGGAATCATCGAGGCTGAAGTCAAAGATGTTCAGGTTTTCAGCGATATGCGCCTTCTGGGTGGAGCGGGGGATGGCAACGATTCCCCTTTGGAAATGCCACCTGAGGCACACCTGCGCCACAGACTTGTTGTGCTTCTTGGCGATCGCGGTAAGGGAGTCGCTTGCAAAAAGCCCGTGACGGCCTTCGGCAAAAGGCGACCAGGCCTCCATCTGCACGCCGTGCTGCTTCAAATAATCGCACGCACTCCCCTCCTGGAAAAACGCATGGGTTTCAATCTGGTGGACGGCCGGCTTCACCTCGAAATTTGAGATCAGGTCGTTCATCTGCTCGAAATCGGCGTTGCTCATGCCGATCGCCTTGATTTTCCCCTGATGATAAAGCTCTTCCATCGCCCGCCAGGAGCCTTTCCAATCCCCACCGGAAGGCCGATGGATCAGGTAGAGGTCCAGAAAATCGACCTTTAACCTGTCAATCGACGCCTGGAATCCCCTCTTTGCATTCTCATAGCCCATATCGCTCTTCCACAGTTTTGAGGTAATGAAGAGCTCTTCGCGCCCGATCCCGCTCTGTTTGATGCCCTCGCCCACTGGCGTCTCATTGTCGTAGATCATGGCGGTATCTATGAGGCGATAGCCGAGGGATATGGCGTCAGCCACACACCTCACCCCCAAATCGCCCCTGAGCGTCATTGTGCCCAATCCAATGCGCGGCATCTTCACCCCGTTGTTGAGTGTCACCCATGGCACCGATTTCCCAGGTGCGTCCGCATTGGTGGCGGCAAATATCTTCCTGCCGCCCATGCCGAAGAAAATGGCGGAGGCGGCGCCTGTCTGGAGGAATTGTCTGCGGTTCATCGAGTCGATTTTGAGCTTCTTGAGCAGAAATTGAAAGGGGTAAAAGGCTGCTTTGCCATTCCGCGCGACTGGGCATCGTCGGATTCGAGGAATCAATCCCCTGCCCAAAAGCCGCCCTCGGACCTGGCGCCACGTTACGGAAGGAATCCGACAACCTTGGGATTCGGAAGCAATTCCCATATCCTTGGTCACAGAATTGATTCCAACGACACGTACCTGCCCGGAGCAGAACCGATAGTGGGGCACCCGTCCGGATTTGAACCGGGGCAAGCGGTTTAGGAAGCCGCTGCCTTTCGTTTATTATCATAATCTTACTCGAGCCTGGATCGAATGAGGGACAGAATGTTGCCCAAGATCCGGTGCCCTCAGTGCCGGCTTAGAGCGGCCGAGCAATTAAATTTCGCCCCTCAATCCCAAAGTATTTTGCAGCCGCCAAAAGGTGTGCGTCGTTTGAATATACGTTGTGGAAGCCGGCATGGGAGGCCGTGGCAAGGTGGAGCGCATCGGCAGCACGAAGAAAAATCGCCGCTGGAAGCCGAGCGTAGACTCCCGCTATTTGAAGGTAAATTTCAGGGCCAGCCGAAAGCCATTGAAAAGCACCTGCCCTGTCGTGAATGCGCACTTGTCCCAACAACACATCATACGATGACTGCGAAATAGCCTTTTCACGCAGTTTCCTGTGGAAAGCCGCGATCATCTCGGCCTTGCCATGTGCCGCACATGCTACGTTGTCCGAGGCTGCGAGCACCCGGACCTTGTCCGCCCCAGGTTCGTCATAGTAGAGCCTGACGAGATAGCTCGTGTCGAAATAGATCACACGATCTCGCGGTCCCGTTCCTCACTGATCAGTCTAGTGCTATCTTCGCCACCTCTGAAGTGCTTGCGATGCGCCAGAAATGCACGTGTGAACCTCGGCTTTGCGAAAAATGCCTTCAATGGCGCAGGTTGGGCCGGCACGATCTTTGCGATCAATCGCCCTCGCTCCGTGACATTTACTTCGCTCGCCGCGGCCCGCCGCACCCACTCCCCAGTAGCTCGATGAAGTTCTCGTATGGTTATCGTCTTCATGTGTCACATGTGTGACACATTTGCCCCATTGGTCAAGCTTACGACCGGGTTGGAATCTCGAAGACCTTGGCCATTCGTTCGCATGACTCGAAAAGCGCTGAAAAGTCCATGCCTTGCCAAATTCGCAGCAGTCCCGCAAACGGGTGCCACCACTCGGACTTGAACCGGGACAAGCGGTTTAGAAAACCGCCGCCCTTCGCTCATGGCCCAATTCGTATTTTATCCCAGATGGAATGGGGAATGGAATTCTGCCCGCGATCAGAATCTATCAACCCGATCCTAGATAAGTCGGCCGATTGCGATTCCTCCTTCAATTCCGAAGTGCGTCGCCGCGCCGAGGAGGTACCCGCCGCTTGAATATTCGTGCCGAAGGCCAGCCTGGGCAGCCGTGGCAAGGTGAAGCGCACCCGCCGCGCAAAGAAATGCCGTTGCCGGAGGATGGGAGTAGATCTCGGAAATCCTATGATGCCTCTCAGGACCAGCCGAATGCCACTTAAACGCCCCAGCCCTATCGTGAGCACGCACGTGTCCAGGCTGCGCAGCATAGGACGCCTGAGAGAAACGGGCATGACGGCTCTTTCCACGGCTGGCATTTGAAAAATGACGCCGGCGACACTTCAATTTCGACTTACCGATTGATCCTGTTAAGGCTGCCGGATTCCAGCCTGTGCAGCCTGCGATTTCACGGATCCTCAAGTTCGGGCAACGAGAACCTCCATCACCCGTGCCGATTTCCCCATCCCGTCGAGCTTTGCGATGGCCTCCGCGGCTCCGGGTTGACCGGCTCCCGGCAGGCGCTCGTCGTTCGTTGGGTCCGAACCACCGCCCAGGCCTCCGATCCCGTCCTGCCAGAACCAGATTCATGTCGCGATCAATACCCCCCCGCTACGGGCTCGTCGCCCTCTTGGCTCTGCTTTTGAGGCTGCCGGGGACGGATGCGGTCTCGGGCGATACTCCAGCGCAGGAGCAGCCCGCCTCCCTGCCTCCGGGCTGGATCCATATAGGCTCAAGGGGCAAATCCTTCGAGATGGGGCAGCAGTTCGCAGGCCATCGTTGGACCTACACCTACCCTGTTCATGCCGTGGCGTTCACCTACGATTTTGCCATGAGCTCGACCGCCGTCACGCAGGCGGAATACAGGGACGCAACGGGCTTGAATCCCACCCTTCACCCGGGCGACGACCGCCGGCCGGTGGACAACGTGTCCTGGTTTGACGCCGTCCTCTATTGCAACGCCCTGAGCGCCCGTGACCACCTGGCCCCTGTCTATGTCTTCTCGTCCATCGTCCGGGACGGGACAGGCGTCGCCATCGACCTGCCCGATCTGAGGATCAATATTCGGGCCCCGGGCTACCGCCTCCTCACCTCGGCGGAGTTTGAATTTGTTGTCCGCGCCGGAACCACGGGCCGCTGGTTCTTCGGGGACACGGACGACGACCAGGCGAAGTCCGAGGACTATGCGTGGAGCGAGCTGAATTCCGGGCATACCCCGCACCCCGTCGGGATGCTTAGGCCAAACGCGCTTGGCATCTACGACATGACGGGAAACCTCTGGATGTGGTGCAACGACTGGTACGGGGGCGAATACCCGTCCACGCGCCAGGTCGATCCCGTGGGCCCCCCGTCCGGCCAGGAACGCGTTGCCCGTGGCGGCGCATTCAAGAACGACGTCAATCACCAGCGCTCCGCGTACCACTGGCAGTGGGCGCCCGATCTGCACAATTTCGAGGTGGGCTTTCGGATCGCCCGGACGCTCCCCGGGATTCCGGAGTCGCCGCTCCCTTTCGCCGACATCAACGAGGGCACATGGTACGAGATCGTGGCCGTCCACAGCGGCAAACCCCTGGAAATTGCGGGCGGTCCGGGAACAAACCAGGCAGGCAGGCCGCTCCAGCAGCATGCCGCCACCGGAGCCGACAACCAATTGTTCCGATTCAAGAGATGCCAAAGCGGCTATTACCAGATTTTCTCGAAGGAGGGGGGCGCCCTGCAGATCCGGGGTTCCTCGATGCTCGACCACGCGCCGGTTGAAATGGGCCCGTCCAGTGGCGCCGAAAACCAGCTGTTCGCCTTGGTGAAGGACACCGACGACGCCTACAGCATCATCGTCAAGAGCAGCGGCTACGGTTTCGACGTGTCGGGGGGGACAGGCTCGGTGGGCGATGGCGCCCAGGTCATCGTCTATCCTTGCGGCAATGCGCTTAATCACAAGTTTGAGATCATCGAGGCGACGCTCGCCGGCTTTAAGCCCGTGGTCGCTCCCCTCGCAAAGGTGCCGGCCTACAGTCCTCCATTTGACGCGGCAGCGGCGGGGATGCGGCCCCTGTTCGACGGAAAGACGCTCAACGGATGGGTCGGTGACCCGGCGTGCTGGAGGGTTGTTGACGGCGCGATCGTCGGCGTCAAAGGCAACCAGAACCTGATGACCACTGAGGACTTCGATGACTTTCGGATCATCGTTTCAACGATCCAGGTCGATTCTCCGACCAACCACCAGGGGATAGGGTTCTGGGGACAAAGACTCCCCTCGGGGACGTTCGGGTACGGGGGCTGCATGGACTTCATGCCGCCGATGAACTGGACATGGGACTACGCAACGAACCGCGGGGCGAACGGCACCATGAGGCTGAGCAGGGATCTGGACAAGGATCTGGGCATCACCCGCTCCGAGTGGACCCAGGCCGAGATCCTTGTGAACCGCTCCCAGGGCCGGGTCCGCATGGCCGTGAATGGAATCGAGGTCCTCGACTACACGGATCGGAACCCCGGGCGCTTCAAATCCGGCCCGATCGGCCTGCAGGCCCACGGCGGCAACCGTGACGTCCGGTACAAGGACATCTTTATTGAGACCGCCCCGAGGCAATCCCGACTGATCACTCTGAAAGACTGAGTCCCTTCACGCCAAGAGGCCGGCGACGATCCGGCTCGGGCCTTGGCCCACCTCGCATAATCCCAAACGCGCCGTTCTATGCCTCACTTCATCCCGCCAGCACCGATCCGCCGAGCGCTCCAAGCCGGAGTCCTCCTATTCGCACTTCCGGCGGCGCTTCTGGGCGCCGAACTGCCTCCAAGCCCCAGGGAAACCATCCCCCTCGACGCCGGATGGCGATTCCACCTTGGCGACGAGCCCGCGGCAAAGACACCCTCCTTCAACGACACGGCCTGGCGCGTCCTGGACCTGCCGCATGATTGGACCATCGAAGGGGCCTTTACCCCGCCTCCGGAAGGCGACAAGGATGGCGGATACTTCACGCACGGCATCGGCTGGTACCGGAGAAGCTTCACCCTGCCCGCCTCAGAGGCGGGCAAGAAGGTCGTCGTGGAGTTCGACGGCGTCTACATGAACAGCGAGGTATGGATCAACGGCCACTTCCTTGGGCGCAGGCCCTATGGATTCGTCGAATTCCGCTACGACCTGACGGAATTCCTGACGGGAGACGGAACGCCGAACATCCTTTCCGTGCGCGTCGACGACTCCGCCGAGCCGGCGCTGCGCTGGTATGCGGGCTCGGGCATCTACCGCAGCGTCCGTCTGGTCGCGACGGCCTACACCCATTTCAGGCTGGATGGCGGCATCAGGATCTCGACGCCGCAGGTCTCGGCCGACGAGGCCGTGGTCCAGTGCGATGCCATCATCGACGCCCATTTCTTCACTGAGGCGGAGCGCCAGGCGTGGCTTAAGGATGCCTGGCATGCGAAACCGTCAAGGCGCGAGCTGGTCCTGGCAAGCACCGTCATAGCCCCTGACGGATCCGAGGTGGCGGCCACGGTCTCGAGGCTCGGCCTTCAAAGCATGCGTGCCGGCCAGCGCGCCACGCAATGGGTCACGGTCAGGAAGCCGAGCCTCTGGTCCGACCGGACCCCGGCCCTCTACCGCCTGAGGAGCACGTTGGCGCTGGACGGGGACACCCTCGACGAGACGACCACCCCATTCGGCATCCGCCAGCTCACGTTTGACCCGGACCGGGGACTGCTCGTCAACGGGAAACCCACAAAACTGAAGGGCGTCTGCCTGCACCAGGAGGCCGGGTCCTTTGGCAACGCAGTTCCGCCCGCCGTCTGGGCCTGGCGTCTGGGTCTCCTGAAGCAGATGGGCTGCAACGCGGTCCGGACAAGCCATCACCCGTTTGCACCGGAATTCTACGATCTCTGCGACCGGCTGGGCCTTTACGTCTTTGACGAGGCGTTCGACGAGTGGACCCGCGACTGGCCGTACAACTACACCGAGAACCCGCGGGGCAAGTCTCAATACGGCTACCACCTGTACTTCGAGCAGTGGCACGAGGCCGACCTCCGCTCCATGCTGCGCCGCGACCGCAACCACCCGAGCGTCGTCCTCTACAGCATTGGCAACGAGATCCCCAACCAGCTTGACGACGATGGCTGGAAGACCGCGAAGGCGCTGGTCGCCATCTGCCACAACGAGGACCCGACCCGATTGGCCACCTCGGCGTGTGACCAATCCTTTGTGTCGTCGCGCAACGGATTCATGGACGCGCTTGACCTCGCGGGCTACAATTACATCGACCGCATCTACGGGGACCGCACCTACGCCCCCGAGCGCGAGCGGTTTCCCCACCGCCTGTGCCTCGGGACAGAGACGTCCAGCCAGGTCCGAAACTGGATCGGCGTGCGCGACAACGCCTTCGTGATCGGCGAGTTCATCTGGACGGGCTTCGACTACCTCGGAGAATCCCATGCCTTCCCCAGGCGCGGCTCGAGCTCCGGCTTCCTCGACCTTGCCGGAGGCAGGAAGCCCGAGTACTACAGGCGCGCCGCCTATTGGCGCGACGACCCAGTCCTGCAGCTGAGCGTCCTCACCGGCGAGAAGCCCGACCGGCCCACGCGGCCCGAGGCCTCCCTGATCAAATGGAATTGGCCCGCCGGGGCCTCGCTCACCGTTCGAGCCGTTACAAACTGCGACGAGGTCGAGCTCTTTCTCAACGGGGTATCCCTCGGCCGCCACCCGGTGTCGCATGATGTCTACGCCAGCGACTGGACGGTCCCCTACGCACCGGGCGTCTTGTCCGCCATTGCCTACCTGGCGGGCCAGAAGGCGGCCTCCCAGGAGCTTCGCACCGCCGGCGCCCCCGCCAATCTGAGGATCACGCCGCTTCCATCGCCGATCGCCAGCGGCGTCTCCCTTTATGACATCTCGGTTGTCGACGCCGCCGGCCAGGCCGTCACGGACGCCGTGCCTCCGGTCACGGTGCGCGTCGAGGGATCCGCGCGCCTGATCGGCCTGGACACGGGCGACCTCGGCTATGGCGGGTCGTTCAAGGCCTCGACGCGTGACGCCTATCTTGGCCGGATGCTAGCCACGGTCGAGCGCACGTCCCAACAGGGCCCCTTTCGCATTGTGGCCACGACGCCTGGCCTGCCCGACGCCGCCTTCGGCCCCGGGGACACCCCCCATTGAACGTCTCTCCAAGACCCATCCTACCCGATGAACCCTTGCCGGCTCCCTCGATGACTATGCCGCGAATCCTGCTCATCGCGATCCTTGCCCTCCTTTCGGCCCAAACCGTGCAAGCCGCGGAGGTGTTCGTGTACTTTGGCTCCCACAGCCCGTCCCCCGGCACGGGATTTTCGCTCGCGCGATTCGATACGGACACCGGCGCCCTCTCAAGGCCCCAATTCCTCCTTGAGGCCAGGGAATCCGCATTCTTCGTGATTTCCGCCGACGGAAGCCGCCTCTACACATGCAACTCCGGAACGCCCGGCGGCCTCTCCTCGTACGCGGTGGAGCCGCACACGGGCCACCTCAGGCTTCTCAATCGGGTCCTGGCCGGCGGAGGCGACACAAGCTTCATCAGCCTCGACAAGGCGGGCCGCCACGTCCTCGTGGCAAACTATGACGGAGGCAGCGTCGCCGTTTTCGCCCTGAGGCCGGACGGCTCCATTGGCGACTGGACGGCCTTCGACCAGCACAAGGGCCAGAGCGTGAATCCGATCCGCCAGACGCATGCCTATGCCCATGCCATCGTCCTCGATCCCGCCGACAGATTCGCCCTGGTCCCGGATCTCGGCGTCGACAGGATGTACATCTACCGCTACGAGGAGGCAACCGGCGGCCTTGAGCCGAATGTGCCGGCCTATGTCCCAATCGCGCCCGGCTCGGGGCCGCGGCACGTCCGATTCCATCCGAACGGGCGTTGGGTTTACCTGATCAACGAGATCGCCAGCACGATCGTGGCCTTCACCTGGGAGCCCGCGACCGGGACACTCGCGCCGTTCCAGACCGTATCCACGCTTCCCGCCGAATTCAAAGGCGTGAGCGCTTGCGCCGAGCTTGAGATTCATCCCAACGGGCGGTTTCTCTACGGCTCCAACCGCGGCCATGACAGCCTTGCCGTTTTCGCCATAGACCAGTTCACGGGAAAGCTCTCGTCGGTTGAGTTCCAGTCGAGCGGCGGGAGGACGCCGCGCAACTTCGCCTTCGACCCGACCGCCCGATGGATAATCCTCACAAACCAGGACAGCAGCAATGCGGTTGTCTTCCGGGTCGACGCAAGCTCCGGGCGCCTGACCCAAACCGGGGACCCCGTGCCCGTTCCCTCGCCGTTCTGTGAGCGTTTCCTGACCATCCACTAAAGGTCGCAACGTATCCGTGATCAAAGCCGCTCTTGCCGGCCTATCCCTTTTGCCCCTGATGCCTGTGATCTGCGGTGCCTCGGACAACGGACATGGGCCGCCTCTCGCGTGCCAGGCGCGCTGCTCGCGATTGATCGGTGCAGGCCGGCAGGCGACCAAGCGCATGTCCCCGTTCGCCCGGGGGCGCCCACCGGAGCCTGCAAAAGGCCCAGGAAAGCAAGCAGCGGCCCGTCGTTTGGGGAGCCGGCTGAAAAGCCGTGAAGTGTAAAAAGCCAGGAAGCAATTCGCTGACTCTTGGCCGGAGAATTGGCTCCAACGTCAAGTAGACCCTTGTCGTCGACGGCCAGGTGGTGCCCCCGCCCGGACTTGAACCGGGACAAGCGGTTTAGGAAACCGCTGCCTTTGCTTAATCATCATATACTTATGTAATTTCGGATGGAATGGGGGATGGATTTTGCACTGAGCCACAATCAATCAGTAGTAAACGCGAACCCGGCATTGCTTTCGAACAAATGCCAAAGGCCGATTGCGATCGGTGGACCTCTAAAGCTCTTGAGCGCGAAGACCCGAGGCACGTGCCAGAGCGAGTTGTCTGCTGTCGTAGGTTAGGAATGCCTTGGCCTTGAGACTTATCGCAGCTGACACATGCAGCAGGTCCAAAGTCCGAACCCCAAGGGCTGATGTATGCTTTTCACTAAGTTCGTCCGCGATCTTCAACACTTCGGGCCAAATGAGGGGCGTCTCGGAAAAATTTCCCGTGCTGAGATCCGCATCTATTTTCTTTAGCGCTGCCATTGCAATCGCTGTTGAACAGTTTCCGCGCCAAACCGAGAGGCGCACCGCGTTGTTCAGCTCGCATCGCTGCCAGGGCGTCAGCACAAGGCTCGTCGAATGGCGTCTTAGATAGGCTACCGCACCGGCGCTGTTGACGTCGTGCAATACGAGGGAAAACAGAAACGACGTATCGGCGTAGACCACAACTTTTCAGTAGCGATCGCGATCCCGCGCCAAAAGCTCGGCGCCCGATAGTTGCAGCATCGGCTGTTGCTTCAGTTCTGCCAGTCTCTTGTCCAGGTTTGCCCATGGACGCGTTTGCCTCTTCGCCTTTTGGACCGCCGGCGGACTTAAGGTCGCCACCACTTGGCGACGCGACGTGATCGACACGCTCTCGCCGTTTTGAATGAGCCGGAGCACAGACGGGAATGCATTACGGATCTGTCGAACGGTTGCCGTTTTCACGTCTCACAAATATGTCTCACCAAAATCTTTGTCAAGTTCATCACTTAAGGAAGAAAGTGCTCCCATCGTCATCAGCTCATTCCCCCAGCACCTCGAACTTGACCTCATCGGCCTTTACTGCCGGATCCTCGCCTACCATCGCAACGACCTCGGCTCGGCTCCCTGCGTCCAGAGTGATCGCACCCGCGGAATCGGGTACGTACTCAAAATCCACCAGCTCGGCGGCGACGCGCCTGCCGGCGATCAGTTTCGCGATGAACGCCTCGTGTTCGCGCCGGGCGGAGGCGACGGCCTCGGGCGAGGCGGCAGTCTTGGGGATCCAGAAACTGACCATGAAGGAACGCTTCCCAGAGGGCTCCGCAAACATGTCCGTCGCCACCCCCTTCTCGGGCGCCAGGGGCTCCATGACGTACATGAGGCCGCGCATGTACGCCTCCGCAACGCCCGCCCCGTGCCGCACACCGGGCGTCTCTCGGTAGTCCAAGCCCCCCTTGACCACGGCGTCCCGCCGCAGCCGCTCGTAAATCATGGGGATCCACTTCCTGTATTCGGTCCATTCATTCCCCGCCGAGGAGATCGAAACCCGTCCGTCCACGGATCGCCCGGAGGCGGCGAAGGCCCGCTCCCTGTTCCACACGGGCAAGGCAAACGGGCTGTGTGCAACGTAGCCCTGGAAGAGCTGGGGTTTCGTCAGCATCGAAAAGAGCACGAAATCCGCGCCGGCCGACGCGCCCACGAGGTAGCGATGCCCGGGGTCTGCGCGGTATTCGCGCTCCATGAGGGGCAGCACCTGGGTCTCGATCAGGTCCAGGAACTTCTCCGAATGGTGGCTTCCCTCGAGCAATCCATGCCACCGGCCGGCCTCAAGGTCCATCCCCCTCATATTGACGAAGTCTAGGTTCTCGCCGCCATACGATAGCCCCACGACGATGGACTCCGGGATATGCTTCCCGTAGCCGAGTCCGCTCGCAATGCTGGCCACCGTCGCGAAATGCCAGTATCCGTCCGTCACCAGGATAACCGGATACTTTCTCTCCGGTTCCTTTGCGTATGACCCCGGCAGGCTGATGAGAATCTCGTAGGTGCGGTCCGGCGTGGTGCGCGGAAGGACCCGGCATAGCGTGTTCGGCAGGACATAAGAGGGATATGCGGGCGGGGGCGCGAGGTCGGCACCCAAGAGGTTGCCAGCGGCGAGGCAGAGTACTGCGAGTCCTTCGATTTTCATAGAGGCTCCTTTGGCTGAATCGGCCCTTTGCAGTCTTGGGCAGACCGGGCAGGGTGCCCGCGTTGTCAAACGATTCCCAATCAATAATTTAGAACACGCTCTCGCTGTGTCGAGGTTCGCGTTCCCAAAGTGGTGCCCCCGCCCGGACTTGAACCGGGACAAGCGGTTTAGGAAACCGCTGTCTATCGTTTGAGATCATTGGTTATGAAATCTAGGATGAAATGGGGGATGGAATTCTCCTCTACCTCGAGCATCTCGGTGCAACTCGTTTAGTTACGGCTCCCGAATAACCAACTTGGGAAACCATCGGCGAAAGTCCGAGGGATTTCGTGTGACCAAGCCCTGTCGATTTGCAGCGAAACCGCCGATCAATATGTCGGCAATCGGACGCTTCGGGACCTTGTCCTTTCGACGGGCCACAACATAGGTGTTCCACGCCATGTGCGACGCATCAACATCGGCCGCCGTCCATGCCTCTCCGTGCGTGATCCCCGCCCCTTCAAGGAATCGTTTCTGCTCTGAGATGTCTCCATCGAACGCCGCGGAGAGCTCAATCATTGTGACTGGAGACACAGCGATTCCATCTGCTAGCAGCTTTTCCAGCAAAGCGGCGGAATCCTTACCGAATTGAGGGTCGTTCTCGAATACGTCGAGGACCACGCATGTGTCTACGACCCACATTACGGCCCAGTCTCCCCTTCGCGAAGCTCGCGCATCCAGTCGCTTGTCCGGCGGGCGGGACCCTCCCGCAACCTCCGAGCATAGCCAAGCATCGCCATCGGCCCCGGAGGAGCGTCGTTCTGGGTGTTCACACGGAATTCGTGATCGGAGACACGAGTGAATTTCAGACGCTGACCCGGACGTAGGTTCATTGCCTTGCGCAGGGAAGACGGGATAGAGACCTGCCCCCGTTCGGTAAGCGTGCTTTCACTCATATGGCAACAATGACGTGCGATATCGTCATGTCAAGTATGACAATATTGCATGATAACCGCCTTTGCTGGATTCTTTCCTTTTGATTATTGGAGTTCACATGGTCCCCATGAATAGGGATTCAAGAGTCCTAGGGCGTTGAAGTTTTCTGGCCTTGCGCGCTCAGAATGCGCTTCAGACTCAATGAGGTGCATTTAAATGGTTTCTGCTCGCCGCTCCAATTTAGTTCCGGAGACTCTTGGTCGATGTCCCGCGCAGTCTTTCTTAGTTACGCATCGCAGGATTCCGCGGCAGCTCGCAGTCTATGCGAGGCGCTACAGTCAAAAGGGGTCGAAGTTTGGTTTGACCAAGGCGAGCTGCGGGGCGGCGACGAGTGGGATCAAAGCATTCGCAGGCAGATCAAGGCCTGTGCGCTTTTCATCCCAATAATCTCGGCAAACTCACAGGCAAGGCGTGAAGGCTACTTCAGGCTGGAGTGGAAGCTGGCCGATGATCGGACACACCTTATAGCAAAAGGCACACCGTTTATCCTGCCGGTCTGCGTGGACGACACAAAGGATTGGGATGCAATTGTCCCGGAATCGTTCACAGCCGTTCAATGGACCAGGCTTCCCCCAGGCGAGGCGCCGGATCCTATTGCCGAGAGAGTAAAGCGTCTGTTGGCCGGAGCCCAGGACTCGGTGGCGCTCCCCGGTTCGAATCGTGCGCCAGTCATTCTTAAGCCCACTGGGGTTGCGCCCCAAGATCGTCGACGACCTCACCGCGCAACTGCCCTCGCTCTACTGGTTGCCGCTGCTGCGACAGCTACGTGGTACGTCATGCGAAGGCCTGTGTTGCCTCAAGAATCGGTAAAGCCTGCGGCCGCATCGACCCCGACCCAGGCGCCCACTCCAAACGTCAGCGAAAAATCCCTGGTCGTATTGCCCCTGGAGAATCTCAGTCCTGATCCAGAAAATGCATTCTTCACTGATGGCATGCACGCGGAGATTATTTCGACGCTGTCACGGCTTCCCGATTTAAAAGTAATATCGCGAAACTCGGCGGCCGCCCTCAAGGGCACCACTCTCTCACTCGCCGAAATCGGAATCAAACTGGGCGTCGCCAACGTTGTGACGGGCAGCGTCAATCGCTCCGGCAGCCGTGTTCGCATCCAGCTTGAATTGAGGCGGGCCAGCGACGAAGCGCTTCTGTGGAGCCAGGACTACGATCGCCATCTTGAGGATGTGATCGATATCCAGACTGAGATTGCCGGCGATGTTGCTCGGATCCTGCAGGCACGCGAAAGCAAGGACCTGAATTCAGAGGCTGCGTTCATGAGCCGGGACCCGCGGGCATATGATTTGTACATGAAGGCGCAGCAGGTTTTTATGGCCGGTATGCTCGGCCACGATCCGTCGACTGACGAGCAGTCCGCGAAACTTGCTGAGGAGGCATTGCAGTTCGATCCGCAGCTCATGCCGGCGGCCTCAATGGTATCGGAGGCGCATCGCAATATGTTTCTCCATGCGACCGACCCCTCTGAAAGGATTCGCCATGCATCGGAGGCAAAACGCTGGGCGGAAACCGCCTCGAGACTTATGCCCGGAGGAGGAGGGGACGCCGCGCTTTCGCTCTACTACTCTTCAGTCGAGATAGACTATGAGCGCGCAAGAATCCTAGCCCAAGGGGCCGTCAGAGCCCTCCCGAACGATGGCAAGATCCACAACTTTGCTGCATTCCCATTAGAAGGCCTAAACCGGCCGGATGAAGCCCTATCCGAGTACAAGAAGGCGATCTCTTTGGACCCTTTAGAGCCCATCCTTTGGGCAAATGTTGCATGGCTTCTCGCAAGTCTTCGACGTGCGGATGAATTTGAATTGGCCAGAGCTCGATACTTCGAGTTAGCCGGAAGGAACGGAGATCGGAGCCAATTTTCACGGGAGCTATATATGGTCAAAGGCGAATTGCCAACGGGTTCTGTCGGTCAAGAAGACGATTGGCTATGGCGGGGTAGAAAATTCGCGGAGGAGCTCGCCTCCCTTGCATCCGAACTGTCTAAGCCGGGTTTGGGTGAGACCACCCGTTTTGATCTGCTTTTGAAGAAATCTGACGTGCTGCATAGGTTGGGACGAGAGTCCCAAACGGCGGAAGCGGCTACCGCTGCACGCGCCGTTGCTGAAGCGCTCGACTCCCAGGCGGAATTCGATCCCTCGACGAAGGATCTCCGCCTATCACTTGTATCGGCGCGCCTGGCCAATCCCGAAGAGTCGATCGCTGCCTGCCGCCGTTATGTCGACGCCCAATCGCCAACGACTCAAACCGCTTCCCGCTGGTGGAGAGAAACTCGTTTGGCCGAAATCTATGCCTATCTCGGTCGCCCACGGGAGTGCGCCGAAGTGTTGGCCGAACTACTCCGTGTGCCCTGCGGGCTCACAGTTCCGATCCTCAAGATCGATCCCGTCTGGGATCCGGTGAGGAACGATCCAGGATTTAAGGCGTTGCTCGTCGACCCCAAAAATCTGGCACCGCTTTAGGTGGCCTCGATTTGGTGCCCCCGCCCGGACTTGAACCGGGAGCTCAGTTTTTGCGGTTTTCATAATACATTGCCATCAAATCTGATGCCGATCTCTGTGTTCAGTCGAAAGTGTAGCATGGCACCTTCCCTATTGGGAATTATTCACCATTCATGCACCGGAATATTCCGGACGGCAAGACCTCAGCTAACCACCACATTTATCATTCTGTACTCCACTTGGCGGGCGAGCTTTTTATCAAGTGGCTGAGGCGGTGGATGATTAAGCTAGGGTTTGGAGGTTACTCGATTATTCCATTAGCAAGATGGAATGAGAAATCATCATAGGAATCTAAAACCCCGACGAAGATAGCGCGGTCGCCTCTGCTTAATTTGGCGGCCTTGGGAATTTCCGATTGGATGATTTGGACATAAACTTGGCGGCCAGAAGGGAACGGGGAATCGTCCCCAATAATTTCCATTAATCCGGCATCACTGACCTCCCGAACTGGACCTTGCCAACGGACTTTTTTGCCTTGGTATTGCTTCCAAAGCTCACCTTTCTGGAGCTCAGTTAGCGAACTCCCGATTGAGAACTTGGCATTTAGATCCTCCCATTTTATTTCGGGGGATACTGGAATCTCCGGTTTCGAGGAGACGTGTTTTTGCTCCGCTTCCCGAGACACCTGATTCCAGTCAGCCGCAATCCCATGTGCAGCTCGGTCGATCTTGGCGCATTGGTATAGAACAATGCCGCAGGTACCCAAGACAAGGGTCGATATTATAACATTTCCGGTTTTGCTCTGTGCCACGGTATGGTTTTTCGTAAGCCTTCGCTCTTCTTGACCTTCACGCTGTTGCTGGCAAGGGCGTTCCACATGGGGGATGGTCGAACGAATGGAAGAACGGCAAGAGGCTGCGCATCCCACCTGAGGGACTGATCGGGAGAGGCAGCGAGGCGAAGCAGGTGGCCTGGCTCATCCAGGGGACAGCACTGATGATTTGTTTCTCTGGCACGCGGAGGATTTACGGTCCCCTCATTTCGTATAACCTATCCCGGTCTTGCTCCAAATCTTGGCCGAGCTCTGTCTCAAGGCCTAGGATAGTAAATTCCGGAGCCTGGTCCTGGTAATGGCGAGCCTGCCGATTTCGCACCATTGCTTGGGTGGGTGCGGTCGTAGCGTCTTCCCATTCAGATCGGTTTTTTTGCGCGTCAACCTGTTCGATGGCCGCCACCAAGTGCCTTTCTTGATTCCCCCATTGCGGAAGAGCAGGCCAGGCAGGGTAAACCGATAGGGTGTTGACGTGGTGAACGGAGCCGGCCGCATCGCACGGCGGGAAGCTTATATCTAGGCGATTGAGCAGGCGCTCAAGGGCGGTTTTGCGGTCCTCGCCTGTGGCAGCCAATGGAGTGATGCGGAAGACCTCGCGGTGAAACACGAAGTGCAGAACACCTTTTTTCATATCCGCCTTATATTGGCAGAAACGGGCTTGCGGGATAAATACGGCGAAGGCAGCACCCTCTAACAGAAACCAGAGGTGGTCTAGAGTCCGCCCTGGGGCTGAAAACGCGAGTGGTCGCCCGAGGCCCTTCAAGTTTTTTGGGGGCTCTGGTTGGATCGCTTCAATTACCGGCGTGTGCGTTGGAGAGATATAAAACTCGGGGAAGACCGGCCCTGGAGTGAACTGCCCTGGGTACTTCTTTAGAACGAATTGCCCTGCCAGGCTGTGTGTATTGGGACCCACTATCGTAAACTCTCCAGCAACCGCAGGAGTGCTAATGCGGATAGCGTTTTGGTGGGTGTAGACCGCCAAAACGCTGGTTAGGTTAACGCGAGACCGATCAGCAAAGGAGACTGTTGGCATGAGTCGGCGCCCCTTACTGTTGTTGGGCCTTAGCGGCCTTCCGGTCATCCTGTTCCTGAAGCGCCGCGTCCAGAATATGTGCTGGTGTGGTCCTCCAGCAGAGCGCAGCCCCAATAGCAATTAACGTGGCGAGGAAAATGGCAGCTGAGACCTTGTATGCCGTCTTCATCTTGCCGATTTCCTGGTCGTAGAAGACTTGCTGGTGTTTGAAGGCATTCCTGAATGCTTCTGCCTGCTTCGTGACTTCGCCCTTGGCTTCGTTGACGCGCTCCTTGGCTTGTTCAGTTAATCCGACGGCGATCCGTTCTAGCGCAGAAGCAACTGGCTGGATGAACTCGTGCCGTGCGTAGGCGGCCGCCTTTTTCATGTTATCGGCGGTTGCTTGTTCCTGCGCCTGTAGCCGCTGAAGAACCGCATCCGCGTCGCGCCGCAGCCCCTCCATGTTGGCCACGGTCTCAAGCAGGGCATTGCGTGCTGCTTGAATATCCTCCCGAGACGGTAAAGGGGCAGGCGGGGGTGAGGTTGGGGGCGCAGGCGGCGTATGGGGCTGCCCGTGTCCTTGGCCACTAGGAGCCACGCCGGGCGTACCAGCGGACTGTTGCTGTTGTTGTGGGAGGCCATGGCCGCCCGTCAGGGTGCTATTTTGATTTGGCATGATGTTAAGATCGGGCGAGCTCTGTCACGATGACATAGCGGCCCAGTTTCTATTATGGTCGGTTTTAGCCCAAACGTTTGACCTTTTTAATAGGCGCCCAATTTGAACAACAAATTTACAATCGAGGTTCCTCGATCCCGTTGCTCTATTCGCCTACAGGGGAGCCCGTAGTCTAATATTTGCCTCCAATTTTCGTGGATAGATGCGCGCACAATCCAAATTAGGACATTACCGGCCTTCTTCGGGAAATCTGAGGAGCCGTCATAGCGGCGGGAGATCCATGTGTCGCTCGATTGCCGGTTGGTGTCTAAGCGATGGTAGCTCGTCTGTATCCATCCCAATTGCACCACGCCGTCGCTTGCCCCAAATCCGGGCAATTGTCGCCATTGCTGCGGAAAATAAAGCCGTAACAACGTTCAGAAACTCTACAGCGGTTGTTCGTTCTGAGTCTTGAACAACTGGAGCGTTTGTATCATGGCCGCGATCTGCGCGGCCTGTTGCTGAGCGTTCTGCCGCTGCGCAGCTGTTTGGTCCGTCAGTGCGGAATGCAGAGAAGTTAGGGAATTCGACAGCTTTGAGAGCGTCAATTCCATCGGCGCCAGACGGGCTGCCACCAGTTTCTCGATTTGTTTCGGGACCTGCTCCCGGTATCCCTGGAGTTCTTTCCGCAGTAGTTGGATCTCTTGGCTCAATGACTCCATGCTGGATAGACTCTGTCTCAGTTCGTTCGGTTTCATGTGCTGGTTTGTTTTGTGGTTCCGCAATCGTGTTAATGCGCTCCGAGATCTTCGCCCAGGTGTAGGCCCTTCCAAGCTGAGAGCCTTTGAACCAGTCGGCCCCTTCTGCGCGGAAAGAAGCCCCGGCAATTCTGCCCGTGGTTTTCGATTGGTTCAGCTTCACCTCCACACCGGCCTTGGCTAATTTCTTCTGGAAGTTGTCCGGATCTCCTTCGCTTTCGGAGATGGCCTGGTCGATCTGGGCGGTTAGGTTGCGCTTAGACGAAAGCGTGACTTGCTGCCCATCCTCTATTGCGCGGCTCATTTCCCAGAGTTTTCCGCGAGCGGGATTTGGGGTCTCCAAGTTCAGAGGGGTTAAGTTTAGCGAAAAGGGGGCAAGCGCCAAGGTAAGCGAAGCGCAACTTGCAGCTTGCTGTTCCGATTTTCTCTACCGCCTGACAGCTGACCCTCCACTACCCCTCCCCGAACTCTAGGTCGTCGCGCGCCTTGGTTCTCAAGTCCTTGCTCAGTTTTCGGTTCAACTTTTTGAGTTTGGCCACCCTACTCCGCGCATCTTCCAGTTGCTTCAAAACATCCCCACGCGAATAAATTAATTCTGCCGATCTAAGGAGCTTTGCCTTCCATGCGTGGTAATACTGCTGGGGTAGTCCGGCGTCGTCTTCAAAGATTTTGGCGATGGAATCGGGCCCCTTTAAAACAGAAAGAACCAATTCCAGTTTCCGTTCCGATGAAATTTCTTTCCACTTTTTCATTTTGACCTTGTCAGGGCATTCCAAGTTTTCCGCCTTTCGAAGTCAATTTATGAGCCTTCGCTTCATAAGCCGTTCCCTATTAATGTCTCATTAAAATAAGCCTCATACTTTGAAGAAGGCCACTGCTTCGCATTTTCTCTAGCCAGTCTATATGCCTATTCGGATGCCTCAGGCTTGAAGCCGCACGGCAGCGGAAACCGCCCTGCTGGCGATCTGCAAATGCACCCTGACGTTCGGTGGATGCTGTGGGCAACACGCCTCACTGCGGCTTCAGGCCTACACTCGGTCTGATTTCGTAGAACTGATCGGCCTGTTCTGATGGCATGGAATTGAGGTAGTGTCGGCGAATTACAGTTTCCGAATTTCCGAAAACAATCGCTGCGTCGGCAAGCGACTGATTCTTGGCGACGTGCGCCGAAATTGATGTGTGCCGCAAAACGTCATGTGAAAGACCCAGCTTCCGTCTAATCATCCGGTATTCCCAGGCTTTAGCGGCGCCGGGGCAAATCAAGTCAGGCGTGACTGCCTGGGCTGCGAGCCAATCGGCCAAATTAGGCGCGATTGGGACTTGGCGAGCGATTCCCTCTTTCGCCACCTCCTCGCTGATGTAAATGGTTGTTTGCCGAAAGTATCGAGAGACCCCCTCCTTGCGGCAAACTCGCGCAAGGTCGGCGAGTTCGCCGGTGCGTAAGTCG
This sequence comes from uncultured Opitutaceae bacterium, assembly GCA_964574435.1. Taxonomy (GTDB): domain Bacteria; phylum Verrucomicrobiota; class Verrucomicrobiia; order Opitutales; family Opitutaceae; genus Palsa-1447. The sequence goes on from CAZNNO010000005.1 coordinate 55,829, forward strand.
GGCCGAATGCCGGCGAATAAGGCCAGAGAGAAGAAGACTACCCAGTCGGGATAGTTTTTCTCGACGAACCGCATTAGCTCGACACAACGGCTAACGTCGAGGCGCTCGGGTAAACCGCGAGGCACCTTGAGGCGTCTTACTGAATCGACGGGGTTTTCATGAAGCCAAAGCCGTGATTTTTCACAGCAATACGTGAACAGTCCCGAGATTGTGTCCCGGTAGTAGTTCCAAGTTTTCGGAGCCATTGGCTGCATTTTTTGCAGCCACTCCTCTATTCTATTACTACTGATCTCCCCGAGATGAACGCTACCTACATGACGTAAGAAATGAGCCGTCACCTGCTGGTAATTTTCCATTTGGCGTTCGCCTATAGTTCCTTCCTTTGATTGCAGGAAGCCGACGATAGCGTCAGCCAATGACTTCTTCCCCGATGGACCCTTGTAATTTCGGAAAACGAATTGGGCTGCCTCGATTAGGTTGAGGCCAGTCGGTTTGAGAAATTCAAGGGCGGCTTCGGCATGTGTAAGTTGCTCGTTGGTCAGTCGAGTAATTTTGGGCCTTATCGCGGCCCCTGCGGACATGCGTTCGATCTCCCAGGCTGATTGGCAGGCCAATGCATCCTCTTGGGCTAAGAAATGCCTCTTTCGCTGCTTCGCGCCGATAGTAACCAAGACCCGATAGCTCACCGAGCCCGTCCGATTTCGGACTGGAGCGATAGAGGCAGGCTTGGAACGCAGTGGCACATAACTTGTGGTAGCGTTTGGGGAAACCCCTCCAAGTGGCACAGCACGTATTTTTGCATCGTCCGGTGAATGGTTCGGTAATTCACCGCTTTGGAATAAACGGGAGTCCGTCGTTGCAAGGCGCTGCACCCAAGACGGGTTGCGTCGATCTCTAAGTGGTGCCCCCGCCCGGACTTGAACCGGGACAAGCGGTTTAGGAAACCGCTGCTCTATCCAGTTGAGCTACGGGGACTTGTGCATCAAATTCACTTGGGCAACCCATACGATCGATTTTTTCCGGGCATGTGTAAATCGTTTTGTTGCCGGCATCCCGGGCTCCGGCGAGCAACGGATGTCGCCATGCCCCGGAGGGTGAAGGGCACCTGGAGACTCGCACGCGCCCAGAAGCGAAGAGCCGAGCCACGACCAATCGGTACGTTGCCCGATGGCGGGACGACTGACACCCGGGTGGTTGCAAATTCCCAGGCCGGCGCCCTGTATGAACGGACTCAGCGACTCCGCCTCGCGAAAGGTCGCACCGCTTCGCCGCCGGCTGCCACTCTCCCTACGACAAGCTCGCATCCCCATGCCGCCAGCATCTGGAAGAACACGGCCGTTGTTCGGCGAGGCGCTTTGGCGGCAGCCGCAGACGATCACCGTCTTTGCCGAGATTGCGGCATCGTCGGCCGAGGAGCTTGGCAGGCGGCTGGAAGGCGCAGGGGACTCACTTGCACTGGAAAGCCTGCCTCACGTTCACTTTCTGCGGCTTTTTGTGATCGGCGAGGACACGGACCTGCGCGGCCGGCGGCTGCCGGCCCGGCTCGTGTTGTCCGCGGTCTTTGACGGTGAGGCCGGGGATTTCCTGGGCGACTGGGCTGCGGCCGCCGGTGACCGGCTGCAGGACCTGCTCTCCACATGTGTCGGTTTTCCCAAGGCGGCCGACACCGCGGCAGCCGTGGCCTGGCTTCTCGCTCGCGCCGAGCGTCCGCAGACCTTCCACATCGGCGCGGTCCGTTTCGGAATGGGCGCCATACGGGAGGAGGAACGCCTGCACGCGGCCATCCGGTCGCTCGTCGATTCGCGGGCGCACCGAGACGGAAGCGGCGACCCGTTGCGGCTGAGGGACGAGATCAGGGAATTTGTACGCTCAAGGCAGGACCTGCCGCAGGGCCCCAGGCCGAAGGAGCCTGTTCTGGCGCGCGCCTTCAAGCTCCTCGACCTCCTGAAGTCAATCTGTCTCCTGCTCGCGCCGCCCGCCGCGCTGGCATTGGCGCTCTCCCCGCATGCACGGTGCTCGGTGGCAGCGGACATTGCGGCCACGACCGTGATGTTCGTCGCATTGGCGGCGGCCTGGCTGCTTCTGATCCGGCTTCACGAGGTCGTCGAGCCTGACGTCGTGGTGCAGCCGGACTTCGCCAAGGTCGCGGCGCTCGTGGCGCGCGAGGACTTCGTGATCCAGAACCAATTCACCATGCTCACGCCGGTTCGGGACTCCCTGTTTCGCCGCCTGAACCTGCGCTTCGTGCTGTGGCTCGCGAACACCCTGAGCCGTCACTTCTGGAACACGGGCAAGCTCGCCGGGATTGAGACGATACATTTCGCCCGGATCCACCAGATCGACGAGGGCCGGCGCATGCTGTTCATGAGCGAATTCGACGGGGGATGGGAACGCTACCTTTATGACTTCCTGACAGTGGGCTCGCTCGCGGTCGTCCCGATCTGGACGAATCTGCGCGGCTGCCCGAGGACGATCTTCCTGCGATGGACCACCCGCGGCTTCGAGCAGCGGTTTCTTCCGTTCACGAGGGCGATGCAGCGGACCACCCACTTCTGGTACAGCGCCATCGGGCACCTCTCGCTGGATGAAATCGACCGCAATGCCAGCCTTCGGGCGGGCCTCTTCAGGCACATGGGCCCCAAGGCCGCACGTGAATGGCTCCAGCTGATCTGAAGGACGCCATGCAGACAACGAAGCTCGAAACCTCCGAGATCCAGGGACTCCTGGTGTCAGGATACGCGAAACAGCCCTTTGCCTGCCACATCCTCCTGAGCGTCGTTGATCCCGTCGCAGCGGGCGGCTGGCTCAGGCAGGTCCTGGGTGACGTCTCGTTCTGCGGGAACAAGGACTCGGCATCAAAGCTCAACATCGCCTTCAGCCACACGGCGCTCCAGGCGCTAGGCTGCAGCTCGCAGGAGCTGGGCGGCTTCTCGCGGGAGTACTGCGAGGGAATCGTGACAGCGCATCGCCAGCGGATTCTGGGCGACCTTGACGGAAGCCCGGGAGATCCGGGGAGGTGGGCCTGGGGAGGGCCGAGAAACGGCCCCGTGCATATCCTTCTCATGGCCTATGAGAGTACCCCCGCCCTGCTGGAGGCGCGATTGCGCGAGATCCGGCGGCAGCTCGCAGGAGTTCAGTTGGTCCGCGAGCTCCCAACGACGCCCTTGAGGGAGAACAGGGAGCATTTCGGGTTCCACGACGGCATAGCACAGCCGGCGATTCGAGGACTGGGCAGGCCGGGCGGCCCAGCCAATTCGGTGGCGGCGGGTGAATTTGTCCTCGGCTATGACGACGAGACCGGCGCGCCCGAGCCTGCGCCGGAGTTCGCGCGCAACGGGTCCTACCTCGTGCTCAGGCAGGTGGTCCAGGACGTTCCGGGATTCTGGGGCGCCTTCAGGGGGCTGCCGGACCCAGTCCAGAAGATCGCGCTTGCCGCCAGGATGATGGGGCGCTGGCCCGACGGCACGCCGCTTGCGCTTTCGCCGGATTTTCCGCTCCGGGCCAACCCGACGAATGATTTCACGTACGCGCAGGCCGACCCCGGTGCGATGCGCTGCCCCTTCGGATCGCACATCCGGCGTTCAAATCCGCGCGACACGCTGCTGGACGACGCCGCGAAGTCCCTCGAGGTTGTCAACCACCACCGGATCTTGAGGCGCGGACGGACCTTCGGGCTGCCTGCTCCTCGGTCGGCTTTCCCGGAGGGCCTCCACACGGAGGCCGCCGAGGGGGCGACGGGATCGCCCGACCTGCGCGGCATTCATTTCCTGTGCCTGAATGCCAGCCTTTCGAGGCAGTTCGAGTTCGTGCAGCAAACCTGGCTCAACAACCCCAAGTTCGGCAACCTCACCAGCGACACGGATCCCGTCGCGAGCCCGGTCACCTGGTCGGCTCCCGGAGAGAATCCAGCGTTCACGATCCAGGGATGCCCGGAGAACCGCCGCGTCCCCAGGCCGGCGGCCTATGTCAGCACGATGGGAGGCGGCTATTTCTTTCTTCCCGGCCGGACGGCGCTGCAGCGCCTGTGTCGCGGCTAGGAGCCGCGAATCCCGACGGGCGCCGGCGTCGGTTGGCAATCCGCCACCCCCGGGTCCCTTGGCAAACCGTGCTGATCGGAGGAAGAGATCAGGCACCCTATCTAACTGAACCCTTATGGCTTATGAATCTCGTCAACGGGTGAATCAAACGATCGATCTTCCCCGGTCTGGTGTGAATCGCGCCCTCGTAAGCAGGGTGTTCATCGGTCAAGCCGAGGCAGTCGTGGTGCCCTGGCATCGCGCATTGGTTGACCGCGCCCAAACTCCCGCGCTATTAGACTGCATTTGCGGTTCCCTTCAACCGCTCTAAGGAAGCCACCGAGAATAGTGCAACGGCAGCAACATTGCTAGATCATTGAATCCAATGTGTTAATGTGAATTTGTCGTGATTTGGCACAGAGCAAGCCATGAGAGCTGTGGCCATTCCCCATGAAAGCACCCCAAAATATTTACCCCGCCGCAAGACTGCTTCGCCTGCGGCTTCTCCTTCCCGCCTGTGTCATTTTCAGCGCGCCGCTGGCAAGAGCCTCCGACGTGAGCAACCAGAAGCCGGTCAAGATGGAGGAGGTCGTCGTCGACGCCTCGAAGACGCACACGCTCTTCATGGGAGCCGACATCTCCGTCAACCTCGACCGGGACCTCTACCCCGTGCGGGACGTCGTGGGCTCCTCGTGGGTGATCGACATCAACGGGAAGGACAAGCTCGTGTCCTCAAAGGATGCGCCGCTCAACCTGAAGATAACCCCCACGCTCAAGCTGACGGAGGTTTCCGCGACGATTACGGGCTTTGTGAGGGAGGCCGCGTACTCCTATGACAATGATCCGAGCGTAAGGCTGACCCGGGGGCTGACGCAGGCGGGCATGACCAACGCGATGCTGACGGGCATCTCGCTCGACGCGCAGCACCTGGCCGACACCGCAAGCAACGCGGCGCTTGGGCCCTCCGCCATCTTTGCCGGATCGGACCTGCAATTCGGGGCGAACGCGTTGATGCTTTCGGCCCAAACCCTCCCCGCAATCACCCACCCGGGAATACCCACGCCCGGGTCGAGGACCCCGCCCAACAGCGGGGCCACAGATACGCTCTTGCCCAGCGGGCAGCAGCTCGCCATCTACACGTCCAGCGCCGAAGCCGCTGTTGCCGCGGCCAACACGGTTACCGCCAGCGAGCCGACCGGGCGGATCGTCACCCAGGGCCTCGACGCGATGGACGTCGCGTTCGACATCTCCTCGGCCAGGCCGCTGTACAACCCCTATGTCGTCACGATGACGCGCTTCCGCACGCCGAACAGCAGGCCGGGCTCCGTCCAGACCCTCGTCTACGCCCGGGCGCTGGACCCGGTCTACTCGCACGCCACCCACGTGCACTTCAGCGAGGACGGCTTCCCCTTCAACTACGAGCTCCTCGATTTCCAGCTGCACATTTACAACCGCGGGATCGAGATCGCGACCAACATATCGAACAACCGGGTGGAGCTGACCCGCGACGAGGCCTTCGAGTACATCAAGATGGAATATGTGAGCGCCCACAAGAGCGAGACGCTCCCCGCCATTCCGGCGATGGGCAAGCTGCCCGCCGAGCTGCCAAACCGCCTTGCGGCGGGAAAGTACAACGAGACGTTCTTCATAAAGGTGTCGAAGGACGGTCTGGCCGATGAGGCCTATTCCGACGTCACCTGCCAGAAGAAGATCGACGACCCCTTCCTCGAGTCCGTCGTGAAGAGCATCCGCTTCAAGCCGGCCCTCGCCAACGGCACGCCGGTCGACGGCGTCGCGGCCCTGAACCTGAGGAAGCTGCAGATTTGAGGCCCACGAGCCTCGTGATTAGTGGGCTTCCGCCTGCTTAGGGCTTTCCCTCGATTCGAAGCCGGCCCGCCGGATCCTGCCTGTTACTGGCTGGTGGCTCCGGTCGAACGGGCGCTTGCCCCGCCCTTCGCCTGCGCAAAAAACAAGACGGACGGTCCGCTGCCGGCGGTAAGGCCTCGCTTGGGCCCTAGGCCATCCGAGGGTTTCTTTGTTATTGAATTCCCAAGCCGGGTGCACTCGCCTCCCACCCACGCGGCCTGGACAGACTCGACGCCTTGGGAAACCTTCGCCGCCGCCAGGCGACAGACAGCGGAATCCGCGCCTCAATGCCCCCATTACCCGCATCAGCAAGCCCTTCGCGCGCGCCAGGCCGGCTGGCGACGTTCGCCGGGCTCGCCGTCCTCGCGGCGGCGGTCCTGGCTGCGTACGGCAACAGTTTCAGGGTGCCGTTCGTCTTTGACGACGGCCAGGCCATCCAGGACAACCCGAGCATCCGCAGACTTTGGGACCTTCGGGGGCTTTTCTCCCCGCCGCCGGATTCCACCGTCGGCGGCAGGCCGGTTGCCAACGTCACCCTCGCGATCAATTACGCGGTCAGCGGGACGGACGTCTGGAGCTACCATGCTCTCAACCTGCTGATCCTTTTCCTCGGCGCCCTCGCGCTTTTCGGGATCACGCGCAGGACGCTCCTGATGCCGGGCCTCCGCGCTCGCTTCGGGCGCGACGCCGTGCCCGTCGCATTTGCGACGGCGCTGCTGTGGTCCCTTCATCCCCTGCAGACGGAGGCGGTCACTTATGTCGTCCAGCGGGTCGAGTCGCTGGCGGGCCTGTTTTACCTGCTGACCCTCTACTGCTTCATCCGATCGACCGAGGCGCAGCGTCCCCTGCCATGGCAGGCGTGCGCGGTCGTCGCCTGCCTGCTGGGAATGGGAGCCAAGGAGACCATGGTGACGGCGCCGCTGCTGGTCCTGCTTTACGACCGCACGTTTGTCGCCGGATCCTTCAGGGGCGCCTGGTCCCAGCGCCCGGGGCTTTACTTGGGACTCGCCGCCACCTGGCTGCCGCTCCCGTTCCTCGTGGCTGCCACGGGCTGGAGCCGCGCAGGCACGGCGGGGTTCAACGGTTCGGTGTCACCGCTCTCCTACTGGCTCACCCAGGTCGGGGCCGTGGCCCGTTACCTCCGCCTTTGCGTCTGGCCAAGCCCGCTCGTCTTTGACTACGGCCCGTTCCTGGTCCGCGGCCCCTCCGAGGTGGTCCCGAGCGCCCTCGCCGTCGGCCTCCTTGCGCTCGCGACGCTGGCGGCCCTGCGGCGCTCCCCCGCACTGGGTTTTCTCGGAGCCTGGTTTTTCGCGATCCTGGCTCCGACCCTCCTCGTCCCGGTCGCGACGCAGACACTGGCCGAGCATCGGATGTACCTGCCGCTCGCCCCGGTCATCCTCCTGCTCGTGCTTGGAATCCGCTCGCTTGGGGGCGCGGGAGGCTGGCGGTTCCTCGTGCCGCTCGCCGCATTGGGGCTCGGCCTCGGGTTCCTGACCTCCCGGCGCAATGATGATTACCGCTCCGAGCTCGCGCTCTGGACTGACACGGTGGCGAAGCGCCCGGGCAATGAGCGCGCCCAGAACAACCTGGGATTCCTCCTGGCTAAGATTCCCGGCAGGCTCGACGAGGCGATCGCGCATTACGACGAGGCGCTGCGGCTCAAGCCCGATTTTGTGCAGGCCCACAGCAACCTCGGGGGGGCCCTCGTGGAGATTCCCGGAAGGCGGGACGAGGCAATCGCTCAGTATGAAGACGCCCTGCGGCTGGACCCCGCGTTCGCCCAGGCGCATTTCAATCTCGCCTGCGTCCTTGAGAAGGTGCCCGGACGGGGGGATGAGGCGCTGGCCCAGTATCGGGAGGCCGTGCGGCTGGACCCGGGCTTCGTGGCGGCGCATTTCAATCTTGGCTGCCTCCTTGAGAAGGTGCCCGGACGGCTGGACGACGCGGTGGCCCAGTATCAGGAAGCGGTGCGGCTCAAGCCCGACTTCGCCGAGGCCCGTTACAACCTGGGATGCGCCCTCGAGAAGATTCCAGGCCGGATGGACGAGGCGATCGCGCAATACCGGGAGACACTGCGGCTGCAGCCGGGCCACGCCGAGGCCCACTTCAACCTTGGCGGAGCCCTGGACGCGATTCCCGGCCGGCTTGACGAGGCAGTGTCCCTCTACGAGGAGGGGCTGCGGCTCAAGCCCGATTTCGCCCCGGCGCACTTTAAGCTCGGCTGCGATCTCGAGAGGATCCCCGGCCGGCTGAATGGGGCGATTGCCCAGTTTGAAGAGGCCCTGCGCCTCGATCCCGGCTACGCCGAGGCGCATTTCAGCCTTGGCTTCGCCCTCGAGCGCGTGTCCGGCCGGCTGAACGACGCCATCTTCGAATACGCGGAGGCGCTGCGGCTGAAGCCCGACTACGCGGCCGCGAGCAACAACCTGGGGATTGTCCTCTGCCGGACGGGAAGGATTCAGGATGGGATCGGCCGGATAGAGGACGCAATCCGGATGCAGCCGGGCTTTGCGCAAGCGCATTTTGCGCTTGGGGCAGCGTTGCTGCAGATCGGCCGGCCGGAAGAGGCGCTGTCCGAGTTGAACAGGGGCCTGCAGCTGCAGCCGGGCGATCGCCTGGCGCGGAGGCTGGTCGACTGGATTCAGTCCGGCGCCCAGGCCGCCGGCCGGCCTTTGCCCCAGTGACGCCAGGCATCCGATCGGGGCTCCGTGCCGATCGGCGCGGAAGCTGACAGTTCCCGATTGCCTGGAAGGGGCGCATCCCTGCGGTCTTCAGCAGAAAGCCGACGTTTGCCGGTGCCTTGCCCCGGCTTGTCGGCGGATCTGAGTGGAGCGATTCCCCGGGGCAGACGGCCAAGGTCGCGCCGGTCACCGCAGACGCGGGAACCGCGCCCGCCGACGTCCTTGCCGTCCAATTTACCCCGTTGGTCCGTAATACCCAAAGCTGGACCTCAGAGGCGCCTGAAAACGGGTGTCTGCAACCATACTCAAGGGAAAGCCTGCGGACAACCCCGATGCCGGAATGCACTAAACCCTTGATATTAAATTGTTACAGTTGATCCGTGGCATATGGCACGATGCATGCAATCTCCAGCATTCCAGATCCCAGCCGCGCCCGTCCCCTCGAGAAAGCCCCTGCAGCGCGGTCGGAAGCCCCATAACCGCGATTCGTCCCCCGGCACCCATGAAAGCAATCCCCGCGCGCCGCGCGCTGCTGCTTCGGATCCCAGGGATCGACTCGCTCGCCGCCCGGGCCCGATCCGCGGCCCTACTCTTCGCAGCCGCGGCCGCCCTGGCGGCCCACGCGCAGACGGTCACGGCAACCGTGAACACGGGATCCGTTCCCACAGCCGTGGCGGTCAACTCCGTCACGAACAAGGTCTATGTCGTCAGCAGCGCGGGCAACGACGTGACGGTGATCGACGGGGTCACGAACGCCGCGACCACCGTGCCCGTGGGCACCGCCCCGGTTGCGATCGACGTGAACATGACGACCAACAAGGTCTACGTCGCGAACGGCGGCAGCAACAGCGTGACCGTGATCGACGGGGCGACGAATTCGATATCGACCGTCGCCCTCCCGGGCCAGCCGACCTCGATCGCCGTGGACGCGGTGACCAACAAGGTCTACGTCTCGGAGGACACCTTCGACGGCAGCGTCGTCTTCGGATGCGTGACGGTGATCGACGGGGCGACAAATACTCCAAGCAACATCGACCTCGGAAGCTACCCCGGACCAATCGTCGTCAACCCAGCGACGGACAAGATCTACTTCCTGAACGACAGCAGTTCCCTCGTCAACGTGACCCAGGTCGACGGGGCATCAAACGCCACCACGCTGATGGGCACCGACGGGGACCCCGTGGCCATCGCCGTCAACCCGGCGACCAACAAGGTCTATGTCGCAGGCATAAAGGGCAGCGACATAACGGTGATCAACGCGGCCACGAACACGTACTCGATCGTCGGCTCCGGATTCGAGTTCGAGGCCGTGGCGGTGAACCCGGTCACAAACAAGATCTACGTCGTCAACGATGACGGCAACGGCACCGTCACGGAGATCGATGGCGCGACGAATGCCACCACCATCATCCCCACCGGGCTGAATCCGGCGGGCCTAGCCGTCAACTCGGTGACCAACGTGATCTACGTCACCAACTCCGATCCGACGGGGAGCGTGACCGTGATCGACGGGCTGACGGGCACCACGTCGTCGGTCACCACGGGGACCAACCCCTTCGCGGTCGCGCTCAACCCCGTGACGGACAAGGTCTATGTCCTAAGCAACAACGCCGCGGGCACGGTCTCGGTGATGGACGGGGTTTCGGCGAACGTGGCCCCGGCAATCACGAGCGAGCCTGCGTCCCAGACGGTCAACCTCGGCGCACCCGTCGTGTTCAACGTCACGGCGAACGGCAGGCCGCTGCCGTCCTACCAATGGTCCTTCAACGGTGCGCCCCTCTCCGACGGAAACGGCATCTCCGGCTCGTCGACACCGACGCTCTTCCTCGGCGGCGTGGCGTCGGCGGAGGCCGGCGCCTATTCGTGCACCGTGACGAACAGCGCGGGAAGCGCCACGAGCACCGCTGCGGACCTTGCGGCCGTCACCGCGTCGGATCCGGGCCGGATCATCAACCTGTCCGCCCGCGCCTATGTGGTCTCGGGCGGACTTGGATCCAGTTACGACCTGACCGCCGGATTTGTGATCGGCGGCCAGGGGTCGAAGACGATGCTCCTGAGGGGAGTGGGGCCTACGCTCAGCACCTTCGGCCTTCAGGGTGCGCTGCCCATCCTAACGCTGTCGCTATTCGATGCGGCCGCCAGTCCCAACCTCATCACGGGCGACATGGGCTGGCAGAACCCGCCTTCGACACCGGCCGGGCCGTGGGCGGGCAGGGCGGTGCCGGTCGACGCGACGGCGTCGGACTTCTCCCAGGTGGGCGCCTTTGCCCTCACTGGCGGTTCGGCGGACTGCGCGGTCAGGGTCGCCCTGCCGGCGGGGGCCTACACTTCCCAGATTTCGGGCAACGGGACCAGTTACGTCGACGCGGGCGTCGCCCTGGCGGAGCTCTACGACGAGGATGCCGGAGCCACCGGCACGCACCTCATCAATATCTCCGCCAGGGCATTCGTCGCCGACGGCGGGGACGTTCTCATCGCGGGATTTGTGATCACCGGATCGACCTCCCAGACGCTCCTTGTTCGGGCCTCGGGGCCCGCCCTGGCCGCGAGCTTCTCCCTGCCGACCACGCTTCCGGATCCCCAGCTTCAGATCTACGATTCCAACCAGAACCTCGTCGCCTCGAACGTGGGATGGGCGGGCAATTCCCAGATTGCCGCCGCCGCAGCTTCCGTCGGGGCATTCCCATGGACCGTTCCCACGAGCGCCGACTCGGCGCTCCTGATCAGCCTTCCCCCGGGGAACTACACGGCCGAGGTGTCATCCCTGAGCGGGAACGGCGGGCAGGCCCTGGTCGAGGTGTACGTGGTCCCGTGACCCTACGCTTCGAGCGGCGACCAGACTCAATCGGCTTACCCGCGGACCAGTTCCCAACGCACCCCTATGATCCCAACCCCAAGAAGCAACCGCGACACCCCATCCGCGATCCTGAACGCGGAGCCTCTGCGCCCACGCCCCACCCTCTCGAGGATTGGCTCAATCACCGGTCGCTTGCTGGCCACGGCAGCACCTCTCCTGCTGGCTACGGGGCCGATGCTCCGGGGCCAGGCGATCACCGCAACCCTGGAGACGGGATCCACTCCCTTCGCAGTCGTGGTGAACTCCGTCACCAACAAGATCTATGTCGCAAGCAGCTCCGGCAACACTGTGACGGTCATCGACGGCGCAACAAACGCCACGACCTCCGTTGCCGTGGGGACCTCCCCGGACGCCATCGACGTGAACATGGTGACCAACAAGGTCTACGTCGCCAACGCCGGCAGCAACACTGTGACGGTCATTGACGGCGCGACAAACGCCACATCCACAATCAGCCTGCTTGGTCAGCCGACGGTCATCACTGTGAACCCCGTGACCAACAAGGTCTATCTTTCGGAGGACACCTTCGACGGAAGCTACATATTCGGATGCGTAACGGTTATCGACGGAGCGACAAACACGGCCACCAACATCCAGCTTGGCGCGAACCCGGGCCCGATGGCCTTGGACCCGGTGGCGAACAAGATCTATTTTCTGAACGACAACTCCACCTCGGAGACCCCTGTGACCCGGGTCGACGGGGTCACCTACGCCTCCACGCTCATGGGGCCGTCAATCACCACGAAGACTTGGGACGCCGTGGCCATCGCCGTCAACACGGTGACCAATAAGATCTATGTCCCGTTCATCAACGGCGGCGATATTGCTGTGATCGACGGAGCCAAGAACACCTATTCGATCGTTGGCTCCGGATTTGAATATGGGGCCATCGCGCTGAACACGGTGACCAACAAGGCCTACGTCGTGGACGACGACGGAAACGGAGTCGTTGCCGTGATCGACGGAGCCACCGAAGCCGTCGCCAATGTCCCCACGGGAAACAATCCGACGGGAATCGCTCTGGATCCGGTGACGAACGTGATCTACGTCGCGAACTTCAATCCAGCCGGGAGCGTCACGGTGATAGACGGCGCATCGAACGAAACCTCAACGATTGCGACCGGCACAAATACGTTCGCGGTCGCGGTCAACCCGGTCACGAACAAGGTCTACGTGCTGAGCAATGACGCAGCTGGCACGGTCTCGGTGCTCGACGGCCTTCCGGCCAAAGTGGCACCCGCGATCGCAAGCGCGCCCCAGTCGCAGACGGTCAATCTCGGATCCTCCGTTGCTTTCAATGCCACGGCCCGCGCTAGGCCCTCCCCGTCCTACCAGTGGTCGTTCAATGGGACGCCACTTTCCGACGGAAACGGAGTCTCCGGCTCCTCCACGCAAACGCTCCTTCTCAGCGGAGTGACATCAGCCGAAGCCGGGACCTACGCCTGCACCGCGACAAACGGATCGGGCAGCGCGACCAGCGCCTCGGCAGCCCTCGCGGTCGTTTCTAGCCCGGACCCTGGGAGGATCACCAATCTCTCGGTGCGCGCGGATGTCGAGTCCGGAGGGTTTGCCATCGGGCCGTCCAACCTCACCGCAGGTTTCGTGATCGGCGGAAAGGGTTCGAAGACCATTCTCCTGCGGGGGGTGGGCCCGACCCTCGGAACCCTCGGCGTGCAGGGCACGCTGCCGAATCTCGTCCTTTCGCTATTCGACGCCGCCTCGAACCCCAACCTCATCACGAGCGACATGGGCTGGCAGAGCCCGCCGACGGCCCCGACGGGACCCTGGTCCGGCAAGGCGGCACCCGTCGACGCAACGGCGGCGGATTTCGCGCAGGTGGGCGCCTTTGACCTCACACCCAACTCGGCCGATTGCGCCGTGAGGGTTTCGTTGCCCGCGGGCGCCTACACCTCGCAGATTGCGGGCACCGGGGTCGCCGACGGCCCGGTCGACGGCGGAATCGCCCTGGCGGAGCTCTACGATGAGGACTCCGGAAGCACCGGCACCCAGCTCGTCAACATTTCCGCGACGGCATTCACCAGTTTCGGCGTAGACGACCTCATCGCAGGATTTGTCATCTCGGGATCCACATCCCAGACGCTCCTTGTCCGCGCCTCCGGCCCGGCGCTGGCCGCGACGTTCTTTGTACCTTACACTCTGCCTGATCCAACGCTCCAGATATATGACTCCAACCAGAATCTGGTGGCATCCAACAGCGGCTGGGGGGGAAACCCCCAGATCACCTCGACTGCGGCATCCGTTGGAGCGTTCGCGTGGACGGATCCGAAGAGCGCCGACTCGGCGCTCCTCATCAGCCTTCCCCCGGGAAACTACACGGCCGAGGTGTCATCCCTGAGCGGGAACGGCGGGCAGGCCCTGGTCGAGGTCTACGTGGTCCCGTAGGCCGCCGGCCCGCGCCCGGAGGCCTTTCCGGGGATTCACACCGAGGGCCCAGGCCGAAACCGCGCGCCATCGGATCGGAGGTTTGCTTTCAACCGTCCCGATCGAATAGCCTCCCCGAACCGGATGAAGGCCCTCAAACTAACGGTTGGCGCCGTCGCATGCGCCAGCCTTCTCCTGGCCGTGCAGGTCGGCGACACCCGCGATTCCGTGCTGGCGGAAAGGGGCGCGCCCCTCGCGGAGCTGAAGGGGCCGGGAGCCGATCTGCTTCGGTACGGCGACGTGACGATCAGGATCAGGGACGGCAGGGTCGTCGCCGTTGAGAAGGCTGTCGCAGCGCAGATCGTCGCACAGCCCGCCCAAGCCCCGATCCCGGCCGCGGCCGGCGCCGCGCCGAACACGGCCTCGGGCCGGCCCGACGAGCCGCTCTTCCCCCGGCGCTTCGTTGGTATCCCAGAGTTCCGAACGACGAAGGGAACCCACTCGGCCGGCACCGCCTTCCTCGCGAGGCGCGCGGGCGATGCGCAGGTCTTCATCCTCACCGTCCATCACCTGCTGGGCCCCGAGGGCGGGTTTGCCGAGCCCGCATCGCACGGGCAGGTGCCGTCACTCGTGCTCGGCATCCGCCTCAACGAGCTCTTTGGCGGCGCCGCGGACTATGCCGTCAAGGGGTGCGTTGTTCCCCAGGGAGCCGATCCCGACGGGCCCCTGGACGACCTCGCGGTCTTCAAAGTGACCGGAGCGGCCGCGCAGGAGGCGCCCGCGCTGGCGCCGGATCGGCCCGCTATCGGCGCAACCGTGTGGGTCGTCGCCCACGTCCGGGGCGGAGTGCCCGACGGGGAATTCATCCACCGCGCCCACGTCACGCGCAACAGCGAGCCGTGGCTCTGGTGCGAGTTCGAGAACTCGCAGATCATCACGACCGGCGCGGGCGGCGCCCCCGTCATCGACGCCGCAGGCCGCATTGTCGGCATCTACAGCGGGCACGCGGACGAGGACGGGCACAAGTACGCCTACCTCATACCCTCGACCCTGATCCTCAAGACGCTTCCGGGTCCCTGAGCCCCGAGCCATGGTTCCCCTCACCCACAGGCAAAACGGCTATGCGATCCTGTCCGGGAGCGGATTGGAGATCGGGGCCCTGCACGAGCCGGCGGCCGTGCCCGCGGGCGTCACGGTTCGCTACCTGGATGCCGTGAGCGCCGAGCAGGCCGCGGTCCTCTTTCCCGAGATCGCGCGCGAGCGGTTTGTGGACGTCAGCTTCATCGGCGACCTGGACAATGACGGCCTCGGCCAGTTCGGGGACGGAGCCTTCGACTTTGTCGTCGCCAACCACGTCCTTGAGCACGTGGCCAACCCGGTGAAGGCGATCCGGGAGGTGTTCCGGATCTGCCGCAGCGGCGGGACCGTCATCATCTCCATCCCCGACAAGGACTACACCTTTGACCGGGGCCGGGAGCTGACGTCGTGGGGGCACCTGTGGTCCGACTACGTGAACGACGTGAGGCGGAGCAGCGACGACCACTATGAGGGCTTCCTGCGAAGCGCGGCCCCGCACGTCTTCGACGAGCCGCCGGAAAACCTCAAGGTCCACGTCCAGATCGCTCGAAACCGCCGCGAGCACGCCCACGTCTGGAACTCGGAGACGTTCGAGCAGTTTCTCCAGGAATGCTTCGCGAGGCTCGGGATAGCGGCCGAGCTCCGCTACAAGTCCGCCGCCTCGGAGAACCGCATCGAGTACTTCAGCGTCTGGCAGAGGCGCTGACCGGCAACCAGGCCCGGCATCGTGCCACATCAGGCCGCGGGCCGCGGGCCCCTGAACGCCTGCGCCGCCTCGCCCGCCGGCTTGGCCGCTCCCGGCTCCTCGGCGTCCAGCCAAGCGACCGCCTCCTCGTAGTCTGAGAAGACCCGGATCCCCCGCTCGCCCTTCGCCGAGCGGTAGGACTGGAACATCCTTGCCAGCCCGAACTGCTCGGCGCCCGCCGTCACGAAGGCCCGCTTCGAGTCCGGCAGGAAGACCTGGCGGGTCGAGAGCTCGTAGATGTCCTCATGGGACAGCGTCACCCTGGCTATCCCCCGGAAGTCGACGAGCTGGGAGTACGACGGATGGAACGCGGGGTCACTCGAGAGGCGGTTCATGTGGCCGACGGCCTCCTCGAGGGACAGAACGCCGGACCCCGAGCTCACGACACGTCGCCTTGTCCGGTCTATCTGATAGTCAATGGGCATCAGTTCGGCAGCCGGATCGATTGGGTTTGTCGTCAGGTGTCGTGCTCCCGTGGTCTTCCCCTGCCCGTATCGTGACCCATGCGGGGATAAAATCGACCCTATTCAGGGCTTCAGCCGACGACGGGGATGCTGCTGCGGTCCAGGCGGCGCGGGTCGTCGACCTCGAGGAGGGAGCTTATCTCGGCCATGCGCATCTCGATGCTGAAGGCCATGGCCGTGAGGATCCTCGGGCTGAGCGAGAGCGGATCGAGCTGGTGGGCCTCCAGCGGCGCCGGCGGGGCGCCGCCCCCGGCGCACACCGTGCTGCGCAGCCATTTGGCCGCCTGCAGGAGGCTGGCCATCCGCGCATGGCCGGCCGAGGAATTCGGGGCGTACTGCCAGCGCACCGGCTCGACCATCTCCCTCGGGAAGTCCCAGATGCGAAGCAGCGCGGCGCCCGCCTCGGCGTTCGTGAAGCCCAGAAGCTCGCGCTCGGCCTCGCTCGTCTCCCTGGGGAAGCCCACGTTCGCGAGGATGCGCCTGTGCGCGCCCCGGCGCTCCCACTCGTCGATGGCGACCAGGCCGACGGCGTGGAGGAGGCCGTTCGTGTAGGCGACGTTGCGGTCCTGGCCCGTGTACTGGGCGATCGCCTCGGCGGCGAGGGCGCAGGCGACCGACTGCTTCCACAGCTCGTCGGCCTCGATGGCGTACGCCACCAGCGGGCGCACCAGCACCTGCGAGGCCACGGCGTAGGCGACAAGGTCGTAGACCTGGTCGTAGCCCACCCGGGCGACCGCCTCCTCCACCGTGAAGCAGCGCGTCCCCTGGCTGTAGTAGGCGCTGTTCGCGACCTGGAGCACGCGCGCCGAGATGCCGAGGTCGAGCCGGATGAGCGCGACGATGTCGTGCACCGCCGAGTTGCCGTCGCTAAGCATCTGCTTGAGGCGCGGCAGCACCTTGGGCGCCGACGGAACGTGCTTCACGCTCCGCGCGACCTCGTCGGGGGTCACCGCACTGACGGCAGATGTGGAACAATCGGCAATCATGGGAATTTCAGGGGCGGTAATCGGCACAATTTTGGGGTCCTTTTGCACAAAATTTACAGGCGCGGGCGCGCCGTGCCGTCCCCGCCTCGGTGCGGGAGGCGCCGCGGGCGCGCGAAACGCCTGCGAAGCGGCTCCAAGCCGCTCAAGTGCAGCGCATAACGACCGATTATCTCACCATGAGCGTCGAGGCCGTGTCGCAGGATCGTGTCCTGCAGATTGCAAATTCCTTTCCCGCAACGAGGCACACCCTGTTGCAGCTGGGGACCCTGCTGCGCAACCCGTCGGTCGGCCTCGAGCGTATCGTGGTTCCGCTCAGGCGGGACCCGGCCCTGGTCGCACGGCTGATCCGCTCGGCGAACAGCGTCGTCTACGCGCAGTCGGAGCCCGTGGCGACCGTCGAGGACGCGGTCTCCCTCATGGGATACCAGGAGGTCCACCGCCTTGTGGGATTCGCGCTGCTCAGCCAGTTCAGTGACGGCGGCCTTCCAAACTACGCCATCTCAAGCAGGCAGCTGCGTGAGAACTCGCTCTTCACCGCCCTCCTCATGGAGGAGCTGGCCATTGGCGCCGGGGAGGACCCGAGGTACTGCTACACGGTCGGGCTGCTTCGCTCGATCGGCAAGGTCGCCCTGGACAAGCTGGCGGGCGACGCCCACCTCGAGATCGGAGAGGTCCCCGAGAGGATCGAGGAGACCGGCATCGCCGAATGGGAGCGCAGCGTCTTCGGCCTCACCAACACCGAGACGGCCGTCATGATCCTCAAGGCCTGGCGCTTCCCGAACGAGATCATCGTCGCGATCGGCGACCACTACGCGCCCGAGGGCCACCACATGCCGCTCACGCACCTGCTTCACCTCGCGGCCGGCATGGCGCAGCTGCTGGGACACGGCCTCCCCGGCGAGTCGGCCTACTGGCACGATTCCGAGGAGATCTACCGCAAGGCCGGCCTCGACCCGAAGGGCGCAAACCAGATCATCGACCACGCGCTGAGCTCATTTGACCGCCTGATGCAGACGGCCCACTGAACCCGGCGCCGCGGGATTCCCCCGGTCCCGGGCGCCGCCCGAATTCGACGGGCGGGGGGAAAGGGGGCCCGCGCGGACCGGTAAGTGTTTCCCCAAGTTGCTCCCGGCGGCATTCGGGGCAAGCTTGCCGGGCAATTGAAGAACAAACCCGCCGACCCGGTCGCGAATGCACAGCATGAACCCGCCCCAGCAAGCCCGGTCGCGCCGTGGATACTCGTCGTCGACGACGAGTCCTCGATCCGCTGCCTGATCGATTTCGTCCTGCGCTCCCAGGGATGGACCGTGGTGCTGGCGGACGGCGCCGCGGACGCGATGGAGGCCCTGAAGGCCGCAACCAGGCCGCCCGCGGTCGTCGTGTGCGACGTCCTCATGCCGCGCGTCGACGGCCTGGAGCTGGCGCGCCGCATGTGCGCGCGCGTCGCCGGCCTGAATGTGATTTTCATCAGCGGCCACCTGACGGACGTGTCCTGGTGGCCGGACGACCTGCGGGATCACCGTTTCCTCGCGAAGCCGTTCGACAACGCCCAGCTCGTGGCGGCCGTCGGCGAGGCCATGGCCGCCGGCAACGGCGCCGCCTGAAGGTGGCCATGGACATCAACCTCATCCTCTCGGCCCAGACCCTGCGCCTCGCCCCGCTGCTGAAGTGCAGCGAGCCGGTCAGCGGCCTCAGGGTCCTGAAGAACGTCGCGACGCGGACGTACCTCAAGGTGACCCCCGAGCAGTGGCTGATCCTCCAGAAGTTCGAGAAGCCGAAGATGGTCCCGGCAATGCTGGGCGAGGTCATCCGCGACCGGCAGTGCCTTCCCCTCGGCGAGTCCTATGAGCTGATCCTGAAGGCGTTCCGCGCGGGCATCCTCCTCGAGCCGGGGCCGGAGCCCGAGGCGGTCCAGGCGAACGACTGGCACTGGGGCGTGCGCCCGAGCGTGCTCAGGCGCCCCGTTGTCGCCCTGTTCTGCGCGGGCCTCGTGATGGCCCTCGGCTTTCACCCCAGGCTGCCGCCGACGGTCCTTGACGGGCTCGTCGGCCTTGCGCTGCTGAGCGCGGCCAGGAGCTTTGGAGAGCTCCTGGCCTGCTGCATGATCCGCGGCGCGGGCGGGGAGGTCTACCGGCCGCGGTGGCGCTGGGCGGCGCTGCCGCCGCATTTCGCGACGGACCAGGCCGACGCCGTGATGCTCCCCCGGGGCGAGCAGGTGATAATCGCCCTGGCGTCGCCCGCGGCCCTCGCGGCTGCGGCCGGCATCGCCGCGTGGCACCGGCCCGAGTGGGCCTTCTTCTCCCTGGTCGGCCTTGTCCTCAGCCTGCGGCCCATCTTTGGCGCGCGCCTAGCGATGCTCATCCAGGTTGGAAGCGCTCGCGCCCCCAGCGACTCCGAGCACGCCTACGTCTTTCCGCCCAACAGGCGCCCCGAGATCCGCGCCCGGCTGCTTCGGCGCGCGCTTTCGCAGGCGACCACCTGGTGCCGGGTCGCCTACGCCGTGGTCTGGACGCTGGTCGTCCTCTATTGGATAGGACGCCTGACGGAGATTCCCCCGTGGTCGATGGCGTTCTGGCGGATCAACGGCCTTCGGGTGGCGGTGGCCACCTGCGGGTCGCTCGCGCTTCTCTGCGCCGGCTATCTGTCGTGGGAGGTCTACGTCTGGGCCCGAGGGCGGGCGAGGCTGTGGCGCAACACCGTGCGGCTGTGGCGCTCGCGCTGGTTCGCCGGCGACGCTGCTGTGCCCGACGAGTCCGCCCGCCTGAAGCTGCTCGCTGCCTCCCCGATGTTCAGCGGGCTGCAACCGGCCCAGCGCCTCGAGCTTGCGCGGAAGATGGCGGTCACCCGGCACGGCCCGTGGCGGGCCCTCCTCGGAAACTGCGACATCCCGACACACGTGTCGATTATCGTCAGCGGCAAGGTCAGCCTCCGGCGCAGGCTCCCGTCGGGCCGCACGGTGGAGGTCCATGTGATCGCCGAGGGAAATGTGATCGGCCTGCACGACCTTGCGGACCCAAATTTCCCGGCCTACCGCGTGCGCTCGCTGACCCCTGTCACGCTGCTTACGCTCGAGCGCCCGGTGGCGGAGGAGCTCATAGTCGCGAGGATCACGCAGGCCACGCTCGCCGACACGGTCCTCAAGCGTCCCTTCCTGAGGAGGATCCCCCTGTGCAAGAACTGGCACCTGCAGGCCGTCGACCGCTTCGCGCGCCTGTCGTCGATCTCCGACTATCCGGCCGGGGGGGGGATACTGAACGAGGGCCAGGTCGTGGAGGACTTCTTTGTCATCTTCCAGGGCGACGCAAAGGTGTCCCGCGAGGGCCGCGCGGTCGCGACGATCCATTCCGGGGACTTCTTCGGCGAGATCGGCCTGATGCAGAACAGCTCGCCAAACGCCAGCGTCACGGCGCACAACGGGACGCGCTGCCTGAGGATTCCCCGGGTCGAGCTCCTTCGCTTCGTCACCCACAACTACACCGTCGCCCTCGAGCTCGAGCGCGTGAGCTCGAAGCGCCTGGGCCGGCCGCTGTTTCCGCTGAAGATGGGGGATTTTCGCCCCATCTGACCCCGCGGGCGATTTGGTTGACAACGGCCGGCCAGGCAGCACGATCTCCCCTCCACATTTTACAAACGACATGAGCACCGTTGAAACCAAGCAGCAGACACCCACACCCGCGCAGATCCCGTTCACGGACCCGCCGGCCTGGGTGCGCTTCGTCACCGACACGGGCAAGATCCTGCCGCGCAAGTACACCGGCCTGTGCGCCAAGCACCAGAGGGCCGTCACGAAGACGATCAAGCACTCGCGCAACATGCTGCTAACGAAGTGAGCTGAGGCCGGGCGAACGCGCCTGTTGCCGGAGCCCCTGGGCTCCGGCCTTTTTTTGCCCGGCCGGCCCGAGATTACCCCCGAGAGACGCTGACCATGGCCGCAAACGCCCGGATTTATCGGGGTACCCCGCGCAACCTCGCCTTCCTTGCGGGGCGCCTGCGGGCGGGGGGCCTCGTGGCCGTGCCCACCGAGACGGTCTACGGCCTCGCCGGCGACGCGACTCAGGCCGCGGCCTGCCTCAGGATATTCGCGGCGAAGCGGCGGCCGCTGCGCGATCCCCTGATCGTCCACATCGCTTCCCTTGGGGAGCTGCACCGCGTGGCCGTCCCGAACCCGGCGGCCCTCAAGCTCGCGCGGAGGTTCTGGCCGGGCCCCCTGACCCTGGTGCTCCCGAAGACGGACGCCGTTCCTCGAGAGGCGACCGCGGGCCTGGCGAGCATCGCTGTCAGGATGCCCGCGCACCCGCTCTTCCGGCGGCTGATCCGGCTCGCGGGGGTGCCGCTCGCCGCGCCGAGCGCCAACCCCTTCGGCTACGTTAGCCCGACGACGGCCGGCCACGTTCGGGAGAGCCTGGGCAGGCGCATCCGGCACATCCTCGACGGAGGGCCGTCGGCGATCGGCCTCGAGTCGACGATCGTCGACCTGCGCGATCCGCGGCGCCCCGCCCTGCTGCGCCCGGGGGTGATCACGCGCTCGGAGATCGCCAGGGCGCTCGGCGTGCCGGTGGCCCTGGCGGGCAGGCGGCGCACGGGGGGCCGCGGGCTCCTCGCACCCGGACAGCTGCCGCGCCACTACAGCCCGCGGACACCCCTCGTGCTGCACTCGCGGCTCACGGAACGCGCGGCCAGGGCGGGCCCGGACGACGCGTGGCTGTTCTTCGCGAGGCCGGGCGGCGGCCGCGGGAAGGCCCGCCCGCGCAACGTGTTCTGGCTCGATGCGCGCGGCGACCTCAGGCGGGCGGCGCGGCGCCTGTTCGCGACGCTTCGCAGGCTCGACACGGGCAAATTTCGCCGGATCCACGCCGAGCGCCCGAGGGGCGCGGGATCTGCCGAGGCCCTGAACGACCGCCTGGAGCGCGCCTCCAGGCCCTAGTCAGCGAAGCACCTTTGCCAGCTCGGTGAGGAACCTCTCGTTCTGCTCCGCGGTCCCGCAGGTCACCCGGATCCACTCCGGAAGCTCGTAGATCTTGAGGGGCCTGACGATCACCCCGAGGCGCTGCAGCGCCTCGAACACCGCCGCCCCGTCGCCGACCTTCACCAGGACGAAGTTCGCCTGGCTCGGGACAAACTCGAGGCCGAGGTCGGCGAAGGCGCCCTCGAGGCGCCTGAGCCCCTTGCGGGTCTCACGCACGCACATGCGCACGAACTTCCTGTCGTCGAGAGCCGCTGCGGCGGCGGCCTGCGCGACCGCGTTCACGTTGAACGGCTGGCGCACCCGGTCCAGGAGCGCCGCCATTTCGGCGCTCGAATAGCCGTAGCCGATGCGCAGCGACGCGAGGCCGTAGACCTTCGAGAACGTCCTCAGGCCGACCACGTTCCGCCCCTCGCGGATAAGCGGGCGGATGTCGGGCGCGTGCTCGGCGAAGTCCGTGTACGCCTCGTCCACGATGCAGACGACCCGGTCGGGGAGCGAGCGGATGAAGGAAAGGAGCTCCTTCGAGGTGTTGGCCGTCCCGGTGGGATTGTTCGGGGTCGAGACGACGACGGCCTTTGTCCGGGGAGTGACGGCGCGGGCCAGCCGGTCGAGGTCGTTCCTGTGGTTGACGAGCGGCACCTCGATCGGAAGCGCCCCGAAGAGGAGCGTGACAAGCCTGTAGACAACGAACTCGGGCATGCCCATCACGACCTCGTCCTTCGGCGACAGGAAGACATGGCCGAGAAGCTCGATGATCTCGTTGGACCCGTTGCCGACCACGAACTGCTCCGGGGAGAGCCCGTGGAACCTCGCGAGCCTCTCGCGCAGCGCGTAGCAGCCGCCGTCGGGATAGAGCTGGCCAAGCTCGACGGCGCGCTTGGCCGCGGCGACCGCGAGCGGCGACGGCCCGAAGGGGTTCTCGTTCGAGGCGAGCTTGATGATGCCCGAAGGGTCGAGGCCCATGTCCCGGGCAACGTCGTCGATGGGCCTGCCCGGCACGTAGGCCGGGTAGGTGAGGACGCGTTGCTTTGCCAGTTCAGCGGGATTCACGGTGCGGGTAGCTTCGATTAGAGCCAAACCGCGACTCCAGCTGAAGCCAAAAGGGGTTCGCCATGCCCGGGCGCCCCGCAATATACCGGGTGCCCATGCCCAACCGGCCCATCCCCCTTGCCCTGGCGGCGCTCTCCCTTGCCCTGGGACTCGCGCCCGTGCCCGCGCGCGCCACCGACGCTCCGGGCGCGCCGGTCAGGCTCGAGGTGGGGCAGATCGCCGGCGCCAGATTCGAGATCGCCGTCCCGGCCGTGGAATGGAACCACCGGCTCCTCTTGATCGCCCACGGCTACCGACCGGAGTCGGCGCCCCTCGTGCCGGACCTGCGCCCCGGGCGCGCGTCAAACAGGGCCCTCCTCGACGAGGGCTGGATGGTCGCCACCACGAGCTACCGGCGCAACGGGGTGGTCGTCGGCGACGCGATAGCCGACCTGGATGCGCTCAGGACGTACATCGCCAACGCCTACGGGACGCCCGAGCGCGTGATCCTTGAGGGCGACTCGCTCGGCGGGCTCGTCGTCACCATCATGGCGGAGCGCGACAAGGGGGCCTACGACGGGGCCGTCGCGTTCGACGCGACGCTCTATGTCAAGGACAACAAGAGCCTCGTCGGCCTGTCGCTCCTCCCGACGATTCCGCTGCTCTTTGTCGCGACCGAGCGCGAGGCGAAGCAGTCGAAGGGCTACCTGACCGCGCTCGTTTCCCGCCCGGACCCAATCGTTCCCCCCGCCCTCTTCCTCATAAGGCGCGAGGGCCACGACAACATAAACCAGGCCGAGCATCTGGCCGCGCTGCGCGCGCTCATCGCCTGGATCGATCACGGGCCGGAGTCCCTTCCCCGGCCGAAGGACCAGGCGCCCTACTATGACGCCACGGTGGAGGCCGACCCCGGCCCGTCGAGTGCCGTGCCCCACGCCGGCGGCCGCGGCTTCGACACCAGGGTCGCGGAGGTCGACCCGGTCTACGGCAACGTCCTCCTCGAGGCGCAGGCCGGGGACTTCGCGGGGGGCGCCATCCCCCCCATGACGTTCTGCGAGGTCCGGATCCGGGGGACGGCCTACCGGACGCTCTACGGGCGCACCTACAGCGACGTGAAGGACGGGCAATGGGTCGCGTTTCCCGACGCGGACGGCCGCACGGTCCTCTCGAAGGTCCTGGGGGACGCCGCGGGGACGGCGGGCATCAGGGTCGGCGACCCCGTCAGCCTGGAGCCTGTCGCCCCGGGCGGAGCGCCCCTACGCTGATCCGCGGCTGGGGACGAAGACCCACTTCATCCCGGCGGCCTCCGCGGCCTTGATGCCGGGCTGGCCGTCCTCAAAGACAAGGCAGCGCTCCGGCGCCACGCCCATGCGCCTCGCGGCGAGCAGGAACATGTCGGGCGCCGGCTTCCCGTGCTCGACGTCGTCCGCCGTGACCACCACGGGAAAGAGCGGCGCCAGGCCCGTCTTCCTGAGCGTGCTGCCCACGACCGCGCGGTCCCCGCCCGACGCAACGGAAACCGGGCAGGTCTTGCTGACGCGCTTGGCAAAGTCCACGACGGCCCCGATCAGCTCGAGCTTCTGCAGCGAGGCCATGAAGATCTCCTCCTTGTCCCTGTAGACGGCCAGCGGTTCCAGCTTCAGCCCGTGGTGCTTCCCCAGGAGGGTCGCGACCTTTCGCGAGGGAACCCCGCCCAGCTCGTAGAAGTAGTCCTTGTCCAGGCGGCCCTTGAGGCCGGCCTTCCTGAGCGCCTCCTCCCAGGCCAGGTAATGGAGCGGCATCGTGTCCACGAGCGTGCCGTCCAGGTCGAAAATGTAGCCGGCGAAGTCGCCCTTGGGGATCTGAAGTTGCATGGAAGCGCGCAAGCACGCCCGAAACGGCCGCGCCCGCAACCCCAAAAAACGCTCGTTCGCGCAGGCGCGCCCCCTACACTCGGCGTCGAACCCCAAAATGAAAAAATACATCGTCGAATTCATCGGCACATTCTTCCTGGTCTTCACGGTCGGAGCCACGGTGGTCTCCCCCGGGGCCGGCGCCCTGGCCCCGCTTGCCATCGGCGCCTCCCTGATGGTGATGGTCTTCGCGGGAGGGCACGTGTCCGGCGGCCACTTCAACCCCGCCGTCACGCTCGCGGTCTGGCTCCGGGGCAAGTGCGAGACACGCGACCTCATCCCCTACTGGATCGCCCAGATGGCGGCCGCATTCGTCGCGGCCTGGCTCGTCGGCAAGATCAAGATGGCGGGCTCGGCGATGCCGCTTGCGATGGCAAGCTGGAAGCCGGCCTTCGTGGCCGAGTTCCTCTTCACGTTCGCCCTCTGCTGGGTGGTGCTCAACGTGGCGACCTCGAAGGGCACCGCCGGGAACTCGTTCTACGGCCTCGCCATCGGCATGACGGTCATGGTGGGCGCGTTCGCCGTCGGGCCCGTCTCGGGCGGCGCGTTCAACCCCGCGGTCGCGACCGGGATAACGCGGATGGGGCTCTCGTTCTGGAGCAACTACTGGGTCCTCATCGCGGGCGAGCTCGCCGGCTCGATCGCGGCGGCAACGGCCTACAGGGTGGTCAACGGGAGCGAGTAGCCGGGAGTCAGTCGTCGCCCTCAAACTCGAGCAGGTCGCCGGGCTGGCACTTGAGCTCGCGGCAGAGCGCCTCGAGCGTGCTGAAGCGCACGGCCCTGGCCTTGTTCGTCTTCAGGATCGAGAGATTGGCCAGGGTGATCCCCACCCGGTCGGCGAGCTCGGTCAGGCTGATCTCGCGCTCCGCCATCACCCGCTCGAGGTTCAGTCGAATGGGCATGTCTCAGACGGTCAGGTCGTTTTCGGCCTTGAGCTCGAGCCCCTGGCGGAAGGCCTCGCTGAGGACGAGCACCAGGCAGCCGATGACGAGGCCGCCCAGGCCCGCAAAGGGGATCGCGTCCGAGGGAAGCGCGAAGCTCACGGCCCCCAGGCCCCCGGGGAACTGAAGCCCGGCCTTGAGGCCGGTCAGCGCCACGTGCCGGCTCAGGTAGCCTCCCAGCAGGTGCGCGGCCCAGAGCGCGGTCCCGAAGCCCACGAGGCTGTTGCCGATGAAGATCCAGCCGATCCGCCGGACGAGGAGGAGGTTTCTCACGCTGAAGACCTCGCCGCGCTCGATGTTGGCGCACATGCTGCGCAGCGAGTCAAAGAGCGACCACAGGAACACGGTGGCAACCGCGAGGACCGGCACGACCGACCAGAGGACCGCCGACGCCAGCGCGGCATCCGAGCTGCAGAGGTCAACCTGCAGGGCGCCCCGCAGGTTGACCAGGCCCAGGGAGCCCGGCCTCGCGCCGTCCGAGCTGAGGGCGACCGCGTTCGGCTCGGTCAGCAGGTAGCCCTCGCCAAACGTGAAGGCGACCCTCGGTTTGTCGGTGTAGTGCCGCTGGATCCAGACGTTGAAGGTGAACATGAGGAGCCAGAACGCCGCCATCACGACGGTGATGAAGCGCAGGAACGAGAATACGGCCCGAAGATTTCCCGCAAGGTTGGTGAATCGTTTCATGGTGCGCAAGGCCTGCGTTTATTGATAAACGATAAACCCCGGGCCGGACCTGTCAACAACGATTTATTGTTTATCGATAAACCCTGGCATCCCGGCGCCGGCGCTCCCCCCGATGGCGCCGGCCCGGCCCCCGTGTCAGCGCCTTGCCCCGCGGTGCAGGCGGCTCGTGGAGGTCTTCGGCACCGCCTCGTCCAGGATCTTCTGGTCGAAGAGAGCCGAGTACACGTAGGGGAATCCCTCGAGCTTCTTGCGCTCGATCGAGGCGCCGATGAAGCGCTCGATGCTGCGCGCATCCCGGACGTCGTCCTCCGTGACTAGGGTGAAGGCGTCGCCGGTGTTGTGGGCCCGTCCGGTGCGTCCGATCCGGTGGACGTAGTCCTCGGCGTTCTCCGGGACGTCGTAATTGATGACGTGCGAGACGCCCCGGATGTCCAGGCCCCGGGCCGCTATGTCGGTTGCGACCAGCACCTCGATCTTCCCGCTCTTGAAGTCGTCGAGCGCCTCGACGCGCTCGCGCTGGCTGCGGTCGGAGTGCATGACGCCGACGCTGTGGCCCTTCTGGACGAGCCGTCCGGCGATCCTGTCGGCGCCCATGCGCGTCCGGCAGAAGATGAGCACGCTCTTGAAGTCGGTGCGCTCGAGCAGGAGCTGGAGCAGGTCAAACTTCTGGGACGCGACGACCGGGTAGAAGCAGTGCGCGATCGTGTCGGCGGCCGAGTGCTTGCGGCCGATCTCGACCTTGGCCGGATTGCGAAGCGCCCAGCCTGCAAGCTGCTCGATCTCGGGGGGAAGGGTCGCGGTGAAGAAGAGAGTCTGTCGGTCGGTCGAGCACTTCTGGACGATGCGCTTCACGTCCGGCAGGAAGCCCATGTCGAGCATCCGGTCGACCTCGTCAAGGACGAGGATGTCGATCTTGTCGAGGGAGCAGTTGCCCTGCTCCAGGTGGTCGAGCAGGCGCCCCGGCGTCGCGGCCAGGATGTCCATCCCGCGCCGCAGGTCCTCGGTCTGCTTGCCGTAGCCCACCCCGCCGTAGACGATCGTGACCCTCAGGTCCGTGAACTTCGCGTAGTTGTGGAAGGCCTCCTCGACCTGGAGGGCAAGCTCGCGGGTCGGCTCAAGTATCAGGCACCGCATGGGCCCGTGCCGGTCGAGGCGCTGGATGATCGGGAGCGCGAACGCCGCCGTCTTGCCCGTGCCCGTCTGGGCGGATCCGATGACGTCCCTGCCCTCAAGGATGAGGGGGATCGCCTGGACCTGGATGGGAGTCGGCTCGGTGTAGCCCTTCTCCTGGACCGCGTAGGCCAGCGCATCCGAAAGCCCCAGCTTCGAGAAGGGGGTGTCCATCTTCGGCACGTCGACGGGGACATGGGCCTTCGCCGGGATGTGGCCCGGGTGCTCGAACTCGTCACGGGCGGGCCGCGGACGGCGCCCGTCGCCCTGGCGGGCGGCGCCGGAGCGCACGGGGCCCCGGCCGGCCGGCCTCCTCTCGTCCTGCCTCGGGCGGGCCTCGTGGGGCTTGGCCTGGGAGGCGCCCCCCTGGGGCGAGCCCTGGGGGCGGCCCTGGGATCGGGGGCCCTGCCCGTGCGGGCGGCCGCCGCCCTGATGGGCGGGCCTGCGGGGAGCCGCCGCACCCTGGGGGCGGGGCGCTGCCTGCGGCGCGGCCGGTGTGGGCTTCTTGGCGGGGGCTATTGATTCGCGCAGCCGGGCAATGAACTTCCGTAGCATGATCTGGATGAAAGCATCACAGTCCCCGTATTCCCACGTTTTTGCAATCCCCCATTCCGCCGGGCCCGGCTTGCTTCTCGCTTGGCAGTGTTTTGGCCCTGGGCATGATCGGCGCCGCCACCCCCTTCCCCGATGAATCCCGACCTCCTATGGCTTGTCCGGCTAGGCATCGAGAGGGGCCTGTTCACCCGGGCCGAGTGCGTGCGAATCAGGGCGGAGCTCGGGGGCAAGCCCGGGATGCTGGATTTCGCCCAGAAGCTGATCGACACGGAGATTGTGGCCGACGTCGAGGCCCTCGAGAAGCTCGCCGGCCAGGCGGCGGTCGAGAGCAGGAAGGGTCCGCCGAAGACCGACCCGTTCGTCGCGGCCGACGACCTGGTCGAGGACATCGTGCCCATGGCCGCGAAGAAGGCGGTCGCCGGTCCGGCGCCCGTCTTCCCTGCCGGATCCGTCGAGGAGCTTGACGAGAGGGCCCTCGCGGGCGCCCTGAAGGAGCTCTTGGGGGCGTCCGTGCGCTTCGGGGCCAGCGACCTCCACCTGTGCACGGGACGGCGTCCGTTTGTCCGGAAGGACCGCGTCATCACCTACATCGGCGAGCGCGCGCTCGGACCGGAGGAGGCGCTGAGGATCAACACGGTCCTGCTCACGCCCGAGCAGGGCAAGGTGTTCCGGGAGAAGCACGACCTCGACTTCGCCCTGGCGATCGGGGATTCCGAGCGCTACCGGGTGAACCTTATGGTCCACAAGGACGGCGCCGCCGGCGCCTACAGGATCGTTCCCAAGGAGGTCAAGACGATGCCGGAGCTTGGGTTCTCGGCCCACCTGGACACGCTTCGCAAGCTGCTCAGCTACCATAACGGGCTCGTGCTCGTCACCGGGCCCGTCGGGTCCGGCAAGACGACGACGCTCGCCTCGATGGTGGCCTACCTGAACGAGACGCGCAAGGACCACATCATCACGGTCGAGGACCCGATCGAGGTGGTCCAGCGCTCCAGGAGCTCCAACGTGACCCAGCGCCAGGTTGGCGAGCACACCCGGTCGTTCTTCACCGCGCTCAAGGGCGCGCTGCGCGAGGACCCGGACATCATCGTCATCGGCGAGCTGCGGGACCTCGAGACGATCGAGATGGCGGTCAGCGCCGCCGAGACCGGCCACCTCGTGATCGGGACGATGCACACGAGCGACGCAGCCACCACGCTCAACCGGCTCCTGGACGTCTTCCCCGCCGCGCAGCAGACGCAGATCCGGGCGAGCGTCGCCGAGAGCCTGCGCGGCATCGTCTGCCAGAGGCTCCTGCCCTCGCCGACGGGCGGCCTCGTCATGGCGTGCGAGATCCTCGTCAACAACGTGGCGATCTCAAACCTCGTCCGGGAGGGCAAGACGACGGGCCTGCGCAACACGATGGAGACCGGCGTCCGGGAGGGCATGTGCCTCATGGACAACGTGATCTTCAGCCTCTGGCAGGAGAACAAGATCTCGAAGGAGACCGCCCTCTCGAACATCACCAACCGCGTGCTCCGCGTGAAGATAACCTGAACCCGCCATGGCCGAGATCGACACACTCCTGCGCGCGATGGTCGACAAGGGCGGCTCCGACCTGCACCTCTCCGTGGGCCTGCCGCCGAAGGCCAGGATCTCGGGTCACATCACTTCCATCGGGGACAAGCCGATCGACCCGCCGACGATCGAGAGGCTTCTGAAGGAGATCGTCCCGGCGAGGCGCTGGACCGACTTCCTCGAGCGGAGGGACCTGGACCTCGCCCACGAGATCGCGGGCTTCGCCCGCTTCCGGGGCAACTTCCTCTACAACCACTGGGGCCAGGCGGCCGTGTTCCGCCAGATCCCGTCCAAGATCCTCTCGTTCGAGGAGCTGAAGCTGCCCGAGGCCATCAAGAAGCTCTGCCACCTCAACGAGGGGCTCGTGGTCGTGACCGGGCCCACCGGGAGCGGCAAGTCGACGACGCTCGCGGCGATGATCGACTACATCAACTCGAACTTCTGCCGGCACATCATCACGATCGAGGACCCGATCGAGTTCGTGCACCCGGTGAAGAAGTCCGTGATCGTCCACCGCGAGGTCGGCGAGCACACGGAGAGCTTCGCCTCGGCGCTCAAGGGGGCGATGCGCCACGACCCGGACATCCTCCTCGTGGGCGAGATGCGCGAGCTGGAGACGATAAAGCTCGCGCTCAGCTGCGCCTCGATGGGCATGCTGGTGTTCGGCACGCTGCACACCAACAACGCGCCGAAGACCGTCGACAGGATAATCAACGCCTTCCCCGCCGACGACCAGAACCAGGTGCGCGTGATGCTCGCCGGCTGCCTGTCCGGGATCGTCGCCCAGCTCCTCTGCAGGAGGCTCCCCAAGGGCCGCTGCGCGGTCCACGAGATCCTGCTCCAGCACGAGGCGCTCGCGAACACGGTGCGCAGCGGCCAGATCGCCAACATCCGCCAGATCATCGAGAGCGGCGGCTCCGACGGGATGATCCTGATGGACACGAGCCTCATGAAATGCGTCAAGGACGGCACCATCGAGGCGAAGGAGGCCTACATGAAGGCCGCCAACAAGGCCGCCTTCGCCCCGCTCCTCAAGCCCGGGGACCTCGACCTGGACGGGGGGACCTGATCCGCGGGCGGCGCGGGGCGCCCCGTTGAAAATGGGCGATCACCGCTCGCAACCGTTGTCATCTGAAATGCGTCAGCACGCTTTCAATCATTGGCAACAGTTGTGCGTGGGCCAAACCAGACGCTCCCAGGGAATTTATGTGGAAAGGATTTTTATACCGCAAAACCTGCACGCAACGATCGGGCTCAACCTCGTTTCGCTCGGCATAACGCGTGAATCTCGTGGGCAAAGGCGGACACGAAGATGTGTTGCTTATGACCCAAAGGGTTGCCGATGCGTTGGAGTCATTCGTGCGGCGGAACCGACGGGATGATCCTCATTGACACGAGCCCCATGAACCGGGTGACGGACGGCTCGGTTGAGCCGCTCGAGGCCTACATGAATGCCGCCAGCAAGGCGGCGTTCGCTCACTTCCTGAAGCCCGGCGACCTCGAGGGCGGCCACCAAGGCCCGGGAACCCCGTGCGGGCAGTCCCGAATTAGGGAAGAGCCCGTCCCATT
>CAZNNO010000006.1:0-85900 GCA_964574435.1 uncultured Opitutaceae bacterium
CACGAGGGAATTGATCCACAACGCGCCATGAGCTTTGGCCCCGGATTGCAAATGGCCACAGTCGGGCGCAGCGCTCGAGCCCTGAAATCGGGAACCCGCGCACGCCGCGTCCTAAAGCGAGCCTCCAAGGCTCCGGAGTCAATCAGCCAGGGTTCCGCAGCTCCTTTTTCGCTCTAGAAAATCGGGATTCAGATCGGGCGCGCCTCTCGCGCGGTCTGTTTTTTATCGTCCTTTTTTAGGCCGATTCGCGGCGATTTCAGACTTTTTTTGATGTGATGGGAAATATTCCCATTGAAACTTCTGTGTGTCGGTTGCAATAAGGCTTGCCACCGGGATCAGGACGGGAATTATCCGGCCTCGGTGAAACTCAGATTCACAAGGGAATGACAGACAAAAACCAGCGGTTGGTATGATTTATGCGCACATCATTGGCATCTTTTTTCCGATCATTCCCCGGGCGCGATGGTCAAAAGATGCTTCAGGCTGCTTCAGTCAATTGCATCTTAAATAAAATACTAGACCATAATGCTTTATAAACATAAGATCCCGGCGGAGGCTCCAATGCAGGCCGGATTACGTAGTTCCCGCATTTGACCATGCAAATAACAGCCCACTGCATGCATCTCGTGACGAAAAACGGGCCGTTTTCAAACTATCAGATTGGCAGCCCGGCTGGATTATTTTTTTGGAACACGGGCACGAGCCCAAGGTTCCCTGGGCCGATCAACCGTTCGCAATCCCCTTACGCGTCCGTAGGGGATACCTGACCATTTACCGCCGATTCCGGCAGCACAAGGCATGAATTCACAGAACCACCCTGCACCAAATGTAAAATTTCTGTTTAAGGACGAGAGTCCGCAGATACCGATCTGGAAAAGGGCGATCGACATTACCTGCTGCTTAATCGCCTTGCCAGTATTGTGTTCCATAACCGTCTTCATGGCAATTCTGCTGAGGCTGACGTCTCGCGGGCCCATTTTATTCAAACAGGAGCGGATCGGTTACAAGGGTTCGCGTTTCATGTGCTACAAATTCCGTACCATGGCCGTCGGCGCCGACACGAGGAGCCATCAAGCCTATCTGGACAATCTTGTCGGCTCACGGGCGCCCATGATGAAATTGGACTCCAAGGGGGACAACCGGTTGATTGCCGGAGGCTGGATCCTCAGAGCAACCGGCCTCGATGAATTACCGCAGGTCATTAACATTTTGAAAGGTGAGATGAGCGTCGTGGGTCCCCGGCCATGCATTCAGTTCGAGTATGAGAAATACGAGCCCCGGCAGCGCGAGCGCTTTAACGCCGTCCCTGGCTTGACCGGATTGTGGCAGGTTTCCGGCAAGAACCGAACAACGTTCGAGGAGATGATCGACCTCGATATCCGGTATTCCAAGACCTGCTCGTTCTGGCTGGATGTGAGGATTATATTGATGACCGTGCCCGTGCTGGTTATGCAGGTATCAGAGACGCGAAAGGCGAGGAATTCCCGGGCGAGGTACTCAACCACGACGATCAACACCCTCTCGGCGGATACCGGCGCGAAACGCAGCCCACAGCCCATCACTTCCTAAACGGGGCGATTCCGGGAGCCACGCTTCCGGAATGCATCTCAAAATGAAGAAGCAAATCAACGTCGGGGTGGTTGGATGCGGCTATTGGGGTCCAAACCTCATCCGCAATTTTCGTTCGCTCCCGGATTGCAACCTCAAGGTGATGTGCGACGTCAGCGAAAGCCGGCTGAAGCACTTGAACGCGCTGTACCCCGAGGTGGACGCCGAGACGCGCTTCGAGAAAATGCTGGCGCGAGCGGATGTTGACGCCGTTGTCGTGGCCACTTCCGTCAGGTTCCATTTCCCCATGGCCAAGGCCAGTCTCCTGGCCGGGAAGCACACGCTGATCGAAAAGCCGATGGCCTCGTCTTCAGCGGAATGCGAGGAGCTGATCGATATCGCGCAGAGCAAGGGCCTCGTCCTGATGGTCGGCCACACGTTCCTCTATTCGGCGCCGGTCCGTAAGATCAAGGAGATCGTGGACAGCCATGACATCGGGGAAATCCGCTACATTTCAGCGCGCCGGCTAAACCTGGGCCTGTTCCAGAAGGACATCAACGTCACCTGGGACCTGGCCCCGCATGACATCTCGATCATCCTATTCATCATGCAGGAGCTGCCGCACAGCATCAACTGCCGCGGCGGAGCCCACATCACCCCGGGTATCGAGGACGTGACAAGCATGAGCCTTCATTTCTCAAAGGAGCGTTCGGCGATCATCCACAGCAGCTGGCATGATCCGAGGAAGGTCCGGGAGATGACGATCGTGGGCAGCAAGCGGATGATCGTATACGACGACATTCTTGCCCAGGAAAAGATCAAGATATTCGACGCGCGCGTGGAACGGCCGCCGCATTATGACACCTTCGCGGAGTTCCAGTATGCCTATCACTACGGCGACATCCACTGCCCCTACATCAAGCAGGACGAGCCGCTGAAGACTGAGTGCCAGCACTTCCTCGACTGCATCCGTGGCGGCACGATGCCGATAACGGGTGGCGCGGCCGGCATGGAGGTCGTGCAGATCCTCGAGGCCTCGACCGAGTCCCTGAGGCAGAAGGGAGCGCCTGTTTCCCTCACAGCGGCCCGCTACCACAGGGACACTGCGGTCCCCTTTACGAGGAACGGCGTGCCGCATTCGGCCGCCCAGCACAATTCATCCAACGGCGGATCGCACGCCGCCGTTTCGGCGCAGAAATAGGCGCCGCCAAGGCGCCGCCTGAATCGTGAGTGCCGCGTTGCACCCAAATCAGAAGCTTGCCCCGACGGGAATCCGGACCGTGCCTTCGGACGCCTGGAGTCCGGTGCAGGCAAAACAGTCCGTATGGGGCGGATTAACTTATGCCAGTACCGTTTCTTGACCTAAAGGCGCAGAACGAACCGCTCCTGCCCGAGATTCTCTCCTCGATCGGAGAGGTGATCGACCGGAGCGCCTTTGCGGGCGGACCGTTCGTCGCGAAATTCGAGTCGGAATTTGCCGCCTACTGCCGGGTGCGCCACGCCGTGGCGGTCGGCAATGGCACCGACGCCCTGTGGTTCGCCCTCCTCGCCCTGGGCGTGGGACCCGGTGACGAGGTCATTACCGTCTCACACACCTTCATGGCCACTGCCGAGGCGATAAGCTTCTGCGGGGCAACCCCGGTGTTCGTGGACATAAGCGAGGAGACCTACACGCTTGACCCTGCGCTCCTGGAGCGGGCGATCACCCGCAGGACAAAGGTGATCGTTCCAGTCCACCTGTACGGACAGATGGCCGACATGGACCCGATCATGGAGATCGCCAGGCGCCACAACCTCTATGTCGTCGAGGACGCCTGCCAGGCACACGGCGCCGAATACAAGGGTCACCCGCCGGGATACCTGGGGGACGCCGCCTGCTTCAGCTTCTACCCAGGAAAGAACCTAGGGGCCTTCGGTGAGGCCGGGGCCGTGGTGACAAACGACCCGGGACTCGCAGCCAAGATCCAGGTTCTTCGCGACCATGGCCAGGAGACGAAGTACCACCATTCAGTCATAGGGTGGAACGGGCGAATGGACGGGATACAGGCCGCCGTTCTCAGCGTGAAACTGAGGAATCTTGCCGCAGGAAATGAAGCGCGCCGGAGGAATGCGGAGCTCTATGGCAAGCTCCTCGGGGAAAGCGAGGGCTTGGCCACGCCTCTTGTCGCCGATTATGCCAAGCACGTGTTTCATCTTTATGTTGTCCGGCTGAGGGACAGGGACGATGTCCTCAAAGCTCTCGCGGCGCGGGGTGTCTCGTGCGGCATCCACTATCCTAAGCCCATTCACCTTCAGGACGCCTACGCGCACCTGAGAATGGGCCCCGGTTCCCTTCAGGTCACCGAGCGCTGCGCCCGCGAGATACTTTCGCTTCCCATGTTTCCGGAGCTGACCGAGGCTCAAGTTGAGACCGTTGTCCGCGAGCTCAAATCGCTCCTCCCGGCATTTAGGGGCCGGGAGATGGTCAGAAGATAAGGTGGCAACTCTCTGCCTGTGACACGCCCTGCGAGCGGTGACGGTCGCCGACCGGCTGTTCAAATTGCGTCTCAGGTTCTGCTATTGCCTTGGTGGCTTCAGAAAACAGGGTGACCCAAGGCAAAATACGAGTCGCGCAGGAACGAAATGGGAAGCAAAGCTACTGCTGAATCAAAACAAGCTGAATTCGCTTAAAATTCACGAGAAAATGAGAAATGTAAACCTATCCATAATGCTGTCGCCTTTCCTTACATTTTCTCAAACCTTCGCTCGTTGGCCGGTTGATGAGCGCGGCAAAATTGAATTTGGTACCTGTTTACTGATAATTACTTAATTTTATGCCAGCCCAAGACGAACATGAATGGCATTATTTTTGCACTCTTGCAGGATGTCGGTGATAAACCTCAATTTTTGACTCCACTTAACCTAAGCCCTTTGAAATCAGTTATATTTGCAGCGTTGGCAGTGATAATTCCACTGGCAGCCGATGCGGGAACGTATACGTTCACGGATACGGGGCTCGACGATTTGGCGCATGGCACGGCTTATACGTGGGGTCTCTCTTCGAGCGCGAACGTGACCGGAACGGAACTGGGCGCACTCGAGCAGGCCGTCAAATCTGGACAAGTCATCGAGAATGTAACGCTCACGATCACCGATCTCTACGACTGGACTGACGAGCCGGACGACGTGCTCTACGTCAACATCCTGAACAAAGTTAAGCACACAAACGGCGGGAATAATTCCTACGAGTACAATTCGGACCCCGTCACCTATGACAGCGCAGCCGCGGGCTTTGGTCCCGACGTATTCGATGTTCTGTCAAATCCGGGCGTCCCTGGGCCTCACTCAACACCTGCGCAGGTGCAGGCCTACACGAATTACGAGAATTACAAGAACTCCCAGAGTTCACTGGGCTTTACGGGCGTTCCGGTGACGCCGTCGGTGAGTGCCCCGCTTTACGACCAGGCCAACTCACTTATCAAGTCGAGCACACCGAATGGTCCCGGAACATGGACTGATCCTAATCAGGGACCGTCCGGAGCGACCACCCTGGTGATCACGTTGTCCTCAGCCAACGTCAGCTTGCTCAACAATCTCCTAACAACGGATTCCTCGACTACCGACATAGGACTCGGACTCAGCCCTGACTGCCATTTCTACGACTCGGGACTGAAGCTCACCTTCACGACCGAACCCGCTAATGTTCCAGACGGGACGATGACGTTTTGGTTAGTGGGCTTCGTGCTGGCAGCACTTACGGGCGCGCGAAGGCTATTGAAGATGGCCGCATAGTCTTGGCCGGCTAACGCGGGCCGGACCGAGTGGCCACCTGAGGCGCGGCTCAATGCGAGCAGTGGCGGTGATTGAGTTCACCCCTGTCGAGGTAGTCGGCGTGGATTTTGAACGTGTGAACGTTTTGAAGTCCTGTTCCTTTACATCCCAGGGCGATTTGCCACGCTGTAATTTCCGTTATGAAGGTGAAAGGCTACCGGCTTCCCCTCCTATCTGTGTTCGTAGTACTGTTTGCCAGCTGCTCGGACCAGTCCCGTATGGAAAGGCACATCGCCCGGGGCGATCGATTTTTCGATGCAGGAGAATACGACAAAGCAGAGATGGAGTACCGGTCCGCGTTCCTCGTCTTGCCAGGCAACCCAGTTCCATTTGGCCGGCTTGGGGTCCTTTATTTCAATGAAGGCCGGATTCGACCTGCATACATCCTGCTCAAGAAATCGGTGGAGGACCAACCCGGCGATGCCAGGACCAGGCTGACCCTTGGCTTGACGGCATTGACCCTCGCCAGAACAGCCGAGGCGCGAACCGACGCCAAGAAGGTCCTCGCGGACGAGCCGCAAAATGAGGACGCCTTGCTCCTCCTGGCGGACACATCGGTGAGCGCCGACGACTGCGATGATTCGCTTAAGATCATTGAGGCCCTAAAGGGCCCGCGCGGGGCCGGATACCATGTGGCCCGTGGCGTAATTGAGCTAACCAAGAGGGATTCTGCGGGTGCGGAGTCAGATTTCAGGAAGGCCTTGGAACTTGATCCCAGGTCGAGCGCCGCCTATGACGCGCTGGCAAACCTCCTGGAGGCTAGGGGCGATATTACGCAGGCTGGCCAAGCATTCAGGTCCGCCGCGGAACTCTCGCCGACACGATCGGCCCGGCGAATGAGATACGTCGAGTTCCTCATCGCGACCGGAGCGAGCGATAAGGCGTCAAAGGACCTGGCCGCGATCACGGATAAGGCCCCCGATTTCATTCCGGCGTTGATCGCCACAATGAGGCTCGCCTACGCCCATCAAAGGTATGACGACTGTCTTTCGGCCGCCGCAAAGGTCCTCGCCCGTGAGCCTCAGGAATTTGACGCGCTGATGCAGGTCGCCAAGGTGAAACGCGCAAAGAAGGACGAAGCCGGCGCGATTGATGACTTAAAACGCATGGAGAGGAATTTCCCAAGTGAGCCGAGCGTGAAATACGAGTTGGCACTCGCCTACCTGGACAACCGGGATCTCGCACTCGCCGAAGAAAGCTTGAAAAAGGCCGTCGCCTTAGCGCCAGGGTTCGACCAGGCGATCGTACTTCTGGCAGAGATCAATCTTCGAAAGGGCAACACCATGGCGGTGGTTACCGCCATCGAACCACTCATAACGCGGCGCACCGCTATTACTCGCGCCTATTTTCTCCTCGCGCAAGCCTACCGTACCCTGGGGGACCTGGAGCATTCCCTCGCGGTATTCAGACTGATCGCGGAATCCGCACCCAAGGCACCGGAAGGACACTACCTTGTTGGGACGGTCCTAAGGGAGATGGGCCGTGACCAGGAGGCGCGCGATTCGCTGAATCAGTCGGTGCAGCTTGCAGAGGATTATTGGCCGGCACAGGAGGCGCTCGTGGATTTGGACCTAACCGAGGGGCAAGACGCACTGGCTACCAAGCTCGCCAACGGCCTAATGGAGAAATTTCCTAAGGCGGCCGCGCCCCGCCTCCTTCGGGCGAAAGTTCGCCTCTCCGCGCGGGACATCGCGGGCGCCGAATCCGACCTCCTTTGTGCCATTGAGCTCGAGCCCACTTCCGAATACGCCTATGTGCAATTGTCCCGCCTATATTTCAAGACGAACAAGGCTCAAGCA
The DNA here is from genome assembly GCA_964574435.1 of uncultured Opitutaceae bacterium. Lineage (GTDB taxonomy): Bacteria > Verrucomicrobiota > Verrucomicrobiia > Opitutales > Opitutaceae > Palsa-1447. The sequence continues at coordinate 7,158 of CAZNNO010000006.1, forward strand.
GCAGTGGACGAGCTTGAGGCGATTGCAGCCAAGAACGGAAGCGTCAGTGTGCTAATGCAGCTCGGGATGCTCCACAGCGCGCTCAAGCAATTCGCAGAGGCCCGCGCAGCATACGAGAGACTTCTCGCCATAGATCCAAGGTTCGTCCCCGCTCTCAACAACCTGGCAGTGCTCCTGAGTGAGAACCTCGGGAATCCCGACGAGGGATACTCCCTCGCTAAGCGCGCCAACACCCTCTCGCCAAATGACACATTCGTGAATGACACCCTGGGCTGGATCCTCTTCCATAAGGGTGACTACGGCGGGGCTCTCCCCTATCTCAAGCAGGCGTCGGAGAGCAGCACCGCGGATCCCGATATCCAGTTCCACGTCGGCATGGCGAGTTACATGCTGGACCAGGAGGCGCCCGCCAGGAGGGCCCTTCAGAACGCAGTTGCCGCCTCTCCTGACAATCCCGTAAACGACGAAGCCCGACGCCGGATAGCGACCCTGGATATTGACCCTGCGAGCGCTGCGGACTCGGTCGAGACGGAGCTTGAGCAGCAGCTTCGCCACGATCCAAACGATCCCGTCGCCCTCGTCCGACTGGCCGCTCTCGAGGAGCGCGCAGGAAAGGAAGCCACTGCAGCCGATAACTTCGAGGCGGCCCTCAAGATCGCGCCGCAATCGGTGCCAGCAATGGTGGCGCTTTCAAGGATCTACGTCGGTCCGGTCAAGAAGCCCGCACGGGCGTTAGAATTGGCGAAAAGCGCTCACGAACTTGAGCCCCTAGACCCGAACATATCGTGGACCCTAGGCCGCCTTCTCAATGACTCCAAAGAATTTGACTGGTCCTCGGATCTGCTGCGTCAGGCCTCTTACGCCCTGCCCCACCGGCCGGATTTGCTTTTTGATCTGGCAAAGGCGCAATTTGGCAACGGGAGGATTCCGGAGGCGGAAGACACCTTGAAGGAACTGCTGTCCGGTGGCGCCCCAGTTTCGGTGCTTGAGCCTGCGCAACAGATGGAATCCATGCTGACCGCCGCCAAAACTCCTGCTCTCGCTCGGGCGTCGCTAGCAGACGCGCGAAGGATTCTTGGCACAACCAACGATTACATTCCGGCGCTGATGGTGGCAGCCTTGGCTGAGGAGGATCTAGGCGATTTCCAAAGTGCCGGCCAATTGTACGAGCGGATTCTTGAAATGGACCCGCTCTTTGCGCCGGCTGAACGCCGACTGTCCATGCTCTACGCCGAGCGCCTTGGAAACGACCAACGGGCCGAGGATTTGGCAATCAAGGCCCGCAGAATCTTCCCCGACGATCCAGATCTGGCCTATGAACTAGGCCTCCTCAGCTACAAGGACGCCAACTATGTGGTCTCGATCCAGTTTTTGCAGCAATGTTTGGGCAAACGGGAAAACGATGCCGAAGCTTTATTCCATATTGGAATGGCGTATTATGAGCTCAATGATTTCGAAAATGCCGGGAATAACCTGCGAAGGGCAATGGGATTGAAACTCTCCGGCAATGACGCAGATATGGCAAAAAGGGTCTTGGATGAAATGGGCAGGAGGTCGAAAAGCGATTCGAACTGAATTTCAAACGCCGGCATCCAACACGTCGGAAACTGAGGCAATTGCTTGATCAACCGGTTGGATGACATATCGAGAACCGGCAACTGCAAATTTCTGCTGTGCAGAAAGTTAGTGAAATGGACACTACGTAGGAACACCCATCCCATTCGCCTTGCTCAAAGTGGCCGGAACCCAACCCTAGCACCATGCGTTTTCGCGGCGTGACGAATCCAGGAATCCATCTTGCAATGGATCGTTTCCGCACGTGAGGTGCGAAGTCGCCACAGAAATGCCCGATTCTAGCGCTCCTTTGCTTGAAGGTGCCGTTCAACGAGTCGATCCGACCCAGGACGCACATTGGGACAACGACCTGGCTAGCTGCGCCGGAGCCACATTTTTTCACACCGCCGCATGGGCACGAGTGTTGCAGGATTCCTACGGATTCAAGCCTGTCTATTTTGTAGTCCGCCAGCCAGGACGGATCCAATCCCTCCTGCCCATGATGGAGGTCAACAGCTGGCTCACCGGAAGGCGCGGAGTCTCTTTGCCATTTACAGATGAATGCGCTCCACTTTGCGACGGCCCGGAATCATTCAAGAAGCTTTATCACGAGGCGCTCAGTTACGCGAGGTCTTCGAAATGGAGGTATATGGAATGCCGTGGCGGCCTTCCGCTGTTTGATGGCGCTCCCGCGTCGAAAGCGTACCTAGGCCATCGGCTTGATTTGCGCCTAGGCGAGGCAGCGATTTTCGATGCTTTCGAGAGCGCAGTCAGACGGGCTGTCCGCAAGGCCGAACAGAGCGGAATTAAAATTGAGGTGTTGCACGATTTGGAGTCGCTGCGGGCCTTCCATGTCCTGCTTTGTAAGACCCGCAAGAAGCACGGCATGCCGCCACAGCCGTTTGATTTTTTCTCTTGCATTCATCGGCATGTGCTAGCCCGAAAATTAGGCTGTGTCGTCTTGGCACGCGTTGGCTCGATACCAATTGCAGGTGCAGTTTACTTTCACTTTGGAGGGACCGCAATTTATAAATATGGGGCCTCAGATATGGCATTTCAACACTTGAGAGCCAACAACTTAGTAATGTGGGAGGCAATTAAGATTCATTCAAATAACGGGTTTGAGACCTTGGATTTCGGCCGAACTTCTGTTATCAATAGTGGATTGCAAAAATTTAAACTCAGTTGGGGAGCTTCAGAGCGCCAAATCGAATACGTACGGCAAGATCTGCATTCGGGCTCGTATGTGCCTAATTTGGGTGAACCAGAGGGATTGTATACCCAGTTTCTACGTCTGATGCCTCAACCGCTGCTCCGACTAATAGGAGCGACGTTGTACAAGCACGCGGCATAATCCATGAACTCGCTGCAACCGACACCCCCGTCTTCCAACATGTCACTGGAGGACATCCAATATGTCCTATTCCGGCATAAATGGAAGATTCTGATATGCACTACGTTGGGCCTGCTCGTTTCCTTGGGATTGTATTTCTTCATGCCGCCTCCGTACCAATCGGAAGCCATGTTGTTCATCCGATATGTGATGGAGAACAGCACGCCGGGGATACCTGGCGCCGATTCCAAGGCTGTCTCTCCGGATCAACGTGGGGACACCATAATCAATTCAGAGGTCGCCATTCTGAGCAGTCAGGATATCGCCGAGGACGTGGCCGATTCGGTGGGCCCCGATAAGATTCTTGGTAAGACGAAGGACACAAAGGATCGCAACCATGCGGCTGCTCAGATTGGGAGAGACCTGCTGATTGATCCCCTAGCAAAGAGCAGCGTGATTCGCTTGGTGTACAAGAATGCCGACCCTACCGTTGTTCAGCCTGTTCTGACTGCAATTGTCGAAGCCTACCTGAAGAAGCATGTCGAGGTGCATCGGGGGATCCTGACCGCCGGGGATTTCCTATCTCAAGAAACGGATCAGCTCCGCGCGCGCTTGTCGCAGACGGAGGATGAGCTTCGGAAGGCCAAGGACCAGGCAGGAATTGTTTCCATCGAGGATTCGAAAAGGGCCTATACCGATGAGGTGGCGCGGATTAAGCAGGATATCTACAATGCTGAGGCAGAACTGGCCGATCGCTCGGCAACTTTGGACGAGCTCTACAAGCGCTCGCCCTCGAAGACGAAGCCCTCCGCAACCCAAGTAAATTCACCGCAACCCGAAGCGCCAAGCGCGCAGGTCGACGAGTACCGAATCATATCAGGCCGCCTTGAGTTTCTACAGAGGACGGAGCAACAGCTGCTAGCCCAATTTACCGAGCAAAACCAGCGCGTTAAGGATGTCCGAGCACAAATTGCACAGGTAACGGATCAAAAGCAGAGGCTGGAGGAAAAGTATCCCGACTTGGGGCGCATGGTCATTACGCCCCAAGTCTCCACGGGCTCGAACGGAGCGTCTGCAGTCGCCGCGACTGCAGATTCCATAGATATGGCGGCCGAGGCAGCTCGACTGAACGGCCTCCAATCAAGGATCAAGGTCTTGAACTCAGAACTCGACCAGATCCGCAAGGAAGAAGGAACTGTTGACCAGCTCGAGGGGACGATCTCAGACCTCCAGCGCCAGAAGGAGCTCGAGGAGACGAATTACAAGTATTACTCGACTCACCTTGAGGCAGAACGCATCGACGAAACATTGGGCGCGGGTCACGCGCTCAATATTGCCGAGATTCAAAAGCCAACTCCTCCACAGATTGACTCTGGAAAGCAATTGAAGCTTTTGGGCACGATAGCAGGTGGAGGACTCTTCTTGGGAATCGCATGGGCTTTCCTAATTGAATTCTATTTTGATGGATCCATCAGGCGCCCCAAGGACGTCGAAAGATCGCTTCGCATCCCGCTGTTCCTCTCCATTCCGGATTTCGGACGCAATGGCCACAACAAGCATGTATTTCATGAGACGCTTAGGGACCGGTTGATCGGTTACTTTGAAAGCAGAAATCTGACACATAAGCCGAAGCTCCTCGCCGTGACAGGAGTTGGGCGGAATGCCGGCGTGACCACTACCGCGGCGGGATTAGCCAAATGCTTGTCAGAAACTGGCGAAGGAAACGTTCTTCTCGTCGATATGACCCAGAGCCAGGGATCGTCGCAGCAGTTCAACAAGGGCAAGGCGGTTTGCGGGTTCGATCAGCTACTGGACACACGGGATACCGCCCTTGTGCAGGATAAGCTCTATGTGGTGGGAGAGGAGCCTAACAGCGACAGGCTTTCCCGCGCCCTCCCAGCGCGCTTCAATCAATTGGTGCCACAGCTCAAGGCGAGCGACTTTGATTACATCATTTTTGACATGCCTTCCGTCAACCAGATCAGCATCACGCCGCGCTTGGCCGGCTTCATGGACATGGTCTTATTGGTCGTCGAATCGGAACGCACCGATAAGGAAATCGCACGCCAGGCGGCCGAGTTGCTCGCAGGTTCGCGTGCCCCAGTTGGTGTTGTTCTCAATAAATCCAGGAATTACCTGCCTTCGAAAGTTCACCACGATTTCCTTGGCAGCGCGTGAAGTCGGTGCTGGAATTCAGTACCGATGCCGCGGCACCGACTTTACTACAAGCTTAAGCCGTACCTCCCGTGGTCCCTGCGTAATGCCTTGCGTCGTGCTTCGGCAAGGCAGATTAGAAAATCCTCCACGGCCATTTGGCCGATCGACCCCTCGTCATCGGTTCCACCTGCAAGTTGGTGTGGTTGGCCCGAAGGGAAGAAGTTTGCCTTCGTTGTTACACATGATGTCGAGGGACCGTTGGGCTTGGCCAACTGCCGCAAACTGGCAGAATTTGAAATGGCGCACGGCTTTCGATCCTCCTTTAATTTCATTCCCGAGGGCGGCTACGTAAATCAGCCCGATCTCCGCGCCTGGCTGACGGATCACGGATTCGAGGTAGGTGTCCACGATCTTTTCCATGACGGCGAGCTCTTTCGATCTCGCAGGCAATTCCTCAAATATTCCCAGAGGATTAACCATTACCTCAAGGAATGGAAAGCAACAGGCTTCCGCTCGGGATTCATGTTGCACAAATTGGAGTGGATTCACGACCTCGATATCGAATACGATTCTTCGACCTTTGATACCGATCCTTTTGAACCCCAGCCGGAAGGGATAGGGAAAATCTTCCCGTTTTGGAAAAGGGCGCCGGAAAGCAGTTTGGGGCGCCGGGGATACGTCGAACTGCCGTATACTCTCCCGCAGGACTCCACCTTGTTTTTAGTCCTTCGCGAATCCTCGCCCGAGATCTGGATTAGGAAGCTCGATTGGGTCGCGGAACACGGCGGCATGGCGCTTGTCAATGTGCACCCTGACTACCTGCGCTTTGACGGCGACCCGGTCAGCCCGAGAACCTATCCAATCGCCCTCTACGCTCAGCTCCTCGATCGTGTGCGAAATCGCTACGGCAACTCTTTTTGGCAGCCCCTTCCAAATGAGGTTTCGCGTTATATCCAGGGGCAGCCGGCAAAAAGCGCCGAAGATCCTGAGCTTCTTGCGACGCCTCCAACCTATTCGATCAACTCACGGCCTTTCGCTGGCAGGGTGCTCATGTTGGTGGAGAATTCCTATCCTTCAGACACTCGCGTGCGCAACGAGGCCAATTTGCTCGTATCGGCCGGTTATGAGGTTTCAGTGATCTCATTGGGGGGACATGACCTTCCGCGCTTCGAAATGGTAGCGGGGGTTCGCGTTCTCAGGTTTCCGCGCCTGGAACTCTTCAAGAAGACTGTCGGCAGTCCTAGTCGACTTGGGCGATTATTTCTTAAGCTGAAGACCTTCTGCGGGTATACCACCGAATATCTATACTTTACGGGTTCCTGCTTTATCCTGAGCAGCTATGTTTTTTTGAGGTATGGGTTTGATGTGATTCATGCTCACAATCCCCCGGACACGCTTTTCATCGTGGCACTCCCATTTAAGCTGCTTGGGAAGAAATTCGTCTTTGATCACCATGATCTTTGCCCCGAACTTTACATGTCGCGCTATAAAGTTAGCGAGACTTTGGCCACCCGACTCCTTCGGCTTACGGAATACTGCACGCTAAAACTAGCCGACGTCACGATAGCGACAAATGATTCTTACAAAAGCGTTCAAATCGCTCGCGGTGGTCGAGAGCCGGCGACGATTTTTGTGGTGCGAAACGGCCCTGACGCGACCCGGATGTCTATCGTTCCTCCTAGCCTCCGATTGCGGAGCATGAACAAGATTATATTGGTCTATATAGGCTGCCTTAATCCCCAGGACGGAGTCGATTTTCTGCTGCGTTCGCTGAGCCATCTCCTGCATGACCTCAAACGGTTGGATTTTCACTGCGTTATAATGGGCAAAGGGGACTCATTAGATGACCTACGGGAGCTTGCGACTAATTTGCGCATAGACGGATGCGTGGAATTGACGGGATTTGTCCCGGACGAAGATCTTTGGTCGAATCTCTCGGCCGCGGACATCTGCGTTGATCCAGATCCGTCCAGCCCGCTTAACGATGTTTCCACGTGGATAAAGATAATGGAATACATGGCCTACGCCAAACCGATAGTCTCCTTCGACCTCAAGGAAACCCGTTATTCCGCCCAGGATGCCGCCTTGTTCGTGCCATGTAACGATGAACCGGCGTTCGCACAAGCGATAGCCACATTAATGGACAACGCCTCAATGCGAGAAACGATGGGCCTTTTCGGCCGCAAACGAGTCGAAGCCGACTTGCAATGGTCGGTGGTTGGCAGGAATCTATTGAATGCGTATGAGTCGCTAGGCTTGAAGGCCTAGAACAAAAATGGAGCGCAAGAATGTTCATGAGGCTCTGCTAAAGCTTCACTCTTGGGTCGAGAAGGCTGAATGGAAGGCATACGACACATTTGACGGGTTGTCATCACCCTATGCACGATACCTAACCTTCAATCGCCCATTTCTTAAGCAGGTGTGGCAGCAAAGTGTGAGGCGTTTCCCAATAAATCTCCGACCACTATTGCAAATTAAGCCAAACGTTAGCAGCAAGGCCATGGGGTTCTTTGCTCAAGGCTACCTCCGCCTCTATCAGAATTACAAAGACCCACGGTATCTCAATAACGCAACCTACTGCTTGCAATGGCTTTTGGACAATCGAAGCCCGCGATTTAGGGGGGCATGCTGGGGAAACCACTTTGATTACCAGCACCGCGCAGGTAGCATTCCAAAGGGTCTCCCGACCATAGTCTGGACAGGGTTGATCGGACACGCATTTGCCGATGCTTACGAAGCCCTGGCGGATGATCGTTATCTTGAGGTGGCGCTGAGTGTATGCGACTTCATAAAGAACGAGTTAGGGCACACAGACATCGGTGATTCCACGTATCTGAGCTATTACCCCGGCGCCACGCATTTTGTTCACAATTCGAATGTGATCGGCGCCAGCATACTTGCGCGAATGAATCGGCACTCCCCCAATGAGGGATATCTTCAGCTCGGCGAAAGGGCTATGCGATGGACGATGCAGCAGCAGCTTCCCAACGGAAGCTGGTATTATGGTGCGGGACCCAATTTCGCATGGGTAGATTCGTTTCATACGGGCTATGTGCTCGAGGCAACGGACATCTTCATTCGGTATTCGAACACTAAGGAATATGAGCCGAATTTGGAAAAAGGATTCACCTTTTTCATAAATACTTTCTTCGATGCTGATGGCGCACCGAGATATTATTCGAACAAAAGGAGCCCTTTGGATATTCAATGCTCATCCCAAGGGATTCAGACGTTGGTAAATCTGCGGCGGATGCATCCTAGAAGCCTGGAATTGGCTGCAAAGGTGGCGGATTGGACTATCAAGAACATGCAGGATCCGAGCGGATATTTTTATTACAGAAAATACCCGTTCATAATCAATAGAACCGCTACAATGCATTGGGGACAAGCGACCATGTTTGCGGCTCTTGCCTTGCTTGATCAGGTTGCCCGAGACGCTTCAAACCACAGTGACTGAAAAGGCTTTAGCGATGAACCGCCCCGGAGGCTATCGTTATTTGGCATTTGCACCGGCCAACGCCTAATGGAAGCAACAAAGCAAAAGATAGGCTTGTTGGCGGATTTTAATGCGCAGAATCTCGCCGTATTGCTAGAGAGGAATTCACCTGCTCCGGGTGCTAGCTGCGAGCAGGCACCCTTCGGCCAGGCCATTCCCATTCTCTTGGATAAGAGACACGACTTCTGGAGGGAATCATTCCATTCATTGGTTGTATGGACTCTACCTCAATCAGTCTCCACAGAGTTTCAAAGGGTACTGACGGGGGAAGCGTTCTCAAAGGAGAAGCTTTTATTGGAGGTCGACTCCTATTGCTCGCTGATCAAAGCGATTCCTGAGACTGTTCGAACGATCGCCATTCCGAGCTGGGTGACATCCGCAGCTGACAGGGGCATGGGGCCATTGAGTCTTCGAAATAGGGTCGGCTTGGCCAATGCGCTAATGCGCATGAACTTACATCTTGCCGATTGCCTTGAAGACGACCCGCGAATTCTTCTTTTGGACAGCCAGCTGTGGCTTAGATCGGCAGGCCCAAATGCTCACAGCCCTAAGCTATGGTACCTGTCAAAGACGCCGTTTCAGACCGAAGTATTTCAAGAGGCGTCCAAAGACATCGCCTCGGCGTTCAGTGGGATACGCGGCTCCAGCAAAAAGGTACTTGTTTTGGATCTCGATAACACACTTTGGGGCGGTGTACTGGGAGAAGTAGGTTGGGAGAATTTGCGACTCGGCGGGCACGATGGCATCGGCGAGGCTTTCGTGGATTTTCAACGTCAACTGAAACGGCTGGTAGCACGCGGAGTACTTCTTGCGATTTCCAGCAAGAATGAGGAGGCAGCTGCGCTCGAAGCAATCCGCCTCCACCCCGAAATGCTACTTCGCCTTGAAGACTTCGCTGCTTGGAGGATTAACTGGAATGACAAGGCCGCAAACATCGAGAGCCTAATGGTGGACCTAAATCTTGGTCTAGACTCAGTAGTTTTCTTGGACGATAGCGCCGTTGAACGCGCTCGCGTCCGGGAGGCCCTGCCCCAAGTAGCTGTCCCGGATCTCCCAGACGATCCAATGCAATATGCCTCCTTTCTCGGACGGATTCGATATTTTGATAATCCAATCATAAGCAAGGAGGACCGCGAGAGGAGCCGTATGTACGCGGCTGACCGAGAGCGATCCGCATCGAAGCTGACTGTCAAATCATTAGACGAATGGCTCCTGGGACTCAATTTACGAATCGAGGTGGAGCCCTTGAGAGAATCCAACCTCGAACGTGCGGCTCAACTTTTCAATAAAACGAACCAGATGAATCTGAGCACTCGGCGACTGGCGCCGGGAGAACTCCTTGCCTGGTCGAGAGCTAGCAATCGCCGTCTCTGGACGTATCGCTTCACGGACAGGTTCGGTGACTACGGACTCTGCGGGATCAGCAGCCTATCCCAAGAAGGATCCCGGGGTACACTGGTTGATTTTATTCTCAGTTGCAGGGCCATGGGCCGAGGCGTTGAGGAAACAATGCTTATAACATCTGCTCGTTTTGCTAAGGAAATGGGCTGTTTGGAGCTACACGCAGAATACGTTCCCACCGCAAAAAACCAGCCATGCAGCAAATGGTTACAGGGCCTGCAGTTTTTGGTGCGAGATGGAAACGCCTATAAACTGTCCACGCTTAGCCCTCTCAACCTCCCATCGCATGTTACAGTGATTCTTGCCAAAGAAGATGAAAAAATCGTTACCTAGGCGAATCCTGAATCGGGTGCTTCACGTGCTCGCGCGCCACGGGCCTGGAGCTACTACATTTCGCCCTTTTTTGCACCGCTTGCGGGGAGTGAAGATCGGCAAGAATGTATTCATAGCCGACGAGGTCTACTTAGAAAATGAATACCCCGAGTGCGTTGAAATCCAGGACGGGGTACAGATCAGCGTGAGGTCCATTATTATAGCACACACTCGAGGTCCAGGTGCGATTATAATTGAGGAGGATGCATTTCTAGGTGCAAACACGGTTGTCGCAACCTCGGGTGGCCGACTTCTTCGCATAGGTCGAGGGGCGGTAATTGGCGCTGGTGTTGTAGTAAGTGGGAGTGTAGACCCGCAGATGTTCCTCGCTGCCAAGACATCCCAGCCGGTTGCAAGGGCTCTCGTGCCGCTTTCAAAGGCCCATTCAATTGAGGATTTTATTCGTGGCCTTGCTCCCATCAAACCAACGGCAGGCCGGAAGAGCGGCCCAAAGGAAAAATGACTAGGCCGCAATTCGTCGTGAATCGGAGCTCGGGTCGCTAATCTTGAAGTGAAAAGAATTCCATCCAGGTTGAACACGGACTTCTCTTTGAATGTTTTGCGCAGATTCTGCTCTGTCTTTACCTCAGTCGGGATCATCTCGAATATTTCTTAGCCGCAAGTTTCTCAAAGAGGTCCCTTGGGGCTTGCCGCAACGCGATGGGTCTTTGAGCCTCATAGCTCGCCTGATCCATCGTCATTCCAAAATCTGCATGGAGGCTTTCCACCTTCGTCCAGTTTCCGTTCGACTGCCTCGCACGCGGTACGTAGTTCGCCAGCTACATTCTTGGTTGATCATCATTCACTTCCTTGGTATTCAAGGACTAACAAAATACTCAGAATCCTCCAACAACTTCCATCATTCCAAGCCAATTACAAACCTGCCAACCGCCCGCATGCTGATAGCCTACAAAACGAACAAAATGGATAGCTTATGACTCATCACAAACCCTAGGTACCCCCACGACTACAACCATGCTAGACAAGAAACAAGCTGAAGAGATCGTTCTTAAATCGGTCGACCGGTTGAATGAATTGCGCCCATCTGACAACGCAGTTCCCAAAGCCTTAGAGGCAGTGTTACTTGGTGATGGCGCTCTTCTCGATTCCATGGATTTCGTTAACTTTGTTGTGGCTGTGGAAGATCAGCTTTCAGAAACGCTAGGTGTATCGATCAGCATCACGCAGGAGCTAAACTCGATTGGCGACAGTTCGACGAAGCCTACAACACTAGGCCATTTTGTCGAATTCCTTTCCGCCAGAGTGTCGCCCAAGCAATGAGCGAGTCCTCCGAGCAAATTGTTCTCCGTCCGCTCTTTTTGGCGATTTCATTCGGAGGCGGCCTTTTCCCATGACATCATCGGAGCAAGGCATCGTGACTTTGTTTTTCTGGCGTGAGATGAAGGTCGGCGACTACAACGCGGTCAAGATTGTTGAGTTCTATGGCGGAACCATTCGCTGCGTTGACCTCAATTCCCTTCAATCGCCAACATCGTTTACCCTACATAACCTCGTACGGCCCGGCGGGTGTGTCATTGTGCAGGTCAACGCCATTGCGGCAGCACGCAGTCAAGAAAATGCCGGCCAATGGTCGCAACTGCTTAACAGCCTGGAAGCAAAAATACTCTTATTCGGATTCGACGCCATTCCAGCTCACCGCGAATTACTCTCCGAGATCACCTCCGGGGATCTTGTCAGCGTCGAGTTGGCCGACTCCAAGAGCGGACAGTTTGCTGTCAACGGCGATGATCCCTGTGCAGGTCGGCATTTCTCTGGCCTCAAGATCGGAACTGCCAATCCAGCCTACGATAGAGCTTTTGTAGTTAAAGTCGGCAGCAATTCGTATACCTCACTCATTCATTCCGGCCAATCGCCGTTTCTTGTTCACTTAAGAAAACACGCCGCGGAGCTTATGTTGCTTGCCTGCTGTCAGATAGCTGACTTGGACGGCCCAGTTCCGAACGCCTCCTCGTTAGTGGATTTCTTTTCTCGTTTGGTTCCCCTATTGATGTTCCTTTTCCATTGTTTTGGGGACCGACTTTGGCGCAACCAGGATCCTCGAGCCTGCATTGTCTTGGACGACCCCCTTTTGCGACCGCGCTACGGCTTCTTGGACTACGAATCTTTGCTCTCCGAGATGCTCAAGAGACGATTTTGCACGAGCATCGCCTTTATTCCTTGGAACTACCGGCGCTCTAGCACCCGCGTGGCGAAGCTCTTTGAAAGTCATCCGGACAGGTTTTCTCTAAGCGTGCACGGATGTGATCACACCTCACGGGAATTTGGGTCCGACAACTACGACGACCTCCGTGCTCGCGCTCAAAAAGCGTTAAACCGGATGCAGATTCATGAGCGGTTAACGCACGTCGGATTCGACGATGTAATGGTTTTCCCTCAGGGAATCTTTTCATCGACCGCCATGAGAGCGCTTAAATCATGTGGCTATCTCGCCGCGGTTAACTCTTCACCTTATCCCACCGATGCTCTGGCCGAGTCACTAAAGCTGAGGGATTTGGTAGATGTCGCCGTCTTGAACTTCTCCAACTTTCCATTGTTCCGCAGACGTTATCCCAGTGACCTTCCAGGGTTGGCATTTGATATTTTTTTGGGCAAGCAGGCGCTGCTCGTCGAGCACCACGACTATTTTCGTGACGGTAATAATGACCTAGTGAAGATCGTCGACAGGCTCAACTCGATGGACTCGAGATTGCAGTGGAGTAACCTGTCGACACTTTGTACGCGCGCCTGCTTGACAAGGGAGATCGAGAACGGAGAAGTCGAAGTCAAGTTCTACACCGATAGATTTTTTCTCCAAAATACGACGACACAAACTCGGCGCCATGTTCTACAACGCAGCAATACAATCGATGATCCGCCTTTAGCGGTGACGATAAACGGGATCGAGACAGATTGTGAAGTGCGACCCGACGGTCTGAGATTTCTCGTATCTCTGGATCCCGGCCAATCTGCTGCAATCGTCGTTCAACGAGCTACTCTGGATAAGCCGATCACCCGAGAGCACCTACAAGCAACAGTACTCTTCAGGCGAATCCTCTCCGAATTCCGGGACGATTACATAAGCAAGAACCGCACCCTGAGTCGGTTATCAAGTCGGGTTCGGCATCATCTGCTCGGAAACAAGTAGAATTGAATGCTCTATCCCTAGGACTGCCCAAGCAGTGTCTCCCAACCGGACGCCCGCTCTAGCTCCAAGAATGAATACGAGGGCAAAACGCGTACTACTAGTTTCGAACACCGTGATGCATTACCGTGTATCGGTGTATAACTATTTCAATCGCCGCTTTGCCGAGTTCGGCTGGGAGTGGTTGGTCCTTACTGATCGAATTCAAGCCCAAAACCGAATTCCGCCACGGTTTCAAATCGAGGAGCTACCCTTTAACTTCGGACACTACCGGCGGCGGATCAGCGAGCTGAATCCAGATGTAGTCATACTTTTCTTGCACCTGAAAGATCCGATTCATTGGCCGTTGATCCATTGGTTGAAGATGTCCGGTATTCCCGTCGCGGAATGGACAAAAACTAGAAATCTAGATGACCCCAATAACCGCTTGAAGAATATGATGTTCGGCTACGTGAATTGGCTAAGCGACGGACTGATTCTATACTCAGCAGGACTCGTAGCCAATTTAACCAAGAAGCAGAGAGAAAAGGCGTTTGTAGCCAACAACACCATCAATCATGAGGAATTCCCGGCGGTCACCGAGGACCGCGACGAGATCAAGCAAAGCCTAGAGATTCCATTTAAGAAGGTGGTGTTATTCGTCGGGCGAATGGGTGTTGATGGAGGCAGGAAGCGCGTTGACTGTCTTATTGAGTTGTTCCGTGAAATGGAGGGCCAAGACGCCGGGTTGGTCATAGTAGGTTCGGGTATGAGTCTAGAATGGCAGAAGCGGATGAACCCACTGACAACCTTATACCTAAACGAAGTTCATGACCCGGAAAACCGTCAGATCGCCCGAATCTTCAAGATGGCTGACTTGTGCGTCATACCAGGGCATGTCGGTCTCGGCCTCAACCAGGCCCTGTACTACGGACTTCCCGTTATTACTATGGACGGCAAACAGCCTCCAGAGATCGCGTATCTTCATTCGGGAATTAATGGTTACATTGTTCCGACCAATGACGTGGGTCAGCTCAGGAGCCGAATACTTGAGCTTCTCAACGATGACGCGTTGCGCGCTAGGTTCGCAGTGGCTGCCAGAGACGGCTTCATGAAAGAAGCTTCCATTGAAGCAATGTTTCAAGGATTCAAGGGCTGCGTTGATTTTATCGAAAAAAAGAGCCATCGATGAAAATTATGCCTTGCCGCTTTGTCAGAGCCTATCCGAACTTAGTACCATCAGAATATGACTCCTAAGACCACGAACATTGGCATTTTCGGAATGGGTTACGTAGGTTGTGTATCCGGCGCATGCTTCGCATCGCTGGGACACAAGGTGATTGGTGTGGAGCCGAATCGCACCAAGGTAGATTTAATCAATTCCGGTCGAAGCCCAATCGTTGAGAGTGATGTGGAAACACTTATCTCAGAAGGAGTAAAGAATGGCCGCTATCGAGCAACTGACGACTGGAAATCAGCAATTTCAGAGACCGAAATCGGACTTGTTTGTGTCGGAACCCCGAGCCTCTCGAATGGTAGCATCGATTTGCGCTTCGTGCGTCGCGTCTGCGAACAGATAGGACAGGCCCTAGCACACCGGAATGCCTATTATACCGTAGTGATTCGCAGCACGATTATTCCCGGGTCCGTAGAAAATTTGCTTATCCCAATTCTAGAGCGGGAATCGGGACTAAAAGCTGGCGTCGACTTTGGGGTCTGCATGAACCCGGAGTTTCTCCGCGAGGGCACGTCAGTATACGACTTTTTCAATCCGCCAAAAACTGTTATCGGCGAATTGAATCCCAAATCCGGAGAGGCACTGGCTAAGATATTTGAAAGTCTGCCAGGACCAAAGATTCGAACGTCGATCCGCGTGGCCGAGATGGTCAAGTACGTCGATAATTCCTTCCATGCGATTAAGGTGACATTTGCTAACGAAATAGGAAACCTAAGCAAAGCTCTCAAGGTGGACAGCCACCAAGTCTTAGACATTTTCTGCCAGGACACGAAACTTAACCTTTCGCCCTATTACCTGAAGCCTGGCTTTGCATTTGGCGGATCCTGCCTCCCGAAGGATCTGCGGGCGTTGAATCACGAGGCACGCACTTTAGATCTGGAGTTGCCTCTTATTGGTTCAATTTTGGAGAGCAACAAGCTTCAGATATTGAAGGTGGTTCGAACCCTGATGCTACACAAGGGCCGCACGCTCGGCTTTCTTGGCCTTAGCTTCAAGGGTGGTACCGACGATTTGCGGGAAAGCCCGATCGTCGAAGTGATAGAGGCTATGTTGGGAAAAGGATTTACGGTTCGTATCTATGACCGGCACGTCTCGTTAGCGCGATTGATCGGTGCCAACAAGGAGTACATCGAAAAGGAGATCCCCCACCTTTCTCGGCTGATGTGCACCAAGGCCTCGCAGTTGGTCGAGGAAAGCGATATCATTATCGTGACGAATAAGGAAGCTGAGTTTCGAGACGTCCTCACTCCAATCCCCGAGGGGAAACGGGTAATAGACCTAGTTAGGATCTTCTCTAATCCCCCGGCCGACGATAGCCAATACGATGGAATTTGTTGGTAGGACGATCCTCCTTGATCGCCAAGCCTCAGCAGCGATCGTTTGGTTTCGACCTAATCTGTAATCGCACGAGCTTGTTGCCAAAATCAGTCGCATCACGGTTTCGACAAATAAGCACTGGACTGCGAGATTGACACCTGCCTCCACACGAATCGACGGGTTCGAAATTGTTACCACTGGCCGGTGGCTTAGGTCCGCTTTGGTGAGAAGCGAGAACTTTCTACAGCGCGATCCAGCAGAAAATCCGGAACGCCTGGTTTCAGGCTTACAGGAGCTGCGCGGGGCAGCAGATCTCTTCATATTCGCACAACGACCGCCCGATACCATTCCGCGTTTCTCCTATCCCATGCACTGGGACAACTTTGCAGCGCTTCCTATCTTGGGGTATGAGGAATGGTGGGAGAAACGCCTGAATCAGGACACACGCCGTTGCGTGAGGGTCGCTGCCAAACGAGGCCTTGAGGTTCGCCCGGTGAAATTCGATGACGTGCTTTGTGAGGGAATTCGCAGGATCTACGACGAGACACCTATTCGCCAAGGAAGAAAATTCCCCCATTACGGGAAGGATTTTGAAACCGTGAAACTGGAGAACAGCTCCTTCAACGATCGTAGCGAGTTCATAGGGGCGTACTTAGAATCCGAGCTGGTGGGATTCCTGAAGATGGTCTACGTGGGAAAAACTGCCAGCATCATGCAGATACTTTCAATGGTTGGCCATTACGACCGGCGTCCAATGAATGCTCTGATGGCAAAGGCAGTCGAAATCTGCAATCAAAAGCGCGTCAGCCACCTCTTGTATCGTAAGTATCACTATTACAAGGGACTTGCTGATTCGTTGACCGAATTTAAGCGTCGGAACGGATTCGAAAAAATGGATGTACCACGCTATTATGTTCCGTTGACGACGCGAGGATCGCTCGCAGTCTCGCTCGGACTTCACCTTGGTGCCGCCGAGTGGCTGCCAGCGAATCTTGTTCTTGCAGCAAGGGCAATAAGGAGTCGCTTCAACCGCAGCAAAGCAATCGCTGGATGATTTTCCAGCGCGAACTCTAAAATGCCTTTACAAATCACCTTCCGCCTATTGCCTTACGCAGGCATCTACGCGGGTGTAGCTTAACTCTTAGAGCGGCTGACTTCCAGTCAGATGATGAGGCGTGTAAATCCCTCCGCCCGCTCCAAATTGCCACCTCGGGAAGATCAAACGGGAACCAATTACTCAACGTTGCCCATCGCTTATGCCGGGAATCGTAGGATTTGTTACCCGTAATGTTCAGCCCAGAAATCTCGAGTCCCTTCGCGAAATGGTCGGCTCGATGCTGCATGAGCCGTTTTACTCCTCGGGCACCATTGTCGATGAAGGTCTAGGCGCTTACGCTGGTTGGGTGTGCCACGCCGGATCATTTTCCGATTGCCAGCCAATTTGGAATGACCGCCATGACATTGGGCTGGTCTTTGCGGGGGAGCATTATTGGGACCGCGCCAAGGAAGCCAGCCTTCGGTCCTCCAGACACAATTCTCCAGCCGGCGATGCGAGCTGCCTCGTAGACCTATATGAGGAGCAGGGCACAGATTTTTTTCGCCTCCTGAACGGGACGTTTAGCGGCGCGATCATTGATCGGCGCAAGAGCAAGGTCTTCTTATTCAATGACCGTTACGGTCTTGGCCGCATCTATTGGCACGAAAACAGAAACGGCTTCTATTTTGCCTCCGAGGCGAAAGCTCTGATGCGCTTGCTGCCAGAACTTCGACAGCTAGACATGCGAGGCCTAGGTGAATTGTTGGTATGCGGCTGCACCCTACAGAATCGCACCCTCTTCCCCGCTGTTTCGTTGCTCCCGCCAGGCTCAGTTTGGACAATCACGCCGGGCAGGCCGGTTGATAGGGCAGCCTTTTTTGATCCTACCGCCTGGGAGGCTCAGACCGCACTGCAGCCAGAGGAGTACTACGAAGAACTCAAAGGGTGTTTTAACCGGATTCTGCCGCGATACTTCAAAGGAGGTCAGCCGATCGCTCTTTCTGTGACCGGGGGTTTGGATAGCCGAATGATAATTGCCGGGGCCGGCGCTCCACCCGGCCGCCTGCCATGTTACACTTTTGGCGGCATGTACCGGGACTCCGAGGACGTCAAGATTGGCCGCCTCGTTTCAAATCTCTGCCGCCAACCACACAGCGTGATCAGAGTGGATCAGAACTTTTTCCCGCAATTCACAGAACTAGCCAAAAAATGCGTTTACGTAACTGACGGCACAATGGACGCAAGTGCATCGGTTGGCTTGTACGTCAATCGCCTTGCTCGCGACAAGGCGTTAGTTCGCATGACAGGCAATTATGGCAGCGAGATCCTTCGGGGAAATGTGGCATTCAAGGCAGCTACAATCGAGACATCGGCTTTCTCCGACCCATTTCTCACCTACCTGGAACAGGCCGGTAACACGTATCGGGAGGAGAGCCAGGATTGCCGCCGCCTATCTTTTATAGCCTTCAAGCAGGTTCCCTGGCACCATTTTGCACGCCTTTCCGAGGAGCAAAGCCAGCTCACCATTCGTGCGCCCTATCTCGATAACGACCTCGTATCCCTGGCATATAGGGCGCCAAATGGTCTTCTCCTAAATAAGCAGCTTGCGTACCGATATACTACCGATGTGTTGCCGACATTATGCGGGGCGCCCACCGACCGCGGATTCCTAAATCGCCCGCCACTTCTCCCCGCAAAGTTCGTGGAAATTTCTATGGAACTTCTGCCCCGCGCTGAGTATTATTTTGATTATGGTATGCCCCAATGGCTTGCGAAGGTGGACAGCAAACTCTCTGCTTTTCACCTGGAAAGATTCTTTTTAGGGCAGCAAAAGTACTATCATTTTAGAATTTGGTACCGGACGGTCTTAGCGCAGCAGATAAAGGACATTCTGCTCGACCCTAGGACGCTGGCCCGCCCTTATCTTAATGGACGTTACGTCGAGAAAATTGTTCTCTCACACACGAGAGGAAGTGGAAATTACACATCCGAGATCCATAAGCTGTTGAGCTGCGAAATGATACAGCGAAGCCTAATCGAGAGGAAATGATTCCCGATACAAAGCACATATGCGTCTGTATCGCTACGTATCAACGTCCGTCATTACTCGAGAAGCTGCTTGTAGGGTTATCAACGCAACTCACCGACGGTCGATTTACATACTCCGCTATTGTCGCCGACAACGACAGCAATGAATCAGCTCAGGCGGTCATTAATGCGCTCGGAGCACGATATCCGGTGCCAGTGACGTACTGTGTTGAGCCTAGGAGAAGTATTTCCTATGTCCGCAATTTGACGCTGTCAAAAGCGACCGGAGATTTTATTGCATTTATAGACGACGATGAATATCCAGAGACAGATTGGCTTTTAAGGCTTTTTGATTCTTTAGAGCGATATAATACGGCAGGCGTCCTGGGGCCCGTCAGACCTTACTACCCGCAGGGAACTCCAGCCTGGGTGGTAAAAGGAGGATTCTTTGACAGACCGGAATTCGAGACTGGTCGCGAGCTGCCGTGGCAAGGCTGCCGTACAGGAAATCTTCTGTTTAGGCGCGCCATCATTGACGGCATCTCGCCAGTCTTCAGTGCTGAGTTTGGTATGGGGGGTAGTGATTTAGACTTCTTTCGGCGAATGACTGCCCTAAAACACCGCTTTATCTGGTGCAACGAAGCCATAGTGCATGAGGTAGTACCTCCGAACCGCTGGCGCCGAACGGTCCTCTTGAAGCGCGCCCTTCTTAGAGGACGAAATTCATTTCGACACCGCCAGGGTCGTTGGACGGGTGTTGCACGTTCAGCAGTGGCCATTCCGTGCTACACGTTGGCTTTGCCATTTTTACAGCTCACCGGACATCACCTTTTCATGAGATACCTTGTTAAGCTCTGCGACCATCTCGGCAAGGTGCTTGCTGCGATAGGAATTGAGCCCGTCAAGAGCCGCGAAATGTGACTTTAACTTTCAAGGATCTAGCGTGCACGCTCTTATCGCTCTTATTGCCTGCCTTTCATTTATAGGTTGGATCCTATATACGGACACCAAGCATCGAACAGTTGGCTCGCCAGGACTATGGATTCCGGCTCTTTGGCTAATGGTGCTCGGCACGCGCTCACTCTCGTACTGGCTACAAATTGCCGGGTTGAGTGGTGCTGCCGGGATCACCAGTGACACCGAGTCCGATCCTTCAAATACAATATATTTAGCTGGCGTTATTGTTGCGGCTATCCTCGTCCTTCTCAATCGGCAGTGCAGCTGGGCCTCTCTCACCAACAACAATAAGGCCCTATTTTTGCTCTATTTGTTTTTTGCCCTATCTTCGTTTTGGTCACCAAATTCCTTTATCACATTGCGCCGCGTTCTGAAGGATTTCGGCTGCGTTGTTGTTGCCGCGGTGATTCTAACCGACGCCCGCCCGTGGTTCGCCTGCCGTATCCTCTTTGTCAGGATCGCTTATGTCCTCCTTCCGCTTTCCCTCTTAGTGGCTAA
This sequence comes from uncultured Opitutaceae bacterium, assembly GCA_964574435.1. Classification (GTDB taxonomy): domain Bacteria; phylum Verrucomicrobiota; class Verrucomicrobiia; order Opitutales; family Opitutaceae; genus Palsa-1447. Next base: position 27,665 of record CAZNNO010000006.1, read on the forward strand.
ATATTTTCCCAATATTGGTCGTTACCGCGCGAGGGCTGGCGACACTGAATACTGTGGCCTGACGACTCATAAGAACACACTCGGGCAAATGGTGCTTATTTGCCTTCTTTTCCTTCTTTGGGACCTCACGGAGATATCAGAGGAATTGCCTCCTTCCGAACTTCGCAAGGCAAAACGCATTCGCTATGTCGTTATCGCCATTGGCCTTGTTCTTATGGTAATGGCGCAAAGCGCCACAGCGCAAATCTGCCTGATACTAGGCTGTTTTCTCTTTTTTGCATTTAAAAGGCTCGCTAAAAATCCACGCGGCCGTCGCATCTTCCGAAACGTCTTATTTGCAGCGATCGTCTTGGGCGTGGCTAACACAACCCTCGGAATTTCGGCCGCAGTTGCGGAGCTTTTCGGCCGTAACATGACTCTCACAGGCAGGACCGAGATTTGGAATGTCGCAATGAAGCACCAGACACATCCGTTTATAGGCTATGGCTTCTACGTGTTTTGGGACACCGACATTGCCGCTACGATCTATGATGAGCTTGGAGATTTTATACATATCAGGACCGTGCACAACGGCTATCTAGAGGTGTTCATCGACGGCGGTATAACTGGAGCCATTTTGCTGGGGGCTTATCTGTTATCAACGGGCCGAGTAGCATACTTGCGACTCTTTGAAAGAACGCCGTCATTGCCATTTCCCTTGGCTATGTGGTGCTTGGCGATGGTCTATAATAACTCGGAGTCGAGCTTTTTCCGCCTCGATATGCTATGGTTTACTTTCATCGTGCTTACTATTGATTATCCCACACAGATCTATCAGGCGGGAATTGCCCGGGCGCCGGCACATGTACCGCTTTCCTAGCCCCGTTTCTCTCTTTCGATGATAGGACACCTAATTTCACCTAAGCCTTTCACAACCGCCTTTAGCGGATTTCCTCACATTTGTTGAACGACGACCGCCAATTTGCGCCACGAGCCTATGTCCGATAGAATTTATTTCGGCCGGCTACAGGAGAAGCTAAGGCGTGCTTTGAGCACATTTTGCGCACGCCACAGGGTGCGCAGCAAGCAGCACCGCGCGATGGTTTCGTTTTCATTTGACGATTTCCCGGCGTCCGCTCTTCAGGTTGGAGCGCCCATTCTCGAGAAGTATGGCGTGCGAGGGACATTTTATGCCTCCCTGGGGCTTAAGGGAGGGATCGGACCCGTTGGTCAGTATTTTTCTGAGCCAGACATTGCCGAATTGCTTTCCCGTGGTCATGAACTCGGCTGCCATACCTACGACCATTGTAACGCTTGGTATACCCCGCCGGACACCTATGAGCAGTCGGTCGTTCGAAATCGAGACAATCTTAAGGGTATGCTCCCCGAGGCATGTTTCACCTCGCACTCCTACCCTATCAGCTATCCGAAGCCGGCAAATAAGTCCATTTCCGAGAGATATTTCTCGTGCGCACGAGGTGGGGGACAAAGGCCAAATAAGAAGGTGACCGATGCAAATAACCTTGCCGCATTTTTCGTTGAGAAATCACGAAATGATTTTTTGACAATCAAATCTCTGATAGATTCCACAGCCGCAACTGCCTCCTGGCTCATATTTGCGACACACGATGTTTCGAGTGCACCCAGCCCATTTGGATGCAGTCCTGCTTTCTTTGAGCTTATCGTTCGTTACACCGTCGAATCTGGAGCTGCGGTGCTTCCGGTCGCTAGAGCCTTCACACAATTTCGTGCCTGACGAATCTGAAGCCTGCTTCTTGTAATCTACATGGCTCGGCTTCGATAGCCCGCGCGAAATCACCAATTGCGAATCCTTGCCTTTAACCTAAAATCCGCAGTTGAGGCGGTGGTCTGAGTACGGAAGATGCTGCAAAGGACTGCCATGGAGACCCGAAGCCAGACGGAGGCCATTCACCCGCTGGGTGATGGAGAGTTCGCATTTCCGACACCGGGTGGACGGGTGCGACTTTCCGTGACCAACGACAGCTTGACGCCGTTCGGAGGTCTGGTCCCGTGGGCTGCCTATACGAAGCATATAGGGATTATAGATCAGCTTGCTGCGGACTGCCCAGTCGAACGGACGAGCCCCAATGCGGCTCCGGTCTACGACGTGCTCCAGTCGTTCATACTGACGGCGCTAACTGACGGGCGCAGGTTCTCCCATATCGAGCGCTTGCGGGAGGATCCGACGATTCCGGAGATCTTCGGCATGGAGTCGGTGGTCGGGGACGATACGGTGAGGCGGTTCTTCAAGTCGGTGGATCCTGCCCTCGGGGCCGAGTGGATCGCCCGCAATGTGCAGCCGATGTGGCGTGCCTTGCCGAATCCGATCATCATGGATTGGGACTCGACGGTGCAGCCGAAGTACGGGCACCAGGACGGGGCCGAGATCGGCTATAACCCCGGCAAGCCTGGTCGGCGCAGCTTCCATCCACTGCTGGGCGTCATCGCCCGCACGCGCCTTTGTCCGGTATACCGGTTCCGTGCCGGCGACACGGTCACGGCCACGCAGTGGCACGAGGCGATGCACGACGCCCAGCGCTGGCTCGGCGAGCGCAAGATCTGGCTCAACCGCGGCGACCTGGGGTTCGGCCATGACGCGATCATGAGCTGGCACGAGGAGGCCCCCGACAGGCCGAGGTATCTGTTCAAGCTCAAGCTGACGAACCTGGTGCGCTCAGCCCTATGCCGGGTGCGTGAGGACGATTGGCAGGGATCGGGCAGCTACGAATCATGCCAGATGGCCGAAGGCCTCATCCAGCTCACCGGCTGGAAGAGCCCCCGCCGGGTGATCTTTGCGCGGACCCTCCTGGGCGTGATCCGGGCCGCGAGCAACGCCGAGTTCTGGGACCGCAACAAGCACGAGTTCGCGGTCTACGTGACCAATCTGCCCGAGAGCGTCAAGCCCTGGCAGATCCAGGAACTTTACCGCAAGCAGGCGGACACCGAGAACGCCTTCGACGAACTGAAGAACCAGTGGGGATTCAGTCGATTCTGCGCCAAGTCGAGGGCGACGACCGAGCTCGCCGCCCGGCTCCTTCTCTTGGTCTACAACCTCCGGACGCTCTTTGTCCGCCTCATCGTCCCGCAAAAGCACACCGAGGCCAAGAGAGGCCGACGATGGTTCCTTCTCATCGCCGCGAGGCTCGTCGAATCAGGGCGCCAGAAGGAGATACAAGTCTCTATAAAGGACGGATGGGCCGACCAATTGCGAGACGGCTACATTCGCATCACCGAATGGATCCGCACAACTGCGCCGCAGTTGAAATATCAAATGTCAACCAGCGACATGGACCTCGCAAATGCAGCCACTTCCACGTCCTAAAACCCCATTTCAACTGCGGAATTTAGGTTGAATCTAGACCTCGTGACTCAACAAGCCTGAGCCCCCACCTGCGGACGCCTGCAAACCCCTTTTCTTGTCGACGGACAGAATCTACATCCTATCCTCTCGATACCTGACAACGTTCAATCTTCAGCGTCTCGCCGTGGGGTCTACGTTGCTTAAAACGCTATGCGCTTACTCTCCTCATTTGTCGGAAAGCTGTTAACGCTTCTCGATAAACCACGCCATTTTTCGCGACTCCTTTTCTTTACTGTGGCAGTCGCCTTATTGGCTCGCTTTGCAGTTTTCGGCGTTCTCTGGCCAACTTGGGAGTGGCACAATGGCGAGCCACCTGACCAGTGGAATGAATTGGCTATAGATTTGGTTGATTATCATACATTCGGATATTTCTCAGCCCCCAACGATCCATCGGTTGTCCGTGGCCCGATTTTTCCGATAATCGAGGCTCCGCTTTACATGATATTCGGCAGTAACTACGCCGGCTGGAGCGTTGTTTTACTCCTTTTGGATACATTCACTTGCTACCTCCTCATAGTGACGAGTCGCAAGCTTTGGGGCAACCGGACCGCATTGCTCGCCGGGGGTTTTTATGCATTGAACCTCCCGATAATTTATTATGGTGCAAAGATTGAACAATTTATAAGTATTCTTCCATTGGTGGTTATCTGGCTTTATTTATTCACTGTGTGGCAGGGCTCATATTTCCGAAAATGGCTGCCGTGGGTACTTGGCGCCGTCTCTGGCTTAATGATCCTTAACAAGACAGTTTATCTGCCAGTTCCATTTGTATGCTCAGCTGCTCTATATTGGTTTAATAGAGCACAGATAAATAAGGTAAAGCACTTGTTCCCAATCGCGATCTACTGCGCCGTATCCGTGGGCGTAGTCGCCCCCTGGACAATTCGTAATTATGTTGTTACCAAGGGAAGCATCGTTCCTGTACAGTGCATGTTTTGGGAGTTGGTCGTGCAAGATATAATGTATCATGACCTTGATAAGATTACTGGTCCAACTCGTCCGGATGGGGAGCTCCTGAAATATTGGATGAAAAACGAGGATGCGATCGCTGTTGCAGATGGCTTGAGCCAAAGCCCTCCGGCAACCGGGAGAGCAAAGTATGAAGTCCTTCGCGAGAAAGCCTACGAGAAGACAGCGATCCGATGGATAAAGGAAGACCCTGCGGGATTCGTTACCATCAAGTTGGGAAATATCTGGCACTACTGGGTGCGAGGAGAAAACTGGAGAAAGACAAGGATATTCATTCTTATGCAGACTTTTTATTTGGGAGCTGCTGCAGCCGGACTGCTCGTCCTCTTTAAATATCGGCAGCTAGGAAGGATCAAATATGGTCTGCTCCTGATTCTTGTCCTATGGAGTGAACATATTCTTGTCTGGGGATGGGGAAGACTCTCACTGGATTTGGTGCCGGTTCTTGCTCTGCTTTTTGGCCTGGGCGTCGACACTTGGATGAGGCGCTCCCAGTTGGGCGCCGCGTCTCCCTGAGGTGTCTCCGCAAAACGACTCAAGTGCCTCGCTCCACTGGGATATGTCCCACCTCGGCATCGAGAACTGATACGGCTGAACACAGCGGAGTATGCGCGTGCCGGGTGTAGCATCGAAAATGACTCCTATATGGAACGACGAATTCGGCGATTGGCGGGGCCTCATGGTTCCGACGCAGGTACCTCGCTACGAAGTGATCTCAGGGTTCCTCAATTCTGAAAGGGTCACGACAGTCTTAGACGTTGGCTGCGGCGAAGCCGTGCTTCGCTGCTCATTGAGGCATGATATTCGTTATACGGGCATTGAACCGTCCGCGTTGGCCGTTGATATAGCATCGAAAAAGTATGCCGGTAGTATTTGCCACTCGACAGCCGAAGCCTTTGAGGCCCCCGGCAAACAATGGGACCGCATAGTATTCAATGAGGTCTTATATTATTCCAAAGATCCCATTGGCTTATTGTTTAAGTATGCCCATTTCCTGGCTCCGGGGGGCGCCATAGTCATCTCGATCTTCCAAAAGCCCGGCTCGATTTCTTTTCGAAAGCGCATAGCTCACTACTTCGATAACAGGCGTCCTATGTCCAACGTACACTGCACCTCTATGGTCATTCGTTTCCTAGCAAAACGGAAATGGCCTATTAGGTCCGATCAGCCTGTTGCGATTCCCGGTTCGACGAATTGTTGGCGAATAATTGTTACAAGCCCGTTTTCGGTTCAAGATTCGAGCGCTTAGCTATCTCGGCTCAGATGAGAGATTGCAATTTGTGATTTTTCTAATGCTCACTAGGGTGCGGAGAATCCAACAACGCCTTCTTCTGTGCTCTCTTGTTGGGGTACATCAGTTCGTAAGTGCTGCTTTTTATCGGTTCACGCACTTAGCTTTCCAGGAATTCGTCCATTCGATCTCCGCCGCAGCTGTTCCCATGATGGAATGCAACAGCAATTTAGGTCGGGGTCTACATAGCCTTAGGAGTGTCCAACCAATCGATCGCCCCTATCAAGCATTCTGGGCTACTGGGAAGCGCGGCAACTCTAGCGGCACCCTTGAGAAGCCGCAGAAATGTGCACTTGGAGTTCGACCGGCAAGCTAGCTCCCTGTCATCTTCTTCGACCAATCTTTGCTGCGATCATCCGGTCAATGATTCCATCCTTTTATCCGACATTTCTAGCTCGTCTCAATGAGCTCTTGACGCTGACTTTTTAAGGCCATTGTCATGCGGTCTCCAAATCACTTGCATTCTAGCGTTACATTTTCCCTGCCTCGCGTAATTTTGACAGCCCATTCACCGATACGCGTTCTTCTCCTTTGAGACAGGTGCTGTCCTTCTTTAACATTTTCCTGAATGGCTTCGAATGTATGATTCTCATGGCCGACAGTTTAATTCTTTGAACCGATGATCGACATCGTGATGGCGACCTATAACGGTGCTCCGTATATCGGAGCACAAATCGACTCTATTCTAGCTCAGACGTATAGGGACTGGCGTCTCATTATACGAGATGACAACTCTAATGACGGCACCGTCCAAATCTGCAAGGATTACGTTGCAAAGCACCCGCAACAAATCAGCCTGTTTGCAGACGGTCTAGGCCGCTTGAAGGTTTCGGGAAATTTCAGTTCGCTATTGGCTCATTGCACCGGCGCATATATTATGTTCAGCGATCAGGACGACATCTGGCTTCCGGGAAAGATCGAGAAGACAATGCAGGCAATGAGGGTATTGGAGGGCCAATATGGCGATTCATCTCCTGCCTTAGTCCACACCGATTCGCAGGTTGTTAATGCCGAGCTTCAAATGATCGCACCCTCTTTATTGCGATATGTTCATAGAAAGCCAAATCCTAGCATTGGCCGCCTTTGCATGGAGCTCCCAATCTATGGCCATGCGGTTATGATAAATCGACGGCTGAAGGAACTAGGTGGCCGAATTCCGGATGGCTTTGCATCTTGGGATTGGTGGTTCCCAATGGTCGCAGTCGTCTTTGGGCATATTCGATTTGTCGATGAGCCCCTGGTACTTTGGCGCCGTCATGGAAAATCATACAGCTCCGCCGGCAAACATAGGCTTTCTAGCTACCTTGCAAGATCGTTAACTGAGCACCACAAGAAGGTCACAGTCTCATTTAAACAATGTGAGATTTTCCTCGAACGGTTTTCTTCCGTCTTACCACCGAAGCAATACGCCTATTTCAAGGGAGTCTCGACGATTCGGACTTCCAATTGGCTTAAGCGCAGAATCTTAATAATTCGCTATGGGCTATTTAAAACTGGCCTGCTTAAGACGGCCGGTGTGCTTCTAGCGGCTTAAAGTAGAACTCGATTGCAGGAGTGTCTGAAGGGATGCTGCGCATCTGTCTACTGGAATTGCTTTATGCGAATTTACTGGATCGCATTTGCTAGGCCGCATTCCTCTTTCGATGCAGCTATCATTGCAGTTTTCGCTTAGGTGATTAGACTGCGTTTCTCAAGTATGGCTATATCGCGCGATCTAAAGCTTGGCGCTTTCTAGGCCCTCCGAGGTTTGCCCAGGCATAGCACCACAATACCTCTCGTTTGCGAAGCGTTGAGTGCTACTTTTCCCGCTCCCGATAGTTCTGCGGCATTATGAGTTGCATTGAAGGAGAGAATTTTTGGATGTCGCAAATGAATTCGAGTCTTTTACGCTATTCCGACAGGGTAACTTGAATTATTACGAATCGACAAACCTCCATGAGGCACATCTCTCAGCTTAGCGCCACGTAGATTCCCTGCAATCCTCAACCATCTTTGTGCGGTATCAGAACGCGCCTTAGCCACGGTACCAAGCCATGCCCCTCCCATCACTTCGTTCCTCCATTGCATTGGCGTTCATTTTCGTTAGTCACAGCGGCTTTCTCTCTACCGCCAGCGCTAGCGACTGGTATGTTGATGCTGCTGAAAAGAATCCTCTTCAGGACGGATCATCGTGGTCCACTGCGTGGACTAGCTTCAAGCAGATACGCCAATCTTCCCTCTCCAGCGGCGATGTTATTTGGATCATGAGCGGCACTTATGACGAACGCTTCACGATCACAAGGGGCGGCACAATGGGACATCCAATCACCTACGTTGGCACAGGGCCAACAAAGCCCGTGCTGCGTGGGATTGATGGAACCACGGCAAATGACATAGCGATTATCAACCTTGAGTTCACACAGCTATCCACCGTTGACGACTATAACGCCATAGCCCTTCGCGGCAATGAAAGATGGCTCATTGAAGACAATTTTATCCATGATACCTACGATGGAGGTGTGCTTACTGCCTACCGTACGGCGAGTTCCTTTATCACCGTGCGCCATAATACATTCGCCGATATAGGATCCGTAGACGGTGGAAGTGGCACTCCTATCGTCATCGCTATTTCCGGCGACCACAACCTCATTGAGTATAACTCTATCATCCACAGCATGGACCGTTGCCGTGTTTTTGGCACTGGAAACGTAGTGCGGAACAACTATTGGGGACCCACTGATAGCAACCTATACCCAAACTCGAAACCGTACCCCAACCATACTGATGGCTTCCAAAGTTTCGAGGGCGGAAATCCCCTAATACAGTTCCTGTATGAGCGCAATTTTGATATCGATAATACCGATACAGCCGGTCACACAAACGCGCATGGGTTTCTCGTCCAAGACGAGGTCGGTACGAATAATTTCCACTGGTATATTCTCCGCTTCAATATCTTGATTCGGCCCGGAGGCGGAGCCTATTCGTTTCAGAATGTTAGTCGCACCTATCTCTATAACTCCACATTTGTGGGCATCCAACACGGCTCCACTCGCGTTTATCAAACCGCGGGATCGTACACCTATCCGAAAACATATTCACCAGCCACAAGTGACTTAGCTGATGTTAGGAACAATACTTGGGACTTCTGCCCGAATTGCATGGATCCTCATGGAATTATCTCGAAGAACTATTGGCCGACAAACTTCACATCTGCATCGCAGCACAGCTACAATCTTGGCAGGCAGGTTGTACTGCCGTCCGGAGCATCCCCTGGGAACCTCCCGCACTTGGATCCTTTATTCACGGATGGAACGGGTGTGGCCGGACATGATGACTATACTTTGCAGTCAACATCTCCTCTGAGGAATGCGGGCGCTCAAATCACCGCCGCTGTTGGAGACGCCAGCAACTCGACCCACCTGACACTTACCGATTCGAAACGTCTATTTGACGGCTGGGGAATTGCAGACGCGGATTTTATTAGAATTGGCAATGGAGATTACGTGCAGATTTCATCCATTGACTATGGCTCAGACGCTGTTGTCCTTTCGGCTCCACGGTCTTGGCATGACGGGGATCGGGTTTTCGTAAAAGGCTCTGAAGACATCGGGGCGTTGCCGTTCGCCTACGTGAGATCGACGACAATTACAAACACGACTCCACCTATACTCCGAGCTGGGATGGCTACCCTATCGGCGGCTTGCGACAATCCGGATGCGGTGCGTAAAGTTGAGTTTCTTGTTGATCGAATTCCGGTCGGAGAGTCCTTTTCCCCTCCCTACACGGTCCCTTGGCTATCGGATGGAGCGCGTCATGAAATCGAAGCGAGAGCCTATAGCGCATGGGCTAGTCGACTTCCCTCAACGAGTCAGGTGAATATAATTAACGCTCAATAGCCCAAAATTGGCAGTTGCCGGGAAAGCGTCCATTTTGGGCTTAAGGTTCCACTGCGTCTGCTCGAAATGCGGCTGAGAGGAGCCCGACAATCCGTGCGGTACCGGCGACGAATTAGAGCAAGGCTGGCGACAGCACTAAACACCAGAACTGCCGTATTACCATAATCTGGGACCTCCTGCGGGGCGGTTACAGATGTAATCGAACCGCTCACGACAGATTCTGTCAGGTCGTCCATACGAACGCCGCTGTTGTCTATCTCGAAGGACCCACCTCCGCCGCCGCCGCTAAAAAAGCTGAGATTTTCATAAATTGGACCAAACTCCTCTCCCAACGCGTAAAAATTCACTTCGCCATTCGTAACGGAAAAATCCCAATCCGCTGAGTTGTTTGGATCGTAGAAGACGGGTACACCGCCAAACACGGGATTAGGACCGAGACTGAAGCCTGCACTCAAACCGGCGCCAAAACCGTTCAGGGAGCCAACGCCGAGGGGCAAGTTCAATGAATCAGAAGAATATGAATATGAGCCCTTGAAGGTCTCACCAACGGAAAATCCAGGGACATCGTCCCCAATAATGCTTCCGTTGGGAGAATCTTGATATTCTGATAGGGAAGTAATTGTGGCAGTGAAAGTTCCTGCGTAGGTGTTGAATTCGGCGGCAGAAAGAGAAATTCCAGAGGCAAGAAGACCGGCGCTCAGATTTGCGACCGTGAATAACGATTTCATATTGTTTTATAAGGTGGCCGATACGGGCCGACTGGTGTTCCCATAATGGTACGATCCCACTTGTGCTCGCTCCTACAGACCACTCGATTGTACTTTCGTTGCGGACGCTGTTGAATAATCTCGCGAATTTCGAATCGGTCGGTCCTTCGCTGAGGCAGGCGAAACGACTCAGGTCAGCGTCGCCCCCAACGGACGGCGTGACTCACGAGTGAAGAGAGGAGTACAGTCATCAGTCTCCACAACTCACCGACCGCGACGGAGTTCCTGCTTTGTTGACCCACGATTCGCTTACCGTCCGGCCAATTACGGGATAAACCTCATTGTCCGTGAACGTAGCCATCAACCCTGCGATACCCGGTGTACGCAATTACCCTACCATTTCGACGTTGGACAGAGATTTGACCCAATGGAACGGGACCAAATTCATGGGAAATCCCGTTCGCCGATAGCTGTTGCCCGAGGCTCACCACAACTGACGTTCATAACGTCTTTTCTAGAGGTCACATCTGCGGCGCCATTATCAGGCCGGATCCCGTTATGGGACCGATTCCGGCTGAGCGTACGAATCGCGTTTACGGACGAAACACATTAGTGAACCAGGCAACCGTTCACCGGGGCAGCCGTGCTAATTCCGCGCTTCCCAGGGCATAGGAGCAAGTAGGCGGCGTAATTTCTTCTTAGTACCACACGATAGCCTTTCAATAGGCTTCAAGGTATCGCGCAATGCGTCGTTTTGCCCCTTCTCGAGGCTCAAGCGTTTAAATCGTGCTAAACTCAGGTGCATGGAAAGAATCATTTCGCACTTTTCCTAAGTTTGTTCCACAGAGGGAATTGGTTTTTATTGGATACCCCCTTGCCCCTGTTCTTAATACTAATAGCCACACTTTAACCTACCACCAACACATCCCAAAATTGCATTTTCCAACCTATCAATCATTTGCGATGCCAAGAAAATCCCAACGCGTGGGATTGTGTTTGCCATCACCTAAGCATTGCTTTAGGCGCCTAATTCGGTTCGGATGATCCATCCAGCTAACGATTTCCGACCAATTGCCATGCATAGCATGTCCCGCTCCTGCGTCTTTCGAAATCTTGCGATAGTCGTTTTTGCGACTGTATTGCAAACTGCTCAGGCTGCGACATGGTACGTGAGTGCAGCGGCGTCGGGAACACCCGATGGAATGACGCTAGCAACAGCGTGGACATCGCTCTCGGCTGTAAACCAAGCCGAACTCTCACCGGGCGACGTCGTCCTTGTCGCCTCCGGCACCTACGACGGACTATTCACCATTACCGTGGGGGGAACCAGCGCCGCCTCGCGAATTACCTACCGAGGAATCGACACGGGCGGCGGATTGCCGGTGGTCGCCGCCATCGAAGGGGGGAGCATTAACTACGTCGCGATCCTTGGCTTTCAGTTTACTCAACCCGCTTCAAGCTATCAGAACACGCCCGCGATACAACTAAAAGGAGCAACTGGCTGGTTAATCCAGGACAATTCTTTTTATCAGACATATGGACCGCCGATCGACCTTCACTATCATACCCCCAATAATTATAACGTCATCAGGTGTAATACCTTTAACGACGTAGGATATTTCCCGCCAACATATACGGTTGGCAATGATCTCGTCTTCGTGCACGGCAACAATAATCTAGTAGAATACAACACATTCAGGCTCGGTTGGCACAGGGTCTATATCTACGGCTCGAATAATATTGTTCGGAACAACCTTGATTCCGGCACCAACGACCTCCTTTTTACACAGTCGGCTGAGTTGGGGCTATTTCCCGAACACATCGACGATGTGCATGGCGATTATTCCTCTGGTGGTATGAGCGCCCAACCTCCCGCCTATGTTTTCATGGACCGAAACTGGTGGAGCGATAATGCGGGCGTAGACGGCCATAATTTCTTATTCCAGGACGTTAGTGCCAATGGAGTAGCAGGAGGGTCGGGATTACTCACAAATTTCGTCATGAGACAGAATGTGTGTATACGCACAGGCAGCTATTTCATGTGCGATTTTCAGGGTACCAATTTTGTTCGCACGTACAACAATACGGTAGCCTATGGCTTGGCTCAGTTGACGAGCCGTTTTGAGCTTACGATCGGCTTTGATACAACCTATCCATCCACAAATATTGTGGTCCAGAATAACTCATTTTTCGAAACCCATTGCGACGTCACCCAGCCCATAATGTCAAATGCGGGCACGACTAATTTTGTCGCAGACTACAATGCCGTTTATGCGGGTGGTATGCTTCAATATGGTTCGCACAATCTAACAATCAATCCTCTGTTTAATGACACCGCCAACGATGACTACACTCTGCAGCCCTCTTCTCAATTGGTAGGTGCCGCAAGTCCAATATCCACGGCCAACGGGGCGGGCAATTCGTCTACGACCTTGGTGGTAAATGACGCTACCGGGTTTTGTGACGGCTTTGGCATCGCTGACGGCGACTTGATAATTGTCGGCTCAAATTCCCCAGTTCAGATATCGGCCGTCAATTTTGGCACCAATACCATTACACTTGCCTCTCCTATTTCCTGGAACAACGGGGATAGTGTTTTCGTGAAGGGCTCACAGGACATAGGAGCGCTGCCGCTCAGCTTCGCGACGTCATTCACGGTGAATAATACGACCCCGATCATGTTGGCGGCTGGGCCCGCCTCGTTGACGGCAACAATCACAAATCCCGATGCTGTCCGTAAGGTTGAGTTCCTGGTTGATGGAATCCCGGTTGGGGCCGCGTATTCGGCGCCATATTCAGTCAGTTGGACAGCGGATGGGAACGCCCATTCAGTCGAGGCTCGCGCTTATAATGCATGGGCCAGCAGGACTCTCTTCATAAGCAGCTTCAATTCGGGACCCGTCTTCAGCGTCCAACCCTTAGGTCAGACGCCCGCGCCAAACACGACGGTTGTCCTTACCGGCAGCGCGTCACCGCCTCTGGGATTGTCCTATACACCGACCTACCAGTGGCAGCTTGATGGCGTTAACCTGACCGACGGCGCCGGCATCTCGGGCTCAGGCACATCTATGCTAACCCTGACGGGAGTTTCGGCGGCAAGCGATGGAAACTATACGCTAGTAGCGAGCAGCGCATCGTTCGGTTCCAACACAAGCAACGTCGCCACGATTACAGTTGAGGCGCCGCCATTAATTACGGTTCAACCCCTATCACAGACATTGGCTTATGGTTCCGTACCCAGCGTCACTTTCACCGTCGCTGCTTCAGGTCTGCCGGCGCCGACTTTCCAATGGTTTGAAAATGGGAATCCACTCAGTGACGGCGGCAGGATCTCTGGCTCCGCTACCTCCACTCTTCAGATCACAAATCCGATGGTCAGCGACACCGGTGTCTACACGGTCGTCGCCACAAATGGCATCGGTTCTCCTGCCACGAGTAATCCAGCCTCACTGACTGTTAACCAAGCTTCACAGACCATAAACTTCGGTCCGCTGGCGACAACAACATCGGTCTCCCCACCCTTCGCACTAAGTGCGACGGCGAGTTCTGGGCTGACAGTGAGCTACGCAAGCTCGGATACGAGCGTCGCGACCGTCAGTGGCAGCACCATTACACCCGTTTCGCCCGGAACAACGACCATCACGGCTAGCCAAGGCGGCGACGCGAACAATCTTCCCGCAGCGAATGTTCAACAGGCATTGACCGTAAACTCGCCGCTTGCGCCCGTAATCACGAGTCCAGCCAGCGCGCCCGCCACTCAGGGCACATCATTCTCATATTCGATAGCTGCTACCAACTCACCAACAGGCTACAACGCTTTGAGCCTTCCAACAGGGCTGGTCGTGGACCCTGCGTTGGGCGCGATAAGCGGTACGCCGACCGTATCGGGCATATTTGTTGTCACGCTTTCTGCGACAAATTCGATCGGCACGGGCACGGCTTTCCTGACCATCACCATTGCTGGGGAGCGGGCTCCAGTGATTTCGAGCGCAACAAGCGCCATCGCCACCCAGGGAAGCCCATATTCCTATACGATTACTGCCAGCAATTTGCCTACAACCTTCACTGCATCCGGCCTGCCAGCCGGCCTTACAATCGACGGAGGCACCGGCGTGATCAGCGGCACGCCGACGGCATCGGGTAGCTTCAACGTTACGCTTGGAGCCGCAAATTCGACAGGCGCCGGAACTGCGACCCTGTCGCTCTATGTTAACCAGGAGATCTACGCAGGGAACTATTTTGGGGCATTTAGCGCCGGTGGAGGATGGGCTTTCAATGTGGGCTACGACAACACCGGCACATTCATCGCAAACGTCGGCGGTACTGTCACGGTTCAGGCAATAAACGTGGATTCGGACGGGTATTTCGCGTTGGCACTTGCCGGCATTACAGTGCAATCCGGCTCCGGGAGCAACATTTCTGCAAGGACGTCATTCCCCATCGACGTCAATATAGTCAATGGCGGCGTCACCGGCAGCGCCGGGACCGGATCGCTAAGCGGCGCCATCGACACAGGCACGTCCGAAGCCGCTTTTGCTGGGTATTACTCCGCCCCAGCTGTCCCGGGCAGCACCGGCAGTGTCTACGCCGTTATTGGAGGGGACGGCATGATTTTCGTGGCCATTTCAACCGGTGTCTCGACCGATTCCATCAGCGGAACGCTGAGCGCCGCGGGATCCTTGTCCGGCACGACCGTTGGCGGAGGCAGCATCAAAGTCTCGATCAGTTCACAGGGACAGTTGTCCGCAAGCTACATGCCAAAGGGTTCCGCAACAGCCACAAGTTTTCTCGGCCTGTCAAGCCAAGTGACTCCCACAATCAGGCTGATTGACCTGTCGGCGAGAGCCAGTTCCGGCCCCGGAAATAACAACCTCATTTCGGGATTCGTGGTTTCGGGAGGAAGCAAGACAGTCCTGCTTCGCGGCATTGGCCCGTCACTGGCGCAGTTCGGTGTTACCGGCTTTCTTACGGACCCACAGCTTTTGCTAAACAGCGGATCCAAAGTAATAGCAGCAAACAGTACATGGGGCGGCGGCTCGACCCTCAGCGCAGCTTTCTCACAAGTCGGCGCATTCGAGCTTTCAGCGTCATCAAAGGATGCCGCGATCCTTACGACACTCAATAGCGGCGCTTACACAGCACAGTTGGCAAGTGTCAGCGGATCCACAGGCGTTGCCTTAACAGAAGTCTATGACGCGGATGCCAACAATCTGAGCTCGGCGTCCCGATTGACCAATATTTCCGCGCGTGCAAACGTCGGAACGGGAGGCAATGTGCTGATAGCGGGATTTGTCATTGCCGGTACCGGTACCGAGAGAGTGCTAATAAGGGGCATCGGCCCGACGCTGTCCACCCTCGGAGTATCCGGCGCCCTTTCGAATCCCCAGCTGACCCTGACGAATTCGAGCGGAAGCACGATTGCATCGAACACCGTTTGGGGCGGTCAGGCCACGCTAGCCACCGCGTATCAGCAGGTCGGAGCTTTCCCCTTGTCCCCCACATCCTTTGATTCGGCTGTCCTTGTGACCCTTGCTCCTGGCTCCTACACCGCTCAGGTCAGCGGCGCAAACGGGACGACCGGCATCGCCTTGGTGGAGGTTTACGAGGTGCCATGACGAAGGGTTTGAGGCCATTGGGCCCAACTTTCGATCGAAATCCACACCCATCGGGATGGGATGGGGAAGCCTGACTGGTCTAAACCAGGTCGTGCCTGGTCGAGCACGGGCCAGGCTTGGGAACTGCTTCTAAGAATCCCCATCAACCCATCGGTCCTGCTAAGGAAATGACGCAATTCCCGAAAAACCCCAATTTGGACGAGGAGGCCAAAGGCCGCTTGGGCAAACCCTCAGGGCTCCCGGGGAATGAAGGAACCCTACAATCAATTTCCGCGGAGCGCCACCTCAACACGGACCACCTAATGAAGAATATCGGGGGCCGTGCGGTCTCTGGTGGATTCGTTACGGCCATCTCCCAATTCTTCAAATTTGCGATAAGCCTCGGTTCAGCAGTGGTCCTAGCAAGGATTCTCTCCCCGCGCGACTTTGGACTAGTCGCTATGGCCGGAGCACTAATGCCTGTCTTGCGCACCTTTCGAGAGGGCGGCCTGTCCACTGCGACAGTTCAGACAGAGAACGTCACCCACGCTCAGGTATCCAACCTCTTTTGGATAAATTTGGTCTTGGGCGCGATCATCACCGTTATCGGCGCATCTCTCGCTCCCGTAATAGCGTGGTTCTACCGCGACCAGCGCCTCATCGTGGTCACGGTATTGCTGTCATTGTCGTTCGTCATGAGCGGCTCGGCTGTTCAACACCTCGCTTTGCTCAATCGTCAGATGCGCTTCATGGCAGTCGCCGCAATTGATATCGCCTCGACCGCAACGGGATTCGTTGTAGGCGTCATAATGGCGTGGACCGGCTTTGGCTATTGGTCCCTTGTGGGGATGCAGCTCTCCACAACGGTTGCCGAAACGGCACTGACATGGATTGCTTCAGGCTGGCGGCCACAATTGCCCAGGAAAAGAAGCGGCACGAGGCCTCTTCTTCGCTTTGGCGCAAGCATGACCGTCTATATATTGCTTCGGCGGTTAGCATCTGGAACCGATGTCATCTTGCTCGGAAGGTTCTACGGCGCAGGTCCGGTCGGCCTATATTCGCGGGCCCAAGTATTGCTCCTGCGCCCTTTGGACCAATTCGTTTCCCCATTTGATACCGTCTTCATTCCAGTCTTGTCCCGCCTACAGGCTCAGCCCGAGCGATACCGAAGCGTTTTCCTGCAGGCGTATGGAGCAATCGCCCTCCTAAGTTTTACATTTGCAGGCTTGCTGATCGGGCTTTCGGGGCCCTTGGTCTTAGTCCTCCTAGGTCCAAAATGGACCGGCGTAGCGCCCATATTCTCATGGCTAACGATCGCGGCATTATACCTTCCGCTGAGCTACGCGGCAATGTGGCTACTCACCACGCAAGGAAGGAGCAGGGACCTAGTGATAATGGGATTTGTCGTGCCGGTCGTGACCATCATTTCGGTGGCCGTCGGCGTCCCGTTTGGCGTTTCGGGTGTCGCACTCTCACTCGCCTTGATGGGGCTGTTTGTTCGCCTGCCGATTCAATACCAGATCACCGGGAGGGCCGGTCCAGTCAGTCGTGGCGACCTTTGGGCCGTGTTTTTTCGCCATCTCCCGTTGTGGGCCGCGGTTGCATTGACAACCTGGATAGTCAATCGCGCCACGGCATCCTGGACTCCCGTTGGACAGCTTGCCGTTGGAGGATTGGCTGGAGGAATTGTGGCTGTGATTCTTGTGGCTGCCTGGCCGGGGATGAGAAACGAGGCGCGTTTCATGCTCAACCATGGCTTGCGGTATATCAGACGACCAAAGAGCCACGGAGAATGACGGTCTTCAAGATTGCGCACGTGACAAACCGTTCCTTCCGCGCCAAATACCCGTGAAGATGAGACCCGGAATACAATTGGAAACTACGAACCCAGCAGAAGCCTTGCTCCATTGAAGCCGTTGACGTTCTCCCGTACCCTGTCGCTTAAAATCACCCAGCAGTAAAAGCTATATAACTTCGCCAAAAGATTGAAGTAACATGAATTTCAGATTAATCGAGCGTCGGTCCGTGCTTTTCCCGACGCTTTGGGGGTGGTTGCTGCTTCTATTGTCGCTGTTTTCCCTTGGTGCTGCTTGGTGGTTTGGGGCTGAGTCCTTTCTGTCGCTGAATGATCCGCTTCCTGCCGACGTATTAGTGTTCGAGGCATGGACCGGAACCGATGGCGCCGCCGCCGCGGCAATCGAATTCAAACATCCTGGGCGCAAGTATAGATACATCGTTGCAGCAGGAGGGCTTGCAGGGGACCGCTGGAGCGAGCGGCGATGGAGCTACGTGGAGGTGGCTGAGCGGGATCTACTCAGATTGGGAATTCCAAGGGATAAGATTATCCCCGCACAGTGCGATGACGTGGCGACCCAGCGTACCTACGAAACCGCCATAGCGGCCAAGCGGGTATTAGAGTCGAGGGGAATCAAACCCAGCGCTGTAAATGTGATCACAAGAGGTGTACACGCCCGTCGCAGCCGATTGACCTTTTCCAAGGTCTTTGAGCCCGAGACAGAAGTAGGGGTGATTTCCTGGACTCCACGCGGTTATTATGAGGGGCCTTGGTGGCAATCGAGCGCTCGTGCCGACGAAATGCTAAAGGAAACCGTCGGATACCTTTTTGAACTGCTTTTGAATTCGGGGCGTCGCTCAAATTCGAAGGAGAAAGCCCAGGCAAACGTTGCTCATGCTGACGCTGTTAACCTGCAGAGCCGCTATTGGAGATTGAGCTCCGCCGTGCAGCCTTCAACAGTTCTCCACTTTACTCGCCAATCATGAAAATCGCCATCATAGGGCAAGGATATGTGGGGCTTCCCCTTTCAATTCAATTCGCCCGCTCAGGGGCGACTGTCCTTGGATTGGATATCGACATAAAAAAAATCGATGCCCTGAACAGCGGCCGAAGCTACATTAAGCATATAGATCCTGCATCAATTGGCGAACAGGTGAAAACTGGCAGATTTTCCGCCTCCAGCGATTTCCGGAGGGTTGCCGAAGCAGAGGCGATTATTATCTGCGTTCCAACTCCGCTGAATAAGAATCGTGAGCCAGACATTTCCTATATTGTCGACACGGGAAGGGCAATAGCACCCCACCTCAAAAAGGGAACGTTGGTCGTTTTAGAATCGACAACCTATCCAGGGACTACCGACGAGGATCTGCGAAGTGTGATCGAGACGGGATCCGGAATGAAGGCGGGAATCGGCTTTCACCTCGCGTTTTCTCCCGAGCGCGAAGATCCGGGCAACCCAAGCAGCGTCGTTGCCACAATCCCAAAGGTCATCGGCGGATTCACACCTACTTGCCTCGCAAAGGCGATTGAACTCTATTCAATTGCGATCAAGACACTTGTGCCGGTTTCTTCCTGCCGTGTGGCTGAGGCAACAAAGCTTTTGGAGAACACCTTTCGCAGTGTAAATATCGCTTTGGTTAACGAGCTCAAGATTGTCTATTCGGCGATGGGAATCGATGTCTGGGAGGTCATCAACGCGGCCAAGACCAAGCCTTTCGGATTCATGGCATTCTATCCCGGACCGGGGCTGGGAGGACATTGCATACCAATTGATCCGTTTTACCTGACCTGGAAGGCGCGGGAATTCGGTCAAAACACACGATTCATTGAGCTCGCGGGGGAAATCAACACATCGATGCCGGACTACGTCGTGAATCGAACTGCCGATGCGCTCAATGACCGCCGGAAGTCAGTCAAGGGCAGCACCATCTTGATTCTGGGCCTCGCGTACAAGCCTAACGTCGACGACGACAGAGAGTCCCCAAGTTACGCCCTGATGGAAAAGTTCAAGGAGCGTGGAGCGGAGGTCGCTTATTTTGACCCGTTTGTTCCAGTAATCCGCCCAACCCGCGAGCATCCGCACTGGGCAGGAACCAAGTCAATAGAGTGGAAACGCGAGATCATTGGCAAATTCGATGCAGTTGTCATCGCCACAAATCACAAGTCGGTAAATTACCAAGAGCTTGCGGATTGGTCTGATTGCATAATCGACAGCCGCAACGCAATGATCGGTATTAACCTGAAGGCCGGGCAGCTCTGGAAGGCTTGAGCCAAAGTGCTCATCCCGTTCTTAAGGCTTTATCAATATGAGGGCAGGATATTGAGTACCATGCTACGACGATCATCCGCGACGGAGGTCCAACAAATGAAACCATTCAATCGTTTGCCAGCCACAAGGTCTTTTGGGATATTGATCCTCGGGTTTCTATCGATTGGCACCGTTTCTTATGCTCAGCAGGAGGTGGTCGCGCCTTTGCCTTCACCAATCAACGGCATCCTTGAGCAGGCGGGAATCCCAATCCCCCCCCCTTCGCAGGATCCGAGTACTATTGAGAGCGTCGTTCGGCCCGAGTCGCCGTTCCAATATCAGCCGTTTGTGCTGATGCCGCATGTCTTATACCGATTTCTGTATGAGTACGGAGTCCTGGTTGCGCCAGGACGTTCGGCAACAACCGTTATCGAATCTCTCGACCCGGGATTCACCTTACAAATTGGATCAAATTGGACAGTGGACTACACTGCAGATTGGGATGCCTATACAAGTCATTCGTTCAAGAACACGCTTGGTCACTCGGCCACGGTGGTTGGAAAGCAATCGTTCGACAATTGGACGGTGTTGTTAACCCAAGGCTACAATTATTCCTCGCAGCCGTTGGTTGAGACTGCAATTCAGACCACCGAGCAAGATTACAAAACTTCTCTTGGCCTATCGCGTGAACTTGGACAATACTTCTTGACGGAAACAATTGTAGACCAAGATCTAAGGTACGCGCTGACGTTTCCCGATACTTACCAGTGGTCCATCGAAGAATGGCTCCACTACCGATTTGACACGCAATTCGACGCAGCAATAGGTGGCAAATCCGGCTACGTTCACGAGAGCCAGGGCTCCGATAGCGATTATACCCAACCGGAAGCCAAGGTGAGCTGGCAACCGACGGACAAGTTAGATGTTTCGGCAAATGCTGGAGTCGAGGATCGAGTTTTCCTCGATTATCCACGGACAAGCCTTAACACGCCGACTTACAATCTGTCGCTTCAATACGAGCCATTTCAGGCGACAAAGTTGATCGTAGATCTAGCCCAATTGGTCACTCCCTCATATCTGACCAATCAATCATCAAAAATCACGAGGGAAAATCTAAGCCTCTCTCAGCGCATTCTGGGAAAAATCTACCTGGTGGGCGGTGTCGGTCACAACCACGTTTCCTATCTGGCAACCATGCAGTCGGAAGTGACTGCGCGCGATGATTCGCAAACGACGTTTAACGTCAGCCTGAGCACCGCCTTCTTAAGCAGGGGAACCTTCACACTCTTGTACTTCCGATCACAGAATATATCTTCGATCGCGAGCTTCGGATTTACGACCAACCAGTTCGGGATGGAATTAGGCTATCGATACTGAGTACGATCGCGCGTTGAGGCCAATTCCATTCGATCGTTCACTAACCGCAAAATACCCGGCGATATCCAGGAATGCCGTCCAACTCGATCTGGGGTGTGCGTTAGCTCATGACCGGCTCCAGACGACCGAAGGGCTCGCCCAAGGAAGGCGATCGAGGCGCAAGTCATTCTTGCGCGGTTCCTGGGAGCGGATTATCCCTATATCTTTGACATCGATATGCATGTGTCCCGCATCAATCCGTAGGAGAAGACGATCTTAATCATTTTTGAGCAGAATCCAAATACAGCAGATGAAGGAAACCCCGCGACCACGACTAGTACTTTTCACGACAGCTGTGGTAGCACTCGTTCTTTGTTTTGCCTGGCCCTTGTTCCGCCTGGTTGAGTTTGCGGCCTCAAGCGATCTCTATTCCTATATAATACTGGTTCCATTTATTAGCCTGTATCTTGTTTGGATTAATCGAAAGGCTCTTCCTCCCCTATCGCCACCGGACCGTCAATTTTCAATTCCTTGCTCAATTGTGAGCATTGCTTGCGCCGCTGGCTATTGGGTTGGGAGATACTCGGGACTTCGCCTGGAAATTGAGGACTCGTTGAGCATAACAATTGTCTCCTTTGTACTCTTTCTTTGGGGCATCTGTGGCTGGTTTTTGGGTAGGTCCGTCCTGCGCTCAATAGCGTTCCCAATGGGATTTTTGATCCTGATGGCGCCCCTCCCGTCGGGTCTCAGAATGTGGATCGAGTCTCAGCTCCAGTACTATTCGGCAATGAGCGCCCTTGGAATGTTCACAATCACGGGCATGCCCGTTCTTTACGGCGATCTGACATTCCAGCTTACTGACATTACTCTCAGGGTTGCCCCTGAATGCAGTGGGATCCATTCCACCTTCGCCCTGATTATCACCAGCCTTCTTGCCGGCCATTTTTTCCTGCGATCGAACTGGAGACGAGGCACGCTGGCTCTTTCGGTGCTTCCCTTGGCGGTTCTGAGGAACGGATTCAGGATCTTCACGATCGGCGAGCTTTGCGTCCATATTGGTCCCCAAATGATTGATTCCAGGATTCATCATCATGGAGGCCCCATTTTTTTCATTCTGTCCCTTGTGCCTTTCCTCATCCTCCTCTTTTATCTCGTGAGATCTGAGCGGCCCACCGCCATCCAGAATGCCTTTCCCCATGAATCGTGATAAGCGAATGCAGGCCAACGCAATCCTGGCGCTCGCCGTTTCGGCAATGCTCGCTATGGTGTGCACGGGGTGTTCGAGACTATCGAGCAAGGAACGGCACTTGAGGCGAGCCGATCAATATTTTGCTTCAGGGGCGTACGCAGAAGCTGAGATTGAGTACATAAATGTGCTCAAGGTGGACAGGCAAAACCCAAGGGCGATAGCCAGGCTCGGGATCATTTACTATGACCAAGGCAGCTTGAGTAAGGCCATTCCCTTCCTGATCAAGGCTAACGAGCTTGATCCCGACGACCTGCAACTGAAGCTCAAGCTGGGTCAATTGGCGCTTTCCAAAGGGGATGCAAAGAATGCGCGTGATGACGCTATCTTGGTCCTTTCGAAGGACCCGACGGATCCGGATGCTCCGATTCTGCTGGCCGAGGCGTCAGTTACGCCGGACGAGATTGAGAACGCCAGACAGCGGCTAAAGCAGCTGCCCGTCAAACCGGAGGAGAGCGCAGCGGCGCTCGTCGCATTGGCGACCCTGGACTTCAAGCAGCATCGTTCCGACAGCGCAGAGGACATAGTCAGGAAAGCATTGGCAGCCGATCCAAAGTCGAGCGCAGCCAACTTTGCCCTTGGAACGCTGCTTTGGCTAAAAAAGGACACTCCCGGCGCCGACAAGGCCCTAGAGACTGCATACAAACTGGCCAGGACCCACTCCCCGACGGGGCTCAAATACGCCCAGTTCAAGATACAAATCAACGACCTGGATGGAGCCAGGCGCGTTCTGCAGGGAATGATCACTGCTGCCCCGGATTACATTCCAGCCTTAATCTTGTTGGCAGAAATGGATGCAAATCAGAATAGGTATTCGGATGCTGGACCACTGGTGAGCAAGGTTCTCCAACACGATCCCGTCAATCCGGAGGCCATACTCCTGGATTCCCGGATAAAGCTTGCGCAAGGAGAGGCTGACAAGGCGGTCACCGAGCTCGAGCGAATGAACGATGAGTATCCTAACAATGCCCCAACGTATTACCTCCTGGGCCAGGCTTACATCGCCGAAGGGGATCTCGGTAAGGCTCTCAAAAGCCTCGAGCAGGCAGTCGCGATAAATCCTGATTTGACGGAGGCGATCCTATTGCTCGCCAGCACAAACATTAGGAAAGGAGATTTCAAGACGGCATCCCTTTCACTGACTCAGCTCCTACAGAAGCACCACGTTATCATACCTGCCCTCCTGCTCGAAGCTGAGGCCTTGCGCGGACAAGGGGACCTGGACGGCGCGCTTGAAGTGTATCGGCAACTTGAGATATCGCGGCCGACGGATCCCGAGATGGCGCTCTATGTCGGGCTGATGCTGCTTCAGGAGAACAAGAGGGCAGAAGCTCGAGAATCGTTCAACAAGGCCCTCGAACTCTCCCCCTCGTATCTCGCAGCAACCGAGCAGCTCATCAACGTCGATCTGATCGAGGGAAAATTTCCCTCCGCTCTCCAACGTGCTAGAAACGCGATTGATGGGGACCCAAAATCGTATCTACCCCAGCTTTTCCTCGCTAAGGTCTATCTCGCGCAAGACGACAAGCTTCACGCCGAGGCTGCGCTCATGAAGTCCATCGAGCTAAGACCCGACGCTCCAACCGCCTACTACCTGCTGGCCCAGCTTTATCAGGTCACCAATCGCCAGGACAAGGCTCTGGCAGACCTAAAGGAGGTCCTGTCTAAGAACCCGAAGGACCTCGGAGCGCTGATGATGATGGGGGCGATTTTCGAGTCCCAGAAAAACTATGCGTCAGCACGGGACTCCTATGAGGAGGCTCTCGTTATAAATCCGAGATTTAGCTCAGCCCTCAATAACCTGGCGTACCTTTATTCAGAGAAATTCAACCAGACAGACAAGGGCTTTGAGCTAGCCCAAAAGGCGCGTGAGCTGCTGCCGAATGAGCCCCATGCGGCCGATACCCTCGGTTGGATCCTTTATCGGAAGCATCAGTATAGCTGGGCTCTCGGGCTCCTCGAAGAGAGCGCCAGCAAGCTTCCGACTGAGGCCGACGTGCAGTTCCATGTGGGCATGGTCCACTACATGATGGGTGAAGAGGAGCCGGCTCGGACGGCCCTACAGCGGGCCTTGAAACTGCCAGGAGGATTCGACGCCACCGACGAGGCCAAGCAGCGGCTTGCGATCCTAGCGCTCGATCCCAGTACAATGGGGGACGCCGACCGATCATCGATGGAGAAATCACTTGAGGGCGACTCAGGCGACCCGGTCGCGCTCACACGCCTCGCGGCCGCTTTTGAACGCGACGGCTCAATCGACAAGGCTGTCGCGGCGTTGCAGGCGGCCCTTAAGCTCAATCCCGAGAACGTCAGGACGATGCTCGACCTGGCGGGCCTCTACGGCATGCAGCACGATACAAACAGGGCCATGGAATTGGCGAAGGCTGCGCACAGGCAGGAGCCCGACGATCCTTCGGTATCGCAATCGTTGAGCAAGCTTGCGTACCAGACGGGCGATTACCAATGGGCCTATAGCCTCCTCAAGGAAGCAGTTCGTTCCAAGGCTGGGGATCCCGATGTGCTCTTTAGCCTGGCGAATGCCGCCTTCAGCATCGGCAAAGTGCAGGAAGCAGACGAGGCCATGGCTCAAGCCCTGAAGGCGGGAATCCCGCAGCCACGGCTGGAAGCGGCCATGCGCTTCGAGAGCATTATCGCCCTAGTGAAGAATCCAGACCAGGCGGCGCTTGAACGTGAACAGATCGAATCTGCTCTGAAGCTCGACCCAGGATACGGTCCGGCAATTATGGCGCTTGGTGAAGTTGAGGAGAACCGGCACAACGCAGCAGCCGCGGCGAAGGATTACGAGAAGTTGCTGCAGGAGTATCCGGATTTCTCGCCGGCCAAAAGGCGCCTCGCCGTCCTTTACTCCAACGATCCGGACAAGGATGCGCGGACGTCCGAGCTGGCGATTAGCGCTCGCGAGGCCTATCCTGCGGACCCGGATCTCGCGCGGGTGCTGGGCATTGTGTCCTATCGGGATAAGAACTTCGCAATGGCGTCCGGGCTCCTCCAGGAAAGTGCGCAGCTCCGCGGCGGCGACGCCGAGGTCATGTTTTATTTGGGAATGTCCAAATTTGAACTTAAGGACCTTCCCGCAAGCCGTAAGGCACTTCAGCAGGCCCTGGACATTGGCCTGGCCACCGACCACTCAGACGAGGCTCGCAAAACACTGGCATTAATTAAGTAGATCTCAGCGATTTCCCGCGCCAAGATATTATATATCATGTTGGTTTATAACGTAATATGACTGACAATTTTGCTTACACTCTATCAATAAAATCCGGATTATGTTCCATATTAACATTTTATCGCATTATTTTCCGGCGAGCGGGTCCACTCTGTCGGATTTTCTTACGTTTCTGGTACCTAAACCCGGAAAATTGAAGAATTGTCGCATTTTTTATAAACTTTGTTTTCAATCACTTATATCATATTGAACTGCCTTTTTTGAGGTTGGCACGCCTCACGCTTATTACCGTGCCGAAGAAACACCTTCCCGGATCCTCTTACAGAAAAACGCAAAATGAAAAACACACTCATCAAGACACTCGCCGCCATTTCGGTAGCCCTTGGAGTCAGTTCCATGGCAATGGCCAATCCGATCCCGATCACGGGCTCGATTGCCTTCACCGGCGGCACGGACTTCAATAACGTCAACTACCTGCTCTCAACTGCAGTGTCGTTCAACAACGTGTACGTGCTCCCCTTCGAGTCCTTTGGCAGCTTTGCCGGCCTCAATATAGGGGACTCCGTTCAGTTCAGCACGATTACGTTTTCGCCGGCAACCGTGCCGACGCCGGACCTCTGGTCGTTCACGGACCTGAATACCCACGAGACCTATACGTTCGACGCGTCTTCGATTACGGCAACCGCAACTGGGGCTTCCTCGTGGAAGTTCAATGGCCTGGGTTACTTCACGATCACCGGAGGCGCAACCCACTACAGGACGACCCAGGGAAGCTGGATACTGACCTTTAACCAGAGTGGAGCCTCGATCGCCTTCTCATCCACAGGTGTGGTGGGCGGCGTTCCCGACAGCGGCACCACCGCGCTCCTCGTTGCACTCGGCCTACTTGGTATGGGCGGCTACGCCCTCCGCAACAGGCTGGCGAAGGCTTAAGAAAACAAGCGTATTTCTGTTAGGAGGCTGCACAGGCACACACGCCTGTGCAGCTTTTGTTTTTACAGGACGGGAACTTGCTGGCATCCCGTATTTCGTGAGTCACCCCATGGTTTGATGCACATTGACGCCGAGCACCGACGCAAAGGGGCCTTCGGATGAGCACGGCTGCACTTGCGGCATTCACAGGTGCCACGCTCGGCGCACTCCTCGCGCTGGTCCATCTCTTCCGGCTCAGGCGCTCCGTGGCCGACTGGACCTTCGTTGCAGGCATGGCAGCCCTCGCAGCCGAGGCCTTTTTCGGCGGGATGGTGGCCCTCACCAACGCCCCGGACGAGATATTCGAGTGGCACCAGCTGAGGTTGATGTCCCTCTCGTTCCTCCCGGGGATTTGGCTACTCTTTAGCATTACCTATGCGCGCGGAAATGCCCGCGATTTCCTTAGGAAGCGCCGGTGGGCGGCGGCAGGCATGGTCCTCCTGCCCCCCGCATTTGCCTTCCTGTCCCGCGAGCACCTCGTCAACTTCCCGCAGCTCGATTATTCCAATTCGCAATGGGTGGTCCGACTCGGATGGGCGGGCTTGGCCCTTTCCGCCCTGCTCCTCGTCGGGTCGGTCCTCGTGGTCATGAACCTCGAACGCACCTTTCGGGCGGCGGTCGGCACCATGCGCTGGAGGATCAAGTTCATGCTGCTTGGCGCCGGCTTGATCTTCATAGTCCGGATCTACACGAGCAGCCAGGACCTGCTCTTCCGGAAGGCTGACCAGCAGCTGGGGATGCTCAACTCGGCGGCCCTCGCCGTTGCGGCGCTGCTCTCAGCTCGATCGGCCTTCAGGACACGTCAGTCCGACGTGGATGTCTATCCGTCGCAGTCGGTCCTGCAGAACTCGATAACCGTCCTGCTGGCTGGAGTCTACCTTCTCCTTGTCGGGATCCTTGCAAAGGTGGCCTCCTATCTCGGCGGCGACAATGAGTTTGCCCTGAAGGCGTTCATCGCCCTTGCCTCCCTGGTCGCCCTGGCCGTATTCCTGCAGTCCGACCGTCTCCGGATGCGCCTGAGGCGGTTTGTGAGCCGCAATTTCCAGAGGCCGCTTTACGACTACCGCACGGTGTGGAGGAAGTTCACCGAGGGCACCGCCTCCCGGGTCGAGGAGGCCGACCTCTGCCGATCGCTGGTCAAGCTCGTGGCGGACGTCTTCCAGGCCCTTTCCGTAGCGATATGGCTCACGAACGATAGAAAGGAGGCCATGGGGCTGGCCGCCTCGACCTTCCTCTCGGAGGGAAAGGCGCCCGCGCTTGACCTGCGCAACGACGGAACCGGCGAGATGTTGAAGCAGTTTGCGGCCCAGCCCGAGCCTGTGGACATCGACGCCTCGGTCGCCGCGTGGGCCGCCGCCCTGAGGGAAATCCATCCGAGCCAGTTTGCAAATGGGGGCCACCGCGTTTGCGTGCCGCTGATCGGCCAGGGAGAGGTGATCGGCATCCTGACGATCGGCGACCGGGTGGGAGGAGTCGCCTTCTCGCTCCAGGATTTCGACATGCTCCGCTGCGTTGCCGACCACGCGGCCGCGGGCCTCAGAAACGTCCAGCTCTCCCAGAAGCTCCTGCAGGGCAAGGAGCTCGAGGCCTTCCAGACCATGGCGGCGTTCTTCGTCCATGACCTTAAAAACGCCGCGTCCACCCTCAACCTGATGCTTCAGAACCTTCCCGTGCACTTTGACGACCCGGCATTCCGGGAGGATTCGCTGCGCGGCATCGCAAAGACGGTCGCCCACATCAACAGGCTGATCGGCCGGCTGGGCCTCCTGCGCCACGAGCAGAGGCTCCAGATGACGGAAACTGACCTGAATGCGCTTGTCGCCGCAGCCGTCGAGGGCCTGGAACAGGGGGCGGGATCGCTGATATCGAAGGAACTGCGCCCGGTGCCAAAGGTCATGCTCGACCGGGAGCAGATCATCAAGGTTGTGACAAACCTCGTCCTCAACGCCACCGAGGCCGTTCCTCCTGGCGGCAGCGTGCGCATCGAGACCCGGTCCGAGCCGAACTGGGTGGTCCTCGCGGTCGAGGACAACGGCTGCGGGATGAGCCCGGAATTCATTGCCGGAGGGCTCTTCAGGCCGTTCCAGACGACGAAAAAGAGCGGGCTTGGGATCGGGATGTTCCAGAGCAAGATGATCGTCGAGGGCCACGGCGGACGGATCACGGTTGCAAGCGAGCCCGGCAAGGGTACGACATTTCAGGTCCTCCTACCACTTACCCGGCGAAATCCATGAATCCCAAGCTATTGATTGTCGACGATGACGACGAAATTCGCACCCAGATGCGGTGGGCGCTGGCGCGCGACTACGAGATCCTGATGGCCGGGGACCGGCAGTCGGCGCTCGAGTCCTTCGGCTCCGGCAGGCCCGCGGTCGTCCTCCTCGACCTCGGCCTGCCCCCCAACCCAGGGACCCCGGAGGAGGGCCTGGCCACCCTCTCCGAAATCCTGGCAGCCGACAGCCTGGTCAAGGTCGTCATCATCTCCGGCCAGGGGGAGAAGGAGACGGCGATGCGGGCGATCGGGATGGGGGCCTATGATTTCCTGGGCAAGCCTGTCGAAATGGGTGAACTGACGCTTATGCTCAAGCGCTGCTTCCATGTGGCACTGCTGGAGCGCGAGTACCGGGAGCTGCAGCAGCGCACCCAGGGGGACGCCTTCGAGGGGATGCTCGGCACCCACGCCCGGATGCAGACCGTCTTCGAGTCCATCAGGAAGGTTGCAACGACCGATGCCCCCGTGCTCATTTTGGGCGAGAGCGGCACGGGCAAGGAGATGGCCGCCCAGGCCATCCATCACCGGAGCTCGCGCAAGGATGGGCCCTTCGTCGCCATCAACTGCAGCGCAATCCCGGAGACGCTGATCGAGAGCGAGCTCTTCGGCCACGAGAAGGGCTCGTTCACGGGGGCCCATGTCCAGAGGAAGGGGCGGATCGAGAGCGCGAACGGGGGGACCCTGTTCCTGGATGAGGTCGGCGAGATTCCGCTGCCCCTGCAGGTGAAGCTCCTGCGGTTCCTCCAGGAGCAGCGCATCGAGCGCGTGGGCGGCCGCCAGGAGATCCAGGTCGACACGAGGGTCATCGCGGCCACCAATGTCGACCTCAAGAAGGCGATGGCCGACGGCACGTTCCGGGAGGACCTTTTCTACCGGCTTGCCGTGGTCCAGATCGCGCTGCCCGCGCTGATCGACCGCGAGGAGGACGTACTCCTCCTTGCCAAGAGCTTCCTGGACCGGTTTGCCGAGCAGAGCAACAAGCCGGGCCTGACCTTCGGGCCGGACGCGCTCCGGGCGATTCGCGGGCACATCTGGCCCGGGAATGTGCGCGAGCTCCAGAACCGGGTGAAGCGGGCGGTCATCATGGGCGGCAACAAGCGCCTGACCGCGCACGACCTCGAGCTCGGCTCGGGCGCGTCGGGTGTCAACGGCTCCTCGCTCAAGGACGCCCGTGAATCGCTCGAGCGCGATATGATCCGAAACTCCCTCCGGAAGCATTCCGGCAAGATCTCGGCGGCGGCCGCGGAGCTTGGAATCAGCAGGCCGACGTTCTACGAGCTCATGGAGAAGCTCGGCATCCGGAAGCCTGAATAATGAAAAGGCGCCCGGGGCCGCGATGCGGCCCGGGCGCCAGTGTAGCCACGCCTTACGGCGGAAAGATCAGCGAACCGCGGCCGGCTTCATCCGGCGGGCGAAAGCCGCCAGGGCGAGGAGGGACGCTCCGACAAGAAGTGCGGTCGTCCCGCTGTCGGGAACTCCTGGCGGACCCCAGTAGACCAGCTGGTCCTGGGCGACGGCATCAGCATTGCCCAAGGTATACAGTTCAAGGATCGACACCCCGTAGCTGACATTCGGATTCGCGTTGTAGGCGACCTGGGCGTTGGCGAAGTTTCCGAATTGCGCGTTGAGATCGGTGAGCGCGAAATTCGTGGCGGGATTCGGGTCATAGGGGACGCTTCCGTCACCGGGCTCGTCCTGGAGGGCCCAGAGGGTCGCCTGGAGCACACCCGCATCCGCGAGACGCTGCGTGGGATTGGTGTAACTGTAGCCGGCCAGCGTGCCGAGTGAGAATTGCTCATACAGCCAGGCCACGCCGGCGGTGAGCGTCTGGATGCCCGCGTCGCCCTGCTGGATCGTCGTTCCCAGGCCATATCCGTAGGTCGTTCCGACATAGAAATCGACTTCGTCCTCAATGCAGAAGGTCTCGAATCCGGTCACGCCGCCCACATTGAAGGTGGCATTCAGGTTGTACCCGGCAGGAACATCCGAACCCGCAGGAAGGGAATTGTTCAGCGGCACATACGAGGGAATGCCCGTGGTCAGCGCCGTGAATTCGCCGCCGTTGCCGTACTGGTACGGGTTGGATTCGCCGTATTGGGGTCCGACCTCCAGAAAGACCGTCTGGTTGGCGAAGGACGTTGAAGCGGCGCCGACGAGAGCGGCGGCTGCAGCCAGGAACTTGGGGTTAATTGCGCGTGGAATAATCATTAGAATACCGACATTTAAGCTAGACCCATACCATATGGTTTTGGCAGCTTATGGGTTGATTATAAACTGTTTATAAGCAACAAATTACATTTACCATAAATCGGCTG
This sequence comes from uncultured Opitutaceae bacterium, assembly GCA_964574435.1. Classification (GTDB taxonomy): domain Bacteria; phylum Verrucomicrobiota; class Verrucomicrobiia; order Opitutales; family Opitutaceae; genus Palsa-1447. The sequence continues at coordinate 58,853 of CAZNNO010000006.1, forward strand.
CGCCATTTTGCCCGTCAGGCAAATTGTTTAGGATTTGTAAACTATCCCGACGTCAACAGTCGCCGTGAGCCGCAAGCGGAGATTGAAAAATCATTAATCACTATACAACAACTGATTACACTTAAAGATCACCGGAGATGCAAATTGTAAGCATTTCCAACAACCAGGGAACCCTTACCCGCAAGGGGACAGCGGCAACCGCCGTCTAGAACCAGGTGAACTTCTCCTTGACGTAGACGATGTCGGAGGGCTTGAGGTAGAAGAGCTCGTGCGACTTGCCGTCGAGCACGTCCTTCAGGTTGAGGATGTAGTTCTTGGTCCCGCCCGGCTCCTGCCGGACGACCACGACGGCTGTCATGTCCGCCCGGGTGTTGTCGAATCCGCCGGCCTCCATGATGGCCTCGAGCGCCGTTATGGGGTGGTCCGGCTGGATCTTTCCCGGCCGGATGACGGCCCCGGTGACAAACACGGAGAATGAGGACGAGACGATCGTGACGTTGACCTCGCTCGACAGGAGCTGGCCCGTGTAGCGCTTCGCCAGGTCCTTCTCGAGGTCCGCGGGCGTCATGCCGGAGACGAATACCTCGCCGATGATGCTGAGCGTCACGCGGCCGTCCCTGCGGACCTGCTGGGTCGTGTCCAGGCTCGGGGTGCCGGGGAATGAGATCTTGAGCACGTCGCCCTCGCGGATCGCCTGGGCGTCGGGCACCTTCTGCTCGGTCGGAAGCGGGTTTGTCTGCTGCTGGCAGCCGCCCGCGATCAGAAGGCCGAGCGCGAGGGCCGCGCCGGCGAGAAGCCGGGGGCCGCGGCGCCTGCCGCGGCCGGCGCCAATCGAGATTTCCTGAGATTCTGCGGGCGTTGGGCGTGGTGTCATCTTAGTGGTTGCTTGTGCAGCCGGGCGTCACATTCAATGCCCGTGCTCCTTGCTGGTAGTGGACGGGCACCACTGCTTCAAGCGGAAACCCCGCCAAAGATACCATGCCACCCCGGGTGCTCCCATTTGGAATAACGGCCGCCCTGTGCGCCCTGGCCTCGGGCCCGTGCCTTCGCTCCGCGGAGCCGGCCCCCGACCTCCTGCGCGCTCCCTGGCCGGCCGATTGGATCACATGCGCGGGCGCCCAGCACAAGGGCCCGGGCGTCTACCGGTTCCGCAAGCGGATCCAGCTCGGGGCGGTTCCCGGCCGCTATGTCATCCATGTGTCGGCGGACAACCGGTTCATTTTCTTCGTGAACGGGGTCCGCGTCGGGGACGGCCCCGCGAGGGGCGACCTCGACCACTGGCGCTACGAGACCTACGACATCGCCCCGCTCCTGCGCGCAGGCGGCAATGTCCTCGGCGCCGTCGTCTGGAATTACGGGGCGCTCGCCCCGGTGGCGCAGCTGAGCGACCGGACCGGCTTCCTCGTCAAGGGGGACTCGCCGGCGGAGTCGGCTGCGAACACGGGCGATTCGTGGGAAGCCGAGGTGGAGGCCGGCCAGGGCTTCATGAAGATCGAAGCCGCCGACGTTCCCAACTACTACGCGGCCTCCCCGGGGGAGCGCCTTGACGGGTCGCGGTACGACTGGGACTGGCAGGCCTCGTCGGCCGGATGGGCGGCGGCGGCCGCGGTCGGCGCGGGCGAGCCGGGACGCTACCCGGGAGCCACGCCCGTCGGGACGGGCACGGGCAACAACCGGTGGCTGCTCGTCGAGGACCAGCTTCCCAGGATGGAATTCACGGAGATACCGGTCGGCAGGATCGTTCGCGTCGAGGGCATGGCGGGAGGCGACGCGTTTCCCGCGGACATCCCCGCGCACGCGCGGGTGAAGATCCTCGTCGACCGCGGGACCATGACGACGGCCTATCCCGAGCTCGCGACCCGCGGGGGGCGCGGCGCGGCCATCCGGATAACCTATGCCGAGGCGCTCGTCGACGCGGGGGGCCAGAAAGGCAACAGGGACGAGGTGGCCGGCCGCAGGATCATCGGCCTGACCGACCAGTTTCTCCCCGACGGCGGTGAGAGGGTGTGGAGCACGCTCTGGTGGCGCGCCTGGCGCTACCTGCAGCTGGACGTGGAGGCGGGGGACGAGCCCGTGACCCTGGAGGCGCTGCGGGCGCACTTCACGGGCTACCCGTTCCGGGAGCGGGCCGGCTTCGATGCCAGCGACCCGGATCTCGCGAGGATCTGGGAGACCGGGACAAGGACCGCCCGGATGAACGCCCACGAGACCTACAGCGACTGCCCTTACTGGGAGCAGCTCCAGTACATCGGGGACACGCGGCTCCAGGCGCTCGTCTCCTACGTCGAATTCGGGGACGACCGCCTGGCGAGGCAGGCGCTGGACGCCTACGACTGCTCGAGGAGCGCCGAGGGCCTGACCCAGAGCCGCTACCCGAGCGCGCTCCCTCAGTACATCCCGCCGTTCTCGCTCCTCTGGATCGGGATGCTCCACGACTACTGGCTGTACAGGCCCGACCCGGGCCCGCTCGCCGGCTGGGTTCCGCACACGAGGTCCGTCATCGCCTGGTACGTCGCGCACCAGCGCCCCGACGGGCTCCTCGGCGTCATGCCCTGGTGGAACTACGCGGACTGGACAAGGGACTTTGATTTTGGGGTGCCCCCGCAGGACGCCGACGGCGGCTCGGCCCTCCTGTCGCTTTCCTTTGTCGCCGCCCTTCGCGACGCGGCGGACCTCGAGGAGTCCCTCGGCAACGCGGGGATGGCCGCGGACTACCGTGGGCGGGCCGGCGCCGTCGCGCGGGCGGTCTATGCAAGCTGCTGGGACGCCGCGCGCCGGCTCCTTGCCGACACCCCCAAGCGCGCCCATTTCAGCGAGGAGACGAACGCCCTTGGGGTGCTCCTCGACGCCGTGCCTCGGGAGAGGCAGCAGGCCGTCATGCGGATCGTGCTCGCCCACGGGCCGGCTTCGGCGGTTTCGCCGCCCACGGGCGAATTCTCGCCAGCCAGCATCTACTTCCGCTTCTACGTGGCGCGGGCCCTGGACCATGCGGGCCTGGCCGACCTCTACCTCGGCTCCCTCGGCGACTGGCGGCAGATGCTGAAGATCGGCCTGACGACCTGGGCCGAGACCGCGGAGCCGACGCGCTCGGACGACCACGCGTGGAGCGCGCACCCGAACTACGACCTCCTGACCCTCGTGGCGGGCATACGGCCGGCCTCGCCGGGCTTCCGGACCGTCCTCGTCGCCCCGCATCCCGGCTCGCTCACCCGCTTCAGCGCGCACATGCCCCACCCCCAGGGCGACATCGCGGTCACCTATGCCAGGAACGGCGAGTCCTGGAGGTTCGAGGTGGACCTCCCCCGGGGGCTCACCGGGGATTTCCAGTGGGAAGGCCGGACGACAAGGCTCGTCGAGGGGCCGAACGTCGTGAAGCCGGCGGGCAATTGAGGGGCCGCGCGGCCCTCAGACGCCGAAGATCTCGCCCGGCGCGAAGAAGCGCGCGAGCTCGATCCCGGCGTTCTCGACGCTGTCGGAGGCATGGACGACGTTCCTCATCATCTCCGTCCCGAAATCGCCGCGGATCGTCCCCTTTGGCGCCTTGCGCGAATCCGTCGGCCCCAGGAGGTCGCGCACCTTGGCCACGACCGAGGGGCCCTGAAGCGCCATCACCACCACAGGCCGCGAGCTCATGAACTTCTCAATCTCCGGGTAGAAGGGCATCTGCGCCACGTGGGCGTAGTGCTCGCGCAGGAGCTTGGGAGTGAGCCGCGCCATCTTGCAGCCGACGATCGAGAAGCCCGCCTTCTCGAAGCGGTCGAGCACGTTGCCCACATGGCGCTTCTCCATGCAGTCCGGCTTAAAGAGGATGAGGGTCTTCTCCATAGGAGGGGACATTCATACGGAAGCCCCCTCCGATTGAAAGCACGATCTTGGCCGTCAGACTTCGCTTTTTTCCATGGCAAGCGCCTGATAGAGAGCATCCTCCAAGACGGGGTAGCGGAACGGGTATCCCGAGCGGATGAGCTTGGTTGGCACGACGTGCGCGCTGGCGAGGAAGGCTTCCTCGGCAATGGGCCCGTAGAGCATCTTGAGGACCGAGCGCGGGACCGCCATGGGCAGCTGGCGGCCGAAGATCCTCCCGAGGGCGCGGGTGAAGCCGGAGTTCATGACGGCGGTCGGCGACACGACGTTGACGGGGCCCGAAAGGCCGGCGTCGGCCAGGGCGAAGCGGATCGCGCCGACCGCGTCCTCGAGGCCTATCCAGCTCATCCACTGGCGGCCCGTCCCGAGCGGACAGCCGAGCCCGGCCCGGTAGAAGGGCACGACCCGGTGAAGCAGGCCCCCGTCGCGCGACAGGACCGCGCCGAAGCGCAGGCAGGCCACGCGCGCGCCGGACTCGGCGGCCGGCATCGCAGCGCCCTCCCAGTCGCGGCAGAGGTCGGCAAGGAAGCCGTTCCCGGGACCGCTCGACTCGTTCAGCTCGAGGTTTCCACGGTCGCCGTAGATGCCGACAGCCGAGGCGCTGACGAAGACGCCGGGCCGGTGCCCCTTCCCGGTGTATGCGGTGCCGAAGATCTTCGCCAGGGTCTGCGTTGTGTCGATGCGGCTCGTCCGGATCTCGTTCTTTCGCCGGGTGGTCCAGCGCCCCGCCCCTATGTCGGCGCCGCAGAGGTTGATGACCGCATCCGCCGCCCGGCAAACCTCAAGCGGCAGCTCTCCGGCGGCCGGGTGCCACTGCATCTCGTCGGCCGATGCGGCGGCGCGGCGCACCATGCGGATGACCTCATGCCCGTCGCCCCGGAGCGCCGAGGTGGCGGCCCGGCCGATCAATCCTGAAGCACCCGCAATCAGGATTTTCATGCGCGTCGGGACCTCTTGTGCCGCATGGGCCAATCCCAATTGAGCGCCGAGAAAGCGCAAGCGTCATACGTCCAAAGCCGTACGCATATTCTCGTAGGCCGAGAGCGCAGCGGCGCGCGCGCGCGCGTGATCGACGATGGGCACCGGGTACGACGCCCCGAGCCGCATGCCCGAAGCAGCGAGGGTGCCGGCCGGAGCCTCCCACGGCCTGTGGATGAACTCCGCGGGCATCGCCGCAAGTTCGGGAACCCAGCGCCGCACGTAGGCGCCCAACGGATCGAAACGGAGCCCCTGGCGCACGGGCGCAAAGATCCTGAAGAAGGGGGCCGCATCGGCGCCGCAGCCCGCGCTCCACTGCCAGCCGAGCGTGTTGTTCGCCAAATCGGCGTCGACCAGCGTGTTCCAAAACCAGTCAGCCCCCTTGGTCCAGGGGACTCCCAGGTGCTTCACGAGAAACGAGGCCGCGATCATCCGGACCCGGTTGTGCATCCATCCTGTCTCCCACAGCTGCCTCATGCCGGCGTCGACGATTGGATAGCCGGTTCGCCCTTCGCGCCAGGCGCGAAAGAGCGCGCCCCCGGGATCCCTGGCCCAGGGGAAGCGCCTGAAGGCCGGCCGCAGCGGGCGCTCCGGCGCATGGGGGAAATGGAAGAGCAGGTGGTGCGCAAATTCCCGCCAGCCGATCTCGGAGAGGAAGACGCGCGCCCCGTTTCCCGGGGGAAACACGCCCGTGTCGCTCGAGAGGGCCCTGAGCGCGGACCAGACCTGCCGGGGCCCGATCTCGCCAAAGTGAAGGTACGGGGAGAGCATCGACGTGCCGTCGAGGCCCAGGCGGTCGCGCTGCTCCGCGTAGCCCTCGAGTGCGCCCGAAATGAAGCGCCTGAGGCGCGCCGAGGCGGCGTCCTCGCCGGGCTTCCAGGTTCCGGCGAGGCCCGAGTCCCAACGCGTCGTTGGCAAAAGGCCGAGGCGGACCGGGTCTAGGGACCTGGGCCAGGCCCTTGGAGCGGCCAGTCTCGAGGTCCCGAGCCGCACCGGCCTCTCGACCTCAAGGCCGAGGCAGTGCCTCCAAAAGGGGCCGAAGACCTGGAAGGGCCCGCCCTGGCGGTTTGCGATCCCGTGCGGCTCAAAGAGGAGCGCGCTGTTGTAGCTTCGCGCCTCGATTCCGGCCGCCGCGAACGACGCCGCGATCGTCTCATCGCGCGCGAGGGCCGCCGGCTCGTAGCGGCGGCTCCAGTAGACGGCCCCGGCCCCGGTGAGCCCGGCGAGGCGGGTGAGCTCGCGGAGCGAGTCGCCGCGGGCGAGGACGAGGCGCGAGCCGCGCCCGCGAAGGGAGGCGCCAAGCGCCTCCAGGGAGTGGTGGAGCCACCAGCGCGACGCCGCGCCCGCGGCCCAGCGCCCCTCCCCCTCCGGGTCGAGGACAAAGACCGGCACGACCGGGCCGCCGCGCCGGACGGCGGCCGAAAGCGCGGGGTTGTCCTGCAGCCGGAGGTCCTGCCTGAACCAGACCAGCGCCGGGGTCACAGGGATTCCCGGTACAGCGCCTCGTAGGCGGCCGCCGAAACCTTCCAGCTGAAATCGCGCGCCATGCAGCGCCGCTGCACCGCGCCGTAGCGCTCCCTGCCGCCGATGAGCCTCAGGGCGCGCGCGAGCGCGTCGCGAAGCCCGGCCGCGTTCGGCTCGCACATGATCCCCGTCCCGTTGGACGGGTCCTCGTCGGCGTCGCGCACGGTGTCGACGAGGCCGCCGACTCGGCTGACGATCGGCACGGACCCGTAGACCTGCGAATACATCTGGTTCAGGCCGCACGGCTCGAAGAGCGACGGCATGACGAAGAAATCGATGCCGGCCTCAATCAGGTGGCTCATGGGCTCGTCCAGGCGCGCGCAGACGAAGACCTTCCTGGGGGCGTCCTCGGCCAGCTTGTGCAGCTCGCGCTCGAGCCGGCGTTCGCCGGAGCCGAGGACTATCAGCCTGCAGTCGCCGTCCCTGAAGAAGTCCGCGTTCGCGAGGACCAGATCGATCCCCTTCTGCTCCGTCAGGCGGCAGATCATGCCGAACACCGGCCCGTCGAACGCCGGCTCGAAGCCGCACTGCCGGAGGAGCTCCCTGCGGCATTCGGCCTTTCCCGCGAGGTTGGCCGCCGTGTACCGGGCGGGAATCAGCCGGTCGGTCGCGGGGTTCCAGACCGCGGTGTCGACGCCGTTCAGGAGCCCCGAGAGGTCGTCCACCCTCGCCTGGATCACGCCCTCGAGGCCGCAGCCGAACTCGGGTGTCTGGATCTCCTGCGCATAGCGGGGGCTGACGGTCGTCAGGCGGTCGGAAAAGAGTATCCCCCCCTTGAGGAAGTTCACCTGGCCGTAGTATTCCAGGCCGTCCATGCCGAAGAGCTCGTCGGGCAGGTTGGTCCGGGCGAAGCATCCCGCCGAGAACAGCCCCTGGTAGGCGATGTTGTGGACCGTGAAGACGGTCTTCATCGCGAGCGTGACGCCGAAGCGCCGCTCGGCCTCGCGGATAAAAAGGGGAAGGAGCGCCGCCTGCCAGTCGTGCCCGTGGATGATGTCGGCCCCGAGCTCGGCGAGGCGCATGGTCTCGACGACCGCCTTGCAGAAGAAGATGAACCGCTCGGCGTTGTCCTCGTAGTCGCGCTCGCCGTTGCCGTAGGGCCGCCGGCGGTCGAAGTACTCGTCGCGGCAGATCAGGTAGACGGTCAAGTTCTTCTGCGGGGAGAACGCGAGGACGTCACCGGAGAGGAACTGGTCTCCCATCTCGATCTTCAGGCGGAACTTGCGCTCGGCGCCGGCCGCGGCCGGGTGGCTGATCGCGTCCCGGTAGCCCGGCAGGAAGGCCGAGACCTCGTGGCCGCGGTCCGCCAAAATTGCGGTGAGCGCCCCGACTGCGTCCGCGAGGCCCCCCGTCTTCATGTAGGGGAAGAGCTCGCTTGCCGCGTGGACGATCTTCACGGCGCCCTCCCTTCGGCCGCCCTGCCGGCGTTTTGTCCACCCCTCGCTGACCGCGTGGAATTGGGTCGTCGGGCAAAGGCTGGAAAACTGAAGGATAAACGCTGGCTCGTGGACACCGGACGTCAAATCTACCCCAGACCCGGTCGGATTGTCGAGTGCGGGGAAGAGAAAGACCCTGCTGCGCCCGCCTAGGGCCTGCGGCGCCGCCGGGCCGCCGCCAGCGCGCCAAGACCCCCGAGCATCAGCGTCCACGTCCCGGGTTCGGGCACCGGAGTGAAGTCCAGCGTGAGGGTGTTGCCGACCTCGCCAACCGCAAAGCTCCCCCCGCCGAGGGGGTTTTGGAATGCGGACGTGTTGACGGTGAAGTCCGCCGCAATGAAGCCCGAGACGGAGCCGGCCGATGCCAGGGTCCAGGAATAGGGCTGCAACATGTTGAAATTCGCCAGGCCGGGGCTTCCGCTCCCCGGATTGATTGATTCGACGGCGATCGAGAAGGGGCTGGCGGGCGTTGCGGTCACCGATAGGACGCCCGAGACGCTCAGCGTGTCATTGTCCGTGCCCGCCACCGGCGCTGCGCTGTTCTTCAGGTCGAACACATACACCCCGGCGGGGCCCAGGCTCAGGGGGGTCCCGAACGCGAGCGTCGCGATCCGCTGGCCGGCAGCCGCGCTGCCCGGCGAGAGCAGGGCCCCGTTGGCGACCACGACCCCGCCCGCCGGCGAAAACGTGCCGAATCCCGAGAGCGTGGATCCAGGGGAATTGGTGAGCGCAGGGGCCGTCAGCGTGCCGCCTCCCAGCTGGATGACCCCGCTGTTCAGAAGGCTGTTCGAGGCGGCGAAGCTGCGGCCCCCGGTCACCTCGAGGGTGCCGGCGTTGGTGGTCAGGGTCTGCTCGACCTGCTGGTAGCTGCCGCCCGCGCCGGTCTTCGTCTGGATCGACGAACCGGGGCCGTCCAGGATTAGGGTCGCCGCGTTGGTCACAATCGCGTTGGACGCGCCCTCGAACGAGAGCGTGCCCGCATTGGTCGCCTCCCAGGTGCCCGCCGCGAGCGTGTCGCCGCCGAGGTTCGTCAGCGCGGAGACCAGGGACAGCGTGCCTGCGTTGGCCTCAAACGTGCCGGCGTTCGTCACCGTGCCCGAGGCGTTCACGAAGAGGGTCCTCCCGGGTACGTTCGCGGAGAGTATCCCGCCGATCGCGTTTATGAACGACAGGCCGCCGTTGCCGATGACCCCGTAGCCCTGGATCTGGTTGGCGGCGTTCGTGAGCGCATAGCTGCCTCCGCTCTGCTGCACGTAGGCCTCTCCGTTCGTGTCGCCGCTGTCGAGCGTCACGGTGCCCCCGCCCTGCAGCGTGGTGTTGGCCGCGATGTTGAGGAAGGTGTTGTTGCCGCTTCCGGCGATCAGCTGGATGTTGCCCTGGTTTGTGAGGTTCCCGATGAGGTAGGTCGTCGTGTTGAGGCCGCCCGTCCAGGTGCTCCCGGGGAGGATCGTGAGCGCACCCTCTGTCGAACCGTCGAGCACCGCCGTGCCGCCTGTCTGGAAGCCCGCGCCGGTGAGCGTCCCGCCCTGGATCGTGGAGCTCAGGTTGACCGTGCCGGATCCCGCGGCTATCGTGCCGCCGAGGTTGTCGATCACCGTCGCCAGCTGCAGGGCGCCTCCGCCGGTCGCCTCGAGGAGGCCGGCGTTCACCACGCCGCCCGATCCGTTCAGCGTGAGGGTCTGCCCGGACGCGCTCGCGTTGACGACGCCCGTCGCCGTGTTGACCACCGAGAGGCCCCCGTTGCCGATGACCCCGTAGCCCTGGATCTGGTTGTTTCCGTTCGTGAGCGTGTAGCTGCCTCCGCTCTGCTGCAGGTAGACCGCGCCGTTCGCGTCGCCGCTGTCGAGGGTCACGGTTCCCCCGCCCAGCAGCGTTACGTTGCCGTCCATGTTGAGGAAGGTGTTGTCGCCGCTTCCGGCCAAGAGCTGGAAGTTTCCCTGGTTCGTGATGATCCCGAGAAGCGAGGTCGTGGTGCCGAGGCCGCCCGTCCAGGTGCTGCCGGCCGACAGGTCGACGGCGCTCGAGCTTCCGTCCAGGATCGCACTCCCGTCCGTTCCGAGGGTCCCCCCGTTCTCGCTCGTCAGCGTCCCCCCCTGAACCTTCCCGGCGTTGTCCACATAGACCACGCCCCCGTTGGCCACGACCGAGCCCGCCGAATTGGCGATGACGTTCGTTATCCGCAGCGTGCCGCCTCCGGTCGCCTCGAGGAGCCCGGCGTTCGTGACGTTGCCCGAGCCGTTTAGGATCATGGCCTGGCCCGAGATGCTGGCGTCGACAGTCCCGCCCGCCGCATTGTCGAGGGTGAGGCCCCCGTTGCCGATGGTTCCCGCCCCGAGGATCAGGTTGTCGACATTGGTCAGGGTGACGCCGCCGCTTGTCTGCTGGATGTAGGGCCTTCCGTTGTTGTCCCCGTTGTTGAGCATGACGGTCCCGCCGCCCTGCAGCGTGGTGTTGGCCGCGATGTTCAGGAAGGTGTTGTTGCCGCTCCCGGCGTTCAGCTGGATGGTGCCCTGGTTAATGAGGGTCCCGAGGAGATCAGTCGTCGTGTTGAGGCCGCCCGTCCAGGTGCTCCCGGCGAGGATCGTGAGCGCGCCCTCCGTCAAGCCGTCGAGCGTGGCCGTTCCATTCGTCTGCAGGCCCGCGCCCGTGAGCGTCCCGCCCTGGAGCGTCGCGCTTACGTTCACCGTGCCGGAACCCGCCGCGACCGTGCCGCCGAGGTTGCCGACCGTCGTCGACAGCTGAAGGGTCCCGCCGGCGGTCGCCTCGAGGAGCCCGGCGTTAGCCACGCCGCCCGATCCGTTCAGCGTGAGGGTCTGCCCGGATGTGTTCGCGTCGATGACGCCCGACGCCATGTTGACCACCGAGAGGCCCCCGTTGCCGATGACCCCGTAGCCCTGGATCTGGTTGTTGCCGTTCGTGAGCGTGTTGCTGCCTCCGCTCTGCTGCACGTAGACCTCGCCGTTCGTGTCGCCGCTGTTGAGCGTCACGGTGCCGCCGCCGCCAAGCGTCACGTCGGCCGCGATGTTGAGGAAGGTGTTGTTGCCGCTCCCGGCATTCAGCTGGACATTGCCCTGGTTGGTGAGGGTCCCGAGGAGGGCCGTCGTCGTGTTGAGGCCGCCCGTCCAGGTGCTGCCGGCCGACAGGTCGACGGCGCCCGAGCTGCCATTCAGGGTCGCGGTCCCGTCGGTTCCCAGCGTCCCGCCGTTCTCGCTCGTCAGCGTGCCCCCCTGGACCGTCCCGCCGCCGTCCACGTAGACCACGCCCCCGTTGGCCGCGATCGTCCCCCCGGGGTTGGCGACGTGGTTCGCGATCTGGAGCGTCCCGCCGCCGGTCGCCTCGAGGAGCCCGGCGTTCGTGATGTTGCCCGAGCCGTTGAGGAGCAGGACCTGGCCCGAGACGTCGGCGTCGAGCGTGCCGGCCGCGGCGTTGACGAGGGCGAGGCCCCCGTTGCCGATGACGCCGTCGCCCTGGATCGTGTTGGACGAATTTGTCAGCGAGAAGCTGCCCCCGGACTGCTGGACATAGACGTTGCCGTTGTGGTCCCCGTACGAGAGGGTGAGCGTGCCGGCGCCGGACAGGGTCACGTCGTTGCCCACGTCCAGGAACGAGTTGTTGCCCGAGCCCGCCGTGACCGTCAGCGCGCCGTCGTTTGAGACCGAGGCCCCGAGGATAGTCAGGGTTGCGTTGAGCGCTACGTTCAGGGAATTGTTGGCGCCCAGCGTCAGGTTGTGCACGCTTCCGCTGGCGTTCGGCCCCAGGATGACGGAGGTGGGGGCCGCAGGGGTTCCGTTTTGGACGAACGCATCGGTCGCGCCCGTGGGAACGCCGGGGGATGAGCCCCCGCCCCAGTTCGATCCGGTGTTGAAATCCCCGGTGCCCACGGTGGTCCAGATTGTCGTTTGGCCGCGGCCCAGGGCGGGCCAAAGGAAGGCGAGCAGAGCCAGGAGACGCAATCGTCCGATGTTGCAAGGACCGTTCGCGGCGCTTCGGGAAGTCATCGGTCAAATCCCGTGCCAGCCCAGAAGGCTGACACCGCCGGCAGCCTGCCCGTCCCCGGCCTTGTCCGGCCTGCGGCGCGCCAACCGGTCCCCCGCCGGAGCTGAAGCCCGTCGAGGTGCCGAATGTCTGGGAGTCACGTGGGCCATGGTGCGCTGGACCGGCCGTCGCCGCCGGGCCGGTCGGCGAACTGTCGCACCCCTAGGCGATATGGCAAATTTTTTCCCGGCCCGCGATCCCGCTACGCGCGCGCGCCCTTGAGCACGAGCCCTATGGCGAGCGCGAGGTCCGACGCCTCGTAGGGCTTGGCCACGATTCCCTGGAACCCGTGGGCCCTGTAGTTCGAGAGCACCGCGTCGTTCGAGTAGCCGCTCGAGACTATGGCCTTGATCCCCGTGTCCATCCTGCGGAGCTCCTCGAGCGTCTGGCAGCCGCCCATGCCGCCGACGATCGTTAGGTCCAGTATCGCGAGCGTGAAGGGCCGTCCCTGCCTGATCGCATCGGAGAACTCGCGGACCGCCTCGGCGCCGTGGCTGACAACGCACACGTCGTAGCCCATCCGGCGCAGCGTCGCGCCGCCCATCTGCCGGATCAGCTCCTCGTCGTCCATGAAGAGAATGCGCTCGCGGCCTTCCCCGACGGCCAGCGGCTCCCCTGGCGCCGCCTTCCGCCGGACGGCCAGGCCGTCCTCGGCGGCCGGCAGCCAGACTCGGAATGTCGAGCCCTTCCCGAGGGCGGACTCGACGGAGATGTGCCCCAGGTGCTTCTTCACGATCGAGTGAACGGTGGCGAGCCCGAGGCCGTTGCCGGTCATCTTCGTCGTGAAATAAGGGTCGAAGATCCGGTCTATGTCCCGCGGGGCGATGCCCGAGCCGTGATCCCTGAAGGCGATGCTCAGGTAGCGCCCCGGGGAAAGGACCTTGGAGAGTTCCGCGCCGACCTCCTCGTTTCGCAGGGAGATGTCGATGACCCCACCACCGGGCATGGACTGCGCGGCGTTGATCACGATGTTCTGGACGACCTGCCCGATCTGCCCCTTGTCGACGTTCGCGGGCCAGAGCGAGCCTGAGACATCGAAGGTGCACCGCACGCTCGAGCCCCGCAGCGTGAACTCGGCGACCTCGCGGACGATGTCCGCCAGGAGGACCGCCTCCCGGACGGGGGAGCCGCCCTTGGCGAAGGTGAGCAGCTGCTGGGTGAGCGTCTTGGCCTGGACCGCGGCCTTCTGCGCGTCCCGAAGCGTGCGCTCGGACTCGGCATCCAGCCTTGCGTCAAGGCACGCGAGGGAGATGTTGCCCATGACGACCGTCAGGAGGTTGTTGAAGTCGTGCGCGATCCCGCCGGCCAGGAGCCCCAGCGACTCGAGCTTCACAGCCCGAGTGAGCTCGGCCTCGAGCTGGGACTCGCGCTTAAGCTGCTCCCGGATCTGCCCGGTCTGCTCGCTCACCCGCCTGCGCAGCGCCGCCACCCACGCGATGAAAAGGACGATGCCGAGCCCGAGCGCGCCGGCGATGCCGAGGACGCGCCCGCGCGTGAACCACGACGGCCGCCGAAGGACCACGATGTCCTCGGGGGAGCGCAGGTCGATCTGGTAGACCGACGGACGGCCGTATTCGTCGTAGAGCACCTCGTAGACGCCCTTCAGGGCCAGGAGGCTCCCTCCGGCCAGCGCAGGCGGGCCGCCGCCCATCGCGGCCTTGTCAAGGTAGACGTCGGAAAACACCTTCCCGCTCTGCACCGTCAGGTGGTAGCGCTCGCCGGTCTCCGAGTAGTCGATCAGCGTTCCCTGGAGGCTGACCAGGCGTCCGTCGAACTCGGTGGCCGGATTGTCGGCCGGGACGATGGCGATCTCCCGGGGCTCCTCGCCGCTGCCCGCCCTGCGGTACGTGGCCTCGCGCAGGGTGACGCGCCCGCCCTGCCTGGCGAGGAGCCCGACGGCCTCGATTCTGTCGCCCGGCGCCAGGAGCTGGGTGCCCTGCGAGAACACGAGCAGGCTCGGGCCCCCGTCCTCAATGATGATGTAATGGCCGGGCGACTGGTACAGCACCACGCCCGAGACGCGGATCAGCCGGTCGTACGCCTGCGCCGCGTTGTACTGGCCGAGGCTCGCGAGCGACCGGCTTGGCACGTCGTAGGGATCCTTGGGCGCGTTCTCCTCGACCTGGACTTGCTCGGAGCTCGGGACCCAGAGCTTTATCCCGGTGAGCTTGCGCTTGCCGTCGGTCTCGGCGGTGCAGACGCCCTGGACGCGGACGATGGAACCGACTAGGGCGGATACGCCCGCATCGTCGGGGAGCACGGCCTCAAAATCCCCGGTGGCGGCGACAAGCTCCAGCGTGCACCATCCGCCCTGCCTGCGGACTCGGTTCAGGTAGCCGCGCATCTCGATCCACCTGGCCTCCTCGACGCCGGTGAGGGCGTGCTCCAGCGTCACCGGCCCGGCGACCGGCAGGATCAGGTCGCTCACGCCGACGTAGCTCGAGGCGTTGATGACGGGCGCAAACGGGCCCATTCCTGTCGCGCCGTGGACCTCCACGTTCTTGCCGGGGTAAAGGACCACGCCGTTGGACAGGTTGTCGATCACGCAGACCCCGCCGCTCGAATCCTGGATGAAGAAGTTGTGCGCACCCGCGCGGCACCAGGTCACGACGCCGGTGACCCATACCGGCCGGGCCTGGACGGCGACCTCGGGCGCCAGCTCCAGCACCTGCGACGCGAGACGGAGCGTTTCGTCGGGCCCCGGCCCGGGGCCGCCCGATGGGACCCCCGCGGCGGGCCGGAATAGCCCCGATCCAAGCTGCCACTGCGTCCCTCCGATGATCGGGTAGCCCACGGCCTCGACCGCCTCGTCGACCGCGCAGAGGCGCGTCTGGCCCGACAGGACATCGACCTGCCCGCTCGTGTCGCGAATCCTGAGGAAGTGGCCGGCATCCTGGGCCCTCACATGGCCCGAGACCCTGACCACGCGGTCCGAGGGCTGGCGCGGAAGGGACCCGATGGACACGAGGGGCAGCTTGAAGCGGGGATCGTCCCTCAGCAGCCCCAGTGGCTTCACCTGCTCCAGGCTCTGGACCATGATCTCAAGCGACGAGAGCTTCAGGTCCGGACCGAGCTTCGGGTTGTAGACCCCGTCGACCCGAACCAGTGTGTCCGCCAATTCAGGAATCCTGGCTCCCGGCCCCACGGGCACCCAGGCGATCACGGTCTGGCCCTCCGAGGAAAGCGTGATCCGCAGATGGCTCGCATCCATGAGGGTGAAGCGGTCGACCAGGCCTTCGACCTCGACCAGCTTGTTCCTGAGCGGTCCCCATTCGGTGATCCTTCCCTCGGTCGAGACCGGCTCGGCGTGGCCCGTGCCCGAGCGAACAATGAGCGCGTGCTCGAACGAGACGTCGGCGCTCGGGGGCACGAACTGGCCCGTCACCCGGATGCGCTCCCCCGCAGTGAAGGGAAAACTCAGGTTGGTGGACGGCACGTAGGCGCCCTCGCCCTTCGCATCCTCCACAAACAGGATCTTCCAGACGGGGTCGTAATAGGTGACATTAAACTCTATACTGAAGGCGTGGGGCCGGCTCTTCTCCTCCGGGGAGAGGTCCCAGAACTGCTGGATGGCGGTGATGACGGGCTGCTCGGCCGGGGAGCCGCCCGGCGCGACGACCTGCGCCCGAAGGCAGGGAAGAGCGGCCGTGGCGCCAAATAATGCCAAGCGGCGCAGGGAAATAGAAAGGTCGAGGTTCAATCGGTGGGGTAATGGCCTATGCCACCTTGAAAAACAGGCCACTGGCTTGTCTCTGATAGCCTACATTATCGGCATAATCAGCACTGAATTCACGCCGACTTCGAGAACAGGTTCTGAGGGGCGAACCGGCCTGTGCGCGGACCCCGGGGGGGGCCGCGGCCTAGGGATCGTCCAGGCGCACGGGGCTTGGCCCCCCGATGAGCCGCGGTCCCTTTTCCCTTGCGCCTAGGGCTCCAGCGGCTGGACGCCGAGCGTGCCGAAGAGGGCTCCCCTGTATTCGTTCTCGGCGACGCGCGCCGCCTCGGCCCTTGCGGCCGCGAGCCGCCCCGTCAGCCCGAGCCGTCCGACGACCCTCGAGTTCGAAGGATTCGCGCAGAAGTCCTCGAGCGTCTTCACGTGGCGCCGCCAGAGGGCGATGTCGCCGCGCTGCTTGGCCTCAAGGCGCGCGGTGTACCACTCGCTGGACAGGAGGTACTCGCGGCTGAAGAGCTGGCGAACGGCGGGATCGCCGAGCCCGTGGCCGGCCGCGGTCCTCCCGTGGGCCATGATCTCGAGGAGCGCCCGCAGCGGGGGGCAGGCCATCGCCAGGGTGCCGTCGGCGAAGTAGCTCTGCGCGACCCTCTGGTGGGTGGCGCAGATGTTGTCCATGCCGTCCGCGAAGATGTCGGCGTCCTGCCTCTCGGGCTTCAGGATCTCCTCCGTGAATATCGAGTGCGGGTGGGTGAAGACGCGCCCGAGGAAGACGCGGCCGAACTTGGCGGTTATCCTGTAGCCGAGCCGGCTCGCGAGCACCGTGCGGCCCCCGTGCTCGAAGTCCTCGCACTTCTCCAGGTACCCGTGCTCCTTCAGGAATTCGGGGGTCCTCTCCTCCGTTGACATGCGGCACCAGAGCTCCGGCACGAGGAGGCTCACGTCGTGGTTCACCTGGAACCTCGGCCCGACGTAGCCCGCGGCCGAGATGAACGCGGGGTGCCCCGTGAGGATGTGCGAGACCAGCGCGGCGTTCAGATCGATTATCGCCGGCAGGGCGTTGAACGGCCCCTTGGTGAGCGCGCCCTCGGAGCCGGCCCCGGTCGTCGACGGCGACTTGCCGGTCATCGAGCTGATGAATTCCGCGAAGAGCTCCGGCGCCTCGAGGTAGTGGATCGGGTTGAAGACCGCCAGCGAGCGGATGCCCGCCTGCAGGTCCGGCGGGTTGTTGCGGCGGCCGGGCACCATGGCGTCGACCGGCGTGTAGACGGGCGTTCCCGCCGGCAGGCGCCGGAAGAGTCGCGTCGACATTCGGGCCAGGTGGACGCCGCGCCGGTCGACGATGTCGGGGCGCAGCTGGAGGTAGCGCGGGTTCTTCGAGGGCTTCCCGTCGACGATGCGCGGATGCGCCGAGGAGACGAAGTAGGCCGGCCTGCCGCCGCGCGCCGCCTCGCGCACGAGCGCCTGCATCGGGGCGCTGAAGCGGGAGAACCCGATCGCGTCGTCCACGAGGGCGCGCGCGTCCGCCTCGTCGAGCGGCTCGAAGTTGGAGATGAAGTTCCCGGGCTCCGAGAGCTCGCGCTCGGTCAGCTTGTCGTAGCCGCGGTGGACGGCGTCGTCGGGCCTCTGGAAGAGCCGCTGCTCGCAGTTCTCGACAAACTTGAGCGAGATCGTCGTCGCATCGGAGCCCCCCGGGTTCAGGGCCCCGGCCGGAACCACCACCGACGCCGTGATGTCGTCCTCCATCTGGACCTTGGCGGCCGGGTGGAAGTCCTCGCGAAGGCCGAACACCCGCCACGCGCCGTCGGCGTCGAATCCCACGCGCAGGTAGCTCGCCGAAAGCTTCCGGTTGTCGCATTTCAGCTCGTTTCCGGGGTTGCCGTTCAGGATGTCGACCGAGAAGTGCTCCCGCCAGCGGCCTTCCCACGACACGCGGAAGTGGCGCTTCACGACGAAGACGATCTCCTTCAGGTACTGCGGGATCGAGCGGAGCCACGCGTTGTAGGCCTCCGCATACTCCCCGTCGTCCGGAGTCAGGAGCTTGATGACGGAGCCAAGCGAGCGCTCGGGGCTGAGGACCGGCCGCCGGTCCTTGGCCCGCCGGGCCGGGTCCCTGAACCGGTCCGAGTAGTCGCGCTCGATCAGCTCCGCCACGCGGTCCATGTCGCCCTCGAAGTCCGCGACAAAGATCGGGCCCGGCAGGATCGCGTCCGAGATGGCCTTCGAGATCTCCGACTTGCCCCCGCCCGAGACCGTGCAGGGCTTGTGGCAGAGGGTGCCCTCGGCCACGGTTCCCACGATGTGCCACGCGCTGTGGCCCGGCGGCCGCTCGAGGCACACCTTGTAGCCCGAGGGCCGCACGTAGGTGCGCCCCGCAAGGAAGGGAAGGCTCCTCGTCTCGCCCGCGTGCGTCCAGCTGAGCACCTGCCGTTCGAGGTCGAAGGCGACGTCCTCCGGCACGTAGATGATGTCGGGATACTCGAGGTCGACGGCGTAGCCCTCGGGCCTGACGTCCATCAGGGTCCGGTACTTTTCCGCCACTTCTGCGAACGAGTGGCCCCGCTGCTGCACGTGGAGGTTTCCCGAGAACTCCTCTCCCAGGTCGTAGGAGGGATACACAAGGGCGCCGCCGGCGTGCTCCTCCTCGGCCAGGCCGAACAGGTTGGCCGAGTAGCTGATCTGGGTCTTTACCTCCTTCTTGCAGTAGCCGTAGTAGTTATCGGCGATGATCGTCACGATGACGCCGGCCGAGTCGCGGGCGCAGATCTTGAACGCGGAACCGCCGTTGTAATGCTCGTCCGGCTTGCGCCAGCACATGCCGTCGCGCCGCTGCCGCTCTGAGGCCTGGTCATACTCCGGAAGGCCGAGCTCCCGCTTGGTCGCGGCGGTCAGGTGCGGGGCGAGGATCACGCAGCCGGTGTGGCCGGTCCAGCCGGCCGGATTGAGGGCCGAGTCGTTCTCGGGCAGCCAGGGGTCGCCCGCGTTCCCGAAGATGCTCTCGACAAAGTCGAGGTTTGACACGAGTGAGCCGGGCGCGAAAAAACGGACCTCGAGCCTCTTCTCGCCGATGAAGCCCGGCACCGCCGGGACCACCAGCGGGCGCAGGAGGAGCGACACAAAACAGGCGGCCTCGTCCGCGCTGCCCGCTGCAAACGGCAGCCTCAGGATTTCCTGCGGCGGCGTGAGGGCCCGCTCCAGGAGGCGCACGAAGACGGCAGCTGGCACCGCAAGCTTGTCGTCGGGAATCGGCAGGCCTCCCTCGGCGATGTGGAAGACACCCTGCGTGGTCCGCCGGTCGTTGGCCGGGTTGTGCAGGATGCCGTTTCGAAGGCGGTAGCTCCTCAGGAGCGGCGAGTCAAAATAGTCGCCGCCAATCGGCAGCGACAGCTCGCGGGCGAGGCCCGGCTCGTCGAGAACAAAGGTGCGCGCCGGCAGCCGGGGCACCGTTCCCGCCCCGGCAAAGGCGCGGTCCAGATAGGCCTGAATCCGCTGGTCGACGGGGCAGAGCCGCACCGGCTCGAGGCGCGCCTCCTCCTGCTGCCTTGCGAGGAGCGGCGCCGCGAGCTTCGCCCAGGCGACACTCGCGGGATCGCCCAGGGGCGCAAAACCCAGCAGGGTCAGGCGGAGGTTGATGGCCTGTTGCAGCTTTTCACGTCCCGGGGAAGAGTGGGTTTCGGTCATGGGCGGTCAAGGGGGCGGCAGGCGACGATCGCCGGCTGCCCTCCAGCCCTAGCCCATAGCATGCCATCACCGGATGCCAGCCAACTCTCAGGAGCCCGCGGCATGCGACCGCTCGCATGAAACCAAAATTCATCGGCGCGGACCCAGGGACGCTCTCTACCGGCATTCCCGCGTTGCCGCCGCACCCGCAGCCGCCCGCGAAGTCGAGCACATCCTATCGCGGCAACGCCCGGAGCGACCGTCGGGTTTCGTTACACACCGGGACACCGTCTCAACTCTCGTGTTGTAATTGATTTACAGTGAATGGACCGTCCGCGCGGTCTTGCACTATGTCGAATTGCCTTACGATTCCCAAGGAATCGGCAATTTCTTTGCGGGAAAAATGAAACTTATAAAATCTTATTTGTGAATATATTACAAACCAATTTTGGCGCCAACTCCAATCTGGCCTGCCGCTTGCACTATCCAGACAAGACCAAGTGCGGCATTCATTTACCCCCGCGCGAACAAAGAGAACGCCATAATATGAAGATTGTAACACGACTCATCTGCGTCGGCTCCGTTATGTTGATCGGCCAATTGGCCCACGCCGCCAATCTGGTGCAGAATGGCAGCTTCGAGGACGGCACTTATGCGGGAAGCTACGGTGAACCGCTTCCCGTCGACTGGACCTTTACGCCGGCGGCCGATGGACAAAGCGATTTCTTCATCGGTGCACTTGGTGACGGCGAATGGGACTTGGGTATTCCGGCGGAAGACGGATCCTACTACGCAGCATTTGGTGCCACCGGCGTCGATTATGATTATCTAAGCGAGACCTTGTCCACGGTGTCCGGCACCAATTATTCGCTCAGCTTCTGGCTGAACAATCAGGATTCGATTTCCGGCGCCTCGTCCTACTTCAGCGCCTATTGGGATGGAACCGACATTGGCCCTGACATCACGCCTGACTCTGCCGAGTTCGGCTGGACGGAATTTTCCTACACTGTCGTGGGCACGGGTTCCGACACGCTAGCCTTTGGCGGTCTCAATCAACCCGCTTGGATTGCCCTCGACAACGTCGTAGTGACTGGAGCCGTTGGGGTCCCAGACCAAGGAGTCGGACTTGCCACCCTGACGGCGACGCTGCTCGGCCTCTGCGCCGTCGCGGCGCTCAATCGCCGCCGGCTGGCCTGAGGTCGCGGCCGGTCTTCGATTTAGGACTCCGGCGGGGCAATACCCCGCCGGAGTTTTTGTTTTGAAAGGGGGCGAAGCGGCGGCGGAACGGGGCTCGGTCACGTGGCCGACGGCCGTCGGTTCGCCGCCTGACCGCGCAAGGCACCGCCCCCCGGGGCCGCACCCACCAGGGTCGGCAGGACATGCGCTCCCGAGGGACTCCCCCGTCAGTTTGTCGGTATGTCGGAAAGCGACGGCGCCTTCGCTGTCCCGTTCATCTCGTCCAGGGCGCGCATGGCCTCGCCTGCCTCGGCGCCGGGAAGCTTGAGGTCCATGGCGCGCTTGAGCTCGTCCTGGCTGTCGCTCACGTCCTTCAGCTGATAGTGGGTCATCCCGAGGTAGTAGAGGGTCTCGGGGTCATCGCCGCGCGCGCGCAGGCTCTCCTGGAGCAGCCGGACGGCCGCCGAATAATCGGCCCGGCGGTAATCCAGGACCCCAAGGGCCCCGGAAAGCTCGGGATCGTCGGGATAGGCGGTGCGCGCGCGGCTCACGAGGTCCAGCGCCTTCTTGTCGTCCGAGAGCCGCCACGTGTAAAGGAGGGCCAGGCGGCGCACGGCCGGGGCGAAGGGCGCCGAGTCGGGCGACACCTTCTCGTACAGGCGCAGCGCCTCCTGGAAGTTGCCCTGGCTCTCGTCGGAAAGGGCCACCACGATCGTGGCCGGAATATCGCCGGGGTCGGCCTCGAGGATCTTCGTGGCCTCGCCCAGGGATGCCCGGGCCTGTGCCGGGCTGCCGGCGGCGGCGATCATCGAGGCCAGGTGGCCCGCGCTGGCCTGGATCGCTGCCGGAGCGCTTCCTTGTGTAAGGCCCTTGAGCTTCTCCTCGGCCTCGGCGACCTTGCCGACACCGTAGTCCGAGCGCGCGAGGTCGTACGCCAGCTCGGGCTGGTCGGGCATGTCCCGCGCCGCCTGCTGGAGCAGGTCGAGCGACCAGGCGTAATCCCCGTTCTGGTAGAGCACGTGGCCAAGCAGGGCTGAAATCTTGGGGTCGTCCGGGGCGCTCTCATGGGCGTTCTTCGCCAGCTCCCGGGCCCGCGCGGGGTTGTGCAGCGCGCCGGTGTAGAGCTTGACGAGCTCGAGCATAACGCCGACGTCGCGCGGCTTCAATTTGAGGGCCGCCTCGAACCCGGCTGCCGCGTCGCCCGAGCCGCCCTTGCGCCCCTGGATCGCGGCAAGGCGCACACGGGCCACGGGGTCGTTGGGATCCGCGCGGACGCGCGCCTCGAGGTCAGACTGGGCCGCCGGGCCAGCGGTGGCGGGATCGATGTCCATGACCGCCAGGCGCCTGCGCGCCTCCTCCCGTGCGGCCAGGTCCGGCGAGGAAGCGACCACCTGCTCGAACGCGAGCCGGGCCGGATCCTCCTCCCCGAGCATGTAGTGGGTCATCCCGAGGTGGAACTGGACCTCGTGGTCCGAGGGCTCCTTCTCCGCGGCCTCCTGGAAGAGCGTCATCGCGTTGTGGTATTCACCGTGCTTGAAGAGCACCCAGCCGAGCGTGTCGGCGGCCTGCGGGCTGTCCGGGTTGATGTCCCGCGCCTTCTTTGCGAGCTCGAGGGCCTTGTCGGGCTGGTTCAGATGGTCACTGTAGAGGTACGCCAGGTTGTTGAGCGCCGGCAGGCTGCGGGGGTTGACGACCAGGAGGCGCTCGTAGGCGGCCCGAGCCGCGTCGTAGTGCTTGAGCTCGAAATGGATGAGCGCGATCTGGAGGATGGCGTTCTCGTTGTTCGTCTTGTCCGCAAGCGTTGTCAGCTTGTCGAGGGCCTCCTGCTGGCGGTTCGTGGAGACGTAGATCCGCGCGAGGAGGAGATAGGCCGCCTGGAAATTGGGATCGATATCGATCGCCTTGAGCAGGTCGGCCTCGGCCGCCTTCATGTCGTGGCCGGCGGCGTGGATTCGCTCCATCAGCACCCAGGGCGTGGCGGACTTCGGGTGGTCCTTGATGAGGCCCTGGACGCGGTCGGTCGCCTCCGTGAACCGCATTTCAGCCAGGTCCATGCCCACGAGCATCTCCTGGGCCGGGACAAAGTCGGCGGAGACGGAGACGGCCTGCTCAAAGAACCTGCGCGCCTCCGCCGGGTGCTTGTCGCCATTCTGGACCATTCCCTCCATGTACGGGATGCGGGGGTCCTTCGGCGAGATCTCGCGGAGCTTCTCGTAGGTGGCCAGGGCCTTCGCCGAATTCTTCTGGGCGAGATAGGCCTCGGCGAGCAGCAGGTAGGCTCGTCCCAGCTGCGGCCTCTTCTTGATCAGCTCGGTCATCGACTCGACCGCCGCCGCGGTGTTGCCCTTGCGCACGTTCAATTCCGCGAGGAGCAGCAGTGCCGGCTCGAAGTCGGGGGAGATTATGACGGCCTGGCTGAGGGCGTCGTCCGCCTTGGTCTTCTCGCCCTTGCGCAGGTAGGCGAGGGCGAGCTCGTACTTGAGCTGCGGGATCCGGTGGTAGGATTCGTCGAGCTTCTCGAGGTCGGCGACCGCGCCCGCGGCGTCACCCTTGCTCAGCCTGAGAATGCCCCGCTGCATCGTGGCCTCGTAGTTGCCGGAGTCGCGGGTGAGTACCTTCTGGATCGCGGCGGCGCAGTCGTCGTAGCGGTGCTCGTCGAAGGCCAGCTTCATGACGAGGATCAGGGCGGGGATGTAGTCGGGCGCGCCCGCAGTTATCGCGTCGAGATCCTTCTTCGCCTCGGCCACCTCCTTCGTGCCGAGGAGGAACTCCACGTACTTGAGCTTCGGCGTCGAGCGCAGCGGCGAGGCGTCGGCCGCGCTCTTGAACTCCTGCCCCGCCCTCTTGACATCGTGGCGGCTCAGGTAGATCTGGCCGAGCTCCCCGAGGGCGTAGGCGGACCTGGGGTTGAGCTCCACGGCCTTCGTGAACTCCGCCTCGGCCCCGTCCAGGTCGTGCTTCGTCAGGCGGATGAGGCCCAGGGCCAGGTGGAACCCCGAGCATTCCTTGCCGGCCGCGCGCAGCTTCTCGACCTGCTGCTGGGCGTCATCGATGTCCTTCTGCGCGCGGCTTGAGGCCACGAGCAGGAACAGCGCGTCCTCCGAGGTCGGCTGGCCCTTCAGGAGCCGCAGCGCCGCGTCGCGGGCCTCCTTGACCTTGCCCAGAGGCATCTCGGTCATCGCGAACTTCAGCCGGACCTCGTCGTCGTCGGGCAGCAGCTCGGAGGCCTTCTTAAGGTAGATGTAAGCCTGGATAAGCCTGCCCTCGTTGTAATAGATAAGGCCCATCTGGCGCAGCGCCGTCGGATCCAACGGCGCCAGGCGCAGCACGTTGCGATACTCGATCTCGGCCTCGTCGTATTTCTCGGCCGCAAAGGCGGTGTCGCCGCGCGAGCTGAACCGCGCCTTGCGCAGGCTCTTGGTGCAGCCGGGACTTGTGATGACGACGAGCGCAAGGATCAGAACCGAAGGGATGTAGGATCGAGTGGCGATCATGGAGGGCGTCCTGGCGTTTAATCGATGGAGGTTTCACCGCCCGGCAAGCGGCGGTGGGCTGGAATCTGCGGATGCCCAGAATCAGGGACAACCGGTTGCGGACACAACAAAAACGATCAGTCCGCCCCGGTCGTTATGGCTTAAATCCCTGATATCCAAGGCAGTGCGAGCGGAAGCCCGAGGGCCGGAGCATCGTCATTTGGAAATCTTCCAGCCTTCGTGCAACCGCAAGGCCCTTGGGCTGTCAATCGCAGCACGCATGGGGGTCTTCGCGGAAAAAAATCTTGGGATCCAAGCGGGGCTGTCACCGGGCCGGGACATGAGGGCTGGTCCCAGGCGCCCTTTCCCGCTCCGCCGGTCGTCCGGGCTTCGCGCCCGGCAATTCCACGAACCATTCGGGTTAGACCCCATGGAAAAGGGAGCACAGGAGCGGTAAGCTCGCCTAGGGCCAAGGGCACAGCGGGCTGCGCCACCCCTCTTCCAATCTAATTCCAATGAAAACAATCATTCTAGCGGCCGTCGGCCTGGCAGTCCTCGCCGGCGCTGCGTCCGGCGCCCCCCCGGCCCCCCAGCTCGACCTTGGCAAGGAGATCGCCGACCTGGCCAGCGCGATCACGATCATGCAGAACGAGGTCCTGAACAACGAAGAGGAGGAGTACATCGTCCTTGGAAACAGCGGCTACTTTGACGGATTCAACGACGCGATGACGGACGCGATAGCCGAGTCGGCGAGCTTCGCGCTCACGGGAAACGAGGCGGCGGACTTCTCCGCGATCGAGGCCGTCCTCGACCAGGACGAGAACGACGCCCTGGACTCGGACAGCGCGACCTCGGTCGGCCAGGCCACGGCCTTTGAGTACGCCATCGCCGTCCTGAACATTCCCTTCGACAGGTTCGCGCACGACCCGGGCTCCCCGATCAAGGCGCAGGGGGGTGGATCCGACGGGACGCGCGAGGCATCCGGCGCCCGAGTGGCGGAGGCCGCGCCCAGGCCTTCACTTTGAAGGCTCCCGGCGCAGGCAGCCCGGACGCCGCCGGCCGTCGCATGCCCCGGGCCCGGCATTCCCTGCGGCATTGAGGTTGCGCCGGCCGAAGGAGCTCGGGGCGCCAAAGGCGGGCCAGAGAAGTTTCGCGTCCGTGTTGAGGCCGCTGTTCTGCGCCGCGGTGGCGAAGTCGACCGGGACAATCCCGCTGTTCGCGGGAAAGGCGTCGCCCGACCAATGGCCCGGATTCGTGCAGTTCGGGTTCGCCCGCGCGCCGGCCAACAAGGTGAAACAAGCCTTCCCAAGCCATTCCGGCACATGGCCAAACGCAGGCAATCGCAATCATTTCGTCCTAATGCTCTCGCCAACGGGGCCGGATTGAGGGATGTTGGGAGCGGTTGACTCGCCGATTGCGGGTCCCGCATAGAAATGTTAAACACCAAGCCGGGCCGCAAGGGCCCCCAGGCCAATGACTCAGTCAAAGGCGTAATCCAATTCAGAGCCGGCGGATCCGCGTTCGTTGTCGTCGACGGAAAGAGGGACGAGCCCTCCATCCAGATAGCGCCGGACGACACCGGGGTCGCCCTGCCGGGCGACACGGTCGTCGCCCGCATCTACCGCGGGGTCGCCGGCAAGCGCCCCGGCGAGCGCGTCGGCCGCGTAGTCCAGATAGTCGAGCGCGGCCGCGCCGAGATAGTCGGGGACCTGAGGCGCGAGGGCCGCAACTTCATCGTCGCCCCGGACGACCCCCGCTTCGTCTACGAGATATCGGTCCCGGACCCCTCGCGCTCGTCCGTGCGCCCCGTTCCCCACCCCGGGGACAAGGTCGTCGTCAGGCTGGGCGAGTGGCGCCGGCGCGAGCAGCCGCTCGTCGGCGAGATCACGGGCAGGCTCGGGCGCACGCACGAGCCCAGGGCGGAGCTCCTCGGCATCTTCGTCAAGCACGGCCTCGAGCCGAACTTCCCGCCGGACGTCGAGCGCGAGGCTTCCCACATCCCGGGCCATGTCGGGGAGCGCGAGATCGAGGGCCGCCTCGACTACCGGGCGCTTCCCGTGTTCACGATCGACCCCGACGACGCCAAGGACTTCGACGACGCCCTCTCGATCGAGGAGCTCGGCGGCGGCGGCGTCCGCGTCGGCATCCACATCGCCGACGTCTCGAGCTACGTGAAGCACGGCAGCGCCATCGACCGCGAGGCCCGCACCCGCGGCAATTCGACGTACCTGGTCGGCACCGTGATCCCGATGCTTCCGGAGAAGCTCTCCAACGGCCTCTGCTCGCTCGTCGAGGCCCAGGACCGCCTCTGCAAGGCCGTGTTCCTCACGTTCGGGCCCGACTTCCGGATCAGGGAGACGGACTACGCGAACACCGTCATCCGCAGCAGGAAGCGGCTCACCTACAAGCAGGCCTATGCGCTCCTCTTCGAGGACAGCCTCGAGAAAATCCGCTCCCTGCCGGTTCCCCCGAAGCACCAGACGGGCTCGACGGGGCGCGCGCTCAGGGAGCTTGGCGACCGCGAGCTCACCGACCTGCAGTCGTGGATCCGCGCGCTCTGGCGCATAGCCTCCGCCCTGCGGCGCGAGCGCATGGCGCACGGGAGCCTCGACCTGGACATGCCCGAGACGAAGATATTCGTCGACCCGCAGGGCTACGCGGACCGGCTCGAGCGGATCGAGCAGGACGAGAGCCACCAGCTGATCGAGGAGTTCATGCTTGCGGCGAACGAGGCCGTGGCCCGCCTGACGCGCACGCACAAGCTCCCGTCGCTCTACCGGGTCCACGACAACCCGGACGCCGAGAAGCTGAGCGACTACCGCCAGTTTGTGGCGACCTTCGGGATCAAGGTGGGCGACCTCACGCACCGGGAGGAGGTCGTGAAGCTCCTGACGATACTGAAGACCCACCCGCAGGGCTACACGCTGCGCACCCAGTTCCTTCGGAGCCTGAAAAAGGCCTGCTACCGGGCGACGCCCGACGGCCACTACGGCCTCCACAAGAAGGACTACACCCACTTCACCTCCCCGATCCGGCGCTACTCGGACCTGGTCGTCCACCAGGTCCTCCAATCCTACCTCGCCGGCCGCGCGGAGGGCGGCGGCGTCCGCCATGACGCGAGGGGCATCCAGCAGCTGGCCGAGCACCTGAGCGTCACCGAGGTCAACTCGTCGGAGGCCGAGCGCGAGAGCGTCAAGATCAAGCTGCTCGAGTTCTTCGAGCGCGAGCTCGC
>CAZNNO010000007.1:0-58590 GCA_964574435.1 uncultured Opitutaceae bacterium
GCCGAGAACATGACCTACAACCAGTTCGTGCCCTACACGGACCGGCTGGACTACCTGGCGCCGCTCGCGAACAACATGGCCTATGCCATAGCCGTCGAGAGGCTGGCGAAGCTGGAGGTGCCGCCGCGCTGCCAGGCAATCCGCGTGATCACGGCCGAGATGGCGCGGATCTCCGCGCACCTGATGGGCCTCGGCGCGTTCGGGATCGATGTCGGCGCCTGGACGGTGTTCCTCTACTCGTTCACGGAGCGCGAGAAGCTCTACAAGCTCTTCGAGGAGCTGACGGGCGCCCGCTTCACGACCAGCTACACGCGCATTGGCGGGGTCGCCCGCGACGTCCCTCCCGGCTGGAACGAGCGGGTGACGGCGTTCTGCGACCAGTTCCTGCCGCAGCTCGAGGAAATCATGGGCCTCCTCACTCGGAACCGGATCTTCACCGACAGGACCGCGGGGGTAGGGGTTATCTCAAAGGCAGACGCCATCGCCTACGGGCTCACAGGGCCCAACCTGCGGGGAAGCGGCGTACCGCTCGACCTTCGCAAGGACAGGCCCTACAGCGGCTACGAGCAGTACGAGTTTGACATCCCGGTCGGCACAAAGGGCGACGCCTACGACCGCTACCTCGTCCGCGGCGAGGAGATGCGCCAGTCGGTGCGGATCATCCGCCAGGCGATTGCCAAGTTCCCCGGGGGAAAGTGGTACGCGGACGACGCCAAGCGCATCGTGGCACCCCAGAAGGACAAGATCCTCACCTCGATGGAGGAGCTCATCCAGAATTTCATGATCGTGACTGAGGGCCCGCAGATGCCGGCCGGGGAGGTTTACTTCGAGGCCGAGAACCCCAAGGGCGCCCTTGGCTTCTACATAGTCTCGAAGGGCGGCGGCGTCCCGTGGAGGCTCAAGATCCGATCCCCCTCATTCTGCAACCTCTCCATCCTTCCCAAGGTCTGCGTTGGCGCCATGGTGTCCGACGTTGTGGCCATCCTGGGTTCCTTCGACTTCGTGATGGGCGAATGCGACCGCTGATGATCCTACGGCCCGAGACGCTCAGGAAGATTGACGAGGCCATCACCCACTACCCGGTGAGGCGCAGCGCGGCGCTGCCGCTGCTGCACCTCGTGCAGGAGGACCAGGGCCATATCTCGGACGAGGCGATCGAGTGGATCGCCGCGAAGCTCGAGGTCCAGCCCATCAACGTGTACGAGCTCGTCACTTTTTACCCGATGATCCGGCGCAAGCCGATCGGCCGACGGCACATCAAGGTCTGCCGCACGCTCTCGTGCGCGATAATGGGGGGGTACCGCACCTGCGCGGAGTTCCAGAGGCAGTTCAACACGAAGCTTGGCGAGGTGTCGCCGAACGGCGAGGTGACGGTCGAATTTGTCGAGTGCCTCGCCAGCTGCGGCACCGCGCCGGTCGTCATGATTGACGACGAGCTGCACGAGAAGGTGGACACGGCGAAAGCCCGCGAGCTTTCCGATACGATCAGGGCGGGGGCAAGGGCTCCCGTGAGCGCACGCTGAAGGAACACAATGGCCGCACCCGAACAGCACCGAATGATCTTCAGGCACATCGACGAGGCCGGCTACTCGAACGACATCGCGTGCTACCTGCGCAACGGCGGCTACGAGGTGCTCCGCAAGGCGGTCAAGCGCCGGCCCGAGGAGCTTATCGACGAGGTGAAGAGGTCGGGCCTTCGCGGCAGGGGAGGGGCCGGGTTCCCGTGCGGGGTCAAGTTTTCGCTCGTGGACAGGAAGAGCGGCAAGCCGATCTACCTGGTCGTGAACGCCGACGAGTCCGAGCCGGGCACATTCAAGGACCGCTACATCATCCACAGGGATCCCCACCAGCTGATCGAGGGGATAATGATCACATGCTTTGCCAACAAGGTGGAGCGCGCCTACATCTACATCCGCGGCGAGTTCCCCCAGGGTGCGAGGATCCTTGAGGCGGCGATCGCCGAGGCAAGGGCGGCAAACTTCGCGGGCCCCGACATCCTGGGGAGCGGGTACGGCTGCGAGGTCTACGTCCACCGGGGCGCAGGCGCCTACATCTGCGGGGAGGAAACCGGCCTGATCGAGTCGATCGAGGGGAAAAGGCCCTATCCGCGCATCAAGCCGCCCTATTATCCCGCGGTCCTCGGGCTCTACCAGTGCCCGACCATTGTGAACAACGTCGAGACGCTCTGCCATGTTAAGCACATTGCCGACATCGGAGGTGACGCGTACTCGAAGATCGGAACCCCGGGAAACACCGGTACCCGGATCTACTGCGTCTCGGGGCACGTCCAGCGCCCAGGGTACTACGAGTTCGACGTGGGCAGGATAACCCTCGGGCAGCTCCTTTACGACGTCTGCGGGGGGCCGCTGCCGGGCCGCAGGTTCAAGGCGGTCATACCGGGAGGCTCCTCGGCGAAGGTGCTCAGGTTCGGCGAGAGATTCAAGGGCAAGCGCAAGGTGGGAGCCGAGATGGTCGAGTACGACTGGGGCGTCGAGGACGTGCCGATGGATTTCGACAACCTCCAGATGGTCGGCTCAATGGGAGGCTCGGGCGGGGTAATCGTGATGGACGACTCCGTCAGCATGGTCGAGGCGCTCGGCAACATAAACGCTTTCTACTCGCACGAGAGCTGCGGCCAGTGCACGCCGTGCCGCGAGGGCTCGCTCTGGATGAAGAAAATAACTGCCCGCATGGTCCATGGGGACGCGAGGCCGGAGGACGGCGCGCTCCTGAAGAGCGTGGCCGACCAGATCGCCGGGCGCACCATCTGCGCCTTCGGGGAGGCCTGCGCATGGCCGACGCAGAGCTTCATCGCGAAGTTCGGCGACGAGTTCAAGGCTTACGCGAACGCGAAGACGGAGCCCAGGGCCGATGGCGTGCCCGAGCTTGTCTGAGCGCGCCTCGGCACCAAGACGACCCACCCTCGCTCCCCATGATTCAGCCCGGCACAACCGACCAGATCACCGTCAACATTGACGGCAGGGAGGTCGCCGTCCCAAAGGGGACGAACATGATCGAGGCCGCGCTGCGGGTCGGCGTGGATGTGCCGCACTATTGCTACCACCCCAAGCTGTCGGTGGTCGGCAACTGCCGGATGTGCCTTGTCGAGACGGGGACGCTCGCGGTGGATCCTGCGACCAAGGCGCCCATCATCGACCCGGCGACCGGCAAGCAGAGGGTCAACTGGGGCCCGCGCCCGGCGATCGCCTGCGCGACGAGCGCCATGCCCGGGCTCCATGTCCGAACGACCTCCCAGATGGTGAAAGAGTGCCGCGAGGGCGTGATGGAGTTCCTCCTTGTCAACCACCCGCTCGATTGCCCGATCTGCGACCAGGCGGGCGAGTGCAAGCTCCAGGAGCAGTCGGCCGGCTACGGGAGGGGCTATTCGCGCTACATCGAGCAAAAGAACGTGAAGCCGAAGCGCACGCTGCTCGGCCCCCGGGTGATGCTTGACGACGAGCGCTGCATCCTGTGCTCGCGCTGCATCCGATTCTCCAAGGAGGTCGCGAAGGACGACGTCCTCGGGTTCATCGACCGCGGGAGCTACAGCACCCTCACCTGCTACCCGGGCCGAAGGCTTGAGAACAACTACTCGCTCAACACCGTGGACATCTGCCCCGTTGGGGCGCTCACGAGCACGGATTTCCGGTTCAAGATGCGCGTCTGGTTCCTCAAGCAGACGAACAGCATCGACCCCGAGTCGAGCGCGGGGGCGAACACGGTGGTCTGGTCCCGGGAGGGGGCAGTCTACAGGATAACCCCGCGCCAGAACGACGCGGTCAACGACACGTGGATGGCCGACAGCGGCAGGGTCCTCTACAAGGAGATCCGCGCTGCGGGCCGCCTTCAGTCCGTCCGGGTGAACGGCGTGGAGAGCGCGCTTGAATTCGCGGTGAAGGCCGCGGCCGGCCTCCTCACAAGGGGCTCGACCGCGGTGGTCGGTTCGGGCCGGAGCTCCGTCGAGGAGCAGTTCCTGACCCGGAAACTCGCCGTGGCGCTCGGCGCCAAGGCCTGGCTTGTCTCCCGGGTGGGGGCGGGGGACGGGCTCCTCGTCTCGGCCGACCGCAATCCGAACGTCCGTGGGGCGCTTGTCACGGGCCTTGTCAACAGCCTGCCGTCGGCGCGGCTCGATTCGCTCGGGGCGCATATCGACTCTGGGAGCGTCACCGCAGTTGTCTCCGTGGGGGAGGACCTTGCGGCCGCGGGCCTGAGCGAGGCGCAGCTTTCGAAGGTCTCCATCGTTTACCTGGGGACGCACGCCAACGCGACCAGCGCGGCCGCCAAGGTCTCCATGGCGACGCTGACCGTGTTCGAGAAGAACGGGACCTTCGTGAACCAGCAGTTCCGCATCCAGAGGTTCGCCAGGGCGGTGCCCGGCGCCGCTGGTTCCACGGACGACCTGGCCGTGCTCGCGGCGCTTGTCAGCGCCGCGGGGGGCCCCGTCCTCGGCTCCGATGTCGGGGCTCTCTGGCCCGCGATCGCGGCCGAGGTTCCGTCGCTTGCGACCATGAGCTACGCCAGCATCCCGGACTCGGGTCTGCTCCTGGACGGGACCCCCTGGGCGGGCCTTGCGTTCGCGGAGGGGCCCGCGCTCCATTTCAATCCGGGCGCCGCGGCGGGGAGGGAGGCAGCCCGTGTTTGATTTTTTCTTCAGCCTGCCCTTCCTTGTCCAGGCCGTCGCCAAGGGCGTCGCCGTGATTGCGGTCATTTTCCCGGTGGCTGCCGCGTGCTCGATGGCGGAGCGCAAGGTCTCGGCTTGGATCCAGCGCCGGCCGGGGCCGAACCGCACGATGCCGCCCTTTCTCGCGGGAATTCCCGGTATAGGCTTCCTGCAGAGGCTCGGCCTTTGGCAGCTGATGGCGGACGGGGGAAAGTTCGTATTCAAGGAGGAGCCGCTTCCGGACCACGTCCACAAGTTTTACTACACGCTGGCCCCGGTCATCGCCATGATCCCTGCGTTCACGACCGTCACCGTCGTTCCCTTCGGCGCCTATCTCGACCCGTCGGGCAGCGTTATTCCCCTTGCCCTGGCGAACGTGGACGTCGGGATCCTGGCGGTCTTCGCGGTGGCCTCCCTCGGCATCTACTCGCTGATCCTCGCGGGCTGGGCCTCGAACTCAAAATACCCCTTCCTCGGCGGCGTCCGCGCGTCGGCGCAGCTGATCTCGTACGAGCTCTCGATGACCCTCTCGGTGCTGCCGGTGTTCCTGTGGGTGAACGAGCCGGGATCGTCAGGCTCGCTCAGCCTGGCCCGGGTGGTCGAGTTCCAGAGCCGCGCGGGATTCTGGGGCGGGACGTGGTTCGTGTTCACGATGCCCGTATCGGCGCTGATTTTCGCCGTCGCCCTCTTCGCGGAGACCAACCGCCAGCCCTTCGACATGCCCGAGTCTGAGGCCGACCTTGTGGGTGGATTCCACACGGAATACGGCGCCTTCAAGTGGTCGCTGTTCTTCGTCGCGGAGTACGCCAACATGATCGTGGGCTCGTCGGTCTTCGCGCTCCTTTTCCTCGGGGGATGGAACCTCCTGCCGTGGCTGCCGCTATCGGCCCTGATTGGCTGGCTCCACGGTGTCACCGGCTGGGCGCTCTGGCTGCACCCGCTTGTGGTCGGGCTTGTCTCGATCGCCATTTTCGCCGGGAAGGTGCTGGCGACCATCTTCGTGTTCATGTGGGTGCGCTGGACCGTGCCGCGCTTCCGCTACGACCAGGTGATGAGGATCGGCTGGCAGAAGCTCCTCCCGCTTTCGATCGCCAACCTTGTCGCCTATACGGTGGGAATCTACTTCCTGCAGGGATAAACCAGCGAGCCATGGCCGTCATCCAAGTCCAACGAAAGTCCCTCACCCTGGCGGAGCGCACGTACCTTCCGCAGATTCTCGGCGGGATGCTGACGACGATTAAGAACTTTGTGCGCCCGGCCGAGACGATGGAGTACCCCGAGGAGCGCCCCGCCATACCGCCCGGCTACAGGGGCGTCCCGGCCTTGGTCAAGGATCCGCACGGCCGCGAGAAGTGCGTCTCGTGCCAGCTCTGCGAGTTCGTGTGCCCGCCGAAGGCGATCCGCATAGTCCCGGGAACGGTCGCCGAGGGCGCCGGCGTCGACAATGTCGAGAAGGCGCCGCAGGCCTTCGACATCGACATGCTCCGGTGCATCTACTGCGGGCTCTGCGAGGAGGTCTGCCCTGAGGAGGCGATATTCCTCCTGACACAGTATTCAATGACCGGCTACAGCCGCGCCGAGATGGTCAACCACAAGGACCGGCTGTACGAGCTCGGGGGCACGCTTCCCGACCGGCACTTCAAGTGGGAAGCGAAGAAGGCCGCCGAGGAGCGCGCAGGGGGGCATCACTGAGCAGGCTCGCCATGGAACAGATCGCATTCACGAGCCTCTCCGTATTCACCCTGGCCTGCGCCCTTGGCGTGGTCCTGAGCAAGAACGCCGTCAACGGCGCCATGTGCCTGCTGCTCTGCCTGGCCGGCATCGCCGGCCTGTTTGTCCAGCTCCACGCCTACCTTCTCGCGTTCGTGCTGGTCCTTGTCTACGCGGGAGCGGTCGTCGCGCTGTTCCTCTTCATCATCATGCTGCTCGACATGCAGGGCGGCCAGCCCTGGAGGTTCCGGGGGGTGAACATCGTGTCGAGCTCGATCGCCGCGGCGCTGCTCATAACGGGGCTGAACGTCCTCGCCGCGCGCGGCAGGGTTGGGGGCCTCCCGCCGGTGGGTCGCTCGGCGGGATCGTCGCTGAGGGTCTACTCGTACGAGCTCTTCACGACCTACCTCCTTCCGGTGCAGGTCATGGGGTTCCTGCTCCTGATAGCGATGATCGGGGTCGTGGTGCTCAGCAGGCGTGGCGCTCCCCGGGAGGGCTCCAAATGATCCCGCACCTCGAGGGATATTTGATGCTAAGCGCCTCCCTTTTCGCCGTGGGGTTCTTTGGCGTCCTCGTTCGCCGCAACACGCTCGTGATCTATATGTGCCTTGAGCTCATGCTCGTCGCGGCGACTCTGGCTCTCGTCGCTTTCTCGCATTTCAACGGCACCGAGGAGGGCGACGTGTTCGTCTTCTTCATACTGACCGTGGCCGCCGCCGAGGTCGCCGTGGGCCTTGCGATAATAGTCGCGCTCTTCCGCGCGCGCCAGACGGTCCAGGTCGACAAGCTCGACAGCCTGAAGCACTGACCCGACGGAAATGACGCCCCTTCAAACCGCACTCTTTGTCCTGGTTGCGCCGGCCGTCTCGGCGGCTCTGATAGCGGTGTTTCTCGGGCGCAGGGGAGGGGCCGCGGCCGCGGTCTCTGTGGTCACCGCGGCCCTGGGCGCGGGGGGCGCACTCTATCTCGCGTTTGGCGGCGCCCGCATCACCGCCAACCTCGAATGGCTGCGGTTTGGCTCTTTTGCGATAGGGCTCGGCTTCAAGTTCGACGACCTCGCGGCCCTCATGCTCTCGATTGTGGCGGTTGTCGGGATGTGCGTGCACGTGTTCTCCCTCGGCTACATGCGCGACGACGCTGCGCGGTCGCGCTACTTCGGCGGGCTCTCGATATTCATGTTCTCGATGAACGGCATCGTGCTGGCCGACAACCTGTTCATGATGTTCATCTTCTGGGAGCTTGTCGGGTTCAGCTCGTATTTCCTGATCAACCACTGGCATGCGAGGAAGTCCGCCTCCGATGCGGCCAAGAAGGCCTTCATCGTCAACAGGGTTGGCGACTTCGGTTTTCTGCTGGGCATCATCCTGTGCTATTGGGCCAATGGAACGGTGAGCCTGTCCGCCCTGGCGGCGGATTCTGCGGCCGGGCAACTGGTCCACAGCCGCCTGATCCCCCTGCTGCTCTTCTGCGGGGCCGTGGGCAAGTCGGCCCAGCTGCCCCTCCAGGTGTGGCTCCCCGACGCGATGGAGGGCCCGACGCCCGTCTCCGCCCTCATCCATGCGGCGACCATGGTCGCCGCCGGCATCTACATGCTCTGCCGCATCGACGTCCTCATGGTGCCTTCGGCGACGACGGTGATCACGTGGGTCGGGACCCTTACGGCGCTCTACGCGGCGCTCTGCGCCGTCGTGCAGCGGGACATCAAGAAGGTCCTCGCCTACTCTACGCTGTCGCAACTGGGCTACATGGTCGCCGCCTTCGGACTCGGCTCGGTCGGGGCGGCGATGTTCCACCTCACGACGCATGCCTTTTTCAAGGCGCTGCTGTTCCTCGGGGCGGGCTCGGTCATCGTCGGGTGCCACCACGAGCAGGACATCTTCCGGATGGGAGGGCTGCGCTCCAGGATGCCCCTGACTTTCTGGACCTTCACGATCGCGGTCGCCGCGATAGTCGGCTTTCCCGGCCTGGCCGGGTTTTTCTCTAAGGAAGCTATCCTCGGCCTCGCTTACGAGAGCAACCTGGCCGTTTACGCCGTGCTCGGGTTCACGGCGATCCTGACCGCCTTTTACATGCTCAGGCTTTGGAAGATGGTGTTCCTCGGGACCGCGAGGAGCGAGCCGGCAGGGCATGCGCGCGAGGGCGGCATCTCGCTAACCGCTCCGCTGGTCCTCCTGGCCGCGCTCTCGGTGGTCGGCGGCTACACCGGCGGGTATCCTCGCGCCTTCGGGGGAGTCTTCTCCCTGATACCGGAGGCGGTGGGCTCGGCCCGTCTTGTCGTCCTCGCCACGAGCCTGGCCGTGCTGGCGGCGGGCGCGGGGACGGCCCTTGCGTTCTATCGGTCGGACGGGGGTGACGCCCTCGAGCTGCGCCTGCCCGCGGTGTTCGGGTTCCTCACCGCGCTCAGGGCCTCATTCGACAGAGTGTACGACTGCTACGTCGCGAAGGTACAGCAGCGGGTGGCGATGGTCCTCAACTTCCTTGACATAGTGGGCCTAGCGGGCGCGTTGGTGCGCGGTTTCGCAGGCGCCGTGGAGATCGTGGGCTTTGGAATCCGCTCCCTGCACACGGGCCGCCTGAGCACCTACGTCTACTGGTTCCTCGGCGGCGTGGTGATCCTGTGGGCCTACGCGGCCGGCGTGCTTTGACACCTGCGATGAGCAACCCCTCCTTCGATCCCCTTCTCCTTTCTGTCGCCGCGCCGCTGGCGCTCGCGATAGCGATCGTGCTCGGGCTCCCGAAGCGCTGGGTCGTGAAGCTCGCCTATGCGGGGTTCGCGGTCCCTGCGCTGATGGCCCTTTGGGCCTGGTGGAATTTCGGGTCGGCAACCAAGGAGCCCCACGGCTATGCGTTCCTCTCAAGCTACTCTACGGGGCTTGACGGACTCGGCATCGGGCTGAAGCTGGGGCTGAACGGCATCTCGCTGCCGCTTTTCGTGCTCGCCGGGACGGTGGGACTCGCCGCGGGCCTTTACGCCATCCAGTCGGGCGCGGAGAGGATGAAGACCTACCTGGCGCTCCTCCTCGTCATGCAAGCGGGCCTCATGGGCATGTTCGCGAGCGTGGACGTATTCTTCTTCTATTTTTTCCACGAACTGGCGCTCATTCCGACCTTCATAATGGTGGGCATCTGGGGAGGTCGCGACCGCAGCTATGCGGCGATGACGATGACGATCTACCTGACCATAGGGGCGATGCTCTCCCTGCTCGGCCTGATCGCCATCTACGTGAAGAGCGGCGCAAACAGCTTTGACCTGATGGCGATCCGCGACGCCCTGGCCTCGAGGCAGCTTGGGGAGGTCGCGCAGAAGCACATATTCGGCCTCCTGCTTTTTGGATTCGGCATCCTCGTGTCGCTCTGGCCATTCCATTCCTGGGCTCCCCTAGGGTACGGGGCCGCGCCGAGCTCGGCGGCCATGCTGCACGCGGGAGTCCTGAAGAAGTTCGGGCTCTACGGCCTTGTGCAGATTGCGCTGCCGCTCCTGCCGTTCGGTGTCTTCCAGTGGGGCCACAACCTCGCCGTGCTGGCTGCGGTGGGCAACGTGCTCGTGATAGGCCTTGTGACGATGGCGCAGCGCGACCTGAAGCAGATGGTGGGCTACAGCTCGGTCATGCACATGGGCTATGCGTTCCTCGGGATAGCCGCAGGGTCCGTACTCGGGGCCGGGGGCGTCGTGATGCTCATGGTCGGCCACGGGCTCTCCGTCGCCCTCCTTTTCCTGCTTTCGACGAGCATCTACCACAAGACGCACACCTTTGACATGGGCCAGATGGGAGGGCTTGCGCAGAGGGCGCCTGTGCTCGCAGCGCTGTTCATGGCCGCGACGTTCGCCAGCATCGGCCTTCCTGGGTTCGCCAATTTCTGGGGCGAGCTGCCGATCTTCGTCGCTCTCTGGAGGTTCTCCCACTGGGCGACGGTGGTCGCGCTTTCCGGTACGATCGTGTCGGCTGTCTACGGCCTGCGCGCGGCGGCGCGGGTGTTCTTCGGCCCGCCCTCGGATGCGTTCGCACGCGTGTGCGCCAGCACGCCGCCGGCCGACATCGCCTGGGGCGAGAGGCTTCCCGCGCTGGTGCTGCTCTCTGCGCTGTTCTTCATTGGCATCTGGCCGCGGTCGATCTCTGCCGGGATAGACCGGGCCCTTGCGGCGCCCTCCGATGCCGTGGTGGCCAGCCTTGGCCAACCGCTCCCGCCCCCCTAAAATGGACTTCTCCGCCTTACGGGAACTCGCCTCCGGGAACGCCTGGCCCGCCATATGGCCGGAGCTTGCGCTCGGGTGCCTCGCCCTCTTCCTGCTCGTCCTTGAGACGGTCCTTCCGAGGACCGCGCACGGGCGCATCCCCATGGTCTCGATCCTGGGGCAGCTTGTGATCCTCGCGGCCCTCCTGGCCAACTTTGATACCGCCTACAGGGAGACGTTCAATGGCCTGCTGGTCCAGTCCCCGCCGGGCCAGGTGATGCGGGTGTTCTTCCTGGTCTCGTCGATCTTCGTCTCGATCCTGGCGCGCGAGGGCCTCCCGAGGCAGGGCGCGCCCCGGGTGGAGTTCCACCACATCGTGCTCGTGGTTGCCGCCGCGATGATGCTGCTCGTCCAGAGCCGCAACTTCATCATGCTTTTCGTGGCCCTCGAGACCGTGACCGTCGGGCTCTACATCCTCGTCAGCTACTATAGGTCGAATCCGAGGACGCTCGAGGCGGGCCTGAAGTACCTGGTGATGGGCGCCCTGAGCTCGGCCCTCCTTCTCTTTGGCATCGTGCTCCTGTACGGCGTGGCTGGGAACCCGGGGCTGCCCGGCAGGACCGCAGAGGCGATGCAGTACGTCGGCCTGGCGGGCTTCCTGAACGCCAATCCCCACAACTTCACTGCGGCTGCCGGCATAATCCTCGTCATTTCGGGCGTCGCTTTCAAGATTGGCGCCTTTCCGTTCCAGATCTGGATTCCGGACGTGTACCAGGGCGCCCCGACCCCGGTCACAGCGCTTCTCGCGGTCGCGTCAAAGGCGGCGGGCTTCATTGTCCTGCTGGTGCTGGTCACAGAGGTGTTCGGCGCGTACGAATGGCTGGTCGGTCCCGTGCTCACGTTCATGGCCGCAACAACCATCCTCTTCGGCAATCTTGCGGCCCTGAAGCAGAGCAACGTGAAGCGTCTGATCGGCCTTTCCGGCGTCTCCCATGCGGGGTTCATACTGCTCGCCGTCGTCTCAGTGGCCCGGGCCCCGTCGGCCTTCGGCGCGGTGTTCTTCTACCTGATCGCCTACCTGATCGCTTCGTTTGCCGTGTTTGGCGTCATGGCGATACTTGCCGGCCCCGATGACACGAACCAGGAACTCGCGGACTACTGCGGGCTTGCCAGGGAGAGCCCTTTTCTGGGCGGCGTGCTCGCCTGCGGCCTCGGATCGCTTGCCGGCATCCCACCCTTCGCGGGGTTCATCGCGAAGCTCGCCGTTTTCGTGTCCGCCTTCAAGGCGGGCCATTTCGGGCTGCTCGCCGTCGCGATCACTGGGGTCGTCATATCGATCTATTACTACTTCGGGTGGATCCGCGCCGCGTATTTCAGCGACGAGTCCCCGATCTCCCCGGAGATGGCGCGGCGCGTCCGGGAGGGCGGCGGCCTGACCCTGCGAGTCTCGCTCGCCGTGCTTGCCGCGGCGTCGGTCCTGCTTGGATTCTATCAGGGTCCCCTGGGACGGCTTGTCCTGGGACGGTAGAGCCGTCCGGCCCCAGGCGCCCCCGGGCCGACTCCCGTGGCCTTAGCGCCAATGGCCCTCGCGCCACACCCAGGAGGCCCCGCGGCGGTCCCAATGCCCGGGCTCCCAGCCAGCGCCGGGATGAAAATGGGGATGGCGGTCGTAGCGGCCGCGGACCCAGACCCAGCCGCCGTTCCAGTGCCAATGGCCGGCGATCCAGAAATACTCGGGCCCTGGTGCCATCGGCACGGCTTCGACTATCGGCGCGGGCGGGGGCTCGGAGGCGATGACCTCGTAGGGCTGTCCCGCTGGGGGCGGGGGGGCAGCCGGCGTGTAATGACCCTCGATCCACACCCAGCCGTTTCCACGGGCGACCCACTGGCCCGGCACCCAGGCGTAGCCCGGCTGAGCAACCCGGTCCCAGAAACCGCCCTTCCACTCCCAGCGCTCGTGGTGCCACACCCAGTGCCCGCGTATGTAGATGTACCCGGGGCCCGGACTCATGGGGATTACCTCCCCCTGATCCGGGGGCGGTGCGCCGCGGACCACGACCTCGGGTCCGCCGATGTTGATGCCGATATCCACGCCTGCGTTTACCGCCAGCGGCGCCGCGCCCAAGACTAGGGCCAGTGCTGATAGTTGGGTTATTTTCATTGGGAAATCTCCATCGACTGCCAGCTGTTAGACGCCGACGGGGGAAAAATGTTACATGGCAAATGCGCGTCCGCGTCCGGCGCCCATATGCAAGGAAAGTATTTCATTCTGGCTGCCGTTTCCAGTTTGTTTCCTCTTCGAAATGATGCGTCAAATGGACGCAATGATGAAGGTAACCGGGCTTGCACTGGTCCCGCCCCCCAGCGCCGCAGACCTGCCAAAGGTTACGCCTGAGCTGCTCGCCTCGGTAATGGCAAGGTATTCCCGGAGCACCGAGGGCCTTGCGGCCATCCTGGCAAAGGTGGACATCGCCAATCCCGACGCCTCGATTGACCGGATACTGAAGTTTGTCGACTACGGGCACGCGTCGATTGGCGGACTGACCGGCGGCCTGGCCGTCGCGCTCGACGGGGTCTCGATGTGGCTTGCCTACAAGATCTTTGAGATCGCGCAGATGGCTGACGGCCAGGAGTCGAGCACGCGCTACATAACCATGGACCCGGCGAACATCCCGGGCGCGGGCGAACTCGGGATCCCCGACGACCTGGCGCCGGCCTGGCGCGACGTCCTTGCGCGCTCGTTTGCGGCGTACAACCTGGAATACGCCCGCCTCGACGCGCTCTCCGTGGCGGAGCCCGAGCGAATCCGGTGTCCGAGGGACGCCAAGGCCGCCGTGATAGCGCGCATCCGCAAGAACTACGCGCTGGACAGGGCGCGGTATTTCATACCGCTGGCGACGAGGACGAACCTCGGTCTCGTCCAGACATCGAGGATGTGGGCCCTTACGGTCAAGCAGCTCGACTCCCTCCCAAATCCCGAGGCGCGCGCGGCCGCAGGCCTGATCCGCGAGGAGCTGATGAAGCAGTCGCCAAGGCTCATGAGGCACAGCTTCGCGGAGAAGTCATTTGAGGAGCAGGCTCGTCAGGACCTAGCGGCTTCGCTCGCGCTCGGCCTTGAGAGGCTGAGCAAGGAGCCTCTTGAGGACCAAGTCTGGGTGAGTGTGGACCGCGCGGCTCCTCCCTGGCTGGCGCAAACCCAGCCGGTGACCGAGGCGCTCAGGCACAGGGCCAACCGCTATGGGCAGCAAGGGCAGGCGACGCGAAGGATGCGGGTGACCTTTGCGTGGAACAACATGGCCGTGGCCGAGCTTCGCGACCTGAATCGTCACCGCACCGGCAACCGTTTCACACCGTTAATCCAGGCGGGGTTTTACCTGCCGCCGGAGATAGGCCGAAGCAGCCATATTGCGCTTCTAAATGACCAGATGGAGCTTACGCGTGAATTTATGAAGCGCGGGTCGCCGGCCTATGTCTACACGCTTCTCCTCGGGGCCCAGACTCCATTCGAGCACGGGACACATGCGGACAAATTTATCTATGAAGCCGAGCTCAGGACAGGTATGGGAGCCCATTTCAGATATGCCGAGCATCTCAGCGCGGCCCTTCGCGCCTTCATCGAGCAGGTCCCCGAGGCCCGCGAGTGGGTTGTCGAGGGTACTGCCGAGCCCGAGTAGAATATGGCAAAACGCGCTGATTGGCCAATAAAGAGTTGCTGCAATCCGTTGGCGAAGCCACGAATAGGCGCCTCAGAAATGGCAATCCAAGCGCAACTTTTCCGGCCGGCGGCCGCGGGTCCGTAGACGCGTATGTTCCGGGTTCTGCAATTCAACATGCAGTTTGGCATGGGCTGGAATGCGGCGTCCCCGGACGACGTGCCCATCGACATCGACGCGACCATAGCCGAGATAAGGAGGCACAATCCGGATGTCGTTTTGCTTCAGGAGGTCGAGCATGCCCTGGTTGGCGGCGAGCAGATTGAACCCCCGCCCAATTACACGCGTCTGAAGGAGGCCCTGGCGGAATACGACAGCTGGTTCTCGTATCCCAAAGCGGACCCTCGCGAGCTGCCGTTCGGCATCGGACTGGCCATCTTTTCGAGGACGCCCCTGCTCGAGAAGTTCCGGGTGGATGTTCCTTCACCTGCAATAGAATTTGAGTTCGGCGGGAAAAAGACGACCCCGACCGACCGCCTGATGATTGGCGCGAAGACGTTCGTCAACGGCCGGGAGGTCCAGTTCTTCAATGTGCACCTCCTCGCGTTCTTTATGCTTGGGAGCAGCAGCACGATGTTTCCCTGGCAGCGGGACCTTGTCGCCGACCGCCTGGCCTCGTCGGACATCCCGACGATCCTCGGCGGCGACTTCAACGTGAGCCAGCATGCCTCGCTTGTGGAGCAGTTTGCGGAGTTCGGCTACGCGACCGTTCAGTACAAGGTCCACACGTGGCACCGCCGGCCTTTTGTGCTCGACCACATCTTTTACAACTCCGGGCTGCGTTGCACCGGGCACTCGGTCGCGCACACCCTGGCCTCGGACCACCTGCCCGTGGTCGCGGACTTCGATTTCGGATTTTAGGGCAGGGCCGGGGCGAGGACGGGGGCGGCCCTCAGGCCTGGCCCTTGCGGATCCGGTCCTTTTCCGTCTCCCTATCCTCCTCAAGGCGCGCCCTTTCGGAGGCGATCTGCTTCCTGATCTTGTCAACCTCGTCCGCATTCTGGCCGCTCAGCGCTTGCTCAAGCTGCTGGCGCAGAAAGATCTCCCTCTCGGCCAGCTTTCCCTGGTAGAGGCGGTCCACGTCGGCCAGCTTGGCGCGCTG
This sequence comes from uncultured Opitutaceae bacterium, assembly GCA_964574435.1. Taxonomy (GTDB): domain Bacteria; phylum Verrucomicrobiota; class Verrucomicrobiia; order Opitutales; family Opitutaceae; genus Palsa-1447. The sequence continues at coordinate 15,360 of CAZNNO010000007.1, forward strand.
CTCCTGGGTGACGGGTCGCGCGGAACCCGGGTCCGACTTCGATAGGCGTTCCATGGCGAGCTCGTAGGCACTTTTCATGATCGGTGCCGAAGATCGCCTCTTAGGGCGCGAAACACAAGAAAGGCTTCTCATCCGTTGCGATTGAGGGGAGATTCCGGCGCGCACCATGAGCCCCGATGACCAAAGCGAGCTGTTCGGCGAGCCGGAACCGGCTGGTGCCGCGGACCCGCCTGCAGGCGGCCCGGACAAGCCGCTCGCCGTACGCATGAGGCCCCGTTCCCTGTCGGAGGTGGTTGGGCAGGACCACATACTCGGGCCCGGCAGCCTGCTCGCGCGCCTCGTGGCGCAGAACCGGTTCGGCTCGCTGCTCTTTTATGGGCCGCCCGGGTCCGGAAAGACGAGCATCGCCGAGGCGATCGCCCGCGAGACGCGAAGCCGCTTCGTGAGGATCAACGCCGTGATGTCGAACGTTGCCGAATTGAGGGACGTGCTTGGCGCCGCTAGGCGGGCGCCGAGCGCCCGCACAATCCTCTTCATTGACGAGCTCCACCGGTTCAACAAGACGCAGCAGGATCTGCTGCTGCCGGATGTCGAGCAGGGGGTCGTTAGGCTCATCGGAGCCACGACCCACAACCCGGGATTCTACGTGAATCCGCCCCTGCTATCGCGCAGCCACCTTTTCCGCCTGGAGCCCTTGTCGACAGCCGCCGTGGCCGGCGTCCTCGCCGTTGCGCTGGCCGATCCGGAGCGCGGCCTCGGGGGCCTGGCCCTCACGGCGACGCCGCAGATCCTTGCCGATCTTGCGGTCTTCTGCGACGGCGACCTAAGGCGCGCCCTGAATGCGCTCGAGGTGATCGCGCTGGGCAAGCAGGGGCCGTCCGCGATCGTGCCCGAGGACCTCGCCGTCTTCGCGCGCGAGAGGCGGATCCGCTACGACGCGGACGAGGACGAGCACTACGACACGATCTCGGCCTTCATCAAGAGCTGCCGCGGATCGGATCCGGATGCGGCTATGTACTGGCTGGCCAAGATGCTTGCGGGCGGCGAGGACCCTCGGTTTGTGGCACGCAGGCTTGTCATCCTCGCAAGCGAGGACGTGGGTCTCGCCGATCCCGGCGCTCTGCCGCTGGCGGTCGCGGCGCACCACGCGGTCGACTTTGTCGGCCTTCCGGAGGCCGAGCTCGCGCTTGCGCACGCAACGCTCTACATCGCGACGGCGCCCAAGAGCAACTCGGCCACGACCGCGCTCGGAGAGGCTAGGCGAGTCCTGGCCGAGGAGCCCGTGCAGTCGGTTCCGGCCTACCTCCGCGACAAGAGCGGACAGGCGAGCAAGAGGATGGGCCAGGGCGTGGGTTACGCCTACTCGCACGACTTCCCGGAGGCGGTGTCCGGCCAGGACTACCTGGAGCGCCCCCTCAAGCTTTACACACCAGGGAACGCGGGGGCCGAGGCTGCAATTGCCGAGCGGCTCAGGCGCTGGGGGGCCCTCAAGGAGGCCCTCTCCGCCCGCACGGGGAACAAACTTGCGGACAAGGCCCAGAGGACATAGGTTTGCGGTCAATGAAACGCGCCGTGCTCTCGGTTCTCACGGGGCTTCTGCTTTCGGCCGTATGCGGGTTTGCCGCACCCGCCGCACCCGCCGCGCCGTCCGCTGATGATAAGGAGGGCACGATCTCGGGCTTGCCCATCAAGCGCCCCCAGGGGGGCTGGCTTGGCATCGAGATCAAGGAAGGCGTGTTCAGGCTCACGTTTTACAATGACAAGAAGAAGCCGGTGCAGGCTGACCGCTCCTCCGCCATTCTGCGCTGGCCGGTCCACTACCAGCCAAACCCCGAAAGGACCCAGCTCGTGCCGTCCGACGATCCGGCCGTCTTCACCTCGGACTATCCGGTAAAGCCGCCGCACACTTTCAAGCTGCACATTGCGCTCCTGACTGACGGGAGCTCTGAGGTGGAGTCCTATGTCATAGACTTTACAAGCAACTGACCCCGGCTCCGAAACCCCGTGGGACGGCCCCGAATTGACAGCTGGCGGCCGTCGGGCGATTTTGGCCGGATGCCCTCAGCTCAGCCGTCCCCATTCGACTCCGTGGAGGCCGCCGTGGCTGACTTCGCTGCAGGCCGGATGGTGATCGTCACGGACGATGAACGGCGCGAGAACGAGGGCGACCTCATCATTGCCGCCTCGAAGGCAACCGCCGAGGCCGTGGGAACCATGATACGCCACTGCAGCGGCATAGTCTGCGTCGCCACGACCGGCGAGGTCCTTGCGCGCCTCGGGCTGGGTCCCATGGTGGCCGAAAACAGGGACGCGCACCGCACGGATTTCGCCGTCAGTGTGGACGCGGCCCAGGGTGTCACCACCGGCATCAGCGCCGCCGACAGGGTGAGGACCATAAGGATAATCGGCGATCCGGACTCCAAGCCCGGCAGCCTTGCGCGCCCGGGCCACGTTTTTCCCCTTCGCGCAAGGCCTGGCGGTGTCTTGGAACGCCCGGGGCACACGGAGGCTGCGGTGGACCTTGCGATACTTGCCGGACTCCATCCTAGCGGCGTGCTGTGCGAGCTGATGAACGACGATGGCACGGTCGCGAGGCTCTCAGACATTGTCGAGTTCAAGCACCGGTTTGGCCTGCGAATGATTTCCATCGGAGACCTCGTGCGGTACCGCGCGAATTCATGTTGCGGATTGCCGGCCCCCGGTTCTCCTCTCGATGTTCCATGAGTGGCGATTCACCCAAACCGCAGGCCGTCGACGCCTCCCGCATCAAGATTGCAATCGCTGCCGCCCGGTTCAACGGGCGGCTGGTCGAGTCGCTCCTTGGCCGGGTTCGCCGGCGCCTTTCCGCAGCCGGCGTAAGGGAGCGCAACGTGACGGTCGCCAGGGTTCCGGGTTCGAACGAGCTCCCGCTGGCGGCCCGTCTCCTGGCCGACCGGGAGAAGCCGGACGCCGTTGTGGCGCTTGGCGTCATCATCCGCGGCGGCACGATCCACTACGAGCTTATCGCCAGGGCCGCCGCGGACGGACTCATGGACGTGGCGCTTGCGACCAGGGTCCCCATGATCAACGGGATCATCGTCGCGGAAAACCCGGCCCAGGCAAGGGCGCGGTGCCAGGGGAGGATTGATCGCGGCGCGGAGTTCGCGGAAGCGGCCATATCCATGGCGGCGCTCAGGAGGCGCCTGCTCAGATGAGCAAGGCGCAGTACGCTCAGCGCCACGATGGCAGGGTGGCGGCGCTCCAGTTCCTCTACGCCTGGAGCATCAACCCCCCGGCGAGCCTCGTCGACGACCTGAGGATTTTCTTCGAGGGGCAGGAACAGCCGCGTGACCATTATTCGTTCGGCGAGGAGCTTATCGACGGCGTCATCAGGAACCAGGCGGCCATCGACGCGCAGATCCGCGTCCTCGCCAAGAATTGGGAGTTCGAGCGGATTGCAAAGATAGACCTGGCGATTCTGAGGATAGCGATGTTCGAGATGCTGCACCGAAAGGACATTCCACCGGTCGTGTCCATCAACGAGGCCATAGACATCTCCAAGGAGTTCTCCAACGCCGACTCCAAGCGCTTCATCAACGGGATTCTCGACCGCCTGAAGGACCAGCTCGGCCGGGACGCTCGCAAGGCCTCAGACTAGGGCAAGGGCAAGCCCGGCGGAACGTGCTATCGCTCCTAAAAAAGTTCAGGGAGGGCCTTACCAAGACCGTGTCGGCGATCTCGTCGAGGACGCACGGGCTCTTCGGCGGCCGACGGATCGACGACTCGTCGCTCGAGTCGCTCGAGGAGGCTCTCTTTGCGGCCGACTTTGGCGTTGAGACCACGGCCGAGATCCTCGAGGAGATCAAGACAGCCGCCCGCAAAGACAAGGGCCTCGAGGGGCGCCAGGCGGCGGCGATCGGAGCCGAGGTGCTCCGGCGCGCCCTGGCCGGCTCCGAGGGGAAGGTGGCCCGCGCCGCGGTGGCGCCGACGGTCATCGTCCTGATCGGCGTGAACGGTTCGGGAAAGACGACGACCGCGGCCAAGCTCGCGTGGAGGCTCAAGCAGGAGGGCGGGTCAGTCCTCCTCGCGGCGTGCGACACCTTCCGCGCGGCGGCAATCGACCAGCTCAGGTCTTGGGCCACGCGCCTCGACCTGGAGCTTGTCTCGAACAAGCCGGGCGCCGACTCTGCGGCGGTTGCCTTTGACGCGGTGCAGGCCGCCAGGAGCAGGAAGCGCGACTGGGTGATCATCGACACGGCGGGGCGCCTCCACACGAAGGACAACCTCATGAATGAGCTTTCAAAGATCAGGCGGGTCGTGGCAAAGATCGACCCTGCCGCCCCGCATCATTCCTGGCTGGTCGTGGACGGCTCGCTCGGCGGCAACTCGATCGAGCAGGCGAAGGCGTTCCACAAGAGCTTCGGCCTGACGGGCCTGATAGTCACCAAGCTCGACGGCACAAGCCGCGGCGGGGCGATAGTCGGCATTTGGAGGCAGCTGAGGCTCCCGATCCTCTTTGTGGGCCTCGGCGAGGGCCCAGAGGACCTCCAGGCCTTCAGCGCGGAGAACTACGCGGCCGCTGTGTTTGGTGTCGAGGGCGGGGAACCCGCCGCCTAGCGCGCCTGCTCGCGCCGCCTGAGGAGGGTGGCGGCGAGGATGAGCACGAACGACATGACGAGGAGCAGCGCCGCGAAGGCGTGCGCCCGCGAATAGTCCATGGTCTGGACCTCGTCGTAGAGCGCGATGCTGGCCACCTTGGTGACGCCCGGGATCGCCCCGCCGATCATGAGCACGACGCCAAACTCGCCGAGCGTGTGGGCGAAGCCGAGCGTGAGCCCGGCAGCGATCCCGCGCGACGCAAGCGGGAGATGCACCCGGGTCCAGACATGCCAGGGCGGCGCCCCGTGGGCCGCGCAGGCGTCGAGCTGCTCCTGGGGCACGCCCCTGAGGGCCACCTGGAACGGCTGCACGGCGAAGGGCAGGGAATAGACGACGGAACCGATGACCAGGCCGGCGAATGTGAATGCGAGTGAATGGCCGGTCAGCGCTACCCACCAGCTTCCCGGCGGGTGTTCGGGCGAGAAGCCGATGAGGAGGTAGAAGCCGATCACCGTTGGGGGCAGGACAAGGGGAAGGGCCACCAGCGTCTCGACGATCGGGGCGATCCGCCGGCGCGACGTGTTGAGCCAGTGCGCCAGAGGCAGGCCCACGACCCCGAGAACCACCGTGGTCACGCCGGCCAGCTCGAGCGTCAGGCCTAGCGACTGCCAGAGGGGCCCGGGAAGGCCGAGGAATTCATGCGGCTTCATGGCTCGCAGCGCAGGACGTAAACGATTCCCTTCTCCGTGCCAATCGCCAGGAGCCTGTCGTCAGGGGACCAGCTGAGGCAGGTCGCGGCGGCCGGCATCCTCACCGTCGCGCGCATGGGCTGCCTTCGCTCGGGGCTCCAGAGGACCAGGGTCCCGTCCTGGGAGGCCGTCGCAAGCAGGCCGTGGCTCCGCTGGAAGGCGACGCCGCAGACCGGGGCCTCGTGGGGAAGCATGACCGGCTCGCGCCCCTCGGGACCGGCTCCCGAGCAGTCCCAGATGCACGCGTCCTGGCTGCCGCTCGTCGCGAGCCAGTGGCTCGACGAATCGAACGAGAGGTGGCGCACCTTGGTCTCGTAGCCGCTCATCTGCAGCTCGACGTCGCTCTCGGGCATCCAGAGGTGCACGCTCGGGTCCTGGTTTCCCGAGACGAGCCACCTGGCGTCGGGCGACCAGGCGAGGGCGTGGATCCCGTTCCCGTAGGGATACTCCTTCTGCACCACCGCGTCGTCCCCGTCCCAGAGGCAGACGCCCCCGAAATAGGCCACCGCGGCGCATCCCCCGCGGGGGTGCCACGCGACGGCGGAGATTGTCTTTGGGGCGTCCCCAAACTCGTGGCGCACGTTTGCCTCCGCGCCCAAAAAGGCGAGCTTGCGCCCCGCAGCCGCGGCCAGGGTTGGGACGGGCCCCTGCGGCCGCCAGGCGAGGTGCTCCACCCAGGCCCGTCCGAGGGCGGCTGTCGCGACATGCTGGCCCGCTTCCGAATCCCAGAGCTTTACGGCGCCGTCCTGTCCCCCGCTGGCGAGTATCGCAGTCCCAGGCCGCCATGCGATCGCGTTCGAGCCCCCCTCGTGGCCCGGAAGCTCGTGGCGCCTCGTGCCGTCAAGGGCTCCTAGCAGGGAGATAGGGCCGGACGCCGCCGCAGCAGCAAGCACCGAGCCGTCGGGCGACCACGCCAGGTCAATTGCGTAGTCGTCCAGCTGCCCGGCCCAGTGCTTCGTCAGCTGCATGGGCCGGTCAAGCCGAGAGGCACGCCTTGAATGCGTCGGTGAGAGCGGACCGGTCTAGGTTCTTTCCGATGAAGACGAGGGTGTTGACCCGGGCCTCTGAGCCCCAATCCCGATCGAACCTCGCGTCGAAGAGCATGTGGATTCCCTGGAAGACAAGGCGCTTGGCGGCGCCCTTTACGCTCAGGACCCCTTTCATCCGGTAGATGTCGTTTCCCTTTGTGCGCAGCAGGGTGCTGATCCACGCGTTCAGGCGGCCGCCATCCAGCTCGCCGGGCTGCTGGATGCCGACGGAGGTCACTCCCTCGCTGTGCTCGTGCGCGGCGTGGTAGTCGGCCTGCCATGACGGCTTCACGGCCTCGCCGGCGACGTGGATGTGAAGCGGGTCCTCCCCGCAACCCTCGAAGACCAGGAAGAGCCCGGGCTTGGGAATCTGCACCCTGAAGCTTCCGCAGCCGCCATCCAGCAGGAGCCGGTTGAGCGAGGGGCCGGGATGGATCGTGTCGCCCCCCTTCACGCGCCGCTCCCAGTCCGAGAACACGGCGACGGCGGAGTCCCGCGCCGCGGCAATGTCGCCGTCCCCGAGGGAGGGCACGGGCATGACGGCCACATCGAGCTCGTTTTCGTTCCCGTGGTGGTGGTGATGCCCGTCGGCATGCTCGTGGCCGTGGTCATGCCCGTCCCCACCAACGTGCCCGATCACGAGGTCGTGGGTCCCCTCTGGAAGCCGGTAGGCGCCGGCCCACTCAAAGGGAAACTCGGGCTCTAGGAACTTGGGATCGATAGTCGTTGCACGGCCCAGGTTGAAGCCGCCGATGTCGAGCACCCGTTCCATGGGAACCGCGCAGTCGCGGGTCCGCTGGATTGACGCGACGGCGTTGATCCCGCGAATGCGGGCCTCCAGTTGCCCGAGCTCGCCCGGGGTCACCAGGTCGGTCTTGTTGAGCAGGATAACGTCGGCAAACGCCACCTGCTTGACGGATTCGTCGCCCGAATCGAGGTGGGTAGACACGTGCTTGGCGTCGACGACGGTGACGATGCCGTCGAGCCGGAAGCGGCGGCGCATCTCGTCGTCTGTGAAGAAGGTCTGCGCCACCGGCGCCGGATTCGCGAGGCCCGTCGTCTCGATCAGGATGCCGTCCAGGCGGTCCTTGCGCTTCAGCAGGCGCCCGAGGATCCGTATCAGGTCGCCGCGCACTGAGCAGCAAATGCAGCCGTTGTTCATCTCGAAGAGCTCCTCGTCGCTCTGGACCACGAGCTGGCTGTCGACGCCGACGTCGCCGAACTCGTTCTCGATCACGGCAAGCTTGCGCCCGTGGGATTCCGTGAGGATTCGGTTGAGCAGGGTCGTCTTTCCGGAGCCAAGGAAGCCGGTGAGGACGGTTACGGGTATGGGGTCAGCATCCATGCGGATCGGTCGTTATCGCCCCAAAATGAACGCTATTGCGACCCGCCGTCAACCGGCGAGCGTCCCTGGCGGGCCGCTCGCCCGACTAGGGCGTCAGCACCTCGTCGTCCTCGGTCCAGAGCCGGCGATCCGGGCCGGCCGAGCGTATCTCCATCCGCTCGCCGGAGAGCTGGTGGAAGAAGAGCGGAGTCCCCCAGCGGTCGCAAAGCTCGCCCTTCGGGCTTATGGCGGGGTTGCTGGCGGGAATGAACGCGTACCCGAGCCTGTTTTTGCCCGTCAGGGCTGCCGTGATCTCAGAGTTCTCGCCGACGGGGTTTCCCCCACGGACGGCGCCGCGGTAGGCGGCGAACACGGCATTCAGGATGCGCAGGTCGGAATGGACGTCGCCTGTCGCCGAATTGAGCCCGTCGGCAAGCCGGGAGGGCTCCTCCGCGCCGGTCGCCGACGCGCGCGACCGGGCCTCTGACGTGGGCGCGCGCGCCTGGAGGGCCATGATCGCCTTCCTGAGCGGGCCAAGGCGCGGATGGAAGAGCATCAACACGAACGCGACGCCCAGCACCAGGGCCGCCCCGAGCAGGCCCATCCGGATGCGCTGCGAACCCCTTCCGAGGGTGTGTCTAGCCCATGAAGCCAAGATCGGAAGTGGCGAACCGCCCGATATTGGGAAGCACGACCGGCAGATTCGATGCGCTCACGCCGAACCAGGTCGCCAGCGTCGCCGCATACTCGTCGACGCTGGTCGTCGGTATCCACCGGCCTCGGCCGGTGTCCTCGGGCCCGCCGAGCTCGAGGAGCGGGACCTGACCGTAGATGTCGCCACCCTTGACGGCGCCTCCCATGATCAAGTGGTGCGAGCCCCACCCGTGGTCGGAGCCAGCGGTGCCGTCATTTGTCCCGTTGGTGTTGAACGTCCTGCTGAAGTCCGAGGCCGTGAACGTGGTCACCTGGTTCGGGACGGCAAGCTCGGTCGTGGCCGCGGAGAACGCGCTAAGGGCCTGGCTCAGCTGCGTGAAAAGGGTCGCGTGGGCCCCGAGCTGGTCGGAGTGAAGGTCAAAGCCCCCGAGGCTCGCAAAGAAGACCTGCCGCGTGAGCCCGAGCTGCGGCGCGGCTCCTATCATCCGGGCCACCATCTGCAGCTGGCTGCCTAGGCTCGTGCTCGGAAAGACCGTGGTCAGCTTGGGCGCGCTCGCCAGGATCGTGTTGAGCAGCTGGGTGTCGGTGATCGCGCTGGCGGTTGCCGCGCCAAACGCAGCCTCGAAAAGGTTCAGCTCCTGGAGGTTGAGTATGCCCTGCTGGGCGGCGGTGCGCACGCCGGAAACCCCCGAACTGCTTGTGCCAGTGAGGACAACGGCTCCCGTGGGGTTCACAGCGAACTGCGAGACGGTGTTGCCCACCTGGAACGAGTTCTGTCCGGCGACGCTGACCGACATCGAGATCGTTGGATTGGAGTTGAGGGCGTTCACCATGTCCGCAAGGCGACCGCCCCAGCCGGTGGTGAAGGGCTGGTCGGGAACGCTGCTCTGCCATTGGACCTGCTGGTCGGCGTGCGAGAAGAGCTGCGGGGGAAGCGCGGCCGAACCGGAGTTGTACTGGGCAAGAGTCACCGGCTGGACCAGGGTGCCGGTGTTTGCGAGGACGGCGAGGGATCCCTGCCCGAAGAGCTGCTGGACCTCCACTAGCGAGGGATGGAGCGCCCAGCTGCGGCCGTCGCTGTACGTCTTCGGGGTGATCGCAAGGAGACCCGACTGGGGCAGAGCGAGCACGGTGCGGTCCGCGGCGTAAAGCTGGTAGCTCGCGCTGTCGGTCGGGATGAGCAGGTTGTTTGAGTCGTTCCCTCCGTAGAGGAAGAGGCAGACCAGCGCCTTGTAATCGGACGGAGAGGAGTCCGCGGCAAGGGCCCCTATCATCCGCAGCTGGGCGAGAGCGGAGAGCATGCCCGTGGCACCGACGGCCGCGCAGGCCCGGCCGATGAATCGGCGCCTGGATAGGTCAATGGGGGTGTTCATCGTTGGACCGCCGCGTCGGGCGAGGTTGCCGCCAGATAGAGCGCCATCTGGGCGAGGGTTGTGGGGGAGGTCCCGGACGGCGCCGAGGACAAGGCGGACTCGATCTGCTGCTGGGTCTGCGCGCTCATTGCGTTGGCGCAGAGGAGCTGGTTCAGGGTGGCCACCATCGCGGACGCATTGGCCGCGTTGGCGGTCAGCGACGAGAGGTCGACGACTATCGTGGTGGAGGACGGCGTGCCGGTGTAGATGGCCGAATAGATGTTGTTCGCCACGCTGATCAGCGTGCTCGCCGTCGTAATCTGGAACTCCGGGGCGACCAGTCCGGCGCTTGCGAGGATGCCCGGCTGCACGTAGCCGGGCTCGAAGAAGTTGAACACGGTGGGCGAGCGCAGCGCCGCCTCGTCCAGGTTGTTCTGGGGGTTGAAGATCGCAAAGCGACCGTCCGACGCGGCTGCATTGAACGCACGGTAAATCGCCGTCATTCGCAGGAGGGGCTCCTTCAGCTTCCCATAGGCAGGATCGGCGGAAAGCGCCAGGGACCGCGCCTCGTAGTCGAGGAGTATCGCCTTAACCACGGCGGCGAGGTTCCCGCGGGTTCCCGTGCCGTCGTTCGCGAATACCTGGGCCACGCGGTAGACGTAGCCGGGACTGGGGTTGCTCGTAACCAGGCGCTGGATGAGCTGGGTGCAGATGAATGGCCCCGTGTTCGGGTGGTTGAATAGCGCGTCGAGCTCCATCTGCAGGTCCGTTGCCCCGTCCTGGTTAGCCGGGATCACGACCCCGTTGACGACAGTCTTCTGCGTCTCGTCATGATAGGACGGATACAACATCATCGGGTCGTCGAAGTCGGCCGTCGTGCCGTAGAAGCTCGGGTTTGACGCCGTGGAGTGGTAAGCCCATCCCGTGAAGACATTCGCGGTCTGCACGACCTCGTCCTGGTCGTAGGTGGGTATGGGGAGTCCGTTTGACCCGAGCATGAGCGTGCCGTCGGGCTGGAGCTCGCTGAGGCCTATGGTGAAGAGCTGCTGGACCTCCCGGGCATAGTTCTCATCAGCGCTAGTCCCTTTGGAGGCGTTCGCCTTGGCGTTGCGCAGCATGTTGAGGTAGTTGCCCATGGCCGGGCTTAGCGTGACGTCCTGGAGCAGCTGGCGGAAGTTGCCGAACGCATCGTTCGCCAGCAGGTCGTAGTAGGTGGCGAGCCCGTCGGGTTCGCTCGAGAGGGAGGCGGCGACGTCGGAGGTCACGAAAATCTCGCTCAGGGCAAAAGCGACCCTCTGGCGCAGCTGGTCGGGCGCCCCGAGGGCGATTTTCCACCAAGCGGCCTGGCGGTTGTTCTGCGTAATGGTGAACTGCCCCGCCGGGGGGAACGCGGCGGCGTCCGCGTCCGTCGCCGCCCGCTGGGAGGTCTCGGGGAGCGCCATCTGGTTCGCTATCCATGCCGAGTACCCCTGGGACTGGAGCGCGCTGACGTCGGCGGTTGTTGGGCCGAACGTCGCCTGGGTCAGGAAGCGGGGCGCGTCCGCCGCGGAGACGACACTCAGGTTGATGGCCGGGGCGGCCGCGGGCGGCGTGAACGACTGGGACCCGGATCCCGTAACGAACTGGCCGCCGATCTCCCCGCTCGGGTAGGTCGCGCTGTCGATCTCGACGAAGAGGTTGCCAGACGCGAGGGCCGCAACCACCTGGGCGGCAGAGTATTGCCCGGAGGCGGACGGCGTCCAGGGAAGGTTGCTCACCTGGCCGTCAGGCAGATTGAGCACGTAGGTCCCGTTGTTCATGTCGCCGCCGATCGCAAGGTGGGCCACGACCTCGTCGGAGGTGAGGTTGCTGAACGAGACGCTGACGCTTGCGAGGGATCCGTCAGCGCTGACCAGGATCGTGGCGACCCCGGATCCGGTCGAGCCCGGTGCCCCGGAGGTGGGGCGGATCTGGGCGACGAAGAGCGTGGGGGCGACGTACTGGATGTTCACAGTGGCGGAGCTTGCGGATCCGACCGTGTAGCCGCTCTGGGCGCTGAGGGTGAGGACGACCGTGCTCGACGCCGCGGCCGACAGGCTCGGGTTTGGCGTGACCGTTATGGGCGCGGACGCCACATAGGCGGGAATCGTAACGGAGCCAGGAAGACCCTGGTAGTCGATCCCGTTCACGGCGCTGCCGCCGACGGAATAGCTGACAGTCAGCGGCTCGCTCAGGTCGCCCGCCCTTGTGACCGTGAATGTCCCGGTGTTGCCGCCGCTCGTGTCGGCGTTCGGATCCGTGGCGGCGATCGTGACGCTTTCCGGGCCCGGGGAGGCCGAGGGGGTAATGTCATAGACCTCAACGAGCCCCACGCCCGTTGACCCGCCGTTGCCGCTCACCAGCACCGTGTACGACCCGGTCCCAACACCCGCGATCGTGGCGGAATCGAGGCTTCCCGATGCGAACGGAAAGGCCCCTGCCTGCGTGAATGCCGCACTCAGCTCCGCGGCATCGGGAGCATTCCCCACCGGCGTGCCCCAGTTGTCATTGGCGGCCACCGTGTTGCCAGCCAAATCGACGACCGAAAAGGTCGGGTCTGCCAGCGCGTCGGGTACGCCAAGGGGCGCAAGGGCCGGCCCGGCCGCCCGGATCAGAAGGGTCCTCGTGCCGGTCCCGGCACCGACGGTCAGGCCAGGGATCATGATGTTGCCGTCCGTGCCAATCTGGCCGCGCGTTGAGAGGTTGATCAGCCTTCCCGTCGCCGCGGTGGCTCCGACCTCGTAGATCTCGAGGAGGGCGACCCCGGTGGCGCCGCCAGCGCCGGAGACCTGGGCCGTGTAGGCGCCGGCCGGAAGCGTCGCGACAAGCGCCGAGTCCGCGCTGCCCGCCGGCAGCGCGAACGCGCCCGCGGACGCCATGATCGACGCCGTCGCGTTGCCGGTGCCCCATCCCTGGTTGGTCTGCAGGACGTTGCCTCCGGAGTCGTAGAGGGCAAGGACCGGCGCCGGCAGGGTGCCGCTTACTCCAAGCGGGGCCAGCGCGGGGCCAATGGCGCGGATCAGCACCGTCTCGGGCGAGCCCGGGCCGATGACGAGACCCGCGATCATGATGTCGGCCCCGGTGCCCACCGGCCCACGCGTCGAGATATTGAAGAGCCGGGGCGAGGGGGTCTGAGCACGGGCTGTCCCAGCTCCAATGAAAAGCGCCGCCACCATCAGCCTGAGGCGCAAGCCGGGTCTGGGCGCAATGAGGGGCATCGCGTCTTTGACGCTGGATAACCTTTCTGGTGACAATCCTAATGATTATTTTGCCAATTAATTCACAAACCCAGCACCCTTTCGGCAAACAGCGGGTCCATGCGGGGCCCCTCCTTCCCCCGGATGGGTCAAGCTATCTCGTAAAAGGGAGTGCCCTCGCCATGCCCGACGATCGAAAACTCGCACTTGAGCATCGAGCGCAGGGCAAGGAGGGCCTTCTCGACGGCGTCGCGCGAGTTGCAGTCCCGCGAAAGGTGGGCGAGATAGATCCTCCTCCAGCGGGGGCTTGCCACGCTTAGGAGCAGTTCGCTCATGCGCTCGTTTGAAAGGTGGCCGTGACGTCCCGAGATCCGGCGCTTGAGCGTCCAGGAGCGCCTGGGGTCCGCCTCGAGCATCCTCGGGCAGTGGTTGGCCTCCACGACGACGACGTCGGATTCGCGGATTCGGTCGCGCACGCTCTGGGGCGCATGGCCCAGGTCGGTGACCCACGTGAGGGTCCTGCGCGGCGAGAACAGGTCGCCCTCAAGGCCGCTCGTGAAGCGGAAGCCCACGGGATCCTGGGCGTCATGGGGGATGGCGAAGCTCTCGACCTCAAGGTCGCGGTGGGTGAAGGAGGATCCCGTCGCGAATATCCTCCAGTTGGGGCTCCACGTTAGCGTCTTCTGGACCGCTCGCGCCGTTGCCGAGTTGGCGTAGAACACCAAGTGGGGGAACCTCTTCAGGCTCTCGATTCCCGATGAATGGTCGCTGTGCTCGTGGGTAACAAAGACAGCGTCGACCCGCTGCATGGACTCGCCGGCGGCCGCGAGAAGGGAGCCCAGGCGGCGGGCGGAGAATCCCGCGTCCAAGAGTATCCGGGACCCTTCGGTCTCGACAAGGGCGCTGTTGCCCGAGCTGCCGCTGCCCAATATGCAGAACCTCATCGCCATCCGACAGCTTCACCGCGCGCGATCGGCCAGCGCAACGGTATTTCCTCCATCGGGTTGACCCCCGACTGTTTTGTGTTACCTCTGACCCTCCATGCCAACGAGAGCGGAGGATTCTGGGACGGGGGACGTGTTCATCACGAGGCAGGTGCATTTCAACGCGGGCCACCGTCTCTTCAACCGCTCCCGGAGCCGGCGCTGGAACGAGCGCACCTACGGGCCCTGCGCCAATGCGAACGGTCACGGGCACAATTACGTGCTCGAGGTGACGGTCCGGGGCCGGCCCGAGCGTGAGACGGGCTACGTCCTCGACCTTGGGGAGCTCAAGCGGGTCGTCGAGAGGGCGGTCGTGGCGCCCTGCGACCACCGCAACCTCAACAAGGACGTCGACTTCCTGAAGGGGGTCATTCCTACGACAGAGAACCTGGTCGTTGCCTTCTGGGGGCGGATCGCCCCGAGGATCAGGCACGGGCGCCTCCACAGCGTCAGGCTCTACGAGACGCCCCGCAACTTTGCCGAGTACCGCGGGCCGCAGGGTGAGCCATGAGCGCGAAGAGGGAGATGTACCTGCACGCCTCCTCGAGCGGCTCCCGGCCGAGGATCGAGCGCTCCTACGACCACCGCTTTCGGCCCTCGGCGAAGTACCGCGAGAACATGCCCGACATCATGGACGTGGCCCACGACGTGATCCAGGGCGCCCATGTCCCGATCCAGCAGGTCGGCGTCTCCAACTTCAAGCTGCCCCTGAAGATCCGCACCAAGAAGGGCGGGGCACTGACGCTCGAGACGAGCGTAACGGGGACGGTGTCCCTGGAGGCCGAGCTCAAGGGCATAAACATGAGCCGGATCGTCCGCTCGTTCTACGACCACAAGGGCGAGGTGTTCACCGGCGAGGGTGTCGGCCGGATCCTCAGGTCCTACCTCAGGAGCGTCAAAAGCAAGGATGCGCGCCTCAAGCTCGAGTTCTCCTATCCCATCCTCCAGAAGAGCCTGAGGAGCGGCCTCGAGGGCTACCAGTTCTACCGGGCCGGCTTCGAGGGGGTCCTGGCCCGCTCGGGAGCATACCGGCGTTTCGTCCACTTCGACTTCGTCTACTCATCGGCGTGCCCATGCTCGGCCGAGCTCGCCGAGCATGCGCGCGACGCGCGCGGCGTTTACGGCGTTCCGCATTCGCAGAGGAGCAAGGCGCGCCTGGTCCTTGAGGAGGCCAAGGGCAGGAAGATCTGGATCGAGGAGGTCCACGCGCTTTGCGTGAGGGCGCTGCGGACGGAGACGCAGGTGATGGTCAAGCGCGAGGACGAGCAGGCGTTTGCGGAGCTGAACGGCGCGAACCTGAAGTTCGTCGAGGACGCGGCGCGCCTGCTCTACAGGGAATTCGACGCCGACAAGCGGATCCGCGATTTCCAGATCGCCTGCTCGCACCTGGAATCGCTGCATTCGCATGACGCGGTGAGCGTGATCTGCAAGGGGGTGAAGGGCGGCTTCACGGCGGACTTCATGGATTTTGGGTCGCTGGCATGCTAGGCGGCGCCCGAGGCATTATGACCAAGGCATCAGGAGCCCCAGTCGTGGTGATCACCGGCGCGTCCCAGGGCATCGGCGCGGCGATCGCCGCGGCATTCTCCTCCGAGGTGAAGGGCGTCAGGCTTGCGCTGGTCGCGCGGGACTCGGCCAACCTTGCGAAGGTCGCTCGCACGTGCGCGGGCCTCGGCGCGGTGCCAGGGGTCTTCCCGTGCGACGTCACAGACGAGGCCGCGGTCGCAGGGCTCGAGGGCGCCGTGCGGCGAAGGTTCGGCGCGGTGGACGTGCTTATCAACAATGCCGGGAAATATGCTGGGGCGCCGTTCCTTTCGACCACCGCCGCGGATTTCGACCGGACGCTTGCCGCGAACCTTCGGAGCCTCTTCCTCGTCTCGAAGGCCTTCGCCCCCGCGATGGTGCGCCGGCGCCGCGGTGACATATTCAACATGGGCTCGATTGCGGGGATAACGGCTCTTGCCGGAGCCCCGGCGTACGTCGCGGCGAAATTTGGCGTGGCAGGGCTGTCGAAGGCCATGCGGGCCGAGTTCAAGGACAAGGGCGTCCGGGTGTGCTGCGTCCACCCGGGCGCGACGGTGTCGCCTTCATGGAAAGGAAGCGGGGTTCCCGAGGGGAGGATGATGCCGGCCGAGGATGTCGCGTCGGCCTTTCTGGCCCTTTACAGGATGACGCGAAGGACGGTGGTTGAGGAAATCGTCCTCCGTCCCCAGTTGGGGGACCTCTAACGGCCCTATCCGCGGCGAGGACGGGCGCCGCATCCTGCATGAAGGCTGTGGGGTCTACTATGCAGATTGCGGCTCGGCGGCGACATCATCCGCGGCCATATCTTCGGCATCTTTCGGCAAAGCAACGGAATGCATTAACTGCGACGGGCACCGAATCGATGGCATGCCACTGGCTTGTTATTGGGGCAAAGCCGGAACCTGGAGCCTCCGACCACTACTAATCATCTGCCGATGAATATCCTCAACGCCCTCGCCTTTGCCGCCTTCGGATCAATCATGGAATTTGTCCCAAGGGCGTTTCCCGGCTGGTTTCCGCCGACAAATTCGGACCAAGCAAGCTGCCGGGCGCTCTGGCTCGGCCTTATGGGTGCGGTGCAGATCGCACTGGGCGCGGGCTTCATCGTGCGCGCGCACCTGGTTCCCGTGCTCATTCGAATCCTTTCAATCGTTCCGTCCGCCGAGCCAGGGACGCTTGCGCTTGCGACTCCCCGCGCGGTGACCGGTCGCTGAGGCCTTGTTCGCGGCACATAGGCCGATCCCGGCGCAGCCCCTCGGGCTTGGGGCGGGCACGGCCGAACCGAGATTTCCATAATCGTTTTGCGGCTAGGCATTTGGAGATTGCGCATCTCCGGATTGGGGGCGACGGACGTCGAAGCGGGACCGCGTGGCGTTCGAACCGCGTCCCCCCCGGGGGTGCCGCACTCCTTTGTTGAAGGATCGTGGATTTCGAGCACGCTAGCCTTTTGATGCCTCCATCAAGGACCTGTCCGGACGACATTTGCCAGCTGGCATCCCGGACCCTCGAGGAAAATCGCGTGGCGGTTTTCATCGTGTGCTACAACGCCGAGCGCCACATCGAGGAAGTCCTGGGCCGGATACCGGACTGGGTTTCCGCCAAGCTGGCGGAGGTCTTCGTCATCGACGACAGCTCGCAGGACGCCACCGTGCAGCGGGCCGTTGGGGCGGAATGGGCCGAGGCCAAGTCGTCGCTCAGGATCTTCAGGACGCCGTACAACCAGGGCTACGGCGGCAACCAGCGGCTGGGCTTCCTCTACGCGATAGAAAAGGGCTTCGACATTGTCGTTCTCCTGCATGGGGACGGCCAGTACGCACCGGAATACCTTCCCGACATCCTGGCGGAATATTCGCGCTCCGGCGGGGCGGACGCCGTCTACGGCAGCCGCTTCCTGACCAAGTGGGGGGCGCTCAGGGGCGGGATGCCCCTCTACAAATTCCTGGGAAACAGGATCCTCACGTGGCTGCAGAACCGAGTGATTGGAACGAGGCTTAGCGAGATGCACAGCGGGTACCGCTCCTACCGAACGGCCGCGCTAAGGAAGGTGCCGTTCCAACTCAACGGCCAGGGATTCGACTTCGATTCGGACATCATAATCCAGTTCCACGCCGCCGGACTGAGCATACGCGAGGTGGCGATCCCCACCTTTTACGGCGACGAGATCTGCCATGTTAACGGGCCGCAGTACGCCTGGGCTTGCCTTCTCGCGGCGGTGCAGTTCCGGCTGATGCAGCTGGAAATCTTCTACGGCCCAAAGTTCGACATCCCCAACCGCGCGCGAAAGTACATCACGAAGGGGGCCCCCACCAGCCTGCACCATCACATCCGCAGCCTGACCCTGGCGCCCGGGTCCGACCTGCTCGATGTGGGCGGCGGGGACGGTGCCGCCGTCGGGCTTGCCCACGCGGACCGGGGCGTGAAGCTGGTCGTCGTAGACCAGTACAACTCGGTCGCCGATGAGGCGGGGCGGCGCGCTTCCTCGCACCCCAACCTTTCCCTAGTCTCCGCCGACCTTGACTCCGACTGGCCTCAGCGCTTCGGCGAGCGGCGCTTCGACACCGTCTTCGTGCTGGACGTTCTCGAGCACATGAAGCGCCCGGAGCAGACGGCGCTGCAGATATTCGCGGTGATGAAGCCGGGCGGCAGGCTCTACGCGAGCACCGGCAACATAGCGTTTTGGGCGACCCGGTTCATGCTCCTGCTGGGGCTCTTCAACTACGGGCGGCGCGGGATCCTCGATCTCACCCATACCCGGCTGTTCACCAGGGTCTCATTCAGGCGCCTGCTCACGAATGCCGGGTTCAGGGTCGATGCCGTGAGGTGCTTTGGCCCGCCTCTCGAGGACCTGAGCGGCGGCGCGTCGGGCACGCTGAGGTTCCTCGACAGGGTCAGCTTGGGCCTCGCGAAGGCCTGGCCGGGGCTTTTCGGGTACCAGATACTCATCGAGGCAACCCGGCCCGACTCGATTGAAACCCTGATGCAGAGGACCTTCGTCGACCGGCGGGGCCACGGTGAGCTCGCGGAGGCGGCGGGCCGGCCGGGCGGCGGCGGCGGCGGTTCCTGAACGCGGTGAATTCCCTGTGCCCGGAGTCCTACTGACCGATGTGCTGGTGACGGCTGCCGCAGCCTGGCTCCTGGCCTGCGCGGCCGGGCACAGCGGGGGAGGCTTCCTCGAGGCCGCTCTGGCCCAGTCCTTGTCGTTCGTCGGCCTGGTGGCGGGCGCGGGCGTCGTCCTGGGCGCCACGGGCGGCTTTGGCCCGTTTGGGTTTCTTGCCCTGCATGCCGCGGTCCTCGTTGGAATGGCGCTCGCGCGCCGGCGCCGCCTCGCGGCCGACCTGGGGGCGTTGGCGGCCGCACTGCGCCAGGCGAGACGGTTCCTCAACACGGCCGGCGCCGAGGGCCTCCTCGCGCTCGGCCTGCTCGGAATTCTGGCCGCCCTAACTGCGATCTCCGCCCTTGCGCAACCCGAGGTGCTGGACTCGCTGACCTACCACCTGCCGCGGATAGGCCACTGGCTGCAGGACGGGAGGATCGAGGTGCTGGCTTCGGCCGACGCGCGGCTGAACTTTGTCGCCGTGCTGCCGGACGTTTTCATGGCTTGGCTTGTCGGGGGCGTCCGCGAGGGCTTCCGCACGGCGGTCCTCGCTCAGTCCATCGGCGGGATGATGAGCGTTGGGGCGACTGTCGGCCTGGCGCGCCAGGCCGGGCTCACGCGCGGGGCAGCGCTCCTTGCGGGCGGGCTCCTGCTTGGCATGGCCAACGTCGCGGTGCAGTTCACCTCTGCGCAGACCGACCTCTTCACCGCCGGGGTGCTCGGCGCCGCCTTCTACCTCTGGCTGGCGGCGCTGCGCCGCTCAGAATGCTCGGACCTGGGCGCAGCGGGCGCTGGGCTGGCGCTTGGGGCGAAGGGCACCCTGTTCTACCTGGCGCCTGGCGCCGCGCTCTGGGTGGCCTGGCTCGTGTGGCACAACCCGCTGCCCCGGGCCAAGTGGAGGCGGATGCTGGCCGCCGCGTCGCTTGGGGTCGTCCTCTTCGCCCTGCCAGGCTTCGTGCGCAACTGGCGCGCCTACGGCGACGCGCTCGGGCCCAGGGAATGGGTGCAGAGGCTCCATCAGGGGATGGATTCGGGTTCCGGCCTGGCGCACAAGGTCTGCTTGAACCTGGCCTCGGCGCTGGCGCAGAACTTTGATCCCCAGTCGCAGCCCCTGGGCCTGCGTTCCATCTCGAGGGACGCGGGGTTGGCGATAGCCCGGTCGCTCCCCACAAACGACAGGTACACCTTGGGCGATCTCGACCGGAGGGCGACCCTGGAAAGGATACTGCAAAGGGCCGATCCGGACGTGGACGTGACATCATTCGGGGTGGTGACGTGCTTCGCCTTCCTGGGAGCCTCGCTACTCGCCTTGTCCAGGCGGCGCTCGGGCGGGCGCCTGATCCTCGTGTGGAGCGCCGGTGTGGCGGCCTTCATCCTCTTCTTCTACGCAATGCAGCAGTGGCATCCCTTCGGGTTCCGCTACTTCGTGCTCGTGGCGCCGTGGATAGCCGTCGTCGCGGCATGGGGAATCGAGCAGCTCGTGGCGCCGTGGCGACTGGCCGCCTGGGTCTTGGCGACCGCGGCTGCCCTGGATGTCGGGTGGCACGTGACGGTGAGGACCCACCAGGCCGGATGGCAGAGCGTCGTCCGGCCGGAGCGTTATGCGGGATACCTCGCGGAGCAGGGATGGCGCGAATGGTCCGGGCGCCTTGACCGGGCCGACGAGCCGCTCCGCCTCGCCCTCCCCGAGGAGCGCCCGATAGCGGCATTCTACCGCCAGTGGCCCCGCCGCCCGGTCGCCTTCAAGGCGTCCCTGGGCGAGGGCGCGGTGACTGCGGAGGAGTTCGTGCAGGGGGGCAGGGGATGGGTGATCGTTCCGGCGAGCCGCTTCCTTGGCCGCGAGGGCCGGGTCGCGGCGAGCATCTGGCTTTTCGACGGCGATGAATCCAGCGCCTACAGCGTGGCCGCGTACCGGACTTTGGATGCTGGCGAGAAGCAGCAGCCGATGTTCTACAGGTGGCGCAGGACGACGGCCGGGGGAACCGTGGCGTACGACCTCCTGGCCAGGGCAGGGGGCGAAGCGGCGGTGCGCCTTGTTCTTGGAAACCCGTCGGCGCAGGCCCGCGGATTCTCGTGGGCGAGCCCGCTCGCGCGGGCGAGCGGCACTCTCGCCGCGGGAGGGCGCGCGGTGGTCTCGGTGCCGGTCCCTGCGGACGCAGTGGCCCAGGTGACAGTCTCCTTCGGCCCAGCCGGCGGGGTCCAGGCGGATTCCCTGTCACCGACGCTGGAGGCCGCCCCCTGACATCGGACCGAGCGGGCCCGGCGTCATCCGGCCTTCCCAAGCGCGAGCGACAGCAGCAGCAGGGCGAGCACGACCGACGTAATGACGACAAACGCCCTGTCCCGCTCCCTTGCGAAGGCGACGATCGAGACCGCGACCCGCAGGACCGGTGTCGCGATCAGCAGGATGAGCCCGGCGACAATCACAGCCTGGCCGTTCAATTGCGCCAAGCCGGCCATTAGCCAGGAGACGGATCTTGGAAAGGATCCGCCGGACCCTTCGAGCCTCGAGGCGTCGGAGGCCAGGGTTCCGTAGCCTCCGCCGTGCAGGAACGAAAGAATCGTTCCGCCTGCAATGAACGCTAGGCTCGTGTTGACGCCGATCCTCAGGACTCCGCTTATCGCCCTGTCGGTCTTCACCGTCTGCTCCTCGGCCGACGGCTTCACTGGAGGCCTCTCATCAGCATCTTCACGGCCGACACCGCGAGGACAGCCACAAAGATGATCCGAATGCTGCTGTTCGTCATCCCGCCGAGGAGCCGGGCCCCGGTCCTCGCCCCAAGAAGCACGCCGATCGCGACGGGGGCCGCCACGAAGGGCAGAACCTCGCCGCGCATGAAGTAGACGGCGGCGCTCGTCGCGGCCGTGACGCCGATCATGAAATTGCTCGTGGCCGTGCAGGCCTTGATCGGGATCCCCATCGCGAGGTTCATGACGGGAACCTTGAGGATGCCGCCGCCGATGCCGAGCAGGCCGCTCGCGATGCCGGCCAGGTAGCTCACCGCGAGGCCGAGCTTCGTCCGCGAGACCCGGTAGGAGACCTCCCGGCCGAGGGAACGGTCAAAGAACGACCCGTGGAGGCGGAGCCTGTCGGCCAGGGCGTCCTCGACGGGCCCTGTGGCGTGGCCCTTCGGACGGAGCATCGACCATGCGGTGTAGGCGAGGATGAGCGCGAAGATGAGAAAGAGGCCCCTTCCCGGGATCAGCGCCGCCAGGTAGGCCCCGGTCAGTGCGCCGGTGACGGTCGCGATCTCGAGAAGCATGCCGAGACGCATGTTTGTGATGCGCTCGCTAACGTACGTCGCCGCCGCCCCGCTCGACGTGGCGATGACCGAGACAATTGAAGCGGCGATTGCATTCTGGATGCTGACGCCCATCAGGAGCGTCAGCGCGGGGACGACGATGATCCCGCCGCCGACGCCGACCAAGGAACCCAGCAGGCCCGCCGTGCACGAGATTCCAAGGGCGACCAGGGTGAAGGCAAGGGGAGTCACGGGACCCAGTGCCTAGAGAAGGGTGCCTTGGCCGTCCCCTGCGGGCCTGAGACCGACCGCGGCGTACCCCCTGTCCGTTAGAACCCTGCCCTGCGGGGTGCGCTGGAGATAGCCCTCCTGGATGAGGAACGGCTCGTGCACCTCCTCCAGGGTTTCGGACTCCTCGCCAACCGCCACCGCGATCGTGCTCATCCCGACCGGCCCTCCTCGGTAGTTCTCGGCCATGGCGCGAAGCATGCGCTTGTCCATCTCGTCGAGCCCGGCCGCGTCGATCTCGAGGAGTTCGAGCCCGGCCGCCGCCACCTCGCGCGTGATGGCGCCCTCGGCGCGCTCCTGCGCGAAGTCGCGGACAAAATTGATGAGGTTGTTGGCGACCCGCGGGGTCCCGCGCGCCCTTTTCGCGATCTCGCCGGCGCCCGCGTCGTCGATCCTGACCTTCAGCAGCCCGCAGGTCCGGCGGACGATCGCATGGAGGGTCTCCTTGTCGTAGTAATCGAGCCTCGTTTGGAGCGTGAAGCGGGACCTTAAGGGCGAGGTGAGGAGGCCCGCCCGCGTAGTCGCTCCGATGAGGGTGAAGCGCGGCAGCGAGAGGCGCACGCTTCGGGCGTTCGGACCCTGGTCAATCATGATGTCGATCCGGAAGTCCTCCATGGCCGAGTAGAGATATTCCTCCACGGTCTTCGGGATGCGGTGGATCTCGTCGATGAAGAGAAGATCCCCCTCCTCAAGGTTGGTCAGGAGCCCTGCAAGGTCTCCTGCCTTCTCGACCACGGGGCCGGAGGTGACGCGCACGTTGCGACCGAGCTCGTTTCCCAGGATGAAGGCGAGGGTCGTCTTCCCGAGGCCCGGCGGCCCAGAGAGCAGTATGTGGTTGAGCGGCTCGCCGCGCTTCTTCGCGGCCCCCACCATCACCTGCAGGCGCTCGATGGTCTTGGCCTGGCCCGCAAAGTCCGAAAACGACAGGGGCCTGAGCGCGGCCTCCGCCGGCGTCACCGGGGCGGCGAGGGTGGACGTCACGAACCCCGTGCCCTTCTGGTCCCCGGGAGACTTGGAGGGCGTCATCACTTCCACTCCAGTTCCGCGCCCAGGGAGCGGAGGTTCTCCACGAAGCGCGGGTGGGCGCGCTTTATGATCTCGGCGTTTCGAACGACGCTGCGCCCGGGGATTGACGCGGCGACCATCGTCAAGGCCACGGCGGCTCGGATCACATACGGGGAGTCGACGACCGCGGGGTGCAGCGGCCTGTTGCCGAAGACGACAATCCGGTGCGGGTCGCTAACGAGAACGTGCGCGCCGAACTTGGCGAGCTCAGGCATCCACGAAAAGCCGTTCTCATAGACCTTGTTCCAGAAATGGATCGTTCCGTCGCAGCGCGTGGAGAGGGCTATCAGGAGCGGCAGGAGATCCACCGAGAAATACGGCCACGGGGCCGCTTCGATTTTGGGAAGCAGGTTCGCGGTGTGGGGCGCCTGGATGACACGCGGCTGGCCCCCGCGAACCCGCGCCGTGTCTCCGTCGTGCGTCACGCTGACGCCGAGCTTGTGAAAGGACCGGGCTATCAGGTCGAAATGCTCGGGCACCGAGTTGCGCACGCTGACGTCGCCGCCCGTAATCGCGCCGAGCGCCAGGAAGGTCGTCACCTCGTGGTAGTCAGTCCCGATCGCAATAGAGGCCCCGTGGAGGCGCGGCACGCCCTCGACGGAGAGCATGCTGGTGCCGATGCCGGTGATCCTGGCGCCCATCAGGACCAGCGCCTTGCAGAGGTCCTGGACGTGGGGCTCGCTGGCCGCGTTTATGAGCGTGGAGGCTCCCTCCGCCGCCGCCGCCGCCATGGCGAAGTTCTCGGTCACGGTTACCGACATGTAGTCGAGCCAGTGGCGGGCCCCGCGAAATCCGCCGCGCACCGAGATCGTGAGCGGGTCCCCGGCCTCCACGGTGGCCCCGAGCGCCGCCAGCACGTCCAGGTGAGGGTCGATCTCGCGCACGCCGAGCGAGCATCCCTTCGCGTTCGAGCGGATCGCAATGTGGCCCAGG
This sequence comes from uncultured Opitutaceae bacterium, assembly GCA_964574435.1. Classification (GTDB taxonomy): domain Bacteria; phylum Verrucomicrobiota; class Verrucomicrobiia; order Opitutales; family Opitutaceae; genus Palsa-1447. The sequence goes on from CAZNNO010000007.1 coordinate 39,389, forward strand.
CGGCGCAGGAGGGCGGGGTAGAGCAGCACCGTCGAGCGCATGTCCTGAGGCAGCTCTGCGTTCGAGAGCGAGCTGCGGAAGCCGCCGTGGTCCACGCGCATGACGCCCGCCCCGCGGTCCCAGTCGATCCTCGAGCCCTGGGACTCGAAGAACGACACCAGTTTGTCGAGGTCGGTGATGTCCGGCACGTTCGTCAGGGTGACGGGATCGTCCGTGAGCAGCGTCGCGCAGAGTATGGGCAGCGCGGAGTTCTTGTTGCCCGATGGGGTTATTGTGCCGGAAAGGGGCTTGCCCCCGATAACTGCGAGATCGGCCATGGAAAGTAAAAAGGCGTCCGCGTGAAGCGGACGCCTTGTGAATGCGCTCGTTGCCGAGCGCCTTGGCAAGGATTAACTGGGAGTGGCCGGCTAGATAGCCCCGCCGCCCTGGTGCCCTTCCGAGCGGGGATTGCCTCCCCTGTCTCGCCCCTGGCCGCCGCGGTGGCGCCGGCGCCTTGGCCCGCCCTGGCGGTCAAATCCGCGGCTGTCGTTCTCGCCGCCCTGGGGGAAGCGCTCGCCGCCCTGCGGGGCGCGGTCGCCGCGCATGCCTTGGGAGCTGCCTCCGTGGCCGCGTCCGCCGCGGTGGCGCCTGCGGTGGCGCTGGCCGTCGTTGAATCGCTCGCCGTCGGGTTCGCGCGCCGCGGGAGCCTCCGCGGGCTTGCCACCGCCGAACAGGCTCTTGAGCCACCCGAGGAACCCCCGGGGTTCCGGTGCGGCGGGCGCGACAGGCGCGCCCCGATCGCCGCGCGGGCGCTGCTCATACTGCGGCTCGTCGCGCGGATCGCGCGGCTGGCCCCGGTACGGATCGCGGCGGAACTCGCGCCCGTCGTGGCGGGCATCGCCCCCGTCAGGCCGCGAGGCCCCGGGCCGGTCCTCCCTGCGGTCTGCCCGGAATGTTGGCCGTTCGCCGCGCTGCTGCTCCCCTCGGGACGCGGAGGGCGACTCCCAGCTCACAGCCGGGCGGATCGCCTCCGCAGGGGGAAGGATCTGGATTTCGTGCTTCTCGGCCTCGGATTCAGGGGACGCCGGCGCCTCGGGCGCAGCCGGGGGCTCGGGCACTGGAGCTGCTGCGACGGGCTCCGGGATCGTTTCGACTTTGGCCGACTCTGCAGCCGGCGCGCTCTCGGGCTCTGGGCTCGCGAACGGGTTCTTGTACTCGCGCTCAGGCGTTATCACCTCGACGGCGGTTGGCTTGTAGTCGCTCTTCGCCGGGCTTGCTGTGGGGGCCGTGGCGCTCGATGAGCGCTTCCCGCGGATCAGGCCCGATCCGCGCGTGCTGCCGAAGTTTCCGGCAGGGGTCTCGGCGCTGGCCGCGGGTGCCTGTGTGTCGGCAGCCGGGGCGAATGATGCGCCGGACGGGTTTGTATCTGTCATTGTGTTTTTGTTTTGTGTATTGGCGCTCACCAAGGATTGGGAGCGGCCTCGTTTTGTCCGGCAGTGCGGAGCACATGGGTACGCGCTCAAACGCAAATGCCGAAGCGGTACAGGATTGCCCCTGTTTCCCTCGGCGGCAACCCAAAAAGAGACCCCAGCGCCTGGGGCCAATTGCATCTTGCGCCTGCGGGGCTCGGCCGCACGTTTGAGGCCCATGGACAAGTTTGACGAGATCTTCAGGATGCAGGATGCGCTCAACCGGAGGATAGGGGTCGCCCTGCCGCCCCAGACCGAGGAGGAGAAGTCCAAGTGGATCCTCAATTACACGCGGGCAATGCAGCAGGAAATCGCGGAACTCGTTGATTCCGTGCCCTGGAAGTGGTGGGCAAAGTACCAGAAATTCGACGACCAGAACGCCCGTGTGGAGGTGGTCGACCTGTTCCATTTCCTCATTTCGCTGGCGCAGACGCTCGGCATGAGCGCTGAGGACGTGTTCCAGGCCTATGTGAAGAAGAACCAGGTCAATCTCCAGCGCCAGGAATCCGGTTACGTGAGAAAGGACGAGTCCGACTCGCGCCATATCTGAGCGGCCCGGCTCCCCGGACCGCCGGTTCTGCCCCCCAACGCGCTCAGCGCGAGACGACGAATGCTGCTTGGACGTCGACCGCGACGTTGCCGTCCTCGATGATCGATGCGCGTAGCTTGAGCTTGGCCTTTCCGTAGCGGTCCAGCGCGTCCTTGAATTCCGCGATCGCGGCCTGGGCGGGCCTCTCGCAGATTGCGCGAAGGTCGCCCAGCACCGGGCGACGGTAGGCGGCCCGGCTCTCCTTGACCACGATGTGCCACACGGGCTTCTCAGCCTTTGTCTCGTCCTTCATCAGCTCCCAGACAACGCCGTAACCGGCCAGGGTGGCGAGCGCGACGAGGCTTCCGCCAAAGGCCGTGTTGAGCGAGTTCTTGTTCTGCTCTTTCGGGGCCGTCAAAACCAGCGCGCGGTCGTCGCTCACCTCCACGCCCACGCCCATCGCCTTCGCGAGCGGGATCATCTCGTGGAGAAAAAGCTCAAGCGCCGGAACCTTGACGGACTTCATCGCGCGACACGCTGGAGGATTTATCGGCCCTCGTCAAAGCTGGCGCGCGCAAACCGCAATATATTTGCCACAGCGTTTCTAAGGTATTAGCGATAAATATCATATGAATTTTTGAGCGACCCGAGAAATCCCGCCGGCAATCCGTTCGAACTCCAGCGCGGGATCTTCCCTATGGTGTTGCTGGTGCGCGCGGCGCAGCGCAGGATTTGCCCATATGAAGCGATCGCCGCGCGCCAGACGCCTCCTTTTAGCCCTGGCGGCGTGCCTCGTCATCGTCGGGATTGCGGGATTCTTTGTCCTTCCCCCCTTGGTCAAAGCCCAGGGCGAGAAGAGGCTGACGGCCCTGCTTGGACGGACGGTGTCCATCGGGAACGTGCGCGTGAATCCCTACATGCTCTCGGTGGCGCTGGAGGACGTCGAGGTGCTCGAAAAGGACGGACGCGGCTCCTTTTTCGGATGGCGCCGCCTCTACGTGCGCCTCGATGCCATTCGATCGCTTGCGGGGGAGTGGGTGCTCGGCGCCATCGAGCTCGACGGCTTTCACGCGGCCGTCGTGGTCAATTCGGACGGATCGTTCAACTTCTCGGATGTGATCGCAAGGCTCTCGGCGCCCCCGGGCGCCGGGCCAGCGCCCGGCATGGGCCGCCCCATTCGCATTGGCAGCCTCGGCGTCACCCAGGCTCGCGTGGGCTTCAGCGACAATTCGCTGAGGCACCCGTTTGCCACCGTTCTTGGGCCGCTGACATTCACTCTCACGGATTTTCGGACAAGCGGCGGTCCCGGGGCCCCCTACCAGTTCCTCGCTGAGACCGAGGCAGGCGAACGCCTAATGTGGAGGGGAACGCTTTCGGCGAATCCCGTCGAGTCCCATGGCGAATTCGCGATAGAGAACCTTATCCTTGCCAAATACTCGCCGTATATCGAGGGCCGGGTCCGCGCCAACGTCACGGATGGCAAGCTGACACTCGCGGGCACCTATGAGGCGAACTTCGACCCGAGCGCCAGGGTGCTGGCGCTCAGCAATTCGGAGGTCCACATTCGCGACCTAAAGGTGGCCGATCGCGGCACGGGCGATTCCGCCGCCGAAGTGAAGGCGCTCGACATTACGGCGATCCAGGCCGACGCGGTTGCGCTGAGGGCTTCGATCGGCAGGATTGCGCTGACGGGCGGCCACGTCGCGCTTCGCAGGTACAGGGACGGCTCGATAAACCTGCTCACGATGCTCTCGCCGGGGGCGTCTCAGGGGGCTCAAAGGACAGCCGGCCCCGGGAGCGCGCCAGCTCAAGCCCCCCAGGTGGCCGTGGGCGAGGTTGTGGCAAGGGACCTGTACGTCGACGTCACGGACGAGGCGCTGCCTCACGTGGCTCGGCTCTCCTTGGGAGGCATCCAGTTCTCGCTGACGGGCTTTTCCCTTGCCGATGGGGCGACGATGCCCGTGCGAGCGTCGTTTTCCTGGCTGCCAAAGGGAACCGTCGCGGTCGGCGGCGTGGTCACGCTGAAGCCGCAGCTCGCCGCCGACCTCAAGGCCGACGTGCAGGCTCTCGAGATGCTGCCCCTGAGCCCGTACATTGAGGAGTTTGTCAACGCCCGCATCACCCAGGGTTCCTTCAGCACGTCGGCCTCGATTCGCGCATCAACTTCCGACGCGGTGCCGGAATTGCGGTTCAAGGGCGATCTGAGCATTGACAGGTTCGGGATGGTCGATGCCGCCCACGACAAGGACCTCGTTGGCTTTGCGAGGCTCGACATGACCGGCGTCGAGGCCGCCACGCTGCCTCGGGTTTCGGTCTCGGCCCGCGAGGTCGACGTCAGCGGCCCCTACGCTCGCATTCGGATGGACGCGGACGGTTCTCTCAACATCTCCACGCTGGTGAGAAACGCACACCCGTCTCCTCCCGACGCCGCCCCGGCGAGCATCGTGGTGGGCCGCGTCGTCATCAACGACGGCGATTTCAGCTTCGCTGACGAATCGGTCGAGCCCGACGTTCAGGTTTCCGTCGCCAAATTCGGCGGCACGCTTTCGGGGCTTTCGTCGGAAACCGAGGGACGGGCGGACGTGGACCTGAGAGGAATGGTGGGCGGTGCGGGCCCGGTGGAGATATCCGGGAAGGTCGATCCGCTTGGTGCACACAAGTTTGTAAGCCTGAAGGTGGATGTCCGCGATGTGGACCTCGAGCCTCTGAGCCCCTATTCCGGCAAGTACGCTGGATACGCGCTGGCGCGAGGACAGCTTGTGGTCGACTCGAGAATCCTGGTGGACGGAGCTAAGGTTGACGCGTCGAATGTCGTGACGCTGAACCAGTTCACCTTTGGCTCGGCCACGTCGAGCCGTGATGCGACGGCGCTCCCTGTTCGCCTTGCCGTCGCGCTTCTCAAGGACAACGACGGGAGAATTGTCATCGATCTCCCCGTGCAAGGCAGTCTTACCGATCCCGAATTCCGCGTCGGCAAGGTCGTGCTTCGCGTCGTCGTGAATCTGCTGACCAAGGTCGCGGTCTCGCCGTTCTCGCTGGTCGGGTCAATGTTTGGAGGGGGAGGAGAGGAGCTTGCATTCCAGGAATTCATCCCGGGGCATAGCGAGCTCCAGAAGTCCGAGCTTTCGAAGCTCGAGACAATCGTGAAGGCGCTGGCCAACCGTCCGGCGCTAAACCTGGGTATCGAGGGGGGCTACGACCCGGCAGCCGACACCTATGCGCTCAAGCGGATAAAGCTGGCCGAGCTCATTAGGAGCAAGGTCTGGGAAGAGCGCCACGCGGCCAACCCGAACGTGCCGCCTCCCGAGCTGATCGCGGTCACGCCCGAGGAGAATGCGGCCATGGTCAAGAGGCTGTTCGACCTGAGATTTCGCCCGGGCACGCAGTTCGGCGCTCCGCTGCCCCCTCCTCCGGCTGTGGCGCCGCCTCCGCCGGGACCTCAACCCGGTCTCCTGAGGCGGATAGTGGACGCCGTGACGTTCAAGCGGCAGCGTGACGAGGACGCCGCACGCAGGGAGGCCGAGCAGCTGTCGGCCGAGCGCCAGCGGGACGTGGCAAAGTCGGTCGAGGCGGGCCCCCCGCTTGAAGAGATGACCGGCAGGCTGGCTGACTCCACGGAGGTGACGGCGAGCGACCTTGGGGAGATTGCCGCGGCCCGCGCCCAGAGTGTGAGGGACTACCTTGTGCAGACCGGCACCATCGCTGCCAGCCGCCTATTCCTTGAGACGAGCGCCGACCCTGCTGCGCGCAAAAACGGGCCCCGCGTCTTCCTGAGCCTTCAGTAGAGGGGCATTGCCGGGCTTGCCGCGGCCCCGCCGGGCGTTTGAGTGGGCGAATGGCAAAAGCCGACGAGCCCAAGATCATTTTCTCCATGCTGGGCGTCTCGAAGAAGATCGAGCGCAAGGAGATCCTCCGCGACATCTCGCTCTCGTTTTTCTACGGAGCCAAGATCGGCGTCCTTGGCTTCAACGGATCGGGAAAGTCCTCCCTCATGCGCATCCTAGCGCTTCGCGACACCGAGATTGAGGGCCGGGTGCACATCGAGCCGGGCTACGACGTGGGCCTCCTTGAGCAGGAGCCCCAGCTCGCACGAGGCAGGACAGTCCGCGAGTGCGTCATGGAGGGCGTCAAGCACCTCACCGACCTGGTCGCTGCCTACGACGCCACGTGGGATGAGCTCAACGCGACGAATGACGAGGCGGCCAAGGAGGCAATCATGGCCCGCCAGGGCGAGCTGCAGGAGAAGATCGACGCCCAGGGCGCGTGGGACGTGAGTCCACAGGTGGAGATGGCGATGGATGCCCTTCGCTGCCCCCCTGCCGACCAGAAGGTCGACCTCCTCTCGGGCGGCGAGCGACGGCGCGTCGCGCTTGCGCGCCTCCTGCTGCGAAAGCCCCCGATACTCCTCCTGGATGAGCCGACCAACCATCTTGATGCTGAAAGCGTCCAATGGCTGGAGCAGCACTTGGCCCGCTATGAGGGCACGGTGATCGCGGTCACCCACGACCGCTATTTCCTGGACAACGTTGCTCAATGGATCCTCGAGCTCGACCGCGGCCACGGGATACCCTGGAAGGGGAACTACTCGTCATGGCTTGAGCAGAAGCAGAAGCGCCTGGCGGTCGAGCAGCGCACCGAGGACCGTCGCCAGAAGGCGATGGCCCGCGAGCTGGAATGGATACGGAAGTCGGCCACGGCGCGCCGGGTGAAGTCGCAGGCTCGCATCACGGCCTACGAATCGATGCTCAAGGAGAACGTGGCCGAGAAGGAGAGGGACTTCGAGATACTGATACCGGCGGGCCCGCGGCTTGGCACGCTGGTCGTCGAAGCCAAGGGCCTATCCAAGGCCTACGGCGAGAACCTCATCTTCGAAAACCTCTCCTTTTCGCTTCCTCCCGGGGGGATTGTCGGGGTGATCGGCCCGAACGGCGCCGGCAAAACGACGCTTTTCCGGCTCATCACCGGGGCCGAGAAGCCCGACGGGGGTACGCTCCGCGTGGGCGAGACGGTCAAGATCGCGCATGTGGACCAGTCCCGCGACTCGCTTCCCGGCGAGTCGACGATCTATGGGGCGATCAGCGGCGGCGAGGAGATCCTGAGGATGGCCGGGCGCGAGGTGAACGCGCGCGCCTATTGCGCCCAGTTCGGATTCACAGGGCCCGACCAGCAGAAGAAGGTCGCCATCCTCTCAGGCGGGGAGAGAAACCGCGTTCACTTGGCGCGCCTCCTGAAATCGGGCGCGAACCTGATCCTGCTCGACGAGCCCACGAATGACCTGGACATAAACTCGATCCGCGCCATCGAGGAATCGCTCGAGAACTTTGCCGGCTGCGCCGTCGTCGTGTCCCACGACCGGTGGTTCCTCGACCGCGTGGCCACCCATATCCTGGCATTCGAGGGCGACAGCACCGCCTTCTGGTTCGCCGGGAATTATTCCAGCTACATCGACGACTTCCGGCGCCGCCGGGGCAAGGACGCCGACCAGCCGCACAGGATCAAGTACAGGCGCCTGACGAGGAGCTAAGGCGCCAAGCGGGGGTCAGGGCCGCTGGGGCGGCCTGCGCACGACCTCGACGAACAGGGCCTCAAGGCGCGGGATGTCCACCGAGCGGACCACGGTGACGTCGGGTTCGCCCAGCCCCGGACCGCCCCCCGCGGGCCAGCTCAGCGTCGATCCGTAGCCCGCCCCGTGGCCGATATCGACGTCCATCGCGAGCGGCTGGGCGCGCGCCACGATCGTCGGGTCGAGGAAGACCGCCGATGCGACCTCATCCCACATCGGGAAGCCCAGCTGGGCGAACCTGGCCACGTACCTTGCCGCGGGAGAGTCCGAGCCCTCCGTCGCCCGGCCAAGCACCGCCTGTGTGAACTTGGTCCCAACCGTGGCGTCCGTCGGTATCACGGTGATCCTCTTCCAGCCCGCGTGAAGCATCATCTTCGCTGCCTCGGGGTCCCAGCGGCAGTTGAACTCGACTCGCGGGTTGTGGATGAACTGCATCGAGAACTCGTCGACCTTGGACGCGTCGGGATTGAAGCTGCCCCCCATGATCACGAGCTCCTTGGCCTGTGCCGCGAATCCGTCGTCGAGGCGGGAGGCGAGCGCGAGGTTAGTGAAGGGGCCCAGCGCGAGGATCGTGACCTGCCCCGGGAACTCGCGCAGCTTCCCGATCAGAAAGGCAGCCGCAGTCCCGTCATACGGCTTGGTCGTCGGCTCGCCCTCCTCAAGCCGAGGGACGACGTCAGCTGCGTGGTAATGAGGCCTGTTCACCGTGTTATAGTCCGGCCATACGTCCATCCACGCGCCCTTGTAGGCCAGCCTCCCGTAGAGTTTCTCCCAGCGCCTGGTTTCCTCCTCGGAATTCACGAGGGGGTAGGTTGCACCCGCAACGACCGGTATGTCCGGGCGGCCAATCAGCTCGAGCATCCTGAGCGTGTGAGCGACATTCTCCTTCTGCCAACCGTCTCCGCTCTCGATCGTGACCCCGAGCACCTCGACGTCGGGGGCCTGGACCAGCATAAGGATCGCCTGGAGGTTGCTGCCGCCCGGGCCGAAGGCGTCCTGGTCGATTATCACCTTCCTGCGGGTTTCCGACGCGAATGCCGCCGTGGCCGTCGCAAGGGCGAGGACGATGGTGAGATTAAGCCTGTTCTTCATCAGGGGCCGTCAGCAGAGGATGTGCCAATGGTTCGTTTCCTGCTTGGGTTGTCTCGGCCGAAACGATTGAAATGGCAACTGATTCCAAATTGAGGAGCCCACCACCAGTCATCATCCCGGGAATCCCGGGCGCAAAGGCGAGGAGGCCCGCAGCGGGGTCCCGAAACCTGACGCTAGTGCTTGGTGCGCTTCCCCAGGAGACCGAACTGGTGGAGGACGCGCTCGCTGGGCGCCGGCGCGGAAGGCTGGGGCCGTTCCCCTTCACGGAAGGCCGCATTGCCGGGCGCCGGGTGGTCGTCGCCGCCACCGGGATCGGGAAAACCTGCGCCTCGATGATCACGATGCTCTTCGCCCGTCATTTCCGGCCGCGAGAACTCCTAATGACGGGGACGGCGTCGCGCATAAACCCGGAGGTCCGCAACGGGGACGTGATCGTCGGCGAGGTCACCTGCAACCACGACTTCGGATCGCTCGGCGCGGATTACGTGATGGAGTATTTCGGCGCGGAGGGGCCTCTTCGGGATTCGATGCCCATCGTCTATCCCGGGGCCCGCGGCCTGCTCGCGGCGGCGCGGCGCGCCATGAGGCGCCACGTGCCGGAGACCGCGGTCCAGCACAGGCCCTCCTATGTGCCGCATGTCAGGCTCGGCCGGATCACGTCGGGCGACCAGTTCGGGATTACCGACGAGCGGATCGCCGACATCAGGAGGCAGCTTGCGCCCGACCTGATGGAGATGGAGAGCGGATCCGTTGCCCAGGTCTGCTGGTACCTGGGCATACCGTTCCTCTGCATCCGCAGCGGCAGCAACCTGACGCAGAATTCGCCCGACAACGACTATCGGAAGCTCTCCCCGTTTGCCTCGCGCCAGGCGGCGCTCTTCACGGTGTCGCTCGTACGGGAAATCGCGGGGTCCCACCGATGAAGCTCTTCGTCCGGGGCGACGTGGACGGCTTCTTCGCCATCGCGATAGACAACCTGGTGCAGCTGCTCCTGATACCGGCGCTCTGCGTCGGTGTTGTGGGCATGGCTCCGTCCATGGTCTATGGCCGCATCCTCCCCGGGATCGCGGTCTCGTACGTCGTCGGCAACGTCTTCTATGCCTGGCAGGCCCACCGCCTGGCCAGGCGCGAGAGCCGGACGGACGTCTGCGCGATCCCGTTCGGGCTCAACACCCCGACAATGGTGACCTACTGCTTCCTCGTGATGCTGCCGGCGCGCCAGGTCGCGCTCGCGCGCGGGGCGGCGGATCCGGACATGGCGGCGTGGCAGGCGGGCCTCGTTGCGTGCCTGGGCTCGGGGACAATTGAGTTCCTTGGCGCCTTTGTCGCCGACGGCCTGCGACGGCTGACCCCGCGGGCAGCTCTGCTGGCGTCGCTGTCGGGCGCGGGCATCGCCTACCTGACTCTCAACTTTTTCTTCGACCTCTATGCCCATCCCGTTGTCGGAATCGTCACGCTCGGCCTGACGCTCCTGTTCTTCTTCAGCGGCCTGAGGCCCCGCGGTGGGATTCCCCCGGCGTTCGTCATACTAACCGTGGGAACCGCGCTCGCGTGGTCGACGGGGCTCGCACCCGGAGCGCACGTCCCAGCGGGGACTGTTGGCGCGCACGCGCCCGGATTCGTGGGCGGCGACCTCCTGCGAGGGATCGCCGGGGGCCTATTTCTGCCGTACCTTCCGATCATCGTGCCGATGGGCCTCTTGAACCTGCTCGCTTCGATGCAGTGCGTAGAATCCGCGGCCGCAGCGGGCGACTCGTTCTCGATGCGCACCTCGCTTGCCGCTAACGGCCTGTGCACCTTTGCGGCGGCATGCTTCGGCTCACCTTTCCCGACCTCCATCTACATCGGGCACCCGGCGTGGAAGCGGATGGGCGCGCGCGCCGGCTACTCAACGCTTAACGCCGTGTTCATGACCGCGGTCTGCTTCACCGGGTCGATCGCCGCGATCGGCTGGGCCGTTCCTGCCGAGGCGGGAATCGCAATCATCGTGTGGGTCGGCCTCATCATCACCACCCAGGCTTTCGAGGTTACGCCCCAGCGCCATTGGCCGGCCGTCATCATGGGAATCGTTCCGGTCCTGATCTCATGGGTGACCTTCAGCATAAAGAACGGGATCCGCATCGCGGGGACGGGGGCGGAGTTCTCGCCGACCCTGATCGAGAGATTCCATTCCGCAGGGACCTTCATTGACGGCGGGTTTGCGCTCGAGCAGGGAGCCTTCTTCGCGGCGCTCGTCCTGTCGGCGGCCACGGTTTTCATCATAGAGAGGCGACTCTATGTGGCTGCGGGATGGATGCTCGCGGCCGCCGGATTGAGCCTCGTCGGACTCATGCATTCGTGGAGGTTCGCCGGAGCCGATACGATCAGCTCCCTCCCGCTTCTCGACCGGTTGACGAATACCATGGGTTCCGGGACCCTGTTTCCAGCCGCCGCATTCGCACTCGGCTACCTCATCCTCGCCGCCATACTCTGCACCGCGAAATGGTTCACGGAGCCGTCACTTCCCGAATGATTTTTGATGCAAGGCCCTTATTTTCGGCATCCAAATGACTGCAACACCCGTAAGGTAAGCGGTTTCTGCCGGCATCGATCATCCAAGTCATTGTCGGGAAGGGGAAAGTTATTTACCTACTGCAAATGGCTCGCCTTAACTGGGTCACCGCGGTTAGCTCCGCACCCTCGCTATATTCCGCCGCTTCCGACCGCATGCGATCGCCACGAACTCAAATCATAGGTGCGCTTTGCCTTGCTGTCGCCGCGCTTGTCGCAACCGCCAGCGGGCAGACTCTCATTCAATGGAACAACGCGGCGGGCGGCGCATGGACTACCTCCGCGAACTGGCTTGGGGGCGTGGCCCCGACCAACACATCCCAGGAGGCCGCATTCCAGCTAGCGGGCACGTATGTTGTGACGCTCACCACCAGCGAGACGATCAACAGCTTCGACCTGGACGATACGGGCGCAACCCTCCAGGTCACGAATGCCAATCTTGCAGTCAACGTCCCGGCAGGCTCGGCGTCCGAGATCAACGCGGGGACGCTTCAGCTCAGCAGCGCGGAGATCATTGCGGAGAGTTCAAGCGGCGCTTACTCGATCGTTAACAGCGCCAACATCAACGCGGTCGCGGGCACCAACTACATCTACGGAATCGGCTCCGGGTTGGCGTTCACGAACCTTCCCGGCGCGAGTGTGAACGTGACCGGCGGGACGCTGTACCTGGGCGACAGCGCTGGCGACTTCGTAACAAACTTGGGCACGCTCACGGCAAACGGAGCGACGAGCACGCTTAATCTCGGCTCGTCAGGCTCGACCTGGTCGAATGCGAGCGGGCTCATCCAGGCGATAAACGGGGGCACGGTCAACCTGGGCGGCACATTCGCGACGGCGACGCTCACGGGGGGAACGATAAACGGGACCGGGGGCACGCTCAACATCACCGGAAGCCTGAACAACTCCTTGGCAGCCCTCAACGCGCCCAACGGCGGCGGCATCTTCACCCTGGCAAGCGGCGGGACAATCACGCAGGGCGTTGTCAATGCCGGGGCCTTGGCCTTCTCCAATGGCGGCACGCTCGATGGGGTGACGATGAATGGCAGTTTCAGCGCCCTGAGCGGCGCGACCTTTACGGCCGACGACGGAACAATCTTCCAGGCGGGAACGACGACCTTTGCGAACAACAACCTCCATGTCGGGCCGGGCAGTCCCGGGCTCGAGATAGCCACGAATGAGGTCTGGACCGGCGAAGTGAGCATCTACGCGACGGGCGCCGGCCAAAGCGTGACGAACGACGGAGCGATCACCAACACGGGCAGCACGAACTTTATCTACGGGGCGAATAACGCCGGCTTTGTCTTCACGAACGCAAGCGGCGCGATGGTGAGCGCCACGGGCGGGTCGCTTACGGTTGGCGACGGCGCCACTGATTCCGTGGTGAACGCAGGCCTGATGGAGGCCTCCGGCGGTGCGAGTTTGTCCGTTGGCCTCACGAGCGGGTCGGTTGCAAACACCGGGACGCTGGAAGCTACGGGGGCGTCAAGCGTCCTGACGCTGGGTTCGGGCACGACGACGTGGACCAACCCGGGTGGCTCGATCGTCGCGGCGGGCGGCGGCACCGTGGACCTGGGGGGCCAGTTTTCGACGAGCAACCTGACGAGCGGGACGATGACGGGTACCGGGGGCACGCTCGCCATCACGGGGAGCCTGAACAACGCCCTTGCAACCCTCAACGCGCCCAACGGCGGCGGCATTTTCACCCTGGCAAGCGGCGGGATAATCACCGGGGGAACGGTCACCGGCGGCGCGCTCACCTTCGGCAACGGGGGCACCCTTGACGCCGTGACGCTGACGGGAAACTTCAGCGCCCCGATCGGGGCGACCTTCACGGCCGACAACGGGACACTGTTCGAGACGGGGACGACGACCTTCGCGAACAACATCGTCCGCGTGGGGGCCGGAAGCCCTGCGCTCACGATCGCCTCGGATGGGATCTGGACCGGCGACATGAGCATCTACGCGACGGGCGCCGGCCAGAGCGTGGTGAACGACGGGACGATCGCCAACACGAGCAGCACGAACTATATCTACGGGGCGAATAACGCCGGCTTTGTCTTCATGAACGCAAGCGGCGCGGTGGTGAGCGCCACGGGCGGGTCGCTAACGGTGGGTGACAACGCCACCGATTCCGTGGTGAACGCGGGCCTGATGGAGGCCTCCGGCGGTGCGAGTTTGTCCGTTGGCCTCACGAGCGGGACGGTTGCAAACACCGGGACGCTGGAGGCGACGGGGGCGTCGAGCGTCCTGACGCTGGGTTCGGGCACGACGACGTGGACCAACCCGGGTGGCTCGATCGTCGCGGCGGGCGGCGGCACCGTGGACCTGGGGGGCCAGTTTTCGACGAGCAACCTGACGAGCGGGACGATGACGGGTACCGGGGGCACGCTCGCCATCACGGGGAGCCTGAACAACGCCCTTGCGACCCTCAACGCGCCCGACGGCGGCGGCATATTCACCCTGGCAAACGGCGGGACGATCACCGGGGGAACGGTCACCGGAGGCGCGCTAACCTTCGGCAACGGGGGCACCCTTGACGCCGTGACGCTGACAGGAAGCTTCAGCGCCCCGAGCGGGGCGACCTTCACGGCCACCAACGGGACCCTGTTCGAGACGGGGACGACGACCTTTGCGAATAACATCGTCCGTGTCGGGGCCGGAAGCCCCGCGCTCACGATCGCCTCGGATGGGATCTGGACCGGCAACGTCAGCATCTACGCGACGGGCGCCGGCCAGAGTGTCGTGAACAACGGGACGATCACCAACACGAGCAGCACAAACTATATCTACGGGACGGGTAACCTGGGCTTCGTCTTCACAAACGCAAGCGGCGCGGTGGTGAGCGCCACGGGCGGGTCGCTAACCCTAGGCTCCGGCGCGACCGACACGGTGACCAACAGCGTGGGAGGATTGATCGAGGCGGCCGGCGGCACGCTTAACCTGGATGGCGGCGGCGCATCCTCGTTTGACAATATGGGAACCCTTGAGTCGACCGCCGGCGGCAATCTAAACCTGGAGGGAAACTTCACGACTGCCGACCTGGGCGGGACCATCATCGTGAACGGGGGCTCGATCAACATCGCGGGCAACCTGAACAACGCCTCGGGCCCGCTCGCCCCCCCGAATGGCGGGGGCGCGTATACGCTGGTGAGCGGCGGGACGATCACCGGGGGGACGGTCGACAGCGGGGCAATCACTTTCGGCAACGGTGGCACGCTGAGCGGAGTGACGATGACCGGCAACTTCAGCGCGCCCAGTGGTGCGACCTTCACGGCCACCAATGACACTCTGTTCGAGACCGGGACGACGACCTTTGCGAGCAACATCGTGCGCGTTGGCGTGGGCGCCCCCGGCCTCACGATAGCCCCGGACGAGATTTGGACGGGAAACACGAGCATCTACGGTGCGGTAGCCAATGCTAGCGTGGTGAACAGCGGAACTATCACCAACACGAGCGGCACAAACTATATCTATGGGACGGGAAACACCGGCTTTTCATTGACGAATGCGGGCACGATCAATGCCTCAGCCGCGTCGTTGACCCTTGGCTCCGGCGGGACTGACACGGTCACCAACAACGTGGGAGGATTGATCGAGGCAACCGGGGGCACGCTCACCCTGAATGGCGGCGGCGCTTCCTCGATCGTGAATCTGGGGACCCTTGAGGCCACTGCAGGGGGAGTCCTCAACCTGGAGGGAAGCTACACGACCGCCGACCTGGGCGGTACGATAATCGTGAACGGGGGCTCTATCAACATCGCGGGCAACCTGAACAACGCCTCGGGCCCGCTCGCCCCCCCGAATGGCGGGGGCGCCTATACGCTGGTGAGCGGCGGGACGATCACCGGGGGGGCGGTCGACAGCGGGGCAATCACTTTCGGCAACGGTGGCACCCTGAGCGGAGTGACAATGACTGGCAACTTCAGTGCGCCCGCCGGTGCGACATTCACGGCGTCCAGCGGCACGCTCTTCCAAACGGGGACGACGACCTATGCGAACAACATCGTCCGCGTTGGCGCGGGCGCCCCAGGTCTTACGATAGCCTCGGACGAAACCTGGGCGGGAAATCTCAGCATCTATGCCGCCGTCGCCAATGCCAGCCTGGTGAATAACGGGACAATCAAGAACACGAGCGCCACAAACTACATCTACGGGGCTGGATTGAGCGGGTTTGGCATTACAAACAACGGGCTGATCGAGGCCACGGGCGGCACGCTCACCATCGCCGACGCCGGAACCGATGTCCTCACCGATGCACCCGGTGGGACCGTCGAGGCCAGCGGCGGAAACATAACCTTGGGAGTTTCCGGGGCATCAGTCGCCAATTTCTCCTCGAACACGCTGACCGGGGGCACCTGGATAGCGTCGGGCACAAGCGCGCTGACGTTCACGAGCGCGACCAACTCATTGGTGACCAACGGCGTGGCGACGACTATCGAGCTCAGCGGGGCGGGCTCGACCATCACTTCGGGACCATCCAATCATACCCTCGAGCAGACACTCACGACGAACAATGGTACCCTTGAGGTGCTAGGCGGCCGGAGCTTTGCGTCAACCAGCGCAGGCCTGACAAACAACGGAATCCTCCAGCTTGGCGGCGGGACCGTGACAGCCGCCTCACTGACAAACGGCGCGGGCAGCACGCTCTCGGGATTCGGGACCCTGAATCCCACGGGGGGCGTGGCGATCGGCTCGGGGGTGCTGATATCGCCGGGAAGCACCGCGGCTAACCAGTACGTGAACACAATTTCGCTTGGCGGGAGCGGGAGCTTCGGCGCGGGCGGCGCCTACACCTTCGACATTATGAACAGCGTGTCGCCGGTCGCAGGAGTTGACAACGACACGGTCAGCGTCGCCGGAACGCTCACCGTGAGCGCGACGCCAGTCAGTCCGTTCACTATCTCGCTCGAGTCGATAAACCCCGGCACGGGCCTCCCCGGCCTGGCGAACTTCAGCTCGGCCGGAACCTACCAATGGACGCTCCTTTCGGCCTCGTCGATATCAGGCTTCAATGCCTCCGACTTCGCGATCAACACCTCCGCGTTCTCAAACAGCCTCGGGTCGGGAGACTTTACGCTTTCCTCTACCGCCACCGATATCTACCTGAATTTCACTCCGGTGCCTGAGCCGTCGACCTGGGCCCTGATCGCGACGGGAGCGGTCGTTGCAGCCTTCACCGCGCGCAACCGAAGGAGCGCAACGCCAGGACCGGCCGGGCGGACCTAGGGTGCGTTATCATGGCTCGCCGGGAGGGGCCGTCCCTGTCGTTCATTCCACGATAGGATGGCGCCCGACAGTGCCAGCCTTCCGGTCTGCGTGCGTATGGAACGCGGCCCCAGGCTCCCTTTCCCGCTGGCAAACCCCGTTGAGCCGTCCGCCAACTGGAGCCTTGTCATAGGCAAGTCGTTTTAATTCTTTGGTTTGCGAGATAAGGTCGGCCGCCTATTCCAGGGTCATGGCCCTGCAATCGATCCCGTTTCAAAGCTTTTCGGCGCTGGCATTCCTCGATGATTCCTAATCATGTGAATGACGGTGAATCGTCGCAATGGTCATGCAAACAGCTTGCTTTAGCAGGCGTATCGCAGTTTGCTCCCGGTCGACGATTCCTGTCGCCGCTCCAGCCAGCATGCGTTTGCCACGTATTCAGTTAATAGGTACATTATGTGCGGCCGCAGTCTTGCTATCGGCTTCTGCCAGCGGACAGACAACCTGGACCAGCGCGGTTAGTGGGAACTGGACGACAGGTGGCGACTGGTCGAACGGCGTGCCGGTGTTCGGCCAGCCCGCCACAATAGCTGCGGTGGGATCCGGATATACCGTCACGCTCAACTCGACGACCGGGGAGGCCGGCACCCTTGATCTCGATTCCGCGAATGCGACCCTGGTCGTGGCAGGCCAATACCTGGAGCTGAACACGGGTGGGGGCGCGTCGTCCCTGTCGGCTGGCGTGCTGCAGATGAACAATGGCGCCGGCCTCTACTACACCGGCAGCTCGGGCGGGCATACGCTGACGAATGCAGCGACCATACAGTCGACCGGGGGCACGACCTACATCTACAGCAACGGTGGGGTTGGCAACGGTCTGTCGTTCACGAACTCGGGTTCGGTGAGCGTTACGGCCGGGACCATGTTTCTTGGCAACAACGTGGGGGACTCGGTCACGAATCTGAGCACTATATCCGTGAGCGGCGGCGCCACTCTGAACCTTAACGGTGGCTCCTCAGGCGGAGCGACCTGGGCGATAGATAATTCGGGTGCGCTCACGGCGACCGGCAACAGCACCATCAACCTAGATGGTTACTTCACGACGGCGGACCTGGGCGGCACAATAAACATAGCGGGCGGCAGCACGCTCAACATCGGCGGTCATCTCAATAACGGCGCAGCCACTCTGGAGCCGCCGGCATCGGGATCGTTCACGCTATCCGGGGGAACCATATCCGGGGGGGCGGTCGACAATACCGGCGGGACGCCGGCGCTTCTCTTCAGCACCGGCGGCGGGCTGCTGAACGGGGTAGCGATGGAAGGCAATTTTTCGCTGTCGAGCGGCACGACGTTCTCCGCAGAAAACGGCACACTGTTCACGGGTGGGACGACGGCGCTGCCGAACAACTACGTGCCCCTGAGCGGGACGGGCACCGCCCTTACGATTGCCTCGGGGTCGACTTGGAACGGCAATTTTACGGTTTATGCCCAGGCCACCGGCCTGGGCTTCGTGAACAACGGAACCCTGACGAATACTTCGGGAAGCAACAACATCTACGGCGCCGACAACGCCGGGTTCACCTTCACAAACTCGGGGTTGGTGAGCGCGACCGGGGGCCAGCTGATCGTGGGCAACGGAGGGTCTGACACGGTGGTGAACAATGCGGGCGGCACGATCGAAGCCAATGGGGGCAACGTCTATGTCGGCTATAACAGCAACGGCTCGGTCACCAACAACGGAACATTGATGGCGACCGGGGGGACGAGCTCGCTCACGCTGGGCTCCGGCGCCACGACGTGGACGAATTCCGGCAACATCATAGCCACAGCCGGCGGAACGGTGAACCTCGGCGGGAGCTTCACGACTGCGAACCTGACGAGCGGCACCATAAACGGCACCGGCGGAACGGTGAACATCACCGGGGCGCTGGACAACTCGATCGGGCCCCTCGTCGCCCCATCCTGGGGCAGCTACACGCTGGATGGAGGCACAATCACCGGAGGCACCGTGGATACGGGCGCCATCACCTTCGGAACCTCCGGCGGCAGCATGCTGAACGGCGTGGTGATGAACGGTAATTTCACCGTTCCGAGCGGAGGCACATTCGGCGCGGAGAACAACACACTGTTCACGGGCGGAACGACGACCATTGTGGACGGCTACGTATTCCTCGGCGTGGCAAATACGGCCCTCACGATCGCTCCGGGGGCGACGTGGACCGGCAATGCCACGGTCTATGCACAGGCGCCCAACCTGGGATTCGTGAACAACGGAACCTTTACCAACACATCCGGCAGCAACAACATCTACGGCGCCAGCTACGCCGGATTCACCTTCACAAACTCGGGGTTGGTGAACGCGACCGGCGGCCAGCTGATCGTGGGCAACGGAGGGTCTGACACGGTAGTGAACAATGCGGGCGGCACGATCGAGGCAAATGGGGGGAACGTCTATGTCGGCTATAATACCAACGGCACAGTCACGAACAACGGCACCATTGAGGCGTCCGGATCGGCGAGCACCCTCACGCTTGCCTACGGAACCACGACGTGGACGAATTCCGGCAGCATCATTGCGGCGGCCGGCGGCACGATCGACCTCGGGGGCACATTCAGCTCAGCGTCGCTATCCGGCGGCGGAATAAACATCAACGGAACCGGCGGCACGATAAACATCACAGGAACGCTGGACAACTCGGGCGCACCGCTTGCGGCGCCCAACCTGGGCGGCATCTTCACTTTGGCCGGCGGGACAATCGTCGGGGGCAGCGTGAGCGGAACAAACGGGGCGCTGACGTTCAGCGGCAACGGCGGC
>CAZNNO010000007.1:58690-81275 GCA_964574435.1 uncultured Opitutaceae bacterium
CCGCGGCCCTGACGATCGGCCCGGGCCTCACCTGGTCGGACTCGGGCGCCCTGTATCTTTACGCGCAGGCAAACGGCCTGACACTGTCGAATCTGGGCGTCATTGACCTGGCCGGAGGGACCTTCGGCGGCAATTACACGACGGGCTTCGTGGTCAACAATTCAGGGACGATCATAAGCTCTGCCAGCTCACTCTCCCTGGGCAATTACCCCGGCGACACCGTGACAAACAGCGGCACAATTGAGATGAACGGAGCCGGCAACATCTTTGTCGCCAGCACCTCATCCCAAGTGACGAATTTCTCAGGCAACACCCTGACCGGCGGAACTTGGATTGCCCAGGGCGGCGGGACGATCTATTTCCCGAACAGCGCAAACACAATTGCCACGAATGCAGCAGGCACGACGATCGTGCTTGGCGGCATTGGATCGAATATCCGTTCGGGCCCCTCGAGCGACACGCTTGATCAGACGCTCGTGACGAACGACGGCACGCTCGAGGTCCTCGGTGGGCGGAATTTCACGGCGACCAATGCCGTCGCTAACAACGGCACAATCCAGCTTGGGGGAGGCACTTTCTCGGCCCCTTCGCTGACAAACGGCTCAGGGAGCACGCTTTCCGGATATGGAACATTCACTCCGGCATCGGGCGGCGTGACGATCGCAACTGGAATGGCTGTCTCGCCCGGCAGCGCGAGCGCCAACAGCTACGTCGGCGCGCTCGCGTTCAACGGTTCCCTGACGCTTGGCCCGGGCGGAAGCACGACATTTGACGTGGAGAACGCATCAGGGACGCCGGGAGTGGGCTACGACACCATCACGGTCGGCGGTGCCCTGACGATCAGCGCCACACCTGGCACGCCGTTCGCACTGAACCTAGAGTCGATCAACCCGGGAACGGGCCTTCCCGGAGCCGCGGCGTTCAGCATGACCCAGAGCTACCAGTGGACCCTTGCGGCGGCCACCTCCGTATCGGGGTTCAGCGCATCGGATTTTGCGATAAACCCGGCGTCGTTTGCGAACGGCCTTGGCGGGGGCAGCTTCTCGCTGTCGTCCAGCGCCACTGATATCTACCTGAACTTCACCCCGGTGCCCGAGCCATCGACATGGGCACTGATGGCGGGGGGAGTGGCCGCGGCCGTGCTCCTTTCCGGGAAACGCAGGGCCGCCGGTTTGGCCGTCAGGAAGCGTTCAGCAGTGATCTGAGGTCCGCGAGGGAGATCTTCTGCGCGACGGCGTCGCTGGCCTCGAACACCCCCGCCAAGAGCGCCCGCTTTTCGTCTTGGAGGGCCAGCACCTTCTCCTCGACCGTTCCAGCGCAGACGAGCTTATAGCTGGTCACGACGCGAGCTTGCCCGATGCGGTGAGCGCGGTCCGTCGCCTGCGCCTCGGCTGCCGGGTTCCACCAGGGGTCGAAGTGGACGACCGTGTCGGCCCCTGTCAGATTCAACCCCGTGCCCCCCGCCTTCAGCGACAAAAGGAAAACGGGCACCTGTGCCTCCGACTGGAAGCGGTCGATCTCGGCCTGACGCGCGGCGGCTGTCATGGATCCGTCGAGGTAGCAATGGGGGAGGCCAAGCGAGCGGAGCTCCTCCCTCAAGAGGGCGAGGAGGGACGTGAACTGGGAGAAGACGAGGAGCCGATGACCGTCGTCGGTCGCCTCCTCAAGGATCTCCCGGAAGGACTCGAGCTTCGCCGAACCCCCGAAGGGCAAACGCTCGGCGCCTGCGGCCTCGCCTTGGGGTTCCGGCGCGACCAGCCGCGGGTCGCAGCAGATCTGCCGGAGCCTCAGCAGCTCGGTGAGCGCTGCGAGCCGCAGGCGCGCCTCCCCGGCGCCGGAGGCCTCAAGATCGAACAGCTCCCGCTCAGACCGCTCCTGGTACGACCGATACAGGGCTGCCTGCTCGGGTTCGAGCTCGCACCACACGACCTGCTCTATTCTTGCCGGCAACTCCGGGGCAACAGCGAGCTTCGTGCGCCTCAGGATGTAATGGGCGGTCTTGGCCCTCAGGCGCTCGTCGAACCATGCACGCTCCTCAGTGCGCGCCCCCTGCGGCACGCGCTCAAGATAGCCCGGAAGGATGAACTCAAAGAGCGAGCGCAGGTCGTCGAGCGAGTTCTCGACGGGGGTGCCCGTGAGCAGGAACCTGCCACTCGACCTGAGCGAGCGAAGCGCCTGGGCGTTTTGCGACCTTCGGTTCTTCACGTGCTGCGCCTCGTCGGCCACAACGCACGCGAACTCGGCTGGAGCGAACAGGTCGCGGTCGCGGGCGAGGGTTCCATAGGAGGTAATGACGACGTCCCATGGGGGCAGATCGCCGGCCGATTCCAGCCGTTGGCTCCCGCGGTGGACGAAGACCTCCAGGTGGGGGGCGAACCGGGTGGCCTCGCGCCGCCAGTTCTCGACAAGCGACGCCGGGCAGACGATGAGGGATTTTCCGCCGCTCGACTGCACGGCGCAAATGAGCGCAAGCGCCTGCAGGGTCTTTCCGAGACCCATCTCATCGGCAAGGATGCCGCCGAGGCCGGCGCGGTGGAGGTGCCAGAGCCAGGCCGCACCGAGGCGCTGGTAGGGCCTCAGGACGGCGTCGAAGCGCGGCGGGAGGGGAGCGGGCTCGAGGCGAGAGAGGTCACGAAGCGCGCGGGTCCGCACCCGCCACTCCTCGGGCGGCCGAAAGCCGGGCGAGAGGGTTTCAAGCAGCTCCTCGACCTCGGCAGCCCGGGCGGCGCCGATCCGCTCGACCCGCCGCGCGCAGGGCGATCCCGGGGCCCCGTCGGCGAGGGCGCGCTGAGCCCGCGCCAGGAGGCGGACCCGCTCGGGATCGATGAGGATCACCTTGTCGCCGGCCTCGACGTAGCTGCGGCCCGCCCCGACCGCGTCGCGCACGGCAGCCTCGCTTGCCTGGCCGGCGCGCAGCCCTAAGGCGACCTCCCATCCGTCCCCGCTGGGGGCTGCCTCGCAGACGACCTCCGCCGCCGAGAGGTGGGCCGTCCTTTCCGAGAAGTTCCGCGTGAACTCGGCGCCCAGGGCCCCGCGCAGGCGCTCGCCGTGCGTGGCCAGGAACGTCAGGGTCTTGTGGCGGTCGCGCAGCCACCATTTCCGGTTGGACGGCTCCAGGGTGAATCCAGCGCCCTTTAGGAGGTCAAGCGCCCCCCGGTAGCGGGTGTCCTCCCGTGAAGGCAGCGTGATCGCCAGGTAATGCTCCGACCCATCGACAACGAGGGGCTCGAGGGGCGCCGCCTGCGCCCGCCTTGGGACCGGCCTTGGATCTGATGGCGCCACCTGGGCCGGCTGGCCATCCGGTTCCTTGGTCAGCGCGCCGTGGCTCCAGCTTACGGTCTTTCCCCCGTCCACGAATACGGGCAAGCCGGACGTCGCGGCCGCCAGCTCGCTCAGCTGCCGGCGCGTGAGCTGGATGAATGGCGGCGGCCTCGGGGTGGCGCACCAGCCCTGGAGAAGGGCGAGTGCCGGGAGCAGCCCCGGCTCCGGATCAACCGCCGGATTCGCCTCGATCCTGAGAACGACGGCGTCGCGGGCGGCCGCCGCGGCCAGGTTCGGGGGGAGGTGCAATAGGAGTGCGAGCACGGGATCCACAGTCGATGCTTTCAATCTTCAGGGAGAATTGGAATAAAACACCGGCCTCAGGCCTCGGAATCTAATACACCCATGAACAACCAGGCATTTGCAGAGCTGGTGGACGCGCACTATGCGCCCCTCTACCGCTTTGCCCTTAGCCTTGCCCGAAATGGGTCGGATGCGGGCGACCTGGTGCAGCAAACCTTCTTCATCTGGGCCACAAAGGGCCACGGCCTGCGCGAAATCTCCAAGGCGAAATCCTGGCTCTTCACGACGCTCTACCGGGAGTTCCTTCGCGGGCGCCGCCGGGATTCCAGGTCCTCGTCCATCGAGGATCTCCCTCCCGGCGAGAAGGAGCCGGCGGCCGAGGACGTGGACCGGGTGGCAAGGATCGACGCGGCCGCGGTAATGGCCGCGCTGCAAACGGTCGACGAGACATTCCGGGCCCCCCTGACGCTCTTCTACCTGGAGGACATGTCCTATCAGGAGATAGCCGAGGCTCTCGACGTGCCGATCGGAACGGTCATGTCGCGCCTGTCCCGGGGCAAGTCCCAGCTTCGGACGGCGCTAGAGCGGTGCGAGCCGGCGGGCTCCAAGGTCCTGCAATTCCCCAACTCCAAAGGAGCTCGCGCGACATGACGATCGAAGAGGCCAAGTTCATTCTGTGCGCCTTCCGTCCCAACGGAAGCGATTCCGGTGACCCCGCGTTTGGCGATGCCCTCCGGATGGCGGGCGACGATCCCATGTTGAAGGAGTGGTTCGCGAGGTCGCGCGCCCACGACTCGGCGGTGGCGTCCAAGCTGAGGCAGGTCTCCCCGCCCGAGGGGCTGCGTGAGGCCGTCCTTGCGGGCGCGAGGGTGAGCGATTCCCAGAGAGGCGTCCGGCAGAGCTGGGGTTGGATCGCAGGCCTTGCCGCTGCTGCCGCGCTTGCGATCACGGTCTTCTCGATGCGCGCGCCTTCGCGCCCCGATGCCGGCGCGGCGGCCATGGCCGGATTTGCGATAAGCGACATGCTGAACGGAATCCACGGCAGCAGCGGGGAGCCTGCCGGGGCGCTCGTGGCCGCGCTTCAGGTCAAGGGGGCGAGGATGCCGGGCGCCGATCAGATCGACTTCGACAGGCTGAAGGACACCGGGTGCCGCACGCTCAATTTCGGCGGGCGCGATGTCGTCGAGGTGTGTTTTAAGCGCGAGGGCGTGATGTTCCATTTCTATGCGGCCCGGCGCGAGGGCCCGCCTGAAAGCGCGGCCGCCAGGGGGCCGACGTTCATCGCCGAGGCAGCCGGGGCCGCGGCCGCCTGGTCCGACGGCCGCTTCGACTACGCGCTCGCCAGCCGGGCCGGCGTCGAGGCGATTCGCAGCCTCCTTTGAGCGGCCTCCGCCGAACGGGCGGGCTGGAGTTGCGTGTGGGCCCGCACCCGGCCAACGTGGAAGCGCTTCGATGCCCAGCAAGACACCAAATGCAGAGCAGGTCCGCCTTTCGGAGGACGGGGACCGCAGAAGGAATTGGAAGCGCTGGGGACCCTACCTGTCCGAGCGCCAGTGGGGCACGGTAAGGGAGGACTACTCGTCCGACGGCGAGAGCTGGCGCTATTTCACCCACGAGCACGCGCGCTCGCGAGCCTACCGCTGGGGCGAGGACGGTCTCCTAGGGATTGCGGACCGGGAGTGCCGGCTCTGCTTCGCCCTGGCGCTCTGGAATGGCCGCGACCCGGTGCTCAAGGAGCGGCTGTTCGGCCTGACGAACGCCGAGGGAAACCACGGGGAGGACGTCAAGGAATGCCATTTCTACACGGACTCGACGCCCACCCACTCGTGGATGAGCGCCCTCTACAAGTACCCGCAGGGCGAATTTCCCTACGAGCGCCTGAGGGCTGAGTCGCGGGGGAGAACCCGCGACGACCCCGAGTTCGAGCTTGCCGACACCGGCGTATTCCAGGACGGGCGCTACTTTGACGTCGTCGCCGAGTATGCCAAGGCTGACACCGATGACATCTGCATTCGGATCACGGCCGCGAACCGAGGGCCCGACGCAGCCCGGCTCCACCTCTTGCCGACGCTTTGGTACCGCAACACCTGGTCCTGGGGATGCAAGCACGAGGGGTGCGGCCTGAAGCCGAGGGTCCGCGCCGTCTCGGCCTCCCGCGTCCAGTGCGACCACGACACTCTCGGGCGGATGTTCCTCGACATCGAGCGAGGCCCCGGCGGCCCGGCTAGGCTCCTCTTCACCGAGAACGAGAACAACGCGGTGCTCCTCTTCGGCAGCGAGAACGCCTCGCGCTACGTGAAGGACTCGATTGGCGACTTCGTCGTCGGCGGTCGCGCCGATGCCGTCAACCCCGCGCTTAAGGGCACGAAATGCTCCGCTCATTTCATCCTCGAGCTCGCGCCCGGCGGCGAGGCGAGCGTCCGGCTTCGGCTTAGGGCGGGCGAGTGTGATCCGGAAAGCGCCTTCGGCGCCCCTTTTGAGGAGGTCTTCGGGGCGCGCCGGCGCGAGGCGGACGAGTTCTATTCCTCGCTCCCGGGCCCGGCCGATCCCGAGGCCCGCCGCGTCGCGAGGCAGGCAAACGCCGGGCTCCTCTGGTCGAAGCAGTTCTACCATTACGTCATCGAGGACTGGCTGAGCGGAGACTCGGGAAGCCCGCCGCCGCCGGCGGCCCGGCTGACAGGGCGCAACAGCGACTGGCCGCAGGTGTTCTCGCGCGACATCATCTCGATGCCGGACAAATGGGAGTATCCGTGGTTCGCGGCCTGGGACCTGGCGTTCCACATGGTGCCGATGGCGAGGCTAGACCCGGCTTTCGCCAAGGAGCAGCTCAACCTCCTCCTGCGCGAGTGGTACATGCACCCCAACGGGCAGATTCCAGCCTACGAGTGGAACTTCTCGGACGTGAACCCTCCCGTCCACGCCTGGGCGTGCTGGCGGGTCTACAAGATCACGGCGCCACGGGGGCAGCGCGACCGGGCCTTCCTTGCGCGGGTCTTCCAAAAGCTGCTTGTCAACTTCACCTGGTGGGTGAACCGAAAGGACGTGAGCGGCCGCCACATCTTCAGCGGCGGCTTCCTCGGGCTCGACAACGTGGGTGTCTTCGACCGCTCGAAACCGCTCCCCGGGGGAGGGCAGCTGGAGCAGGCGGACGGCACGGCGTGGATGGCGTTTTACTGCAGCACGATGCTGGCCATCGCGCTCGAGCTCGCGGAGGGGGATCCCGCCTACGAGGACATCGCGTCCAAATTCTTTGAGCACTTTGTGGCGATAGCGGACGCCATGAACAGGCTCGGAGGCACGGGCCTTTGGCACGAGGAGGACGGCTTCTACTACGACGAGCTCCTCTCGGAGGGAAAGTCGGTGCCGCTGAGGCTCCGGTCGATTGTCGGAATAATCCCGCTTTTCGCCGTCGAATTCATCGAGGAGGCGCGGCTGGACAAGCTGCCCGGATTTGCCAAGCGCACGCGCTGGTTCCTTGAGAACCGCAAGGACCTAGCAGGTCACATCTCGTACATGGCCCTTGATGGCCAGGATTCGGGGCGCCGGCTGCTCGCGATCCCGACAAAGGTCCGCCTGGAGCGCGTCCTCAGGTACGTGTTCGACGAGGGGGAGTTCCTGTCACCCTACGGCGTGCGCTCGATCTCGCGGAGATACCGCGAGGAGCCTTTCACGGTCGGCATCGGCGGCGAGACATACCGGGTGGACTACGAACCCGGGGAGTCCCGCACCTGGCTCTTCGGAGGGAACTCCAACTGGCGAGGTCCGGTGTGGTTCCCGATCAACTACCTCCTGATCGAGGCGCTCCAGCGCTATCACTTGTTTTATGGCGACAGCTTTACCATGGAATTCCCGACCGGCAGCGGGAAAAGGATGAACTTGGACCAAATCGCGCGGGAACTCGCCCGTCGCCTGGTGGCGTTATTCATTCCGGATAGAAATGGCAAACGACCTGCATTAGCTGCAAATGCAAGCTTTGCTAATGACAATCATTGGCGCAATCTAGTTTGGTTCCACGAATATTTTCATGGCGACACAGGGGCGGGATTGGGGGCCAACCACCAGACTGGATGGACTTCCTTGATCGCCCGTCTAATCGAGGAATTCATTGAATAATAACGCCTTATGTTGCTAATTTTCGACGTTTTTTTACTCGTGCATTGAGCACGGTGCCCGAGGTTCCCGGTTTTTTAATATTTATTCAGGGCACTTGCAGAACTCCGCTTCCCGGGGCAGGGTCAGCGGCGCGCATGACAAAGACCAAAATCAGCCGCCTGCTCGATCTCTGTGCGCCGCCTCTTTCACGTATGGCGCCGGTCTTCGTCTCGTTAAGCCTGTTCACTGCCGTGCAGGCACGTGCCTCGGAGCGCTGGGCGACGCTAGAGGCCATCCACAGGCTCGAGAATCCCACGGACTCGGATGCTCCCGGCAGCTGCGGGGAGCTGGGCGCCTACCAGTTCCGCGAGCAGACGTGGAGGATGCACACCCAGGCCCCCTTCAGCCGTGCTCTTGACCGCCGATCGTCGGACGTGGTGGCTGTGAAGCATTACGACTGGATCAAGGCCGAGATCGAACGCCGGGGCTTGGTGGCCACGCCATACCTGATTGCCCTCGTCTGGAACGGCGGCATCGGCGCCGTCATCGGCAGATACCCGCCCGCCTCCGCGGTCGATTACGCCACCCGGGCAGCGAACATAGCCGCGGAGCTCGAGAAGAGCGAGCTGGCCGACGCGCGCTAAGGCCGCCCAGCTACAGGAACTTGGACTGCTCCGGCTCCTGCGGGGCGCTCCGGGCTTCCACGGCGGGCTCGGGGTTCAGGTGACGCGGGGGGCGCGCCGTCTTCTGCGCGACCGCAGCCTCCCTGTCCCGCACGATCCGGTCGCAGATCTCGCGGATCTGAAGCCGCAGCCACTGCGTGGTGCTGCTCGACTCCGTGTAGTCGGCGGGTCCGTAGTGGTCGATTCTGCCCACCTGGCGCAGACGGTCATTCTGGGCGTATTCCTCGGGCTTTGCCGGGTTGTAGACTCCGTAGGCATTCCCGCCATTGCCCTTGACGACCGAGAAGCTCGGGACGTCGCTCGGGCCGTCGGCGATGTAGATCATGTTCTGGAATGGGATTCTCCTGTCCTCCGCTGCGATCCTCGAATTCACGTCGATCGACGGGTTTCGGTTGGTTCCCTTGTTGATCTCAAAGAGCGCCCGGGTCTTCGTGGTGTTGTCGATCACCATGCCGATCTGGGCAATCTCGGCGTCGGCGCTGAGCTCTAGCTCCTTCTGCTGGAGGAACCCGGGCTGCAGCGGGTTCTCGATGAACTCGCAGCCCCACACGCCGTCGACGTGGGCGGCAATCGCGCTCCCGCGGATCATCTGGGCCAGCCCGGTGCTGACCACGTAGTGCTCGAGGCGTATGTCATGCTTGCGGTATTCCTGCTTGTCCGCGACCCACGACTTGGACGTCTCGAAGAATCCCGGAAGCCCGGGATAGAAGCGCAGCTCGGCCCCGCATTTGGAGAGGACGACATTGTTGAGCCCGCTCATGCGCCCCGCCAGGACATACGTTAACAGGTGGTTGAGGTAGCTGATCTCGCCCGAAAGCGTATACCCGCGCCGGCGGTAGTTCTCGACAAGCGCGTTCGTCTCGGCCCAGAACGTCGCCTCGTCCACACCGTAACGGCGGAAGAGGGGCGACTGCATGTATTCCGGGATTAAGGTCTTGTCGAAATCCCAGATGCAGGCGATAATGTTCTGTGTGAAGAGCGTCGCGGCCATGCGGTGCGTGAGGCGGCATGCTAGGCCTCCGGTCGCGGCCCGCGCAATTCGCAAATAGCAGACATGGACGCCCTTCCCGATATTTCGCCCTTCAAGAGGCGCCTCGACGAGCTCGATGCGCAGATGGCGGAGCCGACGTTTTACGCCAATCAGCGCCGTGCGGCCGAGGTCACCCGGGAACAGCAGAAGTTGCGAAAGCTGGTGGACGATCACAGGGCCTTTGTCCAGGTCGAGCGCGAGCTCCGGGAGGCCGCGGCGCTGGCGAGGGAGGCCTCGGGAGGGGCCGAGCTTCGCGAGCTCGCCACGGCGGAGATACCGGAGCTTGAGCGCCGTGCGGGCGTGCTCCGCGAGGCCGTCCTGCTCGCCATGATCCCGCCCGAGGCGTCGGATTCCCGAAACACGGTCATGGAGATCCGGGCCGGGACCGGGGGCGAGGAGGCGGCGCTCTTCGCGGCCGAACTGGCGCGGTGCTACCAGAGATACGCCGACACCCAGGGCTGGAAGGTGCAGCCCATGAACAGCAGCTACACCGAGCGCGGCGGCCTCAGGGAGGTGGGATTCCTCGTCGTCGGCACCGACGTGTACAAGCGCCTGAAATGGGAGAGCGGGGTGCACCGGGTGCAGCGGGTGCCCGTGACCGAGGCGAGCGGGCGCATCCACACGTCGACGGTGACGGTCGCCGTGCTGCCGGAGGCCGAGGAGGTCGACATTCAGATCAACCCCCAGGACCTCGAGATCACGGTATGCCGAGCGAGCGGCCCGGGAGGGCAGGGGGTCAACACGACCGACTCCGCGGTGCAGATACTTCACAAGCCGACGGGCCTGATCGTGCAATGCGCCGACGAGCGCTCCCAGATCAAGAACAAGGCGAGCGCCCTCACGGTCCTTCGGTCGCGCCTGCTCAAGTTGAAGGAGGACGAGGAGAAGGCGAAGTATGCCGCGGAGCGCCGCAGCCAGATTGGCTCCGGCGACCGCAGCGAGCGGATCAGGACCTATAATTTCCCCCAGAACCGGGTGACGGACCACCGTATTGGCTTCACGCTCCATGGGCTTCCCCAGGTCATGGAGGGCGCAATCGGCCCCCTGATCGACGCCCTGCAGAAGGCCCACCACGACGAACGCCTGGCCGCGCTTGAGGGCCGGTCCTACGAACTCGTCAGGCCCTCAGGCGAGCTGGGCTGAGTTGCGGGATGCAGCCCATTGCGCCAGAGAAGCGCCCGTCCATGCTGAGTGTACTCGAGGTCGTCAAGAAGACCTCCGATTTCTTCTCCTCGAAGGGGATTGAGTCCCCCAGGCTCAATGCGGAGCTGATCACGGGCCACGCGCTCGGGCTCGCGCGCATGAGCCTCTATCTGAACTTCGAGCGGCCGGTCGGCGAGGCCGAGCTTGCGGCAATCCGGGAGCTTGTCCGCAGGCGGGGCCGCAGGGAGCCCCTGCAATACGTCCTCGGGTTCACGGAATTCTCTGGGCTCAGGCTGGCGTCGGACAGGCGTGCCCTGATACCGAGGCCCGAGACCGAGCTCCTGCTGGAGACCATTGGCGCCCGCCTTGCTTTCCCCCCGGCGCGCATCCTCGACCTCGGAACGGGCGGCGGCGCGATAGCGCTGGCGCTGGCCGCCAGGTACCCTCAGGCGCTCGTGACGGCGGTCGACTCGAGCGCGCAGGCCCTGTCGCTAGCGGCGCTGAACGCCGAGTCGACGGGCCTGGCGGGAAGGCTGACCCTAGTAGAGTCCCGCTGGTTCGAGCGCCTGGATCCGGCGGCGGCGTATGACCTCATCGTGTCCAACCCGCCGTACCTGTCGGCCTCCGAGCTGGCCGCGGCGGCACCGGAGGTCAGGGACCATGAGCCGGCGGGCGCCCTTGTCTCTGGCGACGGCGGATTTGAGGACATCGGCGTGATTATCGCGGCCTCGGCCAGGGCGCTGGCCCCGGGTGCATTGCTGGCGCTCGAGACCGGAACGGCGCACCACGGCCCCGCCACGGCGGCGGCGCGGGCGGCGGGCTACGCCCGGACCGAGTCACTTCGCGACTACGCGGGCAGGGACCGCTTCTTCCTCGCCTGGCGCTGAGAGGCGCCCGGTCAGCCCTTCGCGACCGCCGTCAGCGGCGCGTGGTTGCTCGCCCAGTACTCGTGGTTGTGGCCGAGCTCAATCGCGTCGTCCACGACCCTCAGGGCTTCCCGCAGGGACACGTCGACCTTGCCATAGGCGTCCGCGTTCGCGTCCTCGTCGGAGTCCACGAGCGCGTCATAATCGTCGTCTACGGAGCCCGGCTTTGCCGCCTTGGCGTCGCTCGGCGCGGCGATCTTTGGTGGGACCGGGGGCCCCAGCCGGAACTCCTTGTAGTGGTAGTCCGACTTGGCCAGCGAGTCGCGCTCCGCCTTGATCGCCTTGCGGAAGGCGTCGTCGTCGGCCTTCTGCTTGCGGCGATCGACAAGGTTGAGCGAGACGAGCTTTTCGGCCTGGCGCTGCCTGAACCAGTCGACGTACTTGCGCACATAGGCGAACTCCTCGAGGTGGGCCTGCCTGTCGGCGCTCTCCTTCTTCAGGACGGCCAGGACCCGGGGGTCGATCGGCGACCCGCCAAAGCTGCTCGTCTTTATCTTGTCCCAGACCAGCGCGTGGGGGAGGTCCGATTCGCCTATCGGCAGGAACTCGTCCACCGAGGGCAGGACAATGTCGGAGGAGACCCCCTTCAGCTGCGTCGAGGATCCGTCGGGAAGGTAGAACTTCTGGATCGTGATCTTGGCGGCGCCGGTCTTCTCGGGGGAGCGCATCAGCTCGCGGTTGATGCGTTTCATCTCGAAGGTGGCCTGCACCGTGCCCTTGCCGTGCGTGGAGCTGTCGCCGATCACGACGGCGCGGCCGTAGTCCTTCAGGGCTCCGGCCACGATCTCTGAGGCCGAGGCGCTGAATCGGTCGACGAGGACCGCCATCGGGCCGTCGTAGGCTAGGCTTTCGGCCTTGTCGTCGTCGATCTGAACGTCGCCCTCGTAGCCCTTCACCTGGACGACGGGACCCTTGTGGATGAAGAGGCCGGCCAGCTCGATAGCCTCGCTGAGGTAGCCGCCCCCGTTGTGCCTGAGGTCGAGCACAAGCCCGGAGATGTTCGCCTGCTTGAGCTGCACGATGAGCTTCGCGACATCCGCGCTCGCGCTCATCTTGTCCGAATCCGTGTCGCCGTCCTCGGATGGCCCGTAGAAGGCGGGGAGCGTGATGACGCCAAGCTGCACGGTTTTCCCATCGTCGCCCGGCACCTGGAAGACCGCCGCGCGCGCGCGCGCCGACTCGAGCTTGACGATGTCGCGCGTGATCACGATCTCCTTGCGCACCGAGCTGTCCGTCGCGTCGGCGGGCTCAATTATCAGGTGCACCCGGGTCCCTTTTGCGCCGCGGATCAGGTCGACTATCTTGCGGAGCTTCATACCGATGATCTCGACGGGCTCCGCACCGTCCTGCGCCACCGCGATGATCTTGTCATTGGGCTTGAGCTGGCGCGCAAGGTCCGCCGGGCCGCCCGGGACTATCTCCTTGACCGTGCAGACGTCCTCCTCGAGGCCAAGCATGGCGCCGATTCCGACGAGCTGGAGCTTCATCTGGATCCCGAAATCCTCGTAGGTGTCGGCCGAGAAGTAGGTGGAGTGCGGGTCATAGAGCCCTGCGATCGAGGCAAGAAAAGTCTCCGCCAGCTCGCTTCCCTCGGTCTCGCCGACATTCTTGAGCATCCGCTCATAGCGCTTGCGCACGATCTCGCGGGCCTCGGCAAGCGTCTTGTCGTTGAGCAGCTCCCCCAGCACCTCGAATTTGAGGCGCTTCCTCCAGAGCTCGTCGGCCTCCGTTGCGTTCAGGGCCCAGGGCGACTTGGAGCGGTCGACCCTGAAGGTGTCCGGGGCGGTGAAGTCGATGCTCTTCTTCAGCTCGGCGAATATCCAGGCGATCCGGGCGTTAACACGCTCATCGTAGCGGTAGAATATCTCGTAGGCAGAATCTATGTTCCCGAGGTAGTCGACGTTGTAGTAGACATTCTTGCCGTAGCGTCCGACGAACTCGGCCCGGTCGGAGTCCTGGAAGAACAGATGCTGGCCGTCGAGCGCCGTCATGTAGTCCGGTATGGCCTGCGCATAGTCGTCGCTGTGGACGGCGTCGCGGTTGTAATGGGCCTGCTCCAGCACCGTGACCAAGGTCTGGGCCTCGGTCGAGAGCGTGTCCGGCGTCGTGAACTTTAGGTCTGACCCTGAAAGACCCGTGGCTGAAGCCAGCACGAGCAGGGGCGTCAGATAGCGACGCAGCGGGACGGAGGAAAGGATCATTCTTTGGATTCC
The DNA here is from genome assembly GCA_964574435.1 of uncultured Opitutaceae bacterium. Lineage (GTDB taxonomy): Bacteria > Verrucomicrobiota > Verrucomicrobiia > Opitutales > Opitutaceae > Palsa-1447. The sequence goes on from CAZNNO010000007.1 coordinate 72,342, forward strand.
ATTGGCAACGGGCCCAAAACGGCCCGAGAGCCCAAGATAGTTTCACGGGAGAGGCCGGAATTCAAGGAGGGAGGGCATTTAGTCGGGCGAATCCCGGGAAGGGGTTGCCTGCCGACGCGGCACGGGCAGCGTTGCGCCAGTGCGCAAGTTCCTCATGATCAAGCGGCTGCATAGTCTCGCATGGGGCCCTGGCGCGGGCCGGATGCTAGCGCCTGCCAATCAGGTCCCGGGCGTTGTCCAGCACCTTCTTCTCCTCGGCCGAAAGGGAGTGGAAGCCGTCGCTGTTGATCTTGTCCAGGATGCGGTCGACCTCGGCCCTCAGGTGCCCAGGGCCGCCAATATTGACGCTATAGGCGGGGGCGTGCGGCTCAGCCTTGGCCGAGCTGCGCTGCCTGAGCCAGCGGGGCAGCTCGATCTCGGCCCGCCCGGCGCCGAAGCCCCAGCTCGCCTCGTGAATGTACCTGAAATAGACCCAGCCCGCCGCCATGCCGCCCAGGTGCGCGGAGTATGCCGCGGTGCCGAACGGCGCGGCCGCTCCAATGATCTCGTAGAACACCAGCCCGAAGAGATCCAGGGCGAGCATCAGGAATGCGAGGTGCTTCGGCTTGAAGCTTATCGGCAGAAAGAACACGAGCAGCGTGATCTCGCGGTTCGGGTAAAAGCAGGCGAAGAGGATCACGAGTGCCGCCACGGCCGCCGAGGCGCCGAACAGGACGCCGGGACGGCCCCAGTGGAGCGCCGTCCAGAACAGCCCCCCCGTTACCAGGGCGCAGCCATAAAAGGCGAGGAACCTGCGTGAGCCCAGGATCGGCAGCACCTCCCGGCCCACGAAGAAGATTGCCAGAAGGTAGCCGATCACCTGGAGCAAATTGCCCGTATCATGGAGGAACCCATAGGTTACCAGGGTCCAGACGCGGCCGGCCCTGATCCCGGAAGGGGTGAGGGCGAGCAAGCGCTCAAGGCCGACGCCCAGTCCGGAAACGCGGGCGCTGACGCTCTGGATCACGAAAACGGCGGCAATGGCCGAAATAAGCCACGTGAGCACGCTGGTGCGGCGTCTCTCGTAGTTGCCGTGCATGTAGGGGCGGTCCTGCAGCATCGAATGATGGTAGCCGGGCCCGGGCCGAATACAAGCCGCCTTAGGGGAGGCCGGCCCCCGGGGGGCGAAGTCGGGGCAGGCCGCGAATGGGTAATCTCCGCCCAGATACCCCCTTGACAGCGCGACTTTGTCGATGTCCTTTCTATCGGATCTATGGCCAACAAAGCTGACAAATGGGTGGAGAACGTTTCGGGGCGATTCTACGTCGACCAGCAGTGCATCGACTGCGACCTTTGCCGGGAGACCGCGCCGAATTTCTTCACGCGCAACGACGAGGGCGGCCACTCCTTCGTGAACAAGCAGCCCGAGACCGAGGAGGACGCGGCGCTCTGCATGGAGGCGCTCGAGGGCTGCCCTGTTGAGGCGATCGGGGAAGACGGCGACAAGCCGTAGGCCGCCACCTGGCGGGAGCCTTGTTAATCGAGATTCCCGGCTGGGTTAACGAGAGGCTTGTTTTTTCGCGTCCGCCTGTTACCGGTCGGCCCTGATGAAGCCCGCATTCATTGCATCCTGCCTTGGAGCCTGCGTGATTCTCGCGTGCGCGGCGCAAGCCGTCGCCCAGGACACGACCAGCCTGCCCCCGTTCCTGGTGTATTCGCCCAGCGTGGCCAACCAGTCGCCCGCGGGAACCTTCGCGATGCCCGTGTCGGCCCTGCGCTACGAGCCGCTGGTCGACATTGAGCCGCGGAACATGGCCGAGGCGCAGTCCGACGTCACGATCCGCGGGGACACCTTCGAGAACACGGGGCTGCAGGTCGGCGCGCTCTCGATATTCGACCCCCAGACCGGCCACTACCTGATGGAGCTGCCGATCGCTCCGGTGATGCTCGGGGCCCCTCAGGTCCTCACGGGCGCCGCCTTCGCGACCGACTCCATGAACGCGACCGGAGGCGCCGTCGACTACGGCTGGCGGCCTATCTCGAACGCCGGTTTCGTCTCGGGCTCGCTGGGCAACGACGCCCTCGAGCGCGAGGAGCTCTACCAGGGCGTGGCCGGATCGGGCCCGAGCCACCTGGCCGCGGACGCCGACTGGTCGCACTCCTCGGGGAACGGGACAATTGACTTCGGGGATTTTCACTTCGACCGCGCCGACGCGCGCCTCGAGTACGTCGCGCCGGGTTCGGTCACGGACCTGTTCGCGGGCTACCAGGCGAGCTTCTTCGGCTGGCCAAACCTCTACACCCCGTTCGACTCGGACGAGACCGAGAACCTCCAGACGGTGCTGGTGGCCGCCAACAACCGCGAGGACATGGGCAACGGGCAGTTTTTTGAGGCCGGGGCCTTCTACCGGCGCAACAAGGACGACTATGCCTTCGATCGCTTCGCCCCGCTCGGCCCGGTCCACCCCTACCAGCACACGACCTGGGAGTACGGCACGGGCTTCGGCGGCCGCGAGGAGGTGGACGGGATCTTCCTGAACTACCACGCCGAGGAGACGAGCGATTGGCTCAGGTCCACCTCCCTCATCTACGGCCCCTACATGAGCCGGACGCTTGAGAAGGTCGCGCTGGTCCCGGAGGGCCAGTGGGCCTACGACGGCGGCGTCCTGGCCCTGAAGGCTGGGGCGACCTTCGACGACTCCAACCGAGCAAACGGCGTTTTGTCACCCGTGGCCGAGCTGTCGCAGGCCTGGAACTCGGGCGCGCTGAGGCGGATCTACGCGAGCTACTCGACCACGACCGAGATGCCGTCGTACACCGCCCTCGATTCGAGCCCCACCTCGGGGCTTTTCCTGGGAAACCCCAACCTGGGGCGCCAGACCAGCCACGACACCGAGGTGGGCCTCAGCGGGAGCCTGGGCGGATGGACGGGCCAAGCTGCGGTGTTCTACAGGCGCGACGACAACCTGGTCGACTGGACCTACACGACCGGCGTATTCGGGCGGTCCGCCAACGCTGTCAACATCGACACGGAGGGCGTCGAACTCGAGGCCCGGCACTCGTGGGGGCTCGTCACGGCGGTACTCGGGTACACCGCGCTCGCCAAGAGCGCCGACTACCTCGACCCCGATGTCACGGCAAGCTTCTACGCGCTCAACTACGCCCGGCAGCGGCTAACGGCGGCACTCATCCTCGAGCTGACCGAGACGCTGGAGCTGCGCCTGGACAACGTCGCGAGGATACAGGCCCCGGACAGCCTTCGCACACAGGGCGGAAACGACGCGCTCATCAGCTCCGCCGGCCTGAGCTGGCACCCCGTGGGGATGCGCAGATTCGAGCTGTCCCTCCTGGTCGACAACCTCTGGAACAGCGCGTTCCAGTCCGTGCCCGCCGTGCCGGCGTCGCGTCGGCAGTTGTCTTTTGGCGCGACGTACGGTTGGTAGGCGTGATGCCTGAGAATCCCTTCCTCGATCCGTCCTTCCACATCCGCTGGACGGCGCTTGATCCCCGGCAGGTGGAGCCGTCCATCGACACGGCCATCGGCCGCTCGGAGGCCGCCCTCCGCGCGATCGAGGAGGGCTCCGGGTCCCCGAGCTTCGAGAACACGCTCCTCGCCCTCGACGACGCGACGGAGGGACTCAGCCGCGCGTGGAACCGGGTCACGCACCTCCAGTCGGTGGCAGACAGCCCGGAGCTGCGCGAGGCGCACAACAGGGTCCTTCCGCGGGTTTCCGCCTTCTTTGCGCGGATCCCGCTGCGCGCCGAGCTTTGGGCGCGGCTGAAGGCGTTCGCGGGCCTGCCCGAGGCGGGCTGCCTTTCCCCGGTGCGGGCCCGCTTCCTCAGCGAGACCCTCGCGGAATTCCGCGAGGCGGGCGCCGACCTCCCCACCGAGGGAAGGGAGCGCCTGGAGGTCCTCCAGACCGAGCTTGCCCAGCTCACGCAGAGGTTTTCCGACAACGTCCTCGACGCCACGAACGCCTGGCAGCTCGTCGTCGACGACGAGTCCCGGCTGGCGGGCCTGCCTGGGCACGCGAAGGCCCGGGCGCAGGCAGACGCGGCGGCCCGTGGAATCGGCACCGGGGCGAGCCCCGCGTGGCGCTTCACGCTCCACATGCCCTCCCAGGAGCCCCTGATGACGTACGCGGCGGACGAGGTGCTGCGCAGGGAGATGTGGCTTGCGTCGGCCTGCGTGGGATCGGCCGCACCGCACGACAACTCCCCGCTCATCCTGCGGATCCTCGAACTGCGCGCCGAGAGGGCGCGGCTCCTCGGGCGGGATAACTTTGCGGACCTTGTGCTTGGCCGCCGGATGGCGAAGTCCGGGGGCAGGGCCCTTGAGTTCATTGAGGACCTTCGCAGGCGCTGCGCGGCGGCCTTCGCTAGGGAGTGCCGCGAACTCGAGGAGTCCCGGGCCCGCGAGACGGGTTTTCCCGCGGCGCGCCTCGCCCCGTGGGAAATCGCATTCAGGGCGGAACGCCTGCGGCGCGCCCACTACGACTTTGACGAGGAGGAACTCAGGCCGTACCTCCCCATGGACCGCGTCGTTGCGGGGCTCTTCGAGCTGGCGGGGCGCCTATTCGGGATCCGCGTCTCGGAGCGACCGCGCGGCGAGGTTGAGACGTGGCACCCGGAGGTCCTCTACTACGACGTCCATGACTCGCGCGGGCGCCACATCGGGTCGTTCTACGCCGACTGGCACCCGAGGCCGTCGAAGCGAGGGGGGGCCTGGATGAACCACCTGATAACCGGCGGGCCACAGCCCGACGGCACGCGCAGGCCCCACCTGGGGCTCATCTGCGGCAACCTGACGCCAGCGGCGCCGGGAAGGCCGGCGCTCCTCTCCCACCGGGAGGTCGAGACCGTGTTCCACGAATTCGGGCACCTGATTCACCATCTCCTGGGCGAGGTCGAGATCAAGTCGCTCAATGGGATCAACGTGGCGTGGGACTTCGTCGAGCTCCCCTCGCAGATCATGGAGAACTGGTGCTGGGAGCGGGAAGGCCTAGGCCTGTTCGCCCGGCACTTCGAGACGGGCGAGCCGATCCCCGAGGCCCTGTTCCGCAAGATGACGGCGGCGCGGAACTTCAGGTCGGCCTGCGCCGCCATGCGCCAGGTCGCCTTTGCGAAGATGGACCTGCTGCTCCACATGCGGGCCGGCGAATTCACGGAAACAGACGAGATCGAGCCGCGCCTGAGGGCGCTGGTGGCCGACTGCCTCATCCCGACGGAACCCCCTGCGCCGACGATCATCAGGCGCTTTACCCACGTCTTTTCCGATCCGGTCGGGTATGCCGCGGGCTACTACTCCTACAAGTGGGCCGAGGTGCTCGACGCCGACGCCTTCACCCGCTTCCAGAGGGAGGGCATTTTCAACCCGCGGGTGGGGCGCGAGTTCGTGGAACGCATCCTGAGCCGCGGGAACTCGGCGGACCCGGCCCAGCTCTTCCGGGATTTCATGGGAAGGGACCCGGACCTCGGCGCCCTGCTGGCCCGCAGTGGACTGGCGACTTGAAAATCGGCGGCTTTTTGCGATGTTACCGCTTCAAATGCACATCCTAGCGCCCATAGCCTATTTCTTCATCCCGGGTCCGGTCTTTGTGATCCTGTTCGTGTTCGTGTTTGGATTCTCGATCTACGCCCAGATACGCGTGTCGAGCGCCTACGCGGCGAATTCGAGGATCCTCTCGCGCGGCGGCATCACGGGACGCGAGGCGGCGGAGGCCGTCATGGCTCGCGCCGGGATCACGGACGTCGAGGTCGTGGAGATCGGAGGCCAGCTAACCGACCACTATGATCCGGTCCAAAAGAGGCTCTCCCTTTCCACCGAGAACTACCGGGGGACCAGCCTGGCGGCGATCGGTGTCTCGGCGCACGAGGCGGGCCACGCGCTGCAGCACAAGGAGGGATACAGCCTGCTCGAGTTCCGCATGGCGCTTGTGCCCGCGACCCGTATCGCGGCGGGGATCGTGCCCTTTGTCTACCTTGCCAGCTTCCTCTTCACGAGGCTGCTGAGTGGCTACATCCTTGACATAGCGATCATCGCGTTTGCGATCCTGACGCTCTTCCAGCTCGTCACGCTCCCTGTCGAGTATGACGCCAGCAGGCGCGCCAAGGTCGAGCTGGTCTCCCTCGGGATTCTTGACAGGGACGAAATGCCCGGGGTCAACAAGACCCTCGATGCCGCGGCCCTGACCTACCTGGCGGCCTTCATCACCGTCCTGCTCAACCTGCTGTCGCTTCTCTCGCGGCGAAACTAGCCACCGAGGACGCAGCGCAGTTCGCCAGCGAGCGACTCCACCGTGAAGGGCTTGTGGAGGAAGCTTGCGATCTCCATGCCGCTCGAACGCTCAAGTGCCTCATCCTTGTCGTAGCCGCTTGTGAGGATGACGGGCAGTTCGGGCCGGCGGACGTGGAGCTCATGCAGGACCTCGCTTGAGGCCATGCCGGGAAGCTTGAAGTCCAGGAGCGCAAGAACGTACGGGCCGGGGTCTGCGGCGAACTGGGCAATCGCGTCGGCACCGTCTGCAGCAAGGGTTGCCGTGAAGCCGAGCTTCGCCAGGGCCCGGGAAAGCACGATTCGGATCGCGGTATCGTCCTCGATCACGAGCACCCGCCCCGAGCTGCGCCAGTCAAGGATGTTCGCCGTTGTGGCGCCGATTCCCTGGTCAGCTGTGGATGATTGATACATGGATGTTGGTGCTGGATTGAAGGTTACGTAAGCGCCTTACCTGTCCTTAAGGCACCTCACCCTCGGATCCCATCCGTACAGAGGCTGGGGGGTACTACGCGCCTTGCACCCCCTCTATCGGCCGGTTTTACCGCCGGTTTACCCCGAAATGGCTGAAATTAGCCAATAAGTGACAATTGGGCCAACACGGCATCCCGCCTCGCCCTAAGGCCTTTCCTTGTCGCCAAGCACCCCGCGCATTTCCGACACGAGCGTATTCGGCTTGAAGGGCTTGTGCAGGAAGCCGGTCGCAGGCTGGGCCTTCAGCTTGTCCGCGGTTTCCTTTCCATAGTAGCCACTCATCATGACCACGGGGATGTCCCGCCTGATCAGACGGAGCCTTCGCACGAGTTCGATTCCGTCCATCCCCGGCAGCACGATATCGACAATCACGAGTGAGACGTGGCTTGGATCGGATTCGAAATAGGTGAGGGCTTTTTGGCCGTCTCCTGCGGACTCCACGGTGAACCCGAGCCTCTCGACCGAATGGGTGACGAGGCTCCTGACGTCGTCCTGGTCATCGACAACGATCACGCGCCCGGTGCCCTTCCACTCGGGCGTGGCGGGAACCTGAGGGGATGCCTTTCGGCCGGACCTTCTAAATGGAAAGATTCTCATGACTCGAAGGGCACGGTGCCCACATAAACTCAACCCTACACTAGCAAAGCGCATATTGGTTGCAATGCGAGGGAATACTTATGCTTGTGACGAGGGCCGCTAGCCTGCACGACCCGGATAGAAAGCTGACCAGGTGGCCGAGCGGCCCATTACACCGTGCGAAGTCATCTTGCTTCGGTGGCATCGCATCTTTGCCAATTCCTCAATTTTCAGGAAACGCGCCAGGCGCCGATTACGCCGCATTCTGGCGTCGTCGAAGACGGGTATGCGACGTCGATTGATTTTAGAAGTAGCTAAAATCAAATATTTTATGTTACGAGTCGGCAGTAAAACAGCGCCGATCCCATTTATGCAATAGAGTTACATCTTAAAGAATTCTGGAATTCATAACGGTTGCAATCATGTCGGGAAACGGCTCGTCCCAAGACGATCGGACTCGCTCGACCTCAATGTCACCGCCATTCAATGCGGATACCAAGCCGCGTGAACTTTCTGCGGCATAAAACCCTTGCGTTGGGCGCGACGGGAGTTGACCCAGCCGGGCAACCCATTCCCCGCGCAATGACAAAATTGCAATTTGGTAACATTGAGGACATCGGCAATTCCGATTCCAATTTTGACTGCGGCTGAAAATGGCGCCTTAGCGGTTCCGGAGCTGCACCGCAGAATGCCGATCGCCGGAGTTGCGGTTGCGGCATTTCGTCCGTGGCTGAGACGACCGCGCCGCTCCTCGATCCGCAGCCGATGCGGACTGCCCGGTCGGCCGCCATTCACGAACCCGCCTCAAGCGCCCCCCGGGTCATGCCTTAAGCATTTGACCTTGCCGAAGTGTAAACCAGTTTTGACGGGGAAAACTCGGAGGAGTGGCTGAGTTGGTTTAAGGCACCTGACTTGAAATCAGACGTGGGCGCAAGCTCACCGGGGGTTCGAATCCCTCCTCCTCCGCCATATTCCCTCGGCGCTGCGGCGGCATCCAACCCGTGCACGCGCCGGACCCGAGAGTCGTTTAGCTTCAAGGAGTCCCGCGACATGGCCTGCAAACCGGGGTTGGCTTGACAAGAAATATGGCCGAGGGGTATCCTACAGGTTCTTTATCACACCACTTTTAGATTAAAGTGGGCCCTGGGGCCCGCTTTTTTTTTCCACTATTACCAACCTATGAGCAGCGAAATTCTTTCCGTACTCGAGTACATGGAGAAAGAGAAAGGCATCCCGCGCGCGGACATGATAGCGACGATTGCGAACGCACTTAAGACCGCTGCCCAGAAAGGGGTTAACTCGGGCCAGGAGCTCAAGATCGAGATCAATCCGAAGAACGGGCAGCTCCATGCCTGGGCGCTCATGAAGGTGGTGGATTCGGTGAGCAATCCGAAGACGGAGGTCCACGTGGAGAAGGCCCAGGCTGTGAAGGCCGGCGCGGTGATTGGCGAGTTCATCGAGAAGGAGATCGATCCCTCGACGCTGGGGCGGATCGCGGCGCAGACGGCCCGGCAGGCCGTGATGCAGCGCCTGAGGCAGTTCGAGAAGGACCGCATCTACGATGACTTTAAGGACCAGGTCGGAAACATCGTGACCGGGACGGTGCGCCGACGCGAGCGCAACGACATCTA
>CAZNNO010000008.1:0-76197 GCA_964574435.1 uncultured Opitutaceae bacterium
TTCTGGTAAGCTTAACTGGCACTTTAGTCGGCATAGGTACTTACATGTAATTACAGACCCCAGATGTCAAGTCGCCGCCTCTCAAATCAGAGCGACGCGCATCGAACCCCTTCGATTGTTTCGATTGGTGAAGTTTCTACTTCTTATCGCTTCACGCGAAGGAGAGCTCACACGCATAAGAGGGCAGCAAAATACACTGGGAGACTAAGCCTTCTGCCTCGCGAACTCGAACTTCACAACATATTGGGAGAGTCCCTTTTAGGCCGTGCCAAAAGAGTTGTCTGCGACGCAGAACAAACCGACCTCTCGCTGCCTGATTTCAGGATGCGTCAAATTGGTCGTACCGGCCACCAAGGTGACCGAAAGCTTTCCTATCGCGAGCCACAATCGTGGCACCCGAGCACTCCGCAAACGCTAGCTGCCAAGCATCATTTTCGCCAAATCGCCGTCCTGCTTTGCGTGCTCTCCTTTGCAGCTCGGCGCACTTTTTGGCATGCTTAAAGCCAATGTTTTGCGGAACATAGCGCGATATAAAATCCAGCCCGCGTTTAGCATCTTCGTAGCCTTCGAGAAACTCGGAGACCGAAACACATGATACCAATAGCGGCCGGTCCGGACGGCCTCGGGACTTCCGAAGCCATTCGATCGCAGGTCCGGGTTCCCCCGAGTCGATCTCGTGCTCGAGATCAATTAAGAAAGGCGAATCAAGCAGCGTTGGAGACACGGCGGGCCTTGCGTAGGGAATTCTTTGCCAGTTCCGCATCAGCCCAATCAGCGAGTTCATGGGTTGTGACAACCTTTCCCAGCGAGCGCGCATGAATGAGCTCAGAGCGGGACATCAGGGCTGCTTTTGCAGTACGGTCCAGGAGCTTTAGCTCCGAGGCCGTATAACGGGTGGAGATAGGAAACGCTTTCATCCCCATAGAAAAAGAAGCACTACACGCGTAGTCAACTACGAACGTAGTGAACTCTATTGTGGCAAATATTTGATCGAGTACCTTGAATATCTGACTCGAGCGACTGCGAAGTGTCGCGGTATTTGGGTTATAAAATATTTAGCAAAGGTAGCTCCACTCTTGAAAGTTTTCCGGAAAATCCGCCGTCAAAACGTAAAAACGTCCTTCGGGACGCGAAACAAACGCGAAACAGAACCGATCGCCATAGTGGAAGGGTCGACCCTGATCGGGTCCACCAATTTCAAGTCGCCGCTGGCACCGTCCGGCGACGACTTTTTGCGTCTCAAACGGGCGCACGATCGGCATCGCGTCGCGAAATCCGGCCCGAGCATATTCCAAGGGGCTTGTCTCCCAGTCCCGCGCCTACATCATTTTTGAAGTACTAACCCATGCTCGAGTCCGATCTCTCATCCATCTTTACCGCACTTCAGCAAGCGGAGGTGCGGTACTTGGTCGTTGGGGGCTTAGCGGTGATCGCACATGGTCATGCCAGAGGCACCGCCGATCTCGATCTGGTTGTTGCTCTCGACCAGGAGAATGCATCCAAAGCTATTCAAACGCTGTGCTCATTGGGATATCGGCCTCTCGCGCCCGTTCCAGCGGGCTCGTTTGCGATCGAGGAAGTGCGTAGGTCGTGGGTGGAGGAAAAGGGGATGCGCGTCTTTCAGATGATTTCAGACCTGCACCCGAATACTAGTGTCGACCTCTTTGTCGCAATTCCGTTCGATTTTAGCGCTGAATACTCACGGTCGCCGCGAATGGAGCTCTTGCCAGGCCTGCCTGTTCCGATCGTTTCCTACGAAGCGCTGCTGGCCATGAAGCGGCAGGCCGGCCGCCCCAGGGACCTCGATGATCTGGCAAACCTCGAGCTAAGTCGACGGGACACAGGTTCGGCGGAGACAGAAAAATGAGCGGCGGGGCCATCTCCCGCACACGAAACGCCGGGTTGACGCGCAACGGGCTCGCGACTTAGCTTCTTTCATGCCGGCAGAGCAAAAATCTGAGAAGCTCGCGTTCGGTTCATTCGAGCACGCGGACCTTGTGCGCGCAAGACGAATGGCGGCGCTGACCCCGGCGCAGCGTGTTTCGATCGCGTGCTCCCTCGATCAGATGAGTCGCCGAGTCACGGCGACTCGCAACCGTGCGGCACAACGTCAGCCCGAATCAGCTCGTCGCGGTTAAATCGACGGGGACCCGGTAATTCGCGCCAAAGCTCCAGCGGGGAGCAAATACTGCGACCAAACGCGATCCAAGAAGGTTCTCCTCTTAAGATTGGAAGCTGATCGGGTCCACCCATTTCCAGAAGCCGCCGGGAGAGTCCGGCGGCGACTCAGTACGCCCAACACCGACTGAGCTAGAATTTTACGCGAGCGCGCTCATCCATCCGATCCTATCCCATTACGGCAAATAGCCGGCGCCTGCCTTGCTTCAGCTCATCTGTCGCCGGTAGGCTCCCGGGCTCAGGTGAAACCTGCGCCGGAATGCCTTGCAGAAGTGATTGGCGTCAGCGAATCCGGTGGAGACGGAAATCTCCTTTAGCGGGGCTGATGTCTCGCGCAGCCTCAAACGGGCTTCTGCCAGCCGCACGTCGAGCACGTAGGACGCGGGCGAGAGTCCGGTTGCCTGCTTGAAGGCGTGGCTAAAATGACTCCGTGATCGACCTTGGCGGCGGGCAAACTCGTCCACGCCAAACGAGCGGCGCAGGTTCTTAAGCGTATAGGATCTGAGCGAGTCGAGCATCGTCGCACAGCGGCCCGTGGGGTGCGCCTGATCGTGCAGATGGCGTTCAAACTCAAGCATCCACGCAAGGAGCGTCTCCTCCTCCGCAAACTCGTCTTCAAAGCGCCTTTGGCACACCCGTTCAAAGAAGGCGCAGCTTTGGGCAAGGAGCCTGCTCCCTGATGGAAGGCTGAACACCGGCGCGTACTCCCGGGAAAGTTGGGCTACACGACTCACTACCCACGGGTGCCCAGAATTGAACCAAAAAAAGCTCCACCTCGGGCTTCCCAAAGGGAGGCTGTAGACATGCCGTGATGGCAGCACCGCGAAGAAGCCGAATCCCGGACCCACGACCCAGCTGCGCCCGGGGCGTTCGAATCGACCGAAACCGTCAAGTGTCGCCTGAAAAACGACGTGGGGATTGTCCTGGGTGTCCGCCCGTTTCATGCCGTTCCACCGGTACTCCGACGGAACGGTACGGGTTTCGCATCCAAGAGCCAGGACGCTGGCTCCAAGGCGCGAGAAGCCGTCGTCACGACGCGCCCCGAAGACTCGCTGGAACATTGTAAGGTCTGGGGTGCCGGGCTCGTTCACAAAAAGACTATCCTTCGACCTTTGGAACCATTGCAGCAAAAATCTCCGAGAGGTAGAATGCGCAGTGCAACCCATTCCAGAGACCGGACGTTTCGACCATTTCGATGTCAATGTCCGCGCCTGAAAACGGGACAATCCAAAAGAAAAACCATGCGAAACTGTTCACTCCTGCGCTTAGCCGCCCTAGTCGTAATCGCCGCCCAGTTGCCGGCAATCCCCGCGCGGTCGGCCGAAGCGCCAGAGATACTGACTCCCCCTGCCCCGGCCGTTCCCAGGATCAATGGTCCCGCTGTCTTTGGCGTCCGCCCCGGCTCGCCATTTTCTTACACTTTGCCTGTCACCGGACGGCGCCCCATAGTCTATGCGGTGGACGGGTTGCCCGCCGGGCTGAAGCTTGATGGGGCCACAGGCAGAATAACCGGGATCCTCGCCGAACGCGCCGAATACACCGTTGTGCTCCATGCGGACAACACCCTGGGCTCAGCATCGAAGCGCTTGAAGATCGTTGTGGGCGACAAGATTGCCCTTACGCCGCCCCTTGGCTGGAACAGCTACAATTGCTGGGCTGAATCCGTTGACCAGGAGAAGATTCTTCGCTCCGCACACGCACTGGTGGCTGCCGGACTTGCCGACCACGGGTGGACATACGTGAATATCGACGACACATGGCAGGGCATTCGCGGCGGAGCGCACAAGGGCCTCCTTGCCAACGAGAAGTTTCCCAATATGAAGGCCCTCTGCGACGAAATACACTCCCTGGGACTGAAGGCCGGAATCTACTCCACGCCCTGGATCACCTCCTATGCGGGCTTCCCTGGCGGCTCGAGCGACGCACCGGACGGATCGTGGCAGCGCCTGAAGGATTATGAGGCCAACAAGCGCATCGGACGCTACGAATTTGCGGCCAACGACGCCGCCCAGTGGGCGGACTGGGGCTTTGACTACGTCAAGTACGACTGGAACCCGAACGACGTAGAGCACACCAAGCAAATGGCCCTGGCGATCCGTGCAACCAAGCGCGACATGGTGCTCAGCCTCTCCAACGCCGCGCCCCTCTACGCGATGTCGGAGCTTTCAAAGTGGGCCGAAGCTTGGCGCACGACGGGCGACATCTGGGACACCTGGGAGACACCCGGACCATGGCAGAATTCGGTTTCAGAGATCGGTTTCAACCAGGATCCTTGGGTGAACATTGGCGGACCCGGCGGGTGGAACGACCCCGACATGCTTGTCGTTGGCCGCGTGGGATGGGGCCCGAAGCTCCACGACACGAAGCTCACGCCGGCCGAGCAGTACACCCACATCAGCCTATGGTGCCTGCTCTCTGCGCCCCTGCTGATTGGCTGCGACCTTGAGCATATTGACGCATTCACCCTTAATCTTCTCACCAATGACGATGTGCTGGCGCTTGACCAGGACACGCTCGGCGTGTCCGCCCGGCGCATAGCGACAATAGGGGCAATCGACGTCTACAAGAAGCCCCTAGATGACGGCAGCACGGCGCTAGGATTCTTCAACAGGGGCGACACGCCGCACACCATCACGGCGAAGTTTGATCGCTTCGGGCTGGGGGGCCTGAGGCTCTTCCGCGACCTCTGGCGCCAAAGGGATGTGGGCGTGTTTAGGGACGAGGTCGCGATCACAGTCAAGCCGCACGACGTAATGCTTTACAAGGTGAGCTCAGCTCAGCCTTGACCGCGGGTCTTACTTTTCGCTCCAAAGAGGCCTAGTCAACCTGTACACTACTTTGCCCAAGCGCATCGAAGAAGAGTGGCCGGAATCGGCAACTCACCTTCGCCAATCCGAACCAACCCCAAACCGGCTCCGCCGCTCATGGGGAAAGGCTGGACCCTGATCGGGTCTGCCAAATTCGACCGTTCTCTGGTGATGGATTATGGAGCGTTTCGAGTCTAACGGCTTCTCTGCCGTTTTCTAAATCGATAGAGGTTATCACGTTCCATATCCCTGGCAAGTATGTGATTAGCCTTGCAATGGCTTTTGGGCGGATCCGGCTGTTGGGGATCCCAGTTCGCCTCGCATCGCGAAATGAAAGCGAAATTCTCCGCCCGACGGGTTCCGTAACGATCAATAGGCGCCAATTGATCCAGCGTGCAGTTCGCGGACATCTTGGCTTGGGGTAGCGTTTTTCCGACTTCTTACACGATGCAACGAGTGCCGTGATCTGTCTTTTCTGGCACATTGCGTATTCTCACCCATGATGGCAATGGATAGAGGCAACCCCATGAGCGAATCCACGCTAGGCGGCCGGTTTGCTTTCACCGGCACATCGCTGGTGGTCCAGCGTATGGGCTACGGTGCGATGCAGCTGGCCGGTCCAGGCGTCTGGGGTCCCCCCAAGGACCCCGACGGCGCCATCGCAGTCCTCCGGGAATCCGTTTCAGCGGGAGTGAACCATATTGACACCAGCGACTACTACGGCCCGCACATCACCAACCAGATCATAAGGCGGGCCTTGCACCCGTATCCCGCGGGACTTGTGATCGTGACGAAGCTGGGGGCCCGGCGCCCGCCTGACCATTCGTGGCAGGCGGCGGTCTCCCCACAAGACCTTGCTGCCGGCGTCTACGACAACCTCCGTAACCTTGGCCTAGACGCGCTAGACATCGTTAACTACCGCGTGATGGGGTCGGGCCATGGGCCCAACGAGGGGTCCATTGCCGCACAGGTGACTGCACTCGCTGACCTCAGACGCAAGGGACTCATTCGACACGTTGGCTTGAGCAACGTGACGGCCGCGCAGATTGCAGAGGCGCGGGCGATTACCGACATCGTATGCGTGCAAAACTACTACAACCTGGCCCACCGCCACGACGACGCCCTGATCGACGACTTGGGCCGCAAGGGCATCGCGTACGTGCCATTCTTCCCTCTCGGCGGATTCACGCCGCTCCAGTCATCTACGTTGTCGGCGGTCGCGGACCGACTAAGCGCCAAGCCGATGCAGGTGGCACTGGCATGGCTGCTGCAAAGGTCGCCCAACATCCTTTTGATCCCCGGCACTTCATCGGTCGCCCACCTCCGCGAGAACTTGGCCGCCGCGCAGCTGAAGCTGTCACAATCTGCCTTGGCGGAGCTGGACGGGATAGCGACTGAGGCCGTGAGGCACTAGCAGGCTGTTGAAGAACGGGCCTTTTCTCGCTCCAAAAGTTATCGCCGGCTAAATTCCGCATCCAGACGTCATTTTCTGGCAAGGCTGAGGGCGTACTCGTTCGAGCGGATGGGCACACCCAAGGTTCGGCGCTGCGCACAGGCCGCCGGATGAGGCGTCACGCCGCGATCGCGGACGCCCTCGATTAAGCCTCGGGAACAGTAGCCAGCGTCGGCGCCGAGGGAACGCGGATCAAATCCGCGCTCCTGCAGCTCTTTGACCTGCTCGACAGCGACCATCGCCTCCGGGGCGCCGACCGCAGGCCTGACCTCGAAGAGGACACAGAGGCCATTCTTGTTCTCCATCGTCGCATGGCCCGCAAAGCACAGTCTGGCCTCTCGGCCGTTGCCCTTGCGCACCAGCTTCGCCTCCGGGTTTGTGGTCGATTCGTGGGTGTCGTTCTTCCGGCTCTCGCCCTTGAAGTCACTCCAGCTATTGCCGTCACCAGGCCCGTCATCCGAGCCCTTCTTCTTGAAGCTCCTCAGCGAGGCCCACGACTCGATCAGCGTCGCATCGACCGCGAAGTGCCGGTCGCTGATCCAGCGCTTGGCCTTCGCGAACCACACCACCTCGGCAAAGAACAGGTCAGCCACCTTGTGCTGGAGCAGCCGCGCTTGGTTCTGGGGGAACGTGGAGTGGTCAAACACCGGCTCGTCCGGGTTCGGATCCAGGAGCCAGCGGAAGAGCAGATTATATTGGAGGCGCTCGCAGAACTGCCGCTCCGAGCGGATCGTGTGGAGCGCCATCAGCACCTTCGCCAACAGCAGACGCTCCGGAGGGATAGAGGGCCTACCGCCCTCGGCGTACATCTCCTCGAAGTGTTCGTCCATGTCACGGAGGACGAATCCAAGAATACCCTTGATCGCTCGGATTGGATGATCCACAGGAATCATCGTCTCCACGTTTAGAAGGCACGCCACATTTACCTGCTCCTGTTTTCTTCCTCTCATCAGACAGTTCCAGAACGGTCGAAGATGAAGTCGAGTCTACTTAAAACCCCGGAGGCCACCAACCCGAACCGTCCAACGATATGAGCACTTCCAAGGAAGAAATCCGCCGCAAGTACGACATCACCGACGAGGATTATGATGTTGTTAAGGCGCTCGCGCTTCGTCCGTCCTGTGAACACTGTAACAGGGCTCTGCCTCCGGACTCCCTGGAAGCGCGGATTTGCTCATTTGAATGCACCTTTTGCGCGAAATGCGTTGAAGAAATCATCGGAAATGTTTGTCCAAACTGTGGCGGTGGATTTACGGCAAGACCAATCAGGCCAGGGCGCAATTGGAAAAACGGAAATTACCTTGGCGCATTTCAAGCGAGTACAGCCGTAAAACATAAACCCGTTGATCCTGTTGTCCACGCGACGTTTTCAGCGGAGATCAGGCGTCTGAAGCCTGAATTGCGCTGAGTTGGAAAGGGAACCTGCAGGGATGCTTGAGGCGTCTTTTTCAACAGCCTGCTAGTTGTGAAAGGCTCACCGAGCGCCTCCACCCCGGGGGCCGAGGGGGCGTGGCACCGCGAGGCGCGGGGACAACGCCATTTCAATCTGCGTTGCCCCAAACCGAGCCCGTACGCCCCTGCAGCGCGCAGAAGTGAGCCCGCGTTTGCCCTCTTGAATCCGAGTCGCGATTAGCCGGATTGGGGCGAGATAGGCGCCCGATTTAGTGTGATCCTGACTCGTTCGTTGAGGATGTGATGCTTTCCAGGATCCTTTGCGCCTGCCCATTCGAGGGCTCAAGCCGCAGAACAGCCTGGAGATGCGCCTTTGCCTCGCCCTTGCGCCCCGGCACCCCAAGCAGCGCCACCGCCAGGGAAAAGTGAGCCTGCGGATCGTCCGGGCTCAGTCGTAACACATACTCAAACTGCGCTACTGCCTCGTTCGACCGCCCAGGGATACCGGCCAAGGCGGCGCCCAGATTGTATCGGGCGTCGGCATAATCCGGCGCCAGGCGAACAGCGTCCTCATATTGGGCGACGGCATCGTTCAGGCGACCGGGAATCATCCCGAGCGCGGTGCCTAGATTGTTATGTGCTTCAGCGTTATCCGGGTTCAGGCGGAGAACCTCCTCGAACTGGGCAATCGCATCATTAAGGTGCCCCGGTACCTTGAACCATGCGGCGCCGAGGTTGTAATGGGCGTCGGCAAGATCGGGCCTCAGACGAATCGCCTCCTCATACTGGGCGACAGCGTCGTTCAGCCGCCCGGGCGCATTTGACAGGAGCATCCCCAGATTGTTATGCGTGTCGGCAAAGTCGGGCCTAAGGCGGATCGCCTCCTCGTATTGGGCAATGGCCTCGTTCATACGCCCCGGCAGATTCGACAGAAGGATGCCCAGATTGTTGTGTGCGTCGGCATAGTCCGGCCTAAGGCGGATCGCCTCCTCGTATTGGGCAATGGCGTCGTTGAGACGCCCGGGTTTCTTCGCCAGGGCATTTCCCAGATTGTTATGGGCGTCGGCGAAATCCGGCTTCAGGCGGATCGCCTCCTCGTACTGCCCGACCGCATCGTTCAGGCGCCCGGGCATCATCGCCAGGGCGGCCCCCAGGTTGTTTCGCGCCTGGTAGAAACCAGGATTCAGGCGGATCGCCTCCTCGTACTGCGCAACCGCGTCGCCCAAGCGTCCCGGCATCGAAAGCCACGCGGCGGCGAGATTGTAATGCGCCTCGGCGAAATCCGGCTCGAGGCGAATCGCCTCCTCGTACTGGACGACGGCCTCATTCAAACGCCCGGGGAGGCCGGACAAGAGAGTGCCAAGATTGTTGCGCGCCTCCGCAAAATCCGGCCGGAGCCGGATTGCCTCCTCGAACTGCGCGATAGCGTCGTTCGCGCGCCCCGGAGTCTTCGCGAATGCCCTGCCTAGATTATTATGCGCCGACGGATAACTCGGGTTTGCGGCCACCGTGTCTTCCCAAATCGCCACCTCGCTGGAATAGTCCAGGTTACGCCGGAAGGTGAAGAGAGCGGCCGCGCTCGCCAGGCAAAGGCACACAGCGACGGCTGCCCGGCCCAGACGCCGGTGAATTTCGAGGACAACGAGCAAGATCACGGGTATCAGGGCGAGATACATCCGGTGATCGGCGGCTGTCTGCTTGTTGCCCGGGATGACGCTGCTCGGCGCCAGGATTGCGAAGAAGAAGAAGCCCAGAAGCCCGATGGCCGTGTTGCGCAGGAGACCGTACCCGGCGACGATCGCCAGTACGGCCACGAACGCCGCGGGCAACAGCAGGCGCGAGGCGATCATCCCTAAGCCGGTGGGATGGCCGGGTGTCCAGAGCCATTGCGTTCCATAGTCGAAGACCAGAGGATGGGGCCAGAAAGCGAGCTTGAGGTAGCGACAAATGGCCTCCGGTTGAGTCGACCAGTATTTCCAGACCGAGACGCCAGACCCGAAGCCCGAGTTTCCGCTTCTGTTTCCAGTGTGCCACACCAGGGCGGCCAAGGGCGCCCAGGTAGCCGCCAATCCGAGGTAATAGAGCCTCCGCAGCCGCCAGGCCGCGGCGAAGGAGCCCGCGAAGCACAGTCGGTCCACGAGCAGCACTACTAGGGGGGCGGAGACCATCACCTCCTTGGTTGCCATGCCGAAGGCGCAGAAGACGATACTCATGACGGCAAAGCGAACGCCAGTGCGCGCTTCTGGCCCGGAGCCCGCCGTCGATTCCTGCCATCTTACGAACCAATAGATGGTCTGCAGATACAAGAGTCCCATGAGTGACTCCGCACGCTGGACGATATAGGTGACGGATTCCGTCTGCAGGGGGTGCAGGGTCCAGAGAAGCGCGGTGCAGAGGGCAATTGACTGGGCTCCCGAGACCGACAGCCGCGCGAGGACGCACCGGATGATCCCAAATAAAGTGAGTCCAGCCAGAATGTGGATTGCCGAGTTTAGGGCGTGATAGCTCCAGACATTGGTCCCGCTTATGGCGTAATTGATCGCCAGGGAGAGGTTGACGATCGGTCGGCCGCTCGCTGTTGTTCCCGCCGGCGGAGCCAACGCAGTGCCCATGTGATGGATCGTTGGATTGCCGAGAATGGTTGGATTGTCGTCGAAAAGTAGCGGTACCGAGTAGGTCCGGCTGTAGGCGGCGATCGCGGCGGCGGCGAGGGCACCGCAGCCCGCCAGCATCCGCCAATCCATTTGCCGAGTCTGAACTGCTGCCTCGGGCAGGACACCCCTGCGCTGATCCCGGGGAATACCGGCCGGAAAAGGCCCGGGACCTCGAGTTGGCTCGCGAGGCTCGCCCGGGCGGCAAGATGCAGAGCGTCCAAGTTCTTTTCTACGCCGTTTCATCCGCTCAAGGCATATTTTGAGTCCGCGCCACGAATCATGATCAATCACCAAACATCGGTTGTCTGCACTTAACTCGGTGGTGCGGCGTCGCCCATCACCTTGGGCCCCAATTGTGAACCGCAGCCCCAGGATTCAAGTCCCGCGGGGCGAGGCCGCTGGGCGGAGTCCGGACGCGCGAACCGCGGAGGCTGTCAGACACGGTATGCATTCTGTGCCCGCAGCCAATTTAGCCCACCCAGGGTCGGAACGGGCCTCCCGTTTAGGGTTACACCCCATAGGCGAGCCGGGCTTTTGAGTGCACTGTGAGCCGCAGCCATAGCACACACAGCGAATGATGTGTGGCGCCAACCGGCCGCCCATTCGATTCCTGCCAATCTCATGAAAACGACCTTGCAAGAGAAATCAACATCGTCCCGCGCGTGTGCCTCGCTGGCACCGTCGCGGGAGGAAATTTCCGTGGAGGCAGAGGTGCTTTGGCGGCAAAGGGGATGCCCGAGTGGGCGCGACGACGAGATCTGGCTCGAGGCTGAGAGGCAGCTGCGTCACGTGGCGCGAATCCAGCAGGACGCCGATGACGAAAAGGCGCTCTCGGACCCGCTCTCGCGCCTGGACCTCAAGAGCGACGACGTGATGGGAGAACTCGAGGAACTGTTCCCGGACCCGTCCGGCAAGGAAACGACTTCACTTTAGGCCGGGCTGCGCCGGCCCGACAATTAACAGGGCTCCGTTAAACCACTCGAATAAGAAAGTAACATGCTAATAAACGCGAAGACACTCAATGGGTATAGACTGCACAGCCTCGATGGCGAGATAGGCACGGCCGAGGAATTCTACTTCGACGACCAACACTGGACTGTCCGCTACCTGGTTGCCAACACCGGCACCTGGCTCGTGGGCCGCAAGGTGCTGATTTCGCCGTACGCGCTGTCCGGAGTGGACAGGAACAAGCACACGATAAGGGTCGACCTTACTAAGAAGCAGATTGAGGACAGCCCGTCGCTGTTTCGCGACAAGCCCGTGTCCCGCCAATTCGAGGAGAGCTACTACGGCTATTACGGCTGGCCGATGTATTGGGGCGGCCCTTACAGCTGGGGACCTTCACCCTACATTGTGCGCGACCGTGAAAAATGGAGCAGCTTTGCCCGGGACGGCAAACCGTGGGACCCCCATCTGCGCAGCACTCGCGACGTGACAGGCCATCATGTCGAGGCTTCCGACGGTGAGATTGGCCATGTCGAAGACTTCATCGTTGATGACGAAACATGGGCGATTCGCTACTTGATTGTGAGCACGCGAAACTGGTGGCCAGGCAGGAAAGTTCTCGTTTCACCGCGCTGGATCGACCGCGTGAGCTGGATTGAGTCGAAGGTCTTCACCACGCTTTCCCGCGCGAGCATCCAACAGTCGCCCGAATACACAGAAGGGGCCCTGTTGAACCGAGAGTTCGAGGACATTATGCATCGGCACTACAAGCGCAACGGCTACTGGGTGGACGAGTCGGATTGCGCTCAGGCTGACCTGGTGCATAGGTAAGCGCTTCCGCCGGACGTGGATCATGGGAATGCGGAGCCGGTTCTCCGGGATTAGCGCCATGAATCCACGGACTGTGGGCCTTAGGGTTTCGAGCGTGGTCTTCGGGCTCGTCTGCCTTCTGCACATAGCCCGCCTGTTTGCGGGGACCGTCATATCCGTTGGAGGCTACCGCCTCGGCAGCCTTTCGAGCTGGGTTTGCATCATAGGCAGCGGCGGCCTCAGCATATGGCTTTCACGGCTTGCAGGCCCTTGGTCCAATGAAAACGGGGAGGGATGACGCAGACTTGCGCTTCATGCCAATTTCCGGCCGGCAGCCCCGTCCCGCGCGACGACGACGGTTCCGCCACTTGCTCTCCCTTGCCCAAGCTTGGCGTTCACTCCTGGCTGGACCCGCGGATGCGGAGGCGTCAGCTGCCTCATCGTCGAGCCTATCTTCCTCGGCCGTGCCGGAGGTTGCCTCCGTGGCTGGCCTCACACGCTGCGCACGGACCTAGGCGTCGGCGGATTTACCGGTGGCTTTGGGCGGTCTCCAGAGCACACGGAACGATGGTCGGCGACCCAGGGCGAGTCGGCGCAGGAGGACGCGAGGGGGTTGGCCGTGGAGCCGCTCCACTCGAGCCTTTGGCGCAGGATGCGATTATCTCCTGAAGCAGGACGGCGCCGAATGGCGAATGTCTCCGGGAGTCTGCAAACTGGCCAGTATGGGGTGTTCACCCCATAGAGTACCGGGGGGAATTGACAGTTTCCGTGGCTGGGTTTCGGGTGCATTCATGGCGGCTCCCGACACCCTAAACGTGCATGAGCGGGCACTGCTGGAGTTGCACGCAGAGGGGCTCGGCGACCGCGAAATTTCCGCCCGACTCCAGAAGAGCCTGCGGGAGATTTCAGCTATTCGCAGGGATACCGTGGCGAAACTTGAGGCGAGGATCTCATCGGCCCACCCTTTCCAGATTTGCGAGACCCTGCTCAGCCGTTCACTTGACCCGAAGGTATCGTTGAAGAGGGACTGAACCACCAAGGCTCGTTGGCAGATCATTGGGACGGGTAACACCCCATAGCCCTCGGCCGCCTTCACGCGCATAGTGGCTTTGCACGAGCACGCTGGGCCCTTGTCCGTGCGAAAAGCAACAAATGCGCCCGAGGGAAGACACGGAGAACATCCAAATGAAACAGAACAGATCGTTTGCAGCATTGATTTCCGCGGTGATTTTCATGGTCGGCGCCGCATTGGCCTACTACGAGCATTCGGAAGGCGCCAACTATGCTGCGGCCGGAGTGATGGCGGTCGCCCTTATTGTCGCCCTAAGCGTTTCGTCTGCAATCCAGGTTGCGGATCAATGGGACAGGGCCGTGATACTGCGCCTCGGGCGGTTCCACGCTTTAAAGGGGCCGGGATTCTTCGTGATCATACCCGTAGTCGACGCGATACCCTACTGGATTGACACCCGTGTGATCACCACCGGCTTCAAGGCCGAGAAAACCCTGACCAAGGACACAGTGCCGGTCGATGTGGATGCCGTGCTGTTTTGGAAGGTCATTGACCCGAAGAAAGCGGCCTTGGACGTTGCGGACTATAAGAGCGCGATAAGTTGGGCCTCCCAAACCGCTTTGCGCGATGTCATCGGCAAGACCGTGCTCTCGGAGATGCTGGAAGGCAGGGACAAGATCAGCAGCCTCCTGCAGAAGATCATAGATGAGCGCACCGAGCCATGGGGCATCAACGTGATCTCTGTTGAGGTTAAGGACGTCCTTATCCCACCGGCTTTGGAGGATGCAATGTCGATGCAGGCCCAGGCGGAAAGGGAGCGCCAGGCCAGGGTGATACTCGGAGACTCCGAAAGGCAGGTGGCAGAGAAGTTCGCCGAGGCAGCCAAGAGTTACGCCCACAACCCCGTCGCCCTTCATCTCAGGGCGATGAACATGCTGTACGAGGGTCTGAAGGAGAACGCCACGATTGTGATCGTTCCGAGCACTGCGGTGGAGTCCATGCAACTCGGCGGTCTTGCGGGTCTGACTGCGCTGACCATGGGCATCGGCCAAGAGGCGGCCAATGGGCATAGGGAAGCCGGCCCCGGGGCCCAGGCCGAGCCCCAGGAGCTGCCGCGCGAGGCCGCCTTGAATGCAGTCGAGCCCCGGGCCTTGGCCTCGTAGCTCGGGATCGAATTGGACTAGGGCCGTGCGGCGCTGACGCCCGGGCACGCTCTCACCGGGAGGCATGCTCCAGCGGGTCGAAGGTGGCGAAGCCGATGGTCCGGCTGCGGCGTGTGCCCCGCTTGTCCGGCGCCGGTAGGCTCGCCAAATCCAGGGGCGCCATGCAGGGCCGTTGACACACTCCTGGATGCGGGCTTCAACGGAGGTTACCCCTATGGAAATCGTTTCGCGTGATCACCCTGGCCTGGACCGCCGCACCTTCATCAAGGCCGCCGGAGGGGCGGCAATCCTGGCTTCGCTGCCGGGCGGACTCGCGGGAGCGGCCGGCGGCTCGCCAGGCCAGCCCGTTGCGCTGGCCTTTGTCGGTTGCGCCCACATCCACACGCCGGGCTTCATCAAGCTCCTCAATGACAACAAGCCTAACGTCCGCGTGAAATTCGTCTGGGATCATGACGCCGCGCGGGCGGATCGGCGCGCTGCCGAACTTGGGGCGGCGGTCGCGACGGATCTCCGGCAGATCTGGTCGGACCCCGAAGTGGTTGCGGTCGTCATCTGCTCCGAGACGAACCGGCATCGGGAGCTCATCCTGGCGGCGGCGTCCGCGGGGAAGCACATCTACGCCGAGAAGCCGCTTGGTATCACCGCCGGCGAGAGCTCGGAGATGGCAGACGCCATTGTGAAGGCGAACGTGCTGTTCACCACCGGATACTTCATGCGGACAATGCCCCAGCACCTGTTCCTAAGGGAGCAGGTGGAGCGTGGCTCCTTCGGAAAGATCACACGCATTGCCGGCTCCAATTGCCACAGCGGCTCGCTGAGCGGATGGTTTGACGCGAAGCCCGAAACCCCCTGGGAGAATTGGCGCTGGATGGCGGACCCGAGAATAGCGGGCGTCGGCGGATTTGGCGACCTGGGCACGCACATGCTGGACATCATGATGTGGCTCTGCGGCGACGTTGAGTCGGTGACCGCGCAAACTCGCGTTGTGACCGGCCGCTACGGCGACTGTGACGAGGCGGGCGACGCGCTCCTGAGCTTCAAGAGCGGCGTCATGGGAACGCTCGCCGCCAGCTGGGTGGATATTGCGGACCCGGTGACCCTCCAGATCAGCGGGACACACGGCAACGCATCCATCGTCAGGGGCGATCTCTACTTCAAGTGCGGACAGGTGACCGGCGCCGATGGGAACCGGCCCTGGACAGACCTGCCACCCGGGCCGGTGGCTCCTCTCCAGCAGTTCGTGAATGCGGTATCCGGCCAGCAGGGCATGCCCCTTGTCCCCGTCCGGGAGGCGGCGGCTCGGGTTGCGGTTATGGAGGCCGCCTATCGCTCATCGGCGCTCGGTATCACCGTCAGGATGGGCTGAGCTCCCCGGGAACGGCGCGGCGGAGATCCCGTCCGCACTCCTTGGGCATGCTTGTTGCCGGGCGGCGCCTCAGTCGGGTTTTCCGCTGCCGCTGAAGGAGATCATGCTTCCCGTGCCGGGCGCCACGGCAGGCGGCACGTCTGGAGACGGCCGAAGTGCGTCAAATACCGCGCCGGCAACATCCGGGCTTACGGATCCTTGCAGATAAGGAATGATCTGGGAGGCGTCGCCCGGGGGATTTCCCGTGGTGCGCTGGAATGCGGCTATGGCCCTCTCCACCTCCAGTCCCGGCCCCGTGCCCGAGGTCACGAACTGGTTCTCGCACACGTAGCAGGTCGTGCCGTACCAGGCGTCGACAGCCGATGTCTTCTGGAAGACGCACCCGGTCGGGGCCGTCGAATCGGGCTTCCCAAATCCCTGGAGGAGGTCGGCGCTTGAGGGATCGGAGAGATGGGGGACCAGCTGGGCAGCGCTGGAAGGCTGCTGTCCATTGTTCGCGTCGGCAAAATCCCGAATGGCCGCAGCGACCATCGCCCCGAGACGGGCGTGGGCTGCCATCCTAACCATCGCCAGCGCCTTTCGCTCGCTCGCCTCGGTGTCGACGCGCTCTTCCCTCACGGGCAATACCCAGTCGTCGTCCTTCAGGAGCCGCATCTCCGGGTCGGCCCACTCGGGATGCGCGGAGAGAAAATCCCTGAGCTTGGAGATCCGCGCAGCGAGGCGGGCGGGGATACCCCCCAGGGGGCGGCTCGTGCCGGACGGAGCGGCGCCCATGGAGCCGTTAGAGGCAGCCACGAGTCCCTCACTTAAACCCGCCAGCTGGCTCCTCAGGCGGGCGTTGTCGCGCCTGAGCTGCGCAATGTCGGAGCGCATTGAATCGATGTCCCGACGTGCATAGGCGGCGCCGCCGAGCGTCTTGACATAGGCCAGATAGCCACCTGAAACGAACAGCAAGGCTGCGGCCGCGATCAGGACCTTTGCGTGCCAGCTGGGTAGACTGAGGCTCATCGGAAGCGGGTTCGGACACAGGCATGGTGCCGACCGTGATGAATCGCAATGACGTGGGCCGCGGGGCCCATTCAATTAGGACGGATTTCGGGCCGATTAGGACGTGGACTGGCCCCCAGGGGCCCGCACCTGAATGCCCGCGGGCTGGCGGGCCGAGCATGGGTGTTCATGGTTCCGGCCGGCTGCCGCAAGGCCCAGGGACCGGGCTGTCCCGCCGATCCAGGCGGCCCTATTTCTGGTTGGAGCCGGACGTCTGGATATTGTACTCGGGGAAAAGGGTGTTGGAGCGCTTGTCGTTCCCGTAGACCGAAATGCTGCCATGGCCGTCGGATCCGGAAGTCATGATGCCCCTCCTGGCCCCTGTCTTGTCGTTGACGAAGACAAACCCCCCGCTGTCATCCTCGGCGGCCGCCAGAACTACGGTTCCATCCTGGTTCACGAGAGAGAGCCGCTCCGGCAGCAGCGTTGCCGAGTCTCCCGAGAGCGCGCCAGCTACCGAGACGAACGGGCTCGCATCCTTTGCGCCAAGGGAGAGGGATATGACCCGCTTCGGGCTCCCGTCGGCCCAGACGCTCACCTTGGCGCGCTCGTCGCCATTCAGCGTATTTAGGAGGACGTTTCCACCCCCGCTCTGGGCCATGAAGAACGCCGTTCCATCGTCGCGTATCTGGAGGCCCGCGCCGTCCGTCCTTGTGGCGACATCGTCCGTGGGGCCCTTTTGGACATAGAAGCCCTGGTCGCTGTAGTTCGCGACGCGGGTGACGAGCGCCGCGTCGGCCCCTTGCGTCGTCTTGAAGTCGATCTTGGTCTTGCCTGGCGCAGAGGCGATCTCTGCCGTCGCGGTGCCGTCGTTCGAGAAGACCTGGATCACGCCGCCGGCGTCCGGGCTCGAATCGAGGGAGACCAGAGGCTTGCCGCTTGAGATTATCTTGAGCGATTTGACGGCCAGGTCCATCTCGCCCGATTCGATCCGCTTTGCGAGAAGCTGGACGGATCCCTTGGGCCCGATCGCATCGTCGTACTGCCTAAGGCTCTTGCGGACGGCATCCACCGAGTTCTGAACCGAGTTCAGCTGCCCGGAAGACGAGGCCCTCGCCGCCCTCAGTTGGTTGATCTCACCAGACCATCGGAAATCGAGAATGATCTGCACAATGCAGACCAGCGCGGCGACCGAGATTCCGACAATCGAGAGCGGGGTTAGTTTCATGCGCAGATTAAGTACGCCATACGCCGACCAGGTTCAAGCGCCGCTTCTTAACGGGGCGGCCGCTCCGATCCGGCCCCGCCTGCCGTCTCAGCGCCCGACGACCAGTATCGTGAACGAATTCGGGACCATCGGCCCTCGGCGGCGCCATTCGGGGTGCGCGGCGCCCGGGCCCTGCCCGTTCGTCGAGGCGGCGGCGGGCTCCGGCGTTGGCGGGGAGAACTCGGCTGTGATCAGGTAGATCCGGTTCGTCGCGGGGTCCAGGCTCGAGGTCTTCGCTCCGGCCTGCGTGCGGACATTCTGCTCGACCTCAAAATCCGTCGGGCTGTTCTCCTTTATCACTGTCAGGGTGCCGTCCCGCTGCGAGCTGAACGCCTCCATCGAGCCCGGATTGAATTCAGCGGCGTCGACGCCCATTCCGATCGGCAGGCTCGTGATGATCCTGCCGTCCACGGCGTCCAGTATCACGGCGGCTTGAGGGCTCCGGCAGAAGGCGAAGAGGATGTGGTTGCGGGCGTCGATCGCGAGACCCGAGGGCCCGCCTCCCTTGCCCCCAAGGCCGAAGCGTGCCGTGACCTTGAGCGCGACCGGGTCGACCACCGCGATGGAGTCCTTGTCCTCAATGTCAAAAAACACGCGCCCTTGGGCATCGCTTGCGCCCTCCTCGGGCGCGCCGCCGAGGTCGATCGTGCCCACGATCGAGCCATCCCTTGCGTCCAGGGCCGTCACGTTTGGCTCGCTGTGGCTCAGCACGAAGACCCTTTCGGTCTTCGGGTCGAAGAGGATGCCGTCAGGACCGCCCTGGACGGCGACGGTCTTGATGGTCGCCAGCGTGTCGGTATCCCACATGACGACCGGCTGGCTGCTGCTGAACCCGTGGCGGGAAACGGGATCTACCGCCACACCGTGCACGCTGTGGGTGCCAGGGATCTCCCCGGCGGGCTTGAGCGTGTCGAGCTCGAACACCGTGACGCGGTTGCCCCTCGGGACATACAGGCGGCGGCCGGCTGAATCCGCGTAGACATAGTCGAAGCCGCCGTCGCCGCCTACCTTGGCCGAGCTCAGGACCCTATAGGGCGCGGCGGGCGTCTGGGCGCCTGCCGGCGGGAGGAGGCCTGGCACCGCAAGCAAGGCCAGGGCGAGCGGAAGCGTGCAGGGATTTTTCATGTGGGAATCGCTTGCCGTGAGGAATCGGGTTTTCTGGACAGATGACCGGGGCGGATCCGGGACTGACACGACTAGCACAAAACGGCCGCCAGACAACTCATCGTCATCGGATGTGCAACTCCGGAGCCCTGCCCCGGGGCCAGTCACTTGGTGGCTGGCGCGTGGTTTTTGCTTAATTGTCATTTTACTCGGGCGGCCCAAGTGTTGCGCTCCCCCATGATGTCTGACGCTCGCGCGGCCCGGTTGCCGCCCCCGGAAGGGGCATTCTCCAGGGCGGTCCTAGCCGCGACCATCGCCGGAGCCTGCACGTTTCTCAACGTCTACTGCACGCAGCCGCTCCTGCCGTTTCTCCAGAGGGCCTTCCAGGCCACCGAGGTGCAGGTGAGCCTGACGGTTGGGGCCGTCACGCTGGCCGTCGCCATAATGGCGCCGGTCATTGGAATGGTCGCCGAGAGTGTCGGCAGGAAAAGGGTCATCGTCCCGTCTCTCTTCGCGATGGCGGTGCCGACGCTGCTTGCCGCCACCGCCAGGACCCTCCCGGCACTCGTGTTCTGGCGCTTCATGCAGGGTCTCTTCGTCCCGGGAGTCATCGCCGTCATCATAGCGTACATCAACGAGGAATTCGCGGGGCGGACGGGCTCCGTGATGTCCGCCTATGTGGCGGGGACCGTCTTCGGCGGGTTCCTGGGGCGGTTCCTGACCGGCGAAATCGCCGCCCACGGCGACTGGCACGCCGCGTTCATCATTCTTGGCTTGCTGGACCTGGCGGGGGCCTTTGCCGTTCGCCGCTGGCTGCCGCTGGCGACGCACTTCGTGCCCGCCCCCCATATCTGGAGGTCGTTCGGGGACACCTGGGGACACCTGCGAAACCCGCGCCTGCTGATGGTCTGCGGGATGGGATTCACGGTCCTTTTCTCGCTCGTGGGCGTTTTCACGTACGCGAATTTTTACCTGGCACGGCCGCCCTTCTTGCTGACAACGGCCGGTCTCGGCAGCGTCTTTTTCATCTACCTGTTCGGCTGCATTGTCACTCCGCTCTCCGGCCGCTTCCTCGACCGCCACGGCTTTCGCCGCACCGCCCTTGTTGCCGCGGGAATGAGCCTGGGCGGCCTCCTCCTGACGCTTGTCGTTTGGCTGCCGGCGGCAATCATCGGCCTGGCGTTCTTCTCGTCTGGGATCTTCGTGTCGCAGGCGTCGGCCACGGTTCTGACAGGCCAGGTGGCGGGGCGCGCCCGCTCCTCGGCCGCCGGCCTCTACGTTACCTTCTACTACCTTGGCGGCAGCATCGGCACCACCCTGCCCGCCTGGTTCTGGCTCAACGCAGGATGGCCTGGGTGCGTCGGCTTGTTCGCCGCAATGAGCGTCGTCACGCTGGCGCTGGGGCTTGCGGGCGGCAGATCCGCGGGCGCGCCCAGGGCGGCGGGCGAGATCATCGACACGGCGATCTGAGACGGGGTGCTCCTTGGCCGCGAGTCAGGGCCGGGTGGCCACCAGCCGGAGCGCCGAGCCGTTGGGATTCGACTCGAGTTCAACGATCTGCCGGGAAAACCCGAAATGGGAGAGCGCGCCAAGGATCTGGTCCTTCTCCATCCAGTTCGAGAATGAGTCGGGTCCTCCCCAGAACGAGCCGTAGTCGAGTCCGTCGCCATAGTTGTGGCGATGGAGCGTGTGGCGAAAGCCGGAGTGCTCCGCCTCCCTCTGGCCGGCTGTGCCTGCGGGGCGGTCCGGGTGCTCGCGGTTGAAAGCAGGGTCCCAGTATACGGTCCACAGGAACAGGGCCCTGGTCCGGCGGCACAGAAGCTCGAGTGCCTCGACGGGGCTCGCCATGTGATAGAGGAAGCCGCTGGCGAAGCCGACGTCGTACATGTGCCCTATTGAGCGCAGGAAGGCTATGGCGTCCCCGTAGAGGAAATTGACGCGCTCCATCCCTAGCAGCTCCTTCAGGAGCAGGCATTTCAGGAATGCATCGGGATGCGCCTCCACGGCCGTCACTGACTTTGCGCCGGCGCGGATGAGGGCGTAGGTGTGGCCCCCCTCGAGCGGGCCGGCCTCGAGCACGGTGCTGTCCGCCAGCGGAAACCCGATATTTGACAGGTTACTGACCGCCCAATCCACACGCGGGTCGGCGAACAGTGCCGCGTCACCTGCCTTGACGTCGCCGAGTATCGAGGGCATCCGCGATGCCCACCTGTTCCGAAACAGGTCGAGCGTCTGCTGCGCGGAGGGCGCCTTCGTCGCGTACGGGGAACTCATTGGCAATTTGGAGGTTACTCACCCGAAATCTCCGGCGTAAACAACGAAAGGAGTGCGCGCCTTGCTTCGCGGCCGCCCCTGGGCGAGTCGCTGAGCCCCTATTAGCGGAGCGCGATTGGCGGCCCAAGAATCTCGCGGACAAGGATCGCCCGGCGGGCCGAGTCGCGGGACCTAAGCTCGTCGAGCCAGGCCGCCCCTGCGGTCCTGGGGGCCGCGGCTCCGGCCGAAGGCTCAAGTGCGGGGGCGGTTATCGGATTTGGCACCGCTGGCGCAGGCGCCAGAACCCGGACGGGGGCAGCAGACGCAGGTGCTGGCCTGGCGGCCGTGCGGTCCTGGTACGCGGCCTTCACCATGCTCTGCAGCTCGCGAACCGCCGCAGGCGTGCGCCGCTCCTCTATCTTGCGCAGAATGTCCTCCCGCACTTGGCGTGCGCGCTCCTCGTCCTCCGTTTCGCTGGCGGCGGAGTCGCCAAGCCCGCCTGCGCCCTCCTGCGCGGTCTGCTGCGGCGTAACAGGCCTTGCCGCGGTCGCCGCCTTGGCGCGGCTTAGCGTCTTGAAAAACCAAACGGCGCCCGCGCCCAGCAGGAACAGCAGCTGAGGCTTCGACAGCAGGATCGAAACCGGGTTTGCTTCAGCCGCGAGCATCGGGGTCATTTCTTGTCGCCGGGCTGGGAGATGCTCTGGCGCATCGCCGTGTCGGACTGGATGTTCTCCATGCGGTAGTAGTCCATCACGCCCAATCGGCCGCTACGGAAGGCCTCAGCCATTGCAAGGGGGACCTGGGCCTGGGATTCGACGACCTTGGCCTGCATCTCCTGGACCCGGGCCTTCATCTCCTGCTCAAGCGCGACCGCAGCGGCGCGCCGGATCTCCGCCTGGGCCTGGGCCATGTTCTTGTTGGCCTCGGCCTGGGCGACCTGAAGGCGGGCGCCGATGTTTTCGCCGACGTCCACGTCGGCGATGTCGATCGAGAGGATTTCGAAGGCTGAGCCGACGTCTAGGCCTCGTGCGAGGACGGTCTTCGAGATGCTGTCGGGCGATTCAAGCACGTGCTTGTAGCTGTCCGCCACGCCGATTGTCGTCACGATTCCCTCTCCGACGCGCGCGATGATCGTCTCTTCCTTTGCTCCCCCGACAAATCGGTCGAGGTGGGTGCGCACCGTGACGCGCGCCTTGACCTTCACCTGGATGCCGTCCTTTGCCACGCCATCGATCGTGGTGCGGCCGCTCTCCGGATTCGGGCAGTCGATCACCTTCGGATCGACCGACGTGCGAACGGCTTCAACGACCGACTTGCCCGACCCCTTTGTCGCCAGGTCTATCGCGCAGGCCCGGTCCCAGTTCAGCTCGATCCCGGCCTTCTGGGCGGCTATGATTGCCTGGACGGTGGGGATGACGTTTCCTCCGGCCAGAAAATGAGCGGATATCTTGTCGGTTGTCAGGGGAATCCCGGCCTTGACCGCGGTGATTCGCGCGCCGACGACAAGGTTGTAGGGGACGCCGCCGAGGCGCATCCCGACCAGGTTAACGATGCTCACCGGTGCGCCGTTGAGCCGGGCCTTCAGCCAGGTGCCGATGTAGGAAAGGAATATTCCTATGACGACGAGGCCGACGATGATGAGCGGGATGGCTATGATTAGGGAAATGTCAGGCATATGCGTTTAGGGTTTGGCTACAATCAGGCGGAAATTGTCCATGCCGACGACGCGCAGGGCATCGCCCCGCGTTGCATGGCCCGTACGGCAGAAGGCCTCGTAGCGGTGCCCGTCGACGAGCACGTAGCCGCTCGGGGCGAGGGTCGTGTCCGCTTTCGCATCCTTGCCGACGACAGCCACGCTGGGCGCCAGCGGGGGCTGGCTGCTCGAGCCCGAGGTCGACTCCACCACCAGACCGCGCCCCATCCTCGTTTTTGGGAGCAAGACGAGCTCTATGTAGACCGTGCCGCCGAGAAGAACGATGGCGCCAAACGCGGCCAATCCGGCCGCAAGCACTCCGAAGTCCCTGTATGCCGCCACGCACCCGGCCACCATCGCCACGCCGCCGATGGCGGCCATGACAAAGCTGGACACGAAGATATCCGCTGCCAGCAGCATGATTCCGACAATGAAGAGGAGGACAATGAGCGTCATGCGTGCGCTCTAGCAGTCTCGTCGAGCACCTCCTCCACCACCAGCGCGAAATCGCCGTGCCCCAGGACGACAATCGGCGCTCCGGCGTCGATCGCACCGACCTTGACCTCGGCCTCGAAGCGCTGGCCGCCGACCTCCACCTGCCCGCCCGGGCGGAGGGCCGTGGCCGCGATCCCGCGGCGCCCGACGAGTTCGTCCAGGTCCCTGGGGGTGGCGGGGTCGCCGCCCACCAGCTGGGCGGATCCGCCCACTGTCTCGGTGACCGTCAGCCGGTCCCAGATCCAGCCCCTCGGCAGGAAGCGCAGCAGGCACGCGCCGAGCACGACGGCTATCCCGATGCCGGCTCCCAGGTTAATGACGGGCTGAACGAACGCGTCGGCCGACCAGGCGACTTGGATGGGCTCGCCAGGCCAGAGATCGGCCATCGCCCAGAAAAGGGAGCCCAGCATGAGCAGGAATCCGATCACGCCGAGGAAGCCCGCGCTGTGGAAGAACAGGATTTCGGCGAGAAGAAGGACGA
Organism: uncultured Opitutaceae bacterium; assembly: GCA_964574435.1. Lineage (GTDB taxonomy): Bacteria > Verrucomicrobiota > Verrucomicrobiia > Opitutales > Opitutaceae > Palsa-1447. The sequence continues at coordinate 24,058 of CAZNNO010000008.1, forward strand.
GTCCGATAGAGAACACGATCACGGGCTCGTGGCCCGAGAGCCCGGAGACATAGCTGCTGAGAAAGACTATTGTCAGGAGAACGACACCCGCCGCGATGAATCCTCCGAAGCCCTGGGACTTGAAGCCGATGAACAGGGCGAAGATGCCGAGCCCGAGCATCGCGGGAGCCAGGCGGTTGAGGAGAACCGCCAGGCTCTCCGACCAGGTCGCGGTTAGGACCGTCTTGTCGACCGGCCCCGCCCCAAAGCACTTTGCAATCAGGTCGTTCAGGTCCTTGGCGACGCCCGAGCCGAGCAGGGGACGCGGGGGCGTCCCGACCGGGAGCATCGCCTCCGTGGCCGTCAGCGACAGGAGCGCCCCCTTCTCCTTGATGGGCTTGCCGTCTATCTTGACCTCCTCGCCGTTGATCCTGAGCTCCATGTCGGAGTCTATCATGGCGGAGATGACCTCTCCCCTGTACCCTTTCCCCTGTGAGATCGAGCGGATCCGCACCTTGAGGTAGCTCACGAGCTTCTCCTTCATCGTCGCATCGATGTCCTGGCCCGTGGACTGCACCGGCGCCGCTGCCCCGATTATTCCCTCGGTGGGCGTGGTCACGAACCAAATCTCGTCGCACACTGCCGAGATGTAGGCTCCGGCCGACATGGCTTCGTCATCCACGAACGCGATCGTCTTTCCCGGAAACCTCTTGAGATCGTCCATCATCTCCATCGTGACGTCGATGGCCCCGCCAGGCGTCTTGATGTCCAGCACGACGGCGTCGGCGTGCTCCTCAACGGCCTCCTTGAGGCCCCTCCTTAGGACAAAAAGCGTGGGCTGCCCGATCTCATCCCTGATCGGGATGACGAAGACGTGCCTCGGCCCGGGCGGTGCGGGGGCAGCCGCGTGCTCGGCGGCGGCCGGCGCCGAGACACCAGCCGGCTCCTCCGCTGCAGCCATACCGGGCGAAAGGACTCCCATGCCCGACAGCGCCAGTGCGGCAACTAGCGGCCGGAGCCAAGGTCCTGGGATTTTCCGCGGCATGGGGATGATCACCCTGCTATCTACGCTTCGATGGGCGACTGTGCAAGTTTGCCGAAGCGCCTTGAGCGCGGGGTGCCGTGAACGGGACAATTGGCCCAAGGGTCGGCTCTTTCATGCGGCGAGAGGGGCCCGCGGGGGTGAATCTGAGCTGGAATGGACCTGGAAATGCGGCGTTGGCTTCTCAGTGCCAGAGCCGCGAGACCATGGCGTACACGATGAGCCCCAGGAGGATGAGGCCCGTGCCGAAGAAGAGGAACCCGAGGGTCCGCGAGATCTTCTTGCGGCTCTCCCACTCGTCCTTGACCCGGTGGTCCTCCAGATGGCCCGTGGCCACCAGCCGGTCATACCAGCGCTTCCGTTCATGCAGGAGCTCGGTCTTCGATATCCGGCCCGAGAAGATTACCGTGTCCATCGGGAACTTCTCGATTCGGAAATGGGTGTTGAAGAAATGAAACGTGAAGATGAAGCCTGCGGCCAGAAGGGCCTCGTCCGAGTGGAGGATGAGGGCGATGTTGATCACCCAGCCCGGCAGGAAGGTCGTGAAGAATTTGGGGAACCACATGATGAGTCCGGAGGCGCCGATGATGAAGATTCCCCAGAAGACGGCAAAGTAGTCGAAGCGCTCCCAGTAGGTCCAGCGGTCGAACTGGGGCCGCGGCCCCCTGCCGAAGAACCATTTCTGGTGGGCCACAAAGTCCCTGAAGTCCTGGAACGAGGGCACCATCGAGTCCGGCCCGAAGAGGGCCCCCCAGAGGCGCCTTGGCTCAAGGCGGCCCGACTCGGGACTGCGCAGGAGGCCGCGCTTCGCCCAGAGGCCCGTGACCAGGGCGATCAGGTGAAGCCCGAAATAGGCGAAGGTGACGATCGCCCCGAAGTGATGCAGGGCGCGGGCGACCTCGGCCCCGCCAAGCATGCTGAAGATGAACTTTGCCCAGTTCGTGTAGTAGAACTTGAGGGGCATGCCCGTGAGGACGAGCAGCAGGAAGCTGGTCACGACCATCAGGTGCAGCGCGCGGTCGAACGGGGTGAACCGCGTGAACTGCTCGTCATCGACATTCGCCTGCACCTTCGCCTCCCTGAACGTCTTGGTGTCGTTCAGGTAGAGGTACACCGAGCGCACGAGCCAGAGGAGCGTGTGGAGCCCGAAGAAGGCGAAGACGCCGACCAGGAGCGCGGTCATCGCGACATACACCTTGTGGAGCAGCGGGTAGTTGGCCTTGTCCAGGGGGTCGGCATGGGGGCGGTATTGCGTGAACTTCTCGTTGACGCCCGGATGGCACTGCTGGCAGGTCGCGACGATGCGCCCCTTGGAGAGGCGCGACCGCGGGTCGCCGACCGGGAAGACGTCGTGGTGACCATGGCAGTCGTAGCAGGCCGCGACGTCGGAGGCGACGTTCGGCCTGCCGAGTGCCATCGCCTTGCCGTGGTAGGTGTCGCTGTAGCGCGCCAGTCGGTCCTCGTGGCACCCCCCGCACACCTGGTCGCTCTGGGCCTTGAAATTGGCGCTCGTCGGGGCGGCGATCCTGTGGGCGCTGTGGCAGTCCGAGCACACCGGGGCGCGGCGGTCCCCCTTTGCGAGCAGCACCCCGTGGACACTCTGGCTGTAGGTCGCCTCGATCCCGACATGGCATTGCCCGCACGTGGCCGCGACGTTGGCCTTGTTGGTTCGCGAGCTCTGGTCGACGCTTCGCTTGATGTCGTGGACTCCGTGGCAGTCGTTGCAGGAGGGTGCGACGATGAGCCCCATCTTGAGCAGCGCCTGCCCGTGGATGCTGTCGGCATAGTCGACCGGGGCCTTGGGATTGCCTATCCGGTACTCCTCGGTGAGCTTCGTGTTGCTGTGGCACTTGGCGCAGGTCTGCGGCAGGCTTAGCTTGAAGACCGGCGAGTCGATGTGCTTGACCGGGACTATCTCGTGGTCGCCGTGGCAGCTTGAGCAGGTGGCTGCCCCGGAGGCGCCCATCGCGTGGCTCATCCCGTGGATGCTGGTGGCGTAGGCCTTTGCCTCCTTGTCATGGCACGACGCGCACTGCGCGGGCGGCAGCTTTTCGTCATGCGGGATGTCGGTGATCCCCAGGTGGCAGTCGATGCACCTAAGCTTTCCATGGACCGACCTTGCGAAGGGCTCGGCCCGCAGGATCTCGATCGCGGGATTGGATTCGGTGTCCTTGTCCTTCTTGTCCGGCGGCGTCTGCTCGTGGCAGTCAAGGCACGACTGGTTCGTGAGGGTGTCGGCCCGGGCCGGCGCCCCTGCGGCCAGGGCCAGCGGCAGAAGGGCTCCGAAAAGGAGGCGCCGCGCGGCATAGGGGAGGAATGCGGACGGTCTGGCCGGCATCCTAAGATACTAGTGGGTGCGGGACTTCCCGCCTCGGCGTATCTTGCCTGACACTGCGCAGTTATTGGCCAGGGTCTATGCGGACGGCGCATTTTCAGGGCGCCGCGCGGCTTTCGCCCGCACCGTGGAGCGGCCTATGTGGCTGGCCTGCAGCGAATGGCGCCGCGGGATTCCGGGCACGGGTCGCGGTCTCCGCCGGTGGCGCCCTTGCGAGGCTGACAATTTATGCGCGGGGAATGGCAATAACTGGCGAGCATCGGAGCGGGCTAGGCTGCATGCTCTGCGGGTCAACACCCACGCCCTTCCATGCCCTCGGAAGATTCCCCAGCCAGCTCCTCTAAGTACGCGTGGAGCATGATCCGGAGGGCGGGCCTCCCGAAAAGGGCCGCGCCGGACCGCATCCTGGACTTCAGGGAGATCTACTCCGATTTCGACGAGGACGCGGTGCGCAGCCAGGCCCTCCGCTGCATCCAGTGCCCGGATCCGCTCTGCATGAAGGGCTGCCCTCTCTCAAACCGCATCCCCGAATGGCTGGCGCTCGTGGCGGAGGGCCAGTTCCTCGAGGCCGCGGCGCTCTCGCAGTCAACGAGCAACATGCCCGAGATCTGCTCCCGGGTCTGCCCGCAGGAGAGGCTCTGCGAGGGGGCCTGCATCCTGAACGCCCGGGGCGAGCCCGTGGCCATAGGATCCGTCGAGCGCTTCATCAACGACTATGCCTTCGACGCCGGCGCCGTTGACGCCGCGCAGCCGGAGCCGAATGGCTACCGGGTGGCGGTCGTGGGCTCCGGGCCGGGCGGAATCGCCTGCGCGGACGAGCTCTCGCGGGCGGGAACGGCGGTCACCATCTTCGAGGCGCAGCTCCTGCCGGGAGGCCTCCTGATGAATGGAATCCCGGCATTCAAGCTGGACAAGCATATCGTGCAGAGGCGCATCGATCTCCTGGTGAAGCGCGGGGTCGTCCTCAAGCTCGGCGTGCGGGTCGGGTGGGACACATCGCTGGCGGAGCTCCTGTCGAGCTTCGACGCCGTCTTCCTCGGGGTCGGCGCGCTCAAGCCGAAGCCCCTCGAAATCCCCGGGGACAAGGCCGCGGGGATCGCCGACGCCCTCCCCTTCCTGATCCAGAAGAATGTGGATTCCCCCTTGGTGACCCTCCCGGCGATAGACGTGCGGGGCCGGCGGGTTGTCGTCCTCGGGGGCGGCGACACGGCCATGGACTGCCTGCGGACGGCGCTGCGCGCCGGGGCAAGCGAGGCCGTGTGCCTGTACCGGCGCGACCTGGCCAACATGCCGGGGAGCCGGAAGGAGTTCCTGAACGCCATCGAGGAGGGGGCGCGCTTTGAGTTTTTGACCAATCCGGTCGAGATCGTCGCCGGAGCGGGCGGCGCCGTGGAGACCGTTCGCTGCGTGCGGATGGAGCTCGGCGCGCCTGACGCGTCCGGCCGCAAGAAGCCGCGCCCGGTGCCCGGCTCCGAGTTCAGCGTCCCGGCCGACATCATCATCGTCGCCTACGGCTTCGAGCCGGTGCCGTTCCCCGAGGGAAGCGAGCTTTCCCGGATCGCCTGCGACAAATGGGGAGGCCTCGCGGTCGACGAGAATCAGATGACAAGCGTGCCCCGCGTGTTCGCCGGCGGCGACTCGGTGCGGGGCCCGAGCCTGGTGGTCCACGCCGTGCGCGACGCCCGGTTCGCCGCCCAGGGGATTCTCCGCTTCCTGCGTTCGACGGCGCCGAAGCCCCCTCAGGTGAATTCCCTGTAGACCGGCTGGAACATGCGGGCGCGTATGTCCTCCAGGAGGTTGCCGGGACGGGGCGCGCGCGCGATGCCGCTTCCGTAGGCGACCTCCGCCACCGCCGCCGCTATGGCCAGAGACACCTCGCGGATTCGCGTCAGCGGGGGGAAGATTCTCCCGACCTCAAGGTCGCCCGGCTGCACCAGGCTGGCGAGGGTCCTGGCCGCCGCGAGGAACATCTCGTCCGTTACCTCGGAGGCCTCGCTGGCCAGCACACCCAGCCCGACGCCGGGAAAAATGTAGATGTTGTTTCCCTGGCCGGGCACGAAGCGCCGGCCCTCGAATTCAACGGGCGCGAACGGGCTCCCGGAGGCGAAGATCGCCCGTCCCCGTGACCAGGTGTACGCCTGCTCGGCCGTGCATTCGGCCTTCGAGGTGGGATTTGAGAGCGCGAAAATGATGGGCTTCTCGTTGATCGCGCTCATCTCCTGCACGATCTCGCGGGTGAACCCCGAGGTGGTGCCTGAGACGCCGATCAGCGCCGTCGGCTTGAGCACCCTCACCGCGTCCGCCAGCGTGGCAATGAAGGGGAAATCATGGGCATAGGGCACCTTGTGCTCGGCGAGCGGATCGCCGCGTCCCTTCACCACCAGCCCCTTTGTGTCCACAAACCAGCAGCGGCCGCGCGCCGCGGCCTCGCTCAGTCCCTCCGTTCGGGCGGCCGCCGTGTAGAGGTCGGCGATGCCCGTGCCCGCCTCGCCGGCTCCGAGGAAGAGGAGCCTCTGGCCGGAGAGCGTGCCGCCAGTCATCCCGAGCGCTCCGAGGATGCCGGCGAGCGCCACGGAGGCTGTCCCCTGGATGTCGTCGTTGAAGCTCGGCAGCTGGCGGCGGTAGCGGTGGAGAAGCCTGAACGCGTTGGCGTTCCCGAAGTCCTCCCACTGCAGGAGTGCCTTTGGGAAGACGCTCCTGACGGCCGCCACGAATTCGTCAATGAACGCCTCGTAGGCCTCGCCCCTGGCGCGATGGTCGCCGATCCCGATGTAGAACGGGCCCCGCTGCAGCTCGACGTTGTCCGTGCCCACGTCGAGCGTGACCGGCAGCGTGTAGTACGGGTGGACGCCCGCGCACGCCGTGTAGAGGGAGAGCTTGCCGACGGGGATTCCCATCCCGAGGGCGCCAAGGTCGCCAAGGCCCAGGATCCTCTCGCCATCGGTCACGACGATGAGGCGGACCCCGTCGTGCGGCCAGAGGCGCAGCATCTCCGCGATCCGACCGCGCTCCCGCAGGCTTATGAACAGCCCCCGCGGGCGCCGGTAGATTGAGCCGTATTGCAGGCAGGCCTCCCCGACCGTTGGCGTGTAGATAAGCGGGACCATCTCCTCGATGTGGTCGATCACCAGGCGGTAGAACAGCACCTCGTTTCGATTCTGGAGATTAGTGAGGTAGATGTACTTCTCGATGTTGTCCTGTTTGCGGCGCACGGCCGCGAGCGACCGCTCGACCTGCTCGTCCATCGTGAACACGCGCGGAGGAAGCAGCGGGCGAAGGCCGAGCGCGTCGCGCTCGCGCTCGGTGAAGGCCGTCCCCTTGTTCAGGAGGGGATCGGCAAGAACGGCCGCCCCGTGCTGCAACGGGATGTCGCCCCATGCGGATAGGCCGTTGTAAGGTTGGTTGGTCACGGTGGAATTGTATCCACGCGGGCCCGGCCCGACTCGCCAATTCTTGGTAAATCCTGCGCCAAAATTGCGCTCGGCCGGCCGCGCCCGGCTAGGCGTGCTTTGGGCGCGCCCGCCCGAGGACGCTCAGCCGCTCGAGCGCCCTGTGGAGCTCGATGCTGATGATCAGCGTGATGCCGAGGCCGATAAGCATGCCAAGAAACAGGGACATCGCGGAGGGATTCACATCGTTGAAGAGGCGGCCGCGAACGTAATAGTTGTAGTCGCGGATCAGCGGCTGGTGGATTAGGAAGATCTCAAGCGAGTACGTGCCGAAGAAGCGCAGGAAACCGGAGGTGGCTGCGACCAGCCGGGCGGGCGCCCGCTCCCGCCACAGGAAGATGTAGCCTATCGCCAGCGAGAACGCGGCGATGTCCGAGTAGAATACGATTCCGTGCGTGTAAGGGACGTACACCAGCGCGACCAGCCCTGCCGCCAGGGCGGGCGAGAGTCGGACCGCGATCCTGCCGTCCTTCAGGAGCAGCCCGACGAGCAGCCCGCCGAAGAACCCGGGAAGGCGCAGCCCCACGTGGCCAAAGCACGCGGACTGCCCCGTCAGGAAATAGGTGTAGGCGACGACGGCAGATAGGAGACCCCCGAAGAGGACGATGAGGTCGGGTCGCACAAGAAGCGGCCTCAGAAGCGCATAGACAAGATAGAGGCTGACGATGAGCGTGATGAACCAGAACGAGTCGTTCACGCCGAGCCCGATTCTGTCCCCGAACCAGGCCTGAATCCCTAGGAAATGGACGACAATGTTGAACGTGGAATAGGCCAGGTGCAGGAAGTGGGTGTTTGCCCACAGGTAGAGCGCCAGCACGATCCAGTACACCGGGTAGATCCTGAGCAGCCGGCGCTTGAGGAACGCACCCGCCGACTCGACGCGGGTGCTGAGCGCAAGGCCCACGCCGCTCAGGATCACAAAAAGATCGACCCCCACGTCGCCGTGCAGGAAATTCTGCCACACGAGGACGCCTCCGGCGTGATAGAGGACGATGAGCAGGATTGCGGCCCCTTTCAGTTCGTCGATGGCGTCGATGTGGCCGCCGAAAACCTTGGGTATCTTAACTTCGAACTCGGGCATCTATCGGGGTGCTTGGGGTTGGGCCGCAGAAAGCAGCGGCCATCCCCAAGGCCAAATGCTTGGCGGCCCTTTTGCAAGGTTGCAGCGAGGGGATTTTTCCACGCGGCCCGGGCCCGCGGGGCCGGGCCGCCTTTTGGTGGCTGACAGCCTCGGCCGGCGGTCTTTCGATGACACCTCGACCCCGGCGCGGGGTCGCAGAACCGGTTCAACGGGTGAAACTCATACGAATCCTACTGACCTGCCTCGGGCTTGCGGCTGCGCTTTTCGCCGTACTGGTTGCGGTTGCGCTTGTGCCGGACCTGCAGACCCGCGTGGCCCAGTCGCTGCTCTCGAGCCAGGCCGGATACAAGGGAAGCCTAGGCTCGCTCTCGGCCGGGTTCGGGGAGGTCGACGTCGAGGACCTGCGCCTCGAATCCGGCGGGAACGTCCTCACGCTGCCGCTCCTCAAGGCCAAGCTCCCGATAACGACAGCCCTCTGGAGGCGAAGCGCCCGGGTTCGCAGCCTAGTTGCAAGGGGCTGGACGCTCGACCTGAGCCTCGGGAGGGAATCCCAGGCCACCGGAGGGCAGGCGGCCGGCGAGCCTGCGCCGGCCGGAGTCGGCGGTTCGCAGGCGAGCCCCGAAGCCGCCGCTGCCCTCGAGGCTGCAGAGGCAGTCGGCGGCTTGCTCGGCGGATGGAAGCTGCCGTTCGACGCCTCGCTTGACGGGGTCGAACTCGAAGGCGACGTGATACTTCCTGCTGGGCCGGACGGGTCGCCGCCCCACGTGCACGTGGTCGTGAAGGGCGGCGGCCTCTCGTCCGGCAAGGAGGCCGCCTTTTCCGTGGACGTTGCCTGCGGTGACCCGGACGCGGCGCTCTCCTGGCATTCCTTTGCCGCGCACTGCGGCGTTACGGCGAGGATGGACACGCCCAGGTCGGTCGACCATGTATCCCTGATGGCGGACATACCCGCCAGGACGGGTTCAGCCCAGGAGAGTGTCACCGTGGTGGCGGGAGTCACGGCGGCGAACGCCTCGGGCGAGGAGGCGTACTCCCTCGACCTGAGCCGGGGCGCCCGGCCCCTGGCCAGCGTGGCCGCCAGCGTCCCCAGGTCTGCCACCCGCCTCACGGGGACCTGGAAGGTTGATGTGCGGGACTCCGACCTGGCCGCCTTTGAATTCTTCCAGGCGCTGCCCGCCCTCTCGGTCGCCGGAGGCGGCCGCTTTGACTCTGACGCGTCATTTGCAAGGGTTCACGCGCTCGGCAACGTGAGCGTGACCGCGAGCCGCCTCGGCGCACTCGCTCCGCCCCTCGATCGCCTTGGCGCCGTCAGGATCGACGCCGACTTTGACATGGAGCACAGCGAGCAGTCCTTCCGATTTAGCCGCCTTGGCCTGGCGCTTGCCGCGGAGCGGCCGGTCGCCACTGTCCGCTTGCTCCAGGCCTTTGAATGGGACGCGGGCGACGGAGCACTCAAGGTCGCCGATCCGCACGGCGACTGGATGGATGTCTCAGTCCTCGGGCTGCCGCTGGCATGGATCTCGGGCATGACCGGGGGATTCAGCCTTTCGGGCGGGGACGTGGCCGGCGAGTTCGCGGTCCGCACGGACGGCGGCGCTTTCACGCTTCGCCCCAAGGGGCCGCTGACGGTGCCCGGGGTCAGCCTTGAGGGCCCCGGCGGGCCGATCGCGCACGGGCTCGACCTGTCGCTCGCGCCGAGCGTGGAATTCGGCATGGGCTCGTGGCAGGTGCGGCTTGCGCCCCTGGCCGCCAACGGCTCAGGCCGGCGCCTCGCAAGCCTTGAGGCCAAGGTCTCCCGCGCCTCGGGGGCGTCCCAGCCGATTGTCATCGGCGGAAAGTGGAGCGCCGACCTCGGCGCCCTCGTCGCCGGGGGCTTTGCGCCGGCCCTGGGCCTGCTCGGCGGTCGCTCCGCCTCCGGCGACTTTTCCGGCAGCCTGGGGGGCGCGTCGCAGGTCAAGGCCACGATCGCCGCCGTGGGACGAGACCCCGGCCGCACAATCACCGCGAGCGTGAGCGCCGACATCGACGCCTACGGGAGGGTCGATTTCCTTGCGCCGGTCAAGATCGCCACGGGCGCGGGAGCATCCGAGCTCTCGGCCGAGGGGACCTGGGAGGGCGAAACACCGTCGGCCGGCGGCGTTGTCAACCTGAACGGAGGGGTCGTCGCGCTTGATCAGCTGCGGATGCTGGCAGGTCCCCTCGCCGCGGCGGGACTTGTCCTCGCGCCGCGCCGCGCGGGGGCGGGCCAGGCGCCCGCGGCGGCTCCCCCTTGGGGAAGCTGGGTCGGGCGCGTAGCGTTCGCCTTTGACGGGCTCAAAACCGGCGAGACCGAGTTCTCGGACGTGGGCGGAACGCTCGACGTGGAAAACGGGTCCATCCGCCTCGAGGGGGGGCGCTGCGGCGTGCAGCACCGCAATCTAACGAAGGTCGAGGGGACCGTCACGTTTGACGCCGCCTCTGAGGATCCGTACTCGCTCAAGGCCACCACTGCCGCGGCCTCGGAGGTGGACGCCGCGACCCTGTTCCCGGCCAAGGAGGCCGGCCAGGAGCCGCTGGTCGAGGGGCGCTTCGCGGTCACCGGGGCCATCTCGGGAAGCGGGAAGGACCTGGAAGATCTGGAGGCTCGCGCGCAGGCCAGGTTTCACATCACCAGCACGACGGGGATCCTACGCCTTTTCCAGACAAGCGTGGCCGAGGCCATTCCGGAGGCGTCCACGCCGGTCGCGGACGCCCTGGACAGCGTCGGATCGACCGTCGGCGCCTTCTTCGGGCACAAGGACAGCGTAAACTCGGGCAGGAACCCCGTCAGCGCCAATGCCGAGGCGGTGCTCACCTTCACAAACGACGTAGGGGAGATCGGCTGCGACCAGATCACTCTGGACGCCGTCCGCAAGCCCGGGGGGGCGATCCGACTCGAGGGTCTGGATATCACTGCCAAGGAGGAGCACATCACGGGTTCCGGCACGGTCAGCTTTGTGACGGGCACGCCCGTCTTCAAGGAGCCCCTGAGCCTGGACCTGAAATTCGGGGCCCTTGGCAGGGCCGCGGGCCTCCTTTCAACGGCGGGCCTCCTCTCCCAAAAGAAGGATTCCCTGGGCTATTTGGAGCTCAACCAGCCCGTCCATCTCGGCGGAACGCTGGGGAGCATAGACGCCAGCCAGTGGCACGACCTTCTTGCCAAGGCCGCCCAAAAGCCTGAGCCGAAGAAGAAGGAGTGAGGGGGCTCGCCGCGCCCCGCTCAATCGACCGGCCGCATCTGAATTGTATCGATGGTCTGCTTGCCGGCGAGGACGTTGGTGACGACCACCATCCAGTCTCCCGGCCGCACCCAGTTGCGCCTGAGGAGATAGGCGAAAGCGCCGCGGATCGTCTCCTCGGGATCCTCCGTGAACCGCATGAGGAAAGGCTCCACGCCCCAGATCAGCAGCATGTGCCGGAAAACCTGGGGCTCGTCCGTGAACGCATAGATCGGGCAGCGCTTGGCCCTCAGCGCCGCCAAAGTCTGGGGCAGCTGGCCGTTTCGGGTGAACACGACTATTCCCGAGTCGCCCAGCTCCTGGGCAAGGACGACGGCGGACCTGAGCAGCCGGTCCTTGTTGCTCTTGAGCGGGAGCTCGGCGTTGTAGCCCTTCCTCTCGCTCTCCTCAATGCGGCCCGCCACCCGCTTCATGAACTGCACGCACTCGAGCGGGTAGCGCCCCGTCGTGGTCTCGCCCGAGAGCATGATCGCGTCCGCCGTGGACCAGACCGCCCCGGCGATGTCGCTCACCTCGGCGCGAGTGGGCACCGGGGAGGTGATCATGGACTCTAGCATGTGGGTCGCCACGATGACCGGCTTGCGGTGCCGGATGCACGCCTCCACCGCCCTCTTCTGGAACAGGGGCAGGTCCTCCATCGGCACCTCGATGCCGAGGTCGCCGCGCGCGACCATGACGGCGTCCGAGGCCACGATGATCTCGTCCAGATTCGATATGCCCGACTGATCCTCGACCTTGGCCACGATGCGCGCCTGGCTCTTCAGATCCGAGAGCAGGCGCCTGAGGATGTCTATGTCGTCGGCTTCGCGAACGAATGACAGGGCGAAGAAGTCGACCTGCTCCTCCACGCCGACGGCAATGTCGGCGCGGTCCTTGGCCGTCAGGGCGGGCAGTCGGACCTTGACCCCAGGAAGATTGATATGGCGCCTGCCGGTGAGCTTGGCGGGGACGACCACGCGGCAGCGCACCCGCGCCGCCGCCGTGCTCACCACCTCGAGGCGAATGAGGCCGCTGTCCACGAGCACGGTAGTCCCGACCGAGACATCCCCTCCCATGAGGGGATAGTTGACGCCCACCGCGAACACGCCGCCCTCGGAGGCGCCCGGTGTCGGCAGCAGGTCGATCAGCTGCCCGGCCACCAGGTCGACGGGCTCTTCGAGGTCGCCCGTCCTGATCTCGGGGCCCTTGACGTCCATCAGGAGCGCAATGTGCCTCTGGGTCTTGCGGCAGACCTCGCGCACGCGGCGGATCATGGTGCGCGTCCATTCTTCGTCCGCGTGGGCCATGTTGAGCCGGCAGACGTCGGCGCCAGCCACGATCAGCCTCTCGAGCATCGCCTCGTCCTCGGTGGCGGGCCCGAGCGTGAAGATGATCTTGGTAAGGCGGTAGGCTTCCTTGGGCGTCGATGCGGCGGGCGGCGGGTTCAACCCGTAACGATTAGCACGACTGATGCCGAATTCCAGCCTACTTCAAAGATATATCGGCGCCGCGACGCCGGCCGCTGCCGCGCCGGGAGAACGGGCGCCGATTTTCTCCAGATTTAATCTGACGCGCGCGCGCGGATCGCCTTAGCTGCGGCGATGAATCGAACGCCGTTTCGGAGGTTCCTGGGCCTTTGCCGCCCCCACAGGGCGAAGATCTCCCTTGGCGTCGTCCTGATCCTGGCGGCCACGCTGCTGACGCTTCCGGCGCCCTGGATACTGAAGCTCATAATCGACAAGGCGTTGCCCCAGAAGGACCTTGGCCTCCTGGCGCGCCTCCTGGTTCTCTTCACCGCGCTGTTTCTCCTCCGGGCCTGGCTCACCATGGTGCGCAACCGCGTCCTGCAGCATGCGGCCATGCGGCTGGTGTGCGACCTCAGGATCCAGCTCTTCGCGCACCTGCAGACGCTGTCGCTGCGCTATTACGACACGACCCACACGGGCGAGACCGTGTCGAGGATCAGCCAGGACACGGGGGAGGTCTACAACCTGACGAACGGGTTCCTCATTAACCTGATAGCGGACTCGGTCACGGTCGTCTTTGTCGTGGGGTTTCTCTTCTACGTCGACTGGCGCCTTGCCGCGGCGACCTGCGCCGTCATGCCGCTCTTCGTCTTCAACTACCTCTACAACCGAAGGCGCATGCGCGAGGAAAGCCGCACCCACCGCCAGAACTGGGACCGCGTCATGGGCTTTCTCCACGAGAAGGTCTCGAGCGCCCGGGTGATCAAGTCGTTCGTCCGCGAGCAGGGCGAGATAACGACCTTCTCGAGCGGCATCAACGCGGACTTCTTCAACTACTCGAGGATCGTCATGCGCAACACGAAGCTCGCGGTCATCGCCGACCTCCTGGGCTCGATTGGAGCCCTCATCGTCCTCGGCTACGGCGGCTGGCTCGTGGTCAAGGGGGAGATGGGCGTCGGAACGCTCGTTGCATTCAACGCCTACATCGCCTTCGTCTTTCCTCCGATAGTCCGGTTTGTCGACCTCGCGACCATATTCCAGAGGGCGATCACCGGCCTCGAAAACGTCTTTGCGCTCCTGGACACGAAGCCGGAGGTCGCGGACCTCGCGTCCGCCGCTCCCCTGCCCCCGCTGCGCGGCGACGTCGAGTTCCGCCGGGTGAGCTTCGACTACGACATCGAGTCCTCGCGGCCGGGGGGGCCGCGCACGCTGACGGACGTGTCCTTCAGCGCCCGGGCGGGGCAGGTCGTCGCGATCGTCGGTCCGAGCGGCTCCGGCAAGAGCACGATCATCAACCTGCTGGCCCGCTTCTACGATCCGGCGAGCGGCGAGGTGCTCGTTGACGGGCACGATCTGCGCAGCGCGACGGCCGACTCGTTCCGCAGGCAGATCGGCATAGTGCTCCAGGAGAACGTGCTCTTCTCGGGAACGCTCGAGGACAACCTCAAGTACGGGAAGCCCGAGGCGTCGCGGGAGGAGATCATCGCGGCGTCGAAGGTGGCGAACGCCCATGACTTCATCATCAAGCTGCCCGACGGCTACAGCACCGTCGTCGGCGAGCGCGGCGCCCAGATGTCGGGCGGCCAGCGCCAGCGCATTGCCATCGCGCGGGCCATACTCAAGAATCCGCGCGTCCTCATCTTTGACGAGGCGACGAGCGCCCTCGACCTGGCCTCCGAGCGCCTGATCCAGGAGGCCATGGAGCGCGTGATGGAGGGGCGCACGACCTTCGTCATCGCCCACAGGCTCTCGACGGTGCAGAAGGCCGACCAGATTCTCGTCATGGACCAGGGAAGGCTCGCGGAGCGCGGAACCCACCTGGAGCTGCTGGCGCTGGGGGGAATCTATGCGAGGCTCCACGCGCTGCAGTTCGTGGACGCGGCCTGAGCGCGGGGACGCTCCCGGCGCGGCCGGGCCCCGCTCAGACCAGCTTTGCGTCAAGCGTTATGGCGGCCTTGAGGACGCGCGAGACGGGACAGTTTGCCTTCGCTCCCGCGGCTATCTCGGCGAACTTCTCCGGCGTGATGCCGGGCACCCTTGCGGTCGTCTCAAGGTGGACGGCGGTGATTGTCCAGCTTGTCTGCGGGCTGTTTTCGAGCGTGAGGGCGGCCGAGGTGCTCAGCGTGTCGGGGGTGAATCCGGCCTGCCCCAGGGAGGCCGAGAGGGCCATCGTGAAGCAGCCTGCGTGCGCGGCGGCGATCAGCTCCTCCGGATTGGTGCCGGTGCCGGCCTCGAAGCGCGATGTGAACGAATACGGGGTCTGCCTCAGGACCGCACTGTCGGTGGAAAGGGTGCCCTTTCCCGTCTTCAGGTCGCCGTGCCATTCTGCGCAAGCATTGCGTTTCATAGGCGCGAAAGAAACGGGTATTTCGCCGGATCGCAAGCGACGGGGCCTGATGGCGCTGCGCGGCCGCCCGCTCAGCCCTGGGACTGCCGGCGCCCGGCGGGGTCCTCCGACAGGCGGATGCGCTGGCCCTCAATGGTGATCCGGCGTTCGCGGTAGAGGGCGCCGAGGGCCTGCTTGAAAGTCTTCTTGCTCACGCCGAACGCCTGGCGGATCGCCGCCGGGGAGCTGGCGTCGGAGAGCGGAAGGCAACCCCTGGCGGAGGCCAGGGCCTCGAGGATCTGCTCCTTGAGCGGCGCGACCCGCCCGTAGCCGGACGGGTTGATGGTGAGGTCGATCTTGCCGTCCGGCCGAACCCGGCGCACGAAGCCGTCGAGGCGCTCGCCGATCCGCAGCGGACAGGGAAGCTCGCTGTGGTAGAGCAGCCCCCTGTGGGCGCTGCAGACGATCGCGTTGTAGCCGAGCTCGGTTCGACCCGCGACCAGCATGTCGACGGGCTGGCCCTCGGCATACGCCGGGGGGGTGACATTCAGGTGGCGGTCAAGGCGCGTCGTGGCCACAATCCGGTCGGTCTTAAGGTCGACGAAGACAAAGACGACGACCCAGTCCCCGGGGTGAACGCGGCGGCCCTGCTCGCGGATCGGCAGCAGCAAGTCCTTGCCCAAGCCCCAGTCGAGGAAGGCCCCAATCCGCGGGCTCGAGCTGACGACCCTGAGCGCGGCGAATTCGCCGACCATCACACGCGGCCTCTCGGGCGTGGCGACGAGCCGGTCCTCGGAGTCGCGGTGGACGAAGACGTCAAAGGACTCGCCAACAAGCGTGCCCTTGGGCACGTAGCGGCCCGGCATCAGGATCTCCCCGCGTTCGCCTCCGTCCAGGTACACCCCGGGAGTCGCTATCCTTGCGACCCAGAGAATGCTGCGCCTGCCGATCAGTGTCACGGGATGGAAGCTTGGGGGCGGCCCGCGCGGGTTACGAGAGCCTTGTGGCCGGGGAGCGGCGCCCCACCCTATCTGCTCGCCTAGCGGGAGCTGGCGTCCCTAGGCTGGCTCAACCAGCGGGCCATCGGCCTCGTCCGCCAGACGGAGCCGACGAGCGACAGAAAACCCTGCGGAAATCCCTGAAATGATGAAATACAAGACCATCGAGATGGGGCTCAACAAGAAGATCGCCCTTGTCGCCCACGACAACAAGAAGCGCGACCTTATCGAGTGGGCGAAGTTCAATAGGGACCTGCTTGCCCACCACAAGGTCTACGCGACCGGAACGACGGGCGCGGTGCTTGAGAAGGAGCTCAAGTTTCCCATCAAGCGCCTCGAGAGCGGCCCGCTCGGCGGCGACCAGCAGATCGGGTCGAAGATCGTGGAGGGCGACATCGACTTCCTGATATTCTTCTGGGATCCGCTCGAGCCCCAGCCCCACGACCCGGACGTGAAGGCGCTGCTTCGGATGGCGGTGGTCTGGAACATCCCCATCGCGTGCGACCGGTCCTCCGCCGACTTCATTATCTCGTCGCCGCTCATGGACAAGACCTACCAGCGCATCGTGCCGGACTATTCGGACTACCGCACCCGCCCGATTCCGGGCGAGCCCCTCGTCATGCCGGTGGCCGGCAAGCAGGCGAATTAGCGTTATCCGAATTCATGATACGCCGCCGCGGCGTCCTGCAACGGGCGTTGCCCTGCGGGAGGAGGCCTCAAAACCGCCCGCCGAAATTCGGCGGCGGGCGTTGCGACAGTTGTTTACAATGCCGTGATACTGGTCGATGATGTGCGCAATGTATCCGGGAAAATAAATTTTCCGGAAATGAGACAACCGTACCTGAAGGGAAATCCACCATGGCTAAGAAAAAAGTGAAGAAAGTCGTTTCGAAGAAGAAATCAAAGTCCAAGGCCAAGAAGAAAAAGTAGTTTTTCTGCAGCGCCTGTGAGGCGAGGAGGATTGCTAAGGCGCGGTAAGTCCATGAAACGCCCACTAGGCCGTCAGCGGCGATAGCGCACGCTAGGCCCGGGTCACCTCGCCCTCTTTTTTGGAAGGCATCGAGTCACCTCGGATGCCGAAATCCATGCCATGCCAATGGCAGGGCGAAGGCTGGCTACAACCTGCCGCCGGCGCCCCGGGGTGAATCCGCAGCCGGCGCCCCGCGCGCCTGCCCTACCGGGGCTGCGCCGATTTCCAGGGCCCCGCCGCCGCGAGGGGGGCCAGCTCGGTGATCACGAGCGCCGAGAGGACAATTACGGCGACGGTCGAGCCCAGGGCCGCGACGACCGGAATCCTGCTGAGCGCGAGAACGCCGAAGGAGGCGGCTGTCGCAACGGCGGACATCCTTATCGAAGGCGGGGGCTCCTCGCCGCGTGACCGGCTCTCCGCCGAGAAGATCGCGTAGTTGTGGCTCAGGCATACCCCGAGGAATGCGCCCAGAAGGTTGAAGAGGTTGAGCGTTGCCCCGGCCAATCCGAAGGCGCCGAAGGCGAACAGGCAGGCTCCCGCCGGGATGGCGAAGATGCGGATTCCCCTTCGCAGGCCATAGAGCGCGAACACGCTGGCGCCGAGAAACGCCAGCCCCACCGAGCTCAGCTTGAGTGCCGAGACGCGGTAGCGCGAGAAGAGCTGGTTCAGGTTCTCCAGCTGGCTGTCGGTCACCGTGTCCAACGCGGCCGGCGGCTCCGGGCCCGCTCCCTGCTGGGCGATTGTCGCGAACCAGGTGGACCCGGGAGCGGTGTTGAGAAGCGAGGAGAGCGGCCCTTGGAGACTGGAGGCCAGCTGCGCGACCAGCTGGTCATAGGAGGGGCGCCCGTCGCGCCGGAGCTCCGCGCTCCACGCGCGGAAGAAAGGCGCAAATGCGTCGGGCTCGAATCCGTGGCGCACGAGCGCTGCCCGCAGGCTGGCCTCGAAATCGCGCAGGGATTCGATCTGCTCCGGCAGGGTCGCCCACTGCTGGCGCGTGGGCAGCGCGTAGCCGAGCGACACGGTCGCCGAGGCGGGAAACTCCTTCCTGTGCCACTTCAGGAATGACTCCAGGGAATCGCGCGCCAGGGCGGGCGTGGAGCCGCGTGTCAGGTACACGGTGCGCCCATCGGATTCGCCAAAGAGGGCGCGAACCGCCCCGTCGTTGGCACGGAGCTCGGGCGCCGGGATCTCAAGCTCGCGGATGTCGTCCTTCCAGTGAAGCCGCCAGGGCCCGACGAGAGCCACGGCGGCGCCCGCCGCGAGGACGGCCCGCGCCCAGGTGCGCGCCCCGGGTCGACCGGCGGGGAGCCTCCTTCGCACAAAGGGGCGAGTCTCAAGGAATGAGTTATCGACCTGGGCAAACCAGAGAAGCGCGCAGACGAGGGCGCAGATAAGGCCCGCGCTGACGAAGACGCCAAGCTGGCGGATGAGCGGCAGCTCCGACCACAGCAGGAAGGAGAAGCCGATCACCGTCGTCAGGGCGCTCGCCAGGAGCGGCCTGATCAGGCGCGCCGCCTTCTCCAGGTATGGCTCGTCCGGCCGGCGCCTGGGCTGGAGGAAGAGGTAGAAGCCGTAGTCGACCGCGACGCCGGCCAGCAGGGAGCCGACGACGAAGACGAGGATGTGGACGCGCTCCCACGCCGCCGTGGTGGCCACCCAGGCGCCAAGCAGCGAGCCGAGGACTACCGGAACGAGGTGGACGACCCGGTAGACGCGCCTGACGCACGCGGCCGCCAGCGCCGCGACCAGGGCAAGCGAGAGCAGGTTTAGGGTCCCGAGCTCGCGCTCGATACGCTCGCGGCTGGCAAAGGCGAACCGCGCGACACCTGTCCAGCGAAGCTCGGCCCCCGGCTCGGCCTCCCGCGCGCGCGCCAGCGCGCGGGCCACGGCCTCGAAGACAGGCCGCTGGCCCTCCGGCGAGAGGGGCGAAAACCGGGAGCGCGCCCAGACGAGGGCGTATTCGCCGGACCGCCCCTCGGCGGCGCCCTGCCCCGAGAGCTCGCCGACCTTGCCGGCGAGCGCCGGCACCAGCAGGAGCGGATCGGCCGCCAGGATGTCCTGGGCCGCCAGGGCCTCGGGCCCGGACAGGAAGGCCTCGAGATCGACCGCGGTGCGCTCGGCGAGCCAGGTGACCCAGGGCGCGCCGCCTCCTGCCGCGTCGTAGTCAAGGCGCCTTTGATCGAGCCAGGCAGGCAGGAGGAGGTCGAAGCGCCTCGAGAAGACCGCCGAGGCAAGCGCGTCGCGGGGACCTTGGTCGGCCAGGGGAATCGCCTGGGCGATTGCGGGGTCGGAGGCCAGAGCCGACGCGAAGCGGGTGGCCGCACGGTCGCAGCGGAGCGCGCGGGCCTCGCCGGTCTCGCCCGGCGCGCCGGACACGCGTATCGCCAGGAGCAGCACCCGGGTCTCCTCCTGGCCGGCGAGCGTGCGCACCATCGAGAGCTGGGGCGAGCGCTCGTCGGACGGGATGAGGTCGAGGACGTCCGTCGACACCTTGCGCTCGAAGTCGAGGCTCGCTAGCCAGGCGAGCCCGGCCGCAGCCCCTGCAAGGAGAATGGCTCGGGCCGACCATTTTTGCCAGGAGGGTTCCATCGCGCGGAACGTCAGCGAAAGTATTGCGAGATCTCCCCGGGCGCGAACGGCACGCCGGAGCGGGTCTCGCCGACCTCGATCTCGACCCGCTGCGACTCGGACCTCCTGAATTCCAGGTGCCGGACATCGGTGCCCGACCCGGTGACCGTGATCGTGCCGAGCGCCTCTCCGGCTCCGGTCTGCCTGGGGGTGAACTCGAAGCTCCACTGCCCGCCCGCCTGCCGGGCGCGGATCACGAATCGCGGGTAGAGGGCGGGAAGGTCAAACCTCATGATCGGAAGGAGCGACGCGATCGCTCCCGCCTCGCGCGATCCCGAGGCGATCTCGCGCGGGCGCCCGCCCGCGTCCCGGATCACGATCCCCGCGGCGTCGGCTATCATCACGCCTGGCTGCGGGCTTGTGTACTGCAGGCTCAGGCCGCGATCGGGCGAGAATCTGAGGACGCCCTCAAGGACTGCGGGCTCGCGGCGGAACGGAAAGAAGCGGCGCTCGGTGAAGGTCGCCCTGACGGGACCCTTCGAGCCCAGCGCGCCAACGAGGGCACTCCAAGGTCCGGCGGCCTCGCCTGGCGTCAGCACGGCGCCGGGGTCCGCGGCGCCCGCCGCCGCGGCGAGTGCCACGGCGGCCAAGGCAAGGCGCGCCGTCCTCATGCCGCCTGGGCGCGCCGGCGCCCGAGAGCCATTTCGAGGATCAGCCGCGTGTGCATCGCCGCCATCGCGAGGTTGTCCCTCACGTAGTGAAAGTGGGAGACCCCGCCCCGATCGGGCCGCGGATAGGCGCACTCGGCGTCGAGGTTGATCGCCGGCACGCCCGCCCAGGCGAGCCTCACCGCGGCCTCCGGGTCGAAATCGTAGCGGCGGCCCCCGCGCGTCCCCGCGAGGACCGCGACGAGCTTCGCAAGGGGGTAGACGCGGAAGCCGAACAGGGGATCGGCGGCCGCCCTTCCCGAGGTCTCCAGGCGAACGAGCCCGACGCTGAGCTTGCGTCCGTAGATCCGCGCGCGGGGCGCCTCCGGGCCGAACAGCGGCCTGCCGCACACGACCGCCCCGGGCGCGCTGAGGGACGCCTCCATGAATTCCCGGATGCGCCCGGCCGGGTGCTGGCCGTCGGCGTCCATGACAAGGGCGTGGGTGTAGCCCGAGGCGAGCGCCTCGCGTGCGCCCGTAAGGACCGCCTCACCCTTGCCCCCGTTCTCCGCGCGGACAATGACCCTCAGCCCCGGCGCGGTCGCGCCGGCAAGCGGCTCGTGGCTCGCGTCCGAGCTGCCGTCGGCAACCACCCAGACATCGCTCCAGCGGGAAAGCGCCCCGGCGACCGTCTCCGCGAGCAGCCGGCCGGGGTTGAATGCGGGGATGAGGATCAGGTGCGTGTTTCCTTGTGTCATCGGGCTGTGCGTGCGGCGAGCACCTCGCAGATTCGCTTCTCGACTGCCTGCGTCAACTCCGCTGCCGAGCGCCCGGGCTCGTACGGCCAGGACTGCTCGAGTGAAATCCGAAGCGCCCCGGGCAGGACGTCAGGGGCCGGCCACCACGGCCGGCCGCGCGCGCCAAGGTCCGGGGTCGAACTGATGACGATGAGGCGAACTGGAGCCCGCGCCCGGTCGGCGATGAGTGCGAAGCCGGGCTTCATCTTTCCAAGGTCGGTGCCGGGCGCGGTGCGGGTCCCCTCGGGGAAGACGAGGAGCGACTGCCCCTCGGCCACCTTCCATGCTGCGGCCTTTATGAGGTCGAGGCCCGTGTCTCCCCTCACGTACCCCGCCATGACAGCGGCGGGCCCCACCGCCGGATTGCTCATGAGCGAGGGCTTGAAGATGCAGATGGCGTCGGGCAGGCGCGCGAGCACAAGGGTCGCATCTATGATGGTCGGGTGATTTGCGATGTAGACCGTCCCCGGCTGCAGTTCGCCTTGGCCAAAACCCTCCCAGGCGACGGAAATGACCTTGGTGGCGTGCAGCCAGGCGGCCCAGGCCTTGAAGAGGCGCCGAATCGTGGCCCGCACCGGTCGGCCGAGGGTGTCGCGCCCGGGCAGGATCATGAGGGCCATGCACGCCAGGTTCAGCAGGATGCCGACCGTCCCGAACACGACCCAGGAGAGGTAGTAGAGCGAGACCCAGCGCAAGCGTGAGATCCGCCGTCTCAAAGTGGCCTGAAGTTGAGCCATTGGTAGGGGTTTGCTCGGAGATGGACCTCGAGCCGCGAGAGGAAGGACTGGAAATGCGCCCGCGCCCTCTCGAGCGCCGCCGCCCGGGGCTCGCCGATGGCCGGCTCGAAGGCGGGCGACGCGTAGACCACGGAGAGGCCCCTTCCTGCGGGGGCGCCGAACGAGAGGAGCACGGGGCGCTCGAATATCAGGGCGAGGTGGTAGATCGCAAAGGGAAAGAGCCTCCGGGCGCCGAGGAAGTCGAAGCGCTCGCATCGGGCGCTGAGGTCGGCCCGGTCGCACTGCAGGGCGATCGCGTCCCTGCCGGACCCGGCCTCCTTCAGGGCGAACAGGAGGTCCGCGGGATCATTGACCCAGACAAACCTCAGGAGGTCTCCGAAGCGCCTGGCCATGGCGTCGGTGTCGTGGGAATTGCCGACGCGCAGGCGCACGAGGTGCACGCGCCGGCGCTCCTGGGCCGCAAGCATGAACCCGGTCAGGTCGGAGTCTCCCACGTGGAAGGTGCCGATCAGGGCCGGGCGATCCGACGCGAGCCACGCGTGGAAGTCCGCGGCCCCGGGCTCGAGGTCGCAGCGGTGCGCGAGCCCGCCGGCGACCCGCAGGCGCAGCATGAGCGCCTCGCACACCGCGAAGAAATGCCTGAACACATCCCGGGGGCCCGGCTCGCGCCCCAGGATCACCCGCAGGTAGTCCCGGGAGAAGCCCCGCTGGCTCGGCATCGCGAGGACGGCGACCCAGGTGCCGGCGGCCCGCAGCGGGCGGAAGAGAGCCTCGGGCAGCACGCGGTCGGCGGCGCCGAGGAACCGGTAGCCCCAGGAGGGGCCGGGGTTTCGGGGAGCGTCCCCTCTGCCTGGTTTCAGCGCCATTCGAGTGAGAGGCGCCAGCCCGGAGCGACCGGCGCGTCAAAGGGCTCGCGGCCGCGCATGACGTCAAAGAGGCCCGCCAGGTCGAGGGCGCCCGCCCCCGCGCACGGGGAGAGCCGCACGGTGCCCACGGATTCCGGCGTCCGCACGCGCCCGAGGCTCGCCGCAAACGCGAAGGTGCGGTCGCTCGCCAGGCCATGCTCGAGGAGCCAGGTTCCCCTCTCCTCGCCGCCGCAGAGGAGGACACGCTCCGACGCCGAGAGGAGGCACGCGCGCACGGCGTGGAAGGCCAGGAGCGCGCCTCCGGAGAGGGGCATGAGCTCGCGGACGCCGCGCTGGCGGCCGATCATCAGCTGCTGCACGGCGCTCGGATGGATCGACGTCTGGAAGAGGGTCGGGCTTGGGGCCGGGAAGCCGTCGAGGTAGCCCTCGAGGGCGCAGCTCTCCGCATATCCGGTCGCATACACGATGGCGTCCTGCGCGTCCGGATCGAGCCTTCCCAGGACGCTTCCGACCAGCATCCCGAGCGTGGTCATCCGCCGCGTCGCGCCGGGAGGGAAGGCGCCCTTCAGGCGCTCCCGGGTCGCCGCCGCGCTCTCGCCTCGCGGGTCCTCGGTGAAAACGCGTCCTAGATGCGCCTCAAGCATCGCAGAGGAGGAAGGCCGCATGCGCGCCGCCGAACGCGTTGCTCGCGCAGACGATGCCGTCAAACGAGCCGGTCCCGAATTCCCCGGTGGCCACGGTCCCGGCCATCGGCGTTCCGGGTTCGCCGATCGTGCCCGGCGCCCGCCCGGCGCGCGCCGACTCGATCGCCACGGCGAGCTCGACGATCCCGCAGCTGCCGAGCGTGTGGCCGAGGCTTCCCTTCCAGCCGGTGATCGGGGCCCCGGGAAACGCGCGCGCCGCGGCCGCCACCTCGAGCCTTCCGGCATCGAGCGTACCGGTGCCGTGGCCCTTGAACCATACCCGGCGCCCGCGCGCGGCCCGCCGGACCGGCTCAAGGCACCGATCGAAGCCGCCGCCGTCGGCGCGGTTCGAGGTGAAATGGTGCATCTCGTTGAAGTGGCTCTGGCCGGCGAGGCGCCACTCGCCGCGCGAGCGCGACAGAACGGCGAACCCCGCGCCGTCCCCGAGGCCGATGGCCCCTGCCGGACGCTCGCGGAACGGCGCCGGAAACCCCGAGTTGAGGATCTTGAGCGCGTGGAACCCCCCCGCCACAAAGGGGCTGAGGAAGTCGAACGACAGGACGAGCGCCTCGTCCGCCAGGCCCGACTCGATCACCCGTGTCGCCTGCAGGAGCCCCAGGTGCGCGGACACGCAGGCGTGGGAGAGGATCGAGACATCCGGACCCCACCCCAGGTTGAGGCGCAGGGCCTCGGTGCAGGTCGGCGGGGCGCCCCAGGCGGCGAACGACGGGTCCCAGCTCCTCCTGAGGGCGTAGAGGCCGCCTACGCCGAAGTTGCTGCCAGTCACGAACACGGGCAGCCCGGGCGATCCCCAGTCGGCATGTGGCACGGAGTCGCAGAGGCGCCTGATCGCGGGCAGCCAGCTGGGCGTCGCCGTCTCGTCGAGGGGCCGGCCGGGAAGGAGCGCGAGCGGGACCATGTCCCCGCCCTCCCGGCCGAGGACGGGCACGCGCTCGAGGGCGCGCTCGCCGCGCAGCAGCGCGGCATGGGTCGCCGCGGCGTCGCCGAGGGCGGTCAGACAGCCGCAGGCGGCGATGCGGACGGGTGCGGGCGGCTCGGCCATGCGGCGGGGGGCGGCCGGCCCGCTCAGGACGGGAGCCTGGAGGCGTCGCCACGCTTGCGGACATAGGCCGCAAGGGCCGAGACGCTTGCGAGGGCGAGGCGAGCCTCCTCGCTGCTCGCGATCTTTATCCCGAACTCCTTCTCGAGGCGCACGACGAGCTCGAGGGCGTCGATCGAGTCCAGGGAGAGGCCGCCGCCGATCAGCGGCTCATCGTCGGGAATGTCGCCCGGAGCGATGTCCTCCAGCCGAAGCGTTTCCACGATGAGCTTCTTAAGCCGTGCGATTAGGGGGTCGGACATATGCTCGAACCCCGATGATGCCCCGGGTGGGCAGGTCCTTTCAACCTGTATTCCACGCCCCGGGGACCCAGGGGCCGGCACCGGGGGCCTGCGCTACGCCGCGGGGCCGCCGGGCGGCCCCGCCTTGAACTTCCGGGTGACGCATTCGCGCAGGGAGCCGATCGTGCGCACCTCGACGATGTCGTCGTTGGCTATAGTCAGGTCGAAGATGTCCTCGAGGAAGAAGACCAGCTCGGCCACGGCCACCGAGTCGTAGCCGAGGTCCTCGAAAAGCCGGGTCTCGTCGGAGACCGCCGGCGCGGGGCCGGCGCCGCAGGGGCGGTAGTCGATCACGGCCGCGATCACGACCGCATCGACGGCCCCGGCGTCGCCGCTGTCGCGGTAGCGCTGGTAGGCCTGGAGTACCTCGGCGGGGAAGCGCGCTAGGGCCGGGTTGGGCTTTGAGGGGGGGGTGGGTGGCATGGGGGCTCAGCTCTTCGCAGGCGAGGGCGAAGCGATCGGGGCGTGCACTGCGAGCGCCGGCAGGGTGAACCAGGTCCTCCAGCCCTCTCGCGCCTCGAGGAGGAGCCACATGAGGAGCTGGCCGACGACCCGCGGCAGGAGCCGCTGGTTGAGCTCGTAGCTTATGAAGCCGAAGTACCGGCCGCTGTTGCGCCGGCCCCAGGCGCCCCGCGCCATCCGCGAGCGGGCGATCGCCGCCAGGCGGCGGTTGTAGAGCGCCATCAGCACCGCCGCCGCGTGCCCGCCCCTCGGCGCAAACGCGGGGACCTCAAGGGCGGCGTCGCCGTGGCGGAACGGACGGGCGACGACCCCGGCGTAGTAGAGCCCGAGGTCGAGGCGGAACGCGAGGGTCATGAGCTCATAGTCGCCCATGTAGTAGTATTTGTCGCGGTATATCGCGTCGAACCAGCGGTCGTGGGAGGCGATGAAATTTGCGTTGTGGCGGGCGACCCTCTCGGCGGGGTTTCGACCCGACAGGCAGCTGTCGACCAGAGCCGCCGCGGCGCTCGCGGAGAAGCTTATCCAGTCCATCCCGGGAGAGTAGAAAGGGTCCATGAACGCCGCGGCGTCACCGACCAGAACAAACCCGTTGCCGGCATACCGCGAGCAGCGGTAGGCGCAGTCGCGCCTGAAGTGAACGTCCCCCTCCTGGAAAGCGGCGTGCTCGAGGAGCTCGCGCGCGGCGGGGTGCGCCGCCAGGAAGCTCCTCAGGCGCTCCCCCATGCTCCCGCCTTCCGGCAGCTCGGTGATCCTCTGGTCGTAGACCACCCCGACGCTCATGTCGCCGCCCTTGAGCGGGATCCACCACGACCACCAGCCCCTGCCGCAGATGTGGTTTGTCGCCGTGTAGCGGACGGCCTTGGCGCGCGCGGACCATGCGGGATGGCGCATCGCGAGCTCGCGCGAGTCGAGATTCTTCACTCCGGTCCACCGGCTCCAGCACGCCGCGATGGGGTGCGCCGTGTTGGTCATGAGCCAGCCGTTCCTCCGCGCCAGGATCGCCGCGACGCCCGAGGCGTCGACGACCCAGCGGGCCCGCTCCGTGCCCGCGCCGCCGTCGTCGCGGCGCCACGGCACCGTCTGCAACCCCCCTTCGTCGAGCGTCACGGCGCCAACCCGCGCCGGCCGGATGAGGCTTGCGCCCTCGGCGACGGCGCGCGCGAGGACCTCCTCGTCGAGCACCGAGCGGTCGACCTGGTACCCCGGGAAGCGCACATTGTAGATCGGCCCCGTCTCGCTGCAGCCGGCGAGCCCGCGGGTCTTCTCGTTGCAGAACCAGAACCGCATCCCCTGCTTCACCAGGTGCTTCTCGTTCAGGTGGTCGGTGAGCCCGAGCACCCGGCCGAGGAAGTACGCGCTCGTCTCGACCGTGGACTCGCCCACCCTCCTGCCCAGGCGCTCGCTCTTCTCGATGATCAGGATGCGCCAGCGCGGGTTCCTCCGGCGCAGGAGGAGGGCCGTCGAGGAGCCCGCGAGAGCACCGCCGAGGACGATGGCGTCCCAAGTGTGTTGCTTCACGTCCTCGGTCATACGCAGTTGGACCATGCTGCTCGCTGAGCGGTGCCCGTACAACCGCAATTTTCCTCGCCCGGGGCGCCCGGCAAACCAGCCTAGGCGCTATGGACGACACCCTGTTCCTGCTCTGGACGGCCACCGTCCGGCGGGCCCCCTCGGCCGTGGCGCTTGACGATGCGCGGACAGGCAGGAGCTGGACCCGGCGCGAGCTCGCCGACGCCGCGCTCGGGCGCGCGGCCGCCCTCGGCGTCGAGGCCGGGCGCGGCGCGCTGCGCGGGCGCACCGTCGCATTTTCGCTGCCGAACGGCGCAGGCTGGTTCGAGGTGTTCCTGGGGCTCATGGGCGCCGGGGCGGTTCCGGCACCGGTCGACCCTTCGGAGCCCGACGAGGCGCTGTTCGGCGCGGCGCGGGCGATCGGCGCCGCCTTCGTCTGGCGCGAGGGGCGCCTGCTGCCAATGGCGCGCGGCCTGGGCGCCAGGAAGCATCCGGGGGCCTGCCTCGCCAAGCTGACCAGCGGGAGCAGCGGGGCTCCAAAGGGGCTCTTCATGACCCACGCCCAGATGGCGGCGGACGGCCGCCAGATCTGCGGGGCCATGGGGATCGGGCCCGATGACGCAAACCTGGCCGCCATCCCGCTCGGGTACTCGTACGGCCTCGGCAACCTGGTCGTTCCGCTCCTCCTGCAGGGCACGCGGGTCGTCTGCGTTTCGAGCGTCCTGCCCCACGCCCTCGCCGCGGACGCGCGGCGCTACCGGGCGACCGTGTTCCCGGCGGTGCCGCCGATCCTCAGGGCGCTGGTCGAGAGCGCCCCCCCCAGGCGATCGTTCGCGAGCCTGCGGGTCGTCATCTCGGCGGGTTCGGCCCTCGCCCCGGGCGTCGCCCGGGCGTTCGCGGCGAAGTTCGGCCTCAGGGTGCACGGCTTCTACGGGACGAGCGAGACCGGCGGGATCGCCTACGACCAAAGCGGCGATGCCACGCTGGACGGCCGAGGCGTCGGAGCGCCGATCGCCGGCGTGAAAATCAGCTTCAGAGCGTCCGAGCGCTTCAGTGTCCGGAGCGCAGCCGTGGCCGGACGGGGCCGCCACTCGCCCGCCGATCGAGGAAGGCTGAACGCACGCGGCGAGCTTGTCCTCCTCGGAAGGACCGACCGCGTGGCCAAGGTGGCCGGCAGGCGGGTCGACCTTGCCGAGGTCGAGGCCGCCCTCCGGTCGGTGCCCGGGATCCGCGACGCGTTCGCCCACGCGGGCGCGCAAGGCGACGGCGCGCTCGGGGCCGCCGTCGTGACCGGCCTCGGCCCCTCGGAGATCAGGAGAGCGCTGCGCTCCCGGATCGCCCCGTGGAAGGTCCCCTCGCGCATCCTGGCGTTTGACGCGTTCCCGCTCACGGCCCGCGGCAAGACGGACGGGCGCAGCCTGCGTCAGGCCCTGGCGGAACCCCGGACGGTCACCTCGATCTCCACGTTGAGGGCGGAGCGGCAGATGTCGGCACGCAGGTAGGTCACGCGGTCGCCCGGGGCGAGGATCCTGCGGCCCATCTCGCGGGCGGCCAGGTCCAGGTCCGACGCGTTCCGAAGGTAGACCTTGAAGTGGCGCCTGCACGCGGCGCCGCCTCCAAAACTCCCGCCAAGTCCGCACGCGCCGGAGATCAGCCTCAGGTTCTCGAAGGTGCAGTCGAGCTGGCGTGCGGTGTCGCAGGGGGCGACCGTCTCGTGTCCGACGACCGAGGAGGTGCCCGAAACAAAGGCGTCCACGCCTTGGCCCGACTCGACGACGGTCGCCCGGGCGAAGCTCGGGGGCCGGGGCCCGTGCTGCGGCGGGTATTCATAGGCGGGCACCTGGGCCGGGTTCTCGACGCGCCGCACGGGCCCCTTGCCCGCAAGGAAGGCGACCGTGAGCCCGCTCTCCGCGGTGCCCACCGCGGACGCGGCGGGCAGGCTCCTCTGGAAATCCCTTCCGAGCGCCGATTCGAAGGCCACAGACCTCGCCTTGCAGAAGGCCTGGTAGGTCTCGAGCCCGGCCGGCGTCCTGGCATTGATGCCGGGAACGAGGTTCCAGATCCGGTAGAGGTCGAGCCCCCGCGCCGCCACAAGCAGGCCGGCGTAGAGGCGCGCCGTCGCGTCCTCGAGGTCGGTGCCGGGTTCCGCTCGCGCGATGCCGACGGCGCGGGCGGCCCCGCGCCAGATGCAGAAGCCGCCCGCGTCGCCGGCCGGGCTGACGGCCTCCTCAACGGGCTCGCGCGCCTCCCCGCCGAGGAGGGGAACCCCCATCCCCATCAGGCCCGTGCCGGCGTCCCCGCGCCCGCCGAAGGCGAATTGCGACGTCATCGCGCCTCGACCTACGCCGAGCGCGGCACGAGCGACAAGCAATTTCCGGCTTGGTCTTTGAGGGGCGCTAAACAATACGTGGGCAATGGAGTCCGCCGATTTCGACGTCCTGGTCATCGGGGGAGGCCCGGGGGGCAGCACCGCCGCGGCCTTCGCCAGGCTGAAGGGCCTCTCGGTTTGCCTGGTTGAGAAGGATGAGTTCCCGCGCTTCCACATCGGCGAGTCGCTGCTGCCCATGGGAAACTCCGTCCTGCGGGCGAGCGGAGCCTGGCCAAAGGTCGAGGCCGCCGGGTTCGTGAGGAAGCTCGGCGCGGAATTCATGCTTGCGGACGGCTCGGAGGCGAAGGAGATCATCTTCGCCGACGGCTACGTGCGGGGGCTCGACTCGACCTACCAGGTCGAGCGGTCAAGATTCGACGCGATCCTCCTCGAGCACGCGAGGAGCCTCGGGGCCGACGTCCGCACCGGGACGGCTGTGAACGCCCTCTGCCAGTCCCCCGACCGGGTCACGGCGAGCCTTTCGGGAGCCGGCGGCGCGCGGGCGAGCGTCACCGCCCGGTGGGCTGTCGACGCGAGCGGCCGCGACAACCTCTTCGAGTGCGGGGAGAAGCGGGAGCTCGAGCCGCCC
The DNA here is from genome assembly GCA_964574435.1 of uncultured Opitutaceae bacterium. GTDB lineage: Bacteria > Verrucomicrobiota > Verrucomicrobiia > Opitutales > Opitutaceae > Palsa-1447. The sequence continues at coordinate 53,567 of CAZNNO010000008.1, forward strand.
AGCCTCCCGAGGCGGGCGGCCGTCTACAGCCACTTTGAGGCCTTCCGGCGCGCCCCGGGCCCAAAGGGGGGCAACATCATCATCGTGCGCATCCGCGACGGGTGGTTCTGGATCATCCCGGTGAGCGCCGGGCGCACCTCCGTGGGGCTCGTCACGTCGACCGCTGCGCTGCGCCGGGGCGGCGACCCCGAGTCGGTGTTTCGGGCAACCGTGGCGGCCGTGCCCCGGCTCCGGGATCTCATGGCGCAGTCGCGCAGCGTCGAGCCCTTCAGGGTCACGGCCGACTACAGCTACGTTCGCAGGCTCTTTGCGTCGCCGCGGGTCGTCCTGGCGGGGGACGCGGCGGCGTTCTACGACCCGATCTTCTCGTCCGGCGTCTACATCGCGGTCCACTCCGCGCAGGCCGCCGTCGAGCTGATCGACCGCGCCCACGCCGCTGGCCGCGCCCTGTCCGTGGCCGAGGCGAGGCGCTACACCCGGGCCATCAAGGCGCACGGCGCCATATTCCGCCGCCTGATCGAGGTGTTCTACGACAACGACAGCTTCGCCGTGTTCATGACCCAGAAGCCTCCGCTTGACCTCAACCGCGGCATCATCTCGGTCGTCGCGGGCCACGCCCGCCTGACGTGGCCGCTCTGGTGGCGGTTCAAGGTCTTCCTCCTGGTCTGCCGCCTCCAGAAATTCCTGCCGCTGGTCAAGCGGGTCGACCATTCAGCCTGCGTAGCGCTGCGGCCCGCGTGAGACCCTGGTTGCCCGTTCTCATCTCGTTCAAGCTGGTCGCGGGAGCGCTCGCACTGGCCCGCCACCCTTGGGCGGCGGTGGCCGTCTTCTTTGCCCCGGACCCGTGGATCGCCCTGCAGTTCATCCTGCCGTCGCAGCAGGCGTTCGGGCCGGCCGTGACGTCGTTCGACACGAGCCGCCCGGAGGTGTGGCTGACGATAGACGACGGGCCCGACCCGGCAAGCACCCCGCGGGTGCTCGAGCTCCTGCGCCGGCACGGCGCGCGGGCCACGTTCTTTGTCGTGGGCGAGCGGGTCCGAAGGCATCCCGCCCTCGCGAGGCAGATCGTCGAGGAGGGCCACTCGATAGGAAACCACACCGACTCCCACCCCTCGGCGGCCTTCTGGTGCGCGTCGCCCGGGCGCACGGCCTCGGAGATCGACGGCTGCGTCGGCGCCCTCCTCCTGGCGGGCGTGCCCTTCGAGCGCTACTTCCGTCCGCCCGTCGGCGTCCGCAACCCCTTCCTCGACCCCCAGCTCACCGAGCGGGGCATGCGGCTCGTCCTCTGGAGCGCCCACGGCCGCGACGGCGTCGGCAACCCGCATTCGGCCCTTGCCAGGGTCTCGCGCCAGATCCGTCCGGGCGCGATCGTGGTCTCGCATGAGGCGGGCCCCCGCGCGGGCCCGAGGATCAAATTCCTGGAGCTCCTGCTCGAGGTTCTGGCGAGCAGGGGCTACGCGTGCGTGATCCCGCCCCGGGACGCCCTGCGGACCAGCGCCTAGAGACCCGAAACGACGCTGAGGCCCGCCCTAAGCACATCGGCGGACGACTTCCCGACGAGGACCTCAAAATCCCCCGGCTGGACCCTGCGGCGCATGTCGAGGTCATAGGCCTCGAGCTTGTCCGGCGTGAGCGTAAACGCGACGGTTCGCGTCTCGCCCGGGTCGAGGGTGACCCTTTGGAAGTCCTTGAGCTCCTCAACGGGGCGCACGGGCAGGCTGACGACCGCGTGGACGTAGAGCTCGACGACCTCGTCGGCCCGGACCGCCCCTGTGTTGGTGACGTCCACCAGGACGGACGCCGTGCCGCCCGTCCCCATCCTCGCCGGCGAAACCCGCAGATTCCTGTAGCCGAAGCTCGCGTAGCTCAGCCCGAAGCCGAAGGGATAGAGCGGCGTCGAGTCGGCGAGGACGTAGCTGCGCATGCGCGACGGCTTGTGGTCGTAGTAGTCCGGAACCTGTCCGACCGAGCGCGGGAACGTGACCGACAGCTTTCCGCTCGGGCTCACCTTGCCAAACACGGCGTCGGCCACCGCCTGGCCGGTCTGCTGGCCGAGGTACCAGCATTCGACGATGGCCGGGGCGTGCTCCTGGAGGTAGTTGACCGAGAGCGGACCGCCGTTGATCAGGAGCACGACAACGGGCTTGCCGGTGGCCAGGACCGCCGCGGCCAGCTCGCGCTGGCGGCCGACAAGGTCCAGGCTGTCCCTGTCCCCGAGGTGCGCCTCGCTCCAGGCCTCCCGGCGGAGCAGCTCGCTCTCTCCCAGCACGAGGATGACGGCGTCGCTCTTGAGCGCGGTGTCGACGGCCTCGTCGATCAGGCGCGAGTCGCCGGCCTCGTCGTTCAGGACCGGGTTCTCGTTCACGAGCCATCCCGATGCGTGATTGACCGTCAGCTTGCAGCCCTCGGCGTAGAGCACCTTGAAAGAGGCCCCCGCGAAGTCCTTCATGCCCTGCAGGACGCTCACGCCCTCCATGGGGACCGCGGAATAGCCGCCCAGGTGGACATCCGCCGCGTTTGGCCCGATGACCGCCAGCGTCTTCAGCTTGGAGGCGTCGAGGGGGAGGACGCGGCCGTCGTTCTTGAGGAGGACCAGGGCCTCGTCGGCCGCCTCGCGGGCCAGCTCCCTGTGCTGCTCCGTGTTGGTGACCCTCGCGGCCAGGTCCGGGTCGGTGAAGGGCCTGTCGAAGAGCCCGCTCAGGAACTTGACGCGCAGCACGCCCGCGGCGGCGCGGTCGATTGCCGCCCGGGACACCCTCCCCGCCCTTTCCTCTTCCGCCAGGGTCGAGAAGCAGCGGCCCTTGCCCCCGAGGTCGTAGTCCACCCCGGCCTCGAGGCTCAGGATCCCCGCCTCGGCCGGGCCCGCGGCGGCGTGATGATCCTCGTAGAGGACGTCGATGCCGCCGCCGTCGCTCATCACGAATCCGTTGAAGCCCCACTCCGTCCTCAGGATGTCGGTCAGGAGCCTGTGGTTCACGTGGTTTGGCACCCCGTCCCACTCGTTGTACGAGGCCATGAGCGCGTGCGCGTGGGCTACCCTGACGGCCATCTCGAAGGGATAGAGGTGGCATTCGCGCATCTCGCGGTCGGAGAGGCTCACCGGGGCGATGTTCCGGCCGCCCTCAGGCTGGCCGTGGCCCGCGAAATGCTTGAGCGTGGCCGCCACGTGCCCGGGGCCCACCAGCTCGGAGCGGCCCTGGAGCCCGTAGATCGCGGCCATTCCCATGCGCGAAACGAGGTACGGGTCCTCGCCGTAGCACTCGTCGAATCGCCCCCAGCGGGGGTCCCGCGCGAGGTCGAGCACCGGTGCCAGGACCTGCCTGACGCCCCGGGCGCTCGCCTCCTGCGCCGCGGCGGCGAAGACCCGCTCGACGAGCGCCGTGTCCCAGGTGCCGCCGAGCGCGATGGCGGCCGGGAAGCTTGTCGCCCCCGCTGCCATGTACCCGTGCACCGCCTCGGAGAAAACGAACACCGGAATCCCAAGGCGGGTTTTCTCGAGCATGTATTTCTGAACCGAGTTGAGCCTCAGCACGCGGCTTCTCGGGTCGCGCGCGAAGCGGTCGCCGCCGGCCCAGAGCGAGCCGGCGCCGTTCGCGAGCGCCGCGGCGTCGCTGCCCCCGACGAAGTTCCCCTGCTCGTCGAACGCCTTGGGGTCCTTGGGCCTGAAGCCCTGGAGCTGGGCGACCTTCTCCTCGAGCGTCATGCGCCCGAGGAGGTCCGCGAGCCTGGCCTCGACAGGCAGCGAGGGGTTCTTGTACGGGGGCGTCTCCGCGGCGACGGCTGCCGCGGCGACCGCCGCCAGCGCGCAGGCGAGGAGCGTTCTTTGGGGCATGGCTTTCTGGGGTTTCGGGCTTCGGGTTGGCTAGGGCGACTCGTCTTCGCGCATCTTGAAGGTCATCTGGACCGTCTCGCTGCGCCCGTCGGGCCTCGGGCCTATCGAGCGCGTGCGCTCGCAGGCCTCGATCACGGAGCGGTCGAATTCGTGGTTGCCCGACGGGGCGACGATCCTGAACTGGGAGAGGGACCCGTCGGCCGCGACGAAGAACTCGAGGCGGGCCTCGAGGCTGTCGCTCACGCCCTCCGGCGGTGTGTGGTTCTCCTTGATCCGCGCCTTCAGGAGCGAGAAATAGGCGTCGAGCTCGCTCCCCTCCTCGCGCGTGAGGGCCCTTCCGCCGGCGCCGCCCGTCTTGTTCTCGACCGAGCCGCCGATGACCCCTTCGCGGATCCCCTCGGCGTCGATGTGGGCGACCCGCTTGGCCTGGGCCTCCTCCTTGGCCTCCTTCTTCTCCTCGGCCTCCTTCTCCTTCTGGTACCTGGCCTCCAGGCGCTTCTCGCGCCTGGCCTCGACGCGCTTGAGTTCCGCGACCAGGTCGACCGGCTTCGCCGGCTTTGCCGCGGCCGGCTTCGGCACCGCCTCCAGGGGAGCCGGCTGGATCGGCGAGGCCTGCGGCTTCGCAGGACGGGGCGCCGCCTCCGGGGTCACGGCCGGGGCCTGGAGCCTGACGCCGCCCTCGACGCCGAGCGCGGGCGCGGCGGTGGCCGCGTAGTTGTCGCCCGCACCGGCGACGAGCTCGAGTATCTTGGGCGAGTCGTCGCTGACGCTCGATGCGGCGTAGCTGAAGAACGCGATGAGCAGGACCACCGCGCCGTGGAGCAGCACGGAGAAGCCGTAGGCGCCGGAGGACTGCGCTCTCATTTCGATGCGGCCTGGGTGTCGAACGTGAACTTGAGGAGATTGGCCTTCTTGAGCTCGTCCATCAGGGCGACGATCTTCTCGTAGGGAACATGCGCGTCGCCGCGGATGCGAACGACCGGGGGCTTCGTCTCGGAGGCGTAGAGCCTGAGGCGGCTGCGAAGCTCGGCGAGGCCGACGGGGGCCGGGCGCTCCTCCAGGTACGTGTTGCCCTTCGCGTCGATCGAGATCGCGACGTAGTGCAGGCTCTTGTCGGGCTTCTGCTGGAGGCTCTTCGACTCGGAGGGAAGCGTGACCGGGATCGTCTGCTCCTGGGAGCTCTGGGTCGTCGTGATCATGAAGATGATCAGGAGCGTGAAGCCCAGGTCGATCAGGTTGGTGACGTTCAGCTCCGCGATCGGATGTGACTGGCGGGGGCGCCTGAAGATTCTTGCCATGGGGATTCAGTCCGCCGGCGCGCTCACTTGGCCTCGAGCTCGATCCGGTCCGCGAGCGAGCTTGCGTAGTTTTCCAGCTCGGTGATGAGCCTCTTCGTGTTTGCGAAGAGCATGTTGTAGCCGAAAAGGGACGGGATGGCGACCAGGAGCCCGGAGATCGTCGTCAGGAGCGCGGCCGAGACGCCGGGAGCGAGCGTCTGGATGCTCGCGGTCTGCTGGACCGAGACGGCGCTGAAGGCGTCCATGACCCCCCAGACGGTCCCCAGGAGCCCGAGGAACGGCGCCCCGGAGACGATCGAGGCGAGGAACACCATGTTGGATTCGTAGCGCAGCGTCTGCCGGGCGAGGGCGCGCTGGATCGCGTTCTCCGTGTGCTCGAGGCGGAAGCGGGAGGTGTCGGTTCCCCGCTCCCTGCCTATGGCGGCCGCCTTCCAGTAGGCCTCGACGGCGTCGCTGAACAGGTCGGCATAGGGGATGTCCCTGCGCTCGCGCAGGGACTCGGGCAGGTCGAGCAGGTTCTTCTGGTCCCGCAGGTGCCGCTCGAACTGGTAGTTCAGGCGCCGCAGGCCGTTCAGGTCATTGCGCTTCCCGAACATCACCGCCCAGGCGATGATGCTGAAGACAGCAAGGCCGCAGGTTATCGTCTGGCCGACGGGATCGCAGTGCTCGAAGACTTCGATTATGTTGGCGAACCCGAGGAGGGGAACGAATTGCACGGACATGGGCGCAAGCGTTGGATGATTTTCAGGATTCGTCCAATGGATTTGCAATGCTTCCTCGCCAAAGGGCGCGGATTTGCCCAAGCTCCCGGGCCAATGGTTCTCAAGTCGAAACACACCGGCAAACTCATCTCGTTCGAGGGCTCCGAGGGAAGCGGAAAGACCTCCCAGATCGCCCGGCTGGCCTGGCGCCTGCAGAAGATGAGGCGGGATGTCATCACGGTGCGCGAGCCGGGCGGGACGGAGATCGGCGAGCAGATCCGCAACATCATCGTCCACAACTCCAGGGGCGACGAGATGTGCCCCGAGACGGAGCTCCTCCTCTTCGCGGCCTCCAGGGCCCAGCTTGTGCGCGAGGTCATCGTGCCCGCGCTCATGCGCGGCGCGATCGTCCTGAGCGACCGCTACCTCGACTCGTCGACCGTCTACCAGGGCATCGGCCGCAACCTGGCCGCCGACCCGGTCGCCCAGATCAACCGGTTTGCCGTGGGCAACGTGATGCCCGACCTGACGGTCGTGATCGACGTCCCGACCAAGGTGGGCCTCACCCGGATCCACCAGCGCGCCTCGGACCTGCCGGACCGGATGGAGCGCGAGAACATCGATTTCTACAAGAAGATCCGCGAGGGCTACCTGGTCCTTGCGAAGGGAATGCCGTCGCGCTTCGTGGTGGTGGACGGCGCCAAGGACGAGGCGACGACCGAGAAGCGCATCTGGGAAGCGGTCAAGTCCCGGGTGGTCGGATGACTGCGGCCGCGGTCCCCTGGCCGCCCGCGCTCGCGGGGACGCCGGCCGTGGAGGTTATCGAGCGCGCAATCGGGCGCGGGAGGCTGCCGCACAGCCTCCTCCTGGCGGGCGACGACCCCGGGGCGCTGGCGTCCGCCGGCCTCGCGATCGCGGACAGGCTGCTCAACCGGGGCCAGCCCGGTCCGCCGCCCTACCCGCCCGAGCGCCATCCCGACTGCCTCCAGATCCGCCCGGCGGGCAAGTCGCGCCAGATCACGGCGGACTCGGTGCGCGAGATGGTGGGGCGCGTCAACGTCTCCTCGAGCATCTCCCCCTACAAGGTCGTCGTCCTCCACGACGCCGACCGCATGACCCTGGCCGCCGCGAACGTGCTCCTGAAGACGCTCGAGGAGCCGCCGGCGAACACGACGCTCATGCTCCTGTCGGGCAGGCCGTACGCCCTCCTGGCGACGATCCGCAGCCGGGTGCTCCACTTCCGCTTCCCGGGGATGGCCGCCGCGGTGCAGGCCGAGGGATGGGAGGCGTGGCTCGCCGACTACCGCGCGTGGCTCCAGCGACTCGGCCGGGGAGTCGCCGCGGGGCGCGGCGCGGCCGACGGGATTTTCACGCTCTACGGGCTTGTCGCAAGGTTCTCCTCGCTGCTCGAGCGTGCCTCGGCCGAGGAGGGCGCCCTGCGACGGGAGGCGCTTTCCGGGGCGCTTGACGACGACGAGCTGGCCGCCATCGAGGCCGAGATTTCTGTGGGCCTGCGGCTGCGTATGTTCGCCGGGATCGAGGTGGCGACGCGGACCCACGCCCTCGAGCTCCTCAAGGCCGGCGAAGCGGGCGCCCGGCGGCTCCTGACGGCCTCCGTCGACAGCCTTGAGCGCTCGGCCGGCCTCCTGCGGCTCAACCTGAACGAGTCGGCCGCGCTCGAGGATTTCCTGCTGGCGTCGCTGCGGATCTGGTCGCGGCGCTGAGCAGGGCCGCGCCGAAGACGCCCGCGCTGTCGCCGAGCGTCGGCCTCAGGAATTCGGTGCGCAGGTCCAGGTTGAACACGTGCTTCAGCACGGCCCCGCGCGTCGCCCCCTCATAGAGGAGCCCGAGGTTGCCCACTCCGCCGCCGATCACGATGGCGTCGGGATCGACGATGTTGATGACGGCGGCGATCGCCTCGCCGAACTTGGCCCTCAGCCTGCGCAGCGTGTCGCGCGCCGGCCTCTCCCCCGCCGCGGCGCGGGCCGCGATCTCGGGCATGGCGACCCTCCGGCCCGTGCGCTCCCTGTAGTAGCGCTCGAGGGCGGGGCCCGAGATGACGGTCTCGACGCAGCCCGCGCGCCCGCAGTAGCAGGGCGTGCGCTCCCCGCGCATCGGGTTGTGGCCCCATTCGCCGGCTATCCCGTGCAGGCCGTCGAGCACCCTGCCGTTGACGACGACCCCCGAGCCGCACCCGGTGCCCATGATGAGCCCGACCACGACCCCGCGGCCGCGCCCCGCCCCGAACAGCGCCTCCGCCAGGGCGAAGCAGTTTGCGTCGTTCGCCATCCGCGCCTCGACCCCGAGGCGCGCGCCCACCTCCTCGCGGATCCGGTGCCCGTTGAGGCACGTGCTGTTCGAGTTCTTGAGGACCCCGGTCAGCGGGTCGATGACCCCGGGCGTGCCGAAGCCTATGCAGGCGGGCCGCCTTGTGCCCGACTCGCGCTCGAGCATCCTGACAAGCTTGATGATCTGGCGGATGACGTGCTCGTAGCCCCGGGATGCCTCCGTGGGGACCCTCAGGCGGCAGAGCGCCTGGTCGGGCCTCGAGCTGTCCACGACCGCCCCCTCGATCTTCGTGCCGCCCAGGTCAATCCCGTAGGCGTTCACGGCTAGAGGACCCGGTTTGCGCGGATGACCTCCGAGTAGTAGCGGGCGGAGAGCTTCGGGGTCCTCTTCTGGGTTGCATAGTCGATGTGGACGATTCCGAAGCGCCGGGCGTAGCCGTCCTCCCACTCGTAATTGTCCATGAAGGACCAGAGGAAGTAGCCCCGGACCGGCACGCCGTCAACGGAGGCCCGGTGCAGCTCCGACAGGTGGCTCCGCAGGTATTCCCTGCGGCCGAGGTCGAGGACCTCACCGCGCACCACGGGCTCCTCGTCGTAGCTGCAGCCGTTCTCGGTCACGTAGAGCTCCTTGGCCGCGTAGTTCTCATGGGCGAACCGCAGCCCCCAGTAGATCACCTGGGGCGTCAGCTTGAGCCACGTGCTGTCGGCGTGCGGGAAATGGGCCGGCATCGGCAGGACCTCGTACTTGGCCGAGGCGCTCGCGCGCACGTAGGGCCCCGTGTAGAGGTTGAGCCCGAGGTAGTCGGTGGGCGCGCTGATGAGAGCGAAGTCGCCGGGCTCGACCTCGGGTGCGTCGGCCCCGATCCGCTCCAGGTAGTCCTCGGAATAGCGGCCCCGGTAGATGGCGTCCAGGATGTGGAGGTTGCCGTCGACGAACCAGGCGTTCGCGGCCTCGATGTCCTCCGGCGTCTCGGTGACGGGGATGCACGTGTCGCAGTTGTCCGTGAGCCCGACCCGGGCGCCCTCGCCCCCGTAGGAGCGGACGGCGCGCACGGCATGGCCGTGGCAGACGAGCGCGTGGTGGAAGGCCTGGTTGACGACCCGCGCGGACTCGACCCGGCCCGGCGCCTTGAACGAGCCGTGCCCGTAGGCGAACCGGGTGAAGATCCTGATCTCGTTCATCGTGATCCAGTTCTTTACCCTGCCCGAGAATTCCCTGACGAGCGTGTCGGCAAGCCGCGCAAAGGCGTCCACGACCCTGCGGCTCGGCCAGCCGCCCCGGTCCTCGAGGGCCTGCGGCAGGTCCCAGTGGTACATGGTCACCCAGGGCGTTATCCCGTTCTCGGCCATCGAGTCGAGGAGGCGGTGGTAGAAATCGACGCCGGCCCGGTTTACCGGGCCTTCGCCCGCCGGGTAGATCCTGGGCCAGGAGATCGAGAGTCGGTGGTGGCGGATCCCGAGCGCGCGCATCAGCGCGAAATCCTCCCCGAAGCGGTGGTAGTGGTCGCAGGCCACGTCCAGCGTGTCGCCGTTGCGGATCCGCCCCGGCACCCGCGAGAAGCGATCCCAGATGGACTCGCCCTTCCCGTCCGAGAAGGCGGCGCCTTCGATCTGGGGGGCCGCCGTTGAGACGCCCCAGGCAAAGTTTTCTGGGAAGGTGGGGTTTTGGGATGGCATTTCTCTATCGCCGCCGGTGCGGAGCAGGGCCCGCTGGTGCGCCGAGTCGCGCGAAGCGGTGGGACAGTGCCTGAAGGCCGGCTCTCTTTGGGATTGCCAGCCGCAGGCATTCGTTCTGTTTACCCGTCAATCCCTTGCAAGGCTCATTTTCCAATTAAAATGCGCGCGGGGAGAAGGCGAAAGCCACAAACCCGACATGGCCCAGGTTCAGCTTGAAAACCTCACCAAGGTCTTTCCCGAAAAGGGCGGACCCGGGGTGACGGCGGTCAGGTCGATCAACCTGCAGATTGAGGACCGCGAGTTCATGGTGCTTGTCGGTCCGTCGGGCTGCGGTAAGTCGACCACGCTGCGCATGATAGCGGGTCTCGAGGAGATCTCGGGCGGGAGCGTCAGGATCGGCGGGGCCGTCGTCAACGAGGTCCTGCCGAAGGACCGGGACATCGCCATGGTCTTCCAGAACTACGCCCTCTACCCGCACATGACGGTCTACGAGAACATGGCGTTCGGGCTCAAGCTGAGGAAGTTCTCCAAGGCCGACATCGACTCGCGCGTGCGGGAGGCCGCCACGATGCTCGGCCTCGAGGCGTATCTCGGGCGCAAGCCGAAGGCGCTCTCGGGCGGCCAGAGGCAGCGCGTCGCCCTGGGGCGGGCGATCGTGCGAAAGCCGAAGGTGTTTCTCTTTGACGAGCCGCTCTCGAACCTCGACGCCAAGATGCGCGTCTCGACCCGCACCGAGATCTCAAAGCTGCACGCCCGCCTGGGCGCCACCATGATCTTCGTGACCCACGACCAGGTGGAGGCGATGACCATGGGCGACCGCATCTGCGTCATGAGGGACGGCGACATCATGCAGGTCGCCGCGCCGCTCGAGCTCTACAACCACCCGGACAACCTCTTCGTCGCCGGCTTCATCGGCTCGCCCCCGATGAACTTCTTCAGGGGCACGCTGCGGCGCGCCGGCGGCCACGTCTCCTTTGTCGAGGACAACGCGGCTTCGCCGCCGCTGACGCTGGCGCTCGACGAGGCGCTCGCCGTCCGCTCGTCGTCCCACCTGGACAAGCCGGTCGTCTTCGGGATCCGGCCCGAGGCCATCCGCGACTCGCTGACGGTGGCCGCTCCCGACCCCGGCCGCACGGCCTCGGTCCGGGTCGAGGTCTCCGAGCCGATGGGCTCCGAGACGCTCCTCTACCTGGACACCGGGGCGACTTCATTCATCGCCCGGGTCAACCCGACTGACCGCTTCGAAGCGGGCCAGAAGGTCCAGGTCACCTTTGACCTCGCCCACGCCCACATCTTTGACGCCGTGTCGGAGAAGGCTCTGAAATAGCCCGGGCCCTGGGCCTCGCGAGAATGGTGGGGGCACTTGGACTCGAACCAAGGAAGGCGTTAGCCAACAGATTTACAGTCTGTCCTCATTGCCGCTAGAGAATACCCCCGGTCAAAGGAAGGGTCAAAATCGCAGCCTCGTTTCCTGCGTCAACCCCAAAAGAACAGGCGGCCAATCGCTCCCGATTTGGCCGGCAAAGCGCGCCTTCCGGCGTCCCGGGCCCCTCCGGCCGGGCGGGTCGATTCGCACCCCCCCCCGGCGGGTCCCGGCCCGCCGGACCCGGCTTAGGCGCTTGTGCCTGGGGCCGGCAGGCCCTAGGGAATCTCGCCGCCCTGCATGACATCATTAAGCCAGCACCTGGACCGCTTCGTACCCGGCGGGTACATGGCCCACCTTTACACGGTCGCCGGCTTCCTGCTCGGGTGCTTCCTTGTCGCGAGGCTGATGAGCGAGCGGCGCGCGCCGGCCAACACGTTCGCATGGCTGCTGGTCATCGTCTTCATCCCGTGGCTGGGTGTCCCGCTCTACCTTCTCCTCGGCGGGCGCAAGCTGCGGCGCATGGCGAAGAACAAGACCGCCCTCCTGCCGAACGTGCCCTCGATCTGCGTCGCCGAGATGAGCCATATCTTCGCCCCCGTCGCGAAGACCGTCGCCGCCGCCGGCGGGTTTGAGCCCGTGGGGGGCAACCGGGTCCGCTTCCTTCTGACCGGCGAGGAGGACTTCCTGGAGCTCGAGCGCCAGATACTCGCCGCCAAGCGCTCGATCCACATCGCCACGTTCATCCTGAGCAGGGACGCGACCGGCCGGCGCATCGTGGAGCTCCTGGCGCAGCGCGCGCGGGAGGGGGTCAGGGTGCGCCTCCTGCTGGACGCCCTCGGCTGCCTCATTTCCTCCCGGGGTTTCGTGGATCCGCTTCGCAAGGCGGGCGGCGAGGTCGGCCGCTTCATGCCGGTGCTCCCCTTCACGTCGCGGGGCTCCGCGAACCTGCGCAGCCACCGAAAGATCGCGATCTTTGACGGAGCAACGGCGATGATCGGCGGCCGCAACATCGCGCGCGAGTACATGGGGCCGACCCCGTATCCGCGGCGCTGGCGCGACTTCGGGGCCGTGATCGAAGGCCCGGGCGCCGTCGTCCTTGGCGAGGTCTTCATCGCCGACTGGTGCTTTGTCTCTCGCCAGCCGCAGGAGAAGGTCAGGGAGGACGCCCAGGCGGGCGGCGCGCCCGTCAGGGGCGCCTGCGAGCTCCAGGTCGTGGCCAGCGGCCCGGACGTGCCCGGCGACCCGCTCTACGAGGGGATCGTGGCGATGATCCAGCAGGTGGAGCGCGAGCTGCTGATCGTGACCCCGTATTTCATACCGGACGAGGTGCTCCTGCGCTCGATGATCGTCCGGGCGCGGGCCGGCTGCAATGTGACCCTCATCGTGCCCGCCAAGTCGAATCACCCCGTGACGGACTTCGCGCGGCGCAACTTCACGCGGGAGCTCATCAAGGCGGGCGGCCACCTCCTCCTCTACAACGGGGGCATGATCCACGCCAAGGCCGTGGTGGCCGACGAGCGCGTGGCTCTCTTCGGCTCGCCCAACTTCGACCTGCGGAGCCTTTTCGTGAACTTCGAGGTCGGTGTGCTCCTCTACACGAAGCCCGAGATCGACCAGATCCGGGCCTGGATCGGCGACGTGATGAGGCAGTGCACGCCGCCGCCCCAGCGGAGGCGCCGCCTCCTGACGAGCATCGCGGAGGACCTCTGCCGGCTCCTGGCCCCGATCCTCTAGCCCCGGCTTCGCGTTTGCGGTCGGCGGCCGGCCCCCCCACAATCGCGCCGCCCATGAAATCCCCACGAGCCCTCACCCTCCTGGCATCGGCCGCGCTTGCGCTTCCCGCCGCCGCCGCTCCGCAGCCCCCCGCCTCGGTGCGCTACGCGTTCCACAACGTGAGCATCGGCGGCGGCGGCTTCGTGTCCGGGATCATATTCAACCCGACGCAGGACGGGGTCCTCTATGTCCGCACGGACGTCGGCGGCGCCTACCGGATGCTCGGCGCGTCGAAGCGGTGGGAGCCCCTGCTCGACTGGGCGGGCCAGAGCGACTGGAACCTCTACGGGGTCGAGAGCCTCGCCTCGGACCCGGTCGAGCCGAGGCGCGTCTACATCGCGGCCGGCACCTACAACAACCCCGGGGTCAGCAACGGCGAGATCCTGCGCTCGTCCGACTACGGCGCGAGCTGGGAGCGCACGCCCATGCCGTTCAGGTTCGGTGCCAACGAGGCGGGGCGCAACAACGGCGAGAGGCTGGCCGTGGACCCGAACGACGACCGGGTCCTCTTCCTCGGGACCCGCAGCTCCGGCCTGTGGCGCAGCGGCGACTTCGGCGCCACGTGGGCCGCCGTCGCGTCGTTCCCCGACTTTGACGAGGTCCTGCCCGTCACGAGAAGCGGGGGGCGAATCCAGGTCGGCCAGAGCACGGGCATCAACATCGTGCGCTTTGACGGGCGCAGCGGGCGGCGCGGCGGGCCGACGCCCGTCATCTACGCCGCTGTCTCGAGCCCGAACGCGAGCATCTTCAGGAGCACCGACGCGGGCGCAACCTGGGCGCCCGTGCCGGGCCAGCCGCTGGGGCTTCGCCCCACCCGCTCGGCGCTCAGCAGCACCGGGATCCTCTACGTCAGCTACGGCCTTGAGACCGGCCCCAACTCCATGTCGAACGGGGCCGTCTGGAGGCTCGACACCGCCTCCGGCGCCTGGACGGATGTCACTCCGGAAAGGCCCGGCGACGACAGGCACTTTGGGTACGGCTCGGTCACCGTGGACGCGGGACACCCCGACACCGTCATGGCGGGGACCTGGAACCGCTATTATCCCCTGGACGAGATCTACCGGAGCACGGACGGGGGAAGGAGCTGGGTCGCGCTCCTCGACAAGGCGCGCTGGGACCACGCGTCCGCGCCGTACACCCGGACGATGCACCACCACTGGCTGGCCGACGTCGAGATCGACCCGCGCGACCCCGACCACGCGCTCTTCTGCACGGGCTACGGCGTCTGGGTGACGCACAACCTGCGCGAGTCCGACTCGGGCCGGCCGACGCTCTGGAGCTTCGACGACCAGGGGATCGAGGAGACGGTGCCCACCGTCGTGCTGAGCCCGCCGAGCGGGGCGCACCTGCTGAGCGGCGTCGCGGACATCGACGGGTTCAGGCACGACGACCTCTCGGTCTCGCCCGCGGCCGGGCGCTTCGGGACGCCAGCCTTCAAGGACACCTCGCGGATGGCGTTCGCGTGGCAGCACCCCGAGGTGGTCGTCCGCTCGGGCAACACCTACCGCAACGACCTGCTGACGGCGGCCTATTCGCTCGACGGGGGAACCACCTGGAAGGCGTTCGCGTCGGAGCCCGAGGGCACGGTCGGCGCCTTCTGGCGCGGGGAGGGCGCCATCGCGATCTCTCCCGACGCCAAGACGGTCGTGTGGTCGCCGACCGGGGTCGCGCCGCACCTGACCCACGACTGGGGAGCGACCTGGTTTCCGTGCGTCGGGGGCTCGGTGAACCTCGCGGTCGCGGCGGACACGGTCAACTCGTCCAAGTTCTACGCCTACGACACGGAGGCGGGCACGATCGTCGTCAGCGGCGACGGGGCGAGGAGCTTCAAGGCGACCGGCGGCGGGCTTCCCGTCGCCAAGGGCCGCTGGGGGCCGGCCCCGGGCGCGCTCGCGGCGGTCCCGGGCCGGGAGGGCGAGTTCTGGCTGATCGCGGGCGGCGCCCTCCTCCATTCCAGGGACTCGGGCGCCACGGTGAGTGTCGCCCGCGACGTGCAGGCCGGGCTCTTCGGCTTCGGGAAGGCCGCGCCCGGCCGGGACACGCCCGCCATCTTCCTGGCCGGGACGGTGTCCGGCCTCGAGGGCCTGTTCCGCTCCGACGACGGCGGCTCCACGTGGGTGCGCATCAACGACGAGCGCCACGGCTACGGGGAGATCCGCACGATCAGCGGCGACCCGCGGCTCTTCGGCCGCGTCTACTTTGGCACCGGGGGCCGCGGGATCATCTACGGCGATCCCGCGAACTGACCGGCCGGCGGCGGCGCACCGGGGCCCTGGCCGCGGGGCTCGCTCGAGAGGCGGTACTCGACCGACTCCCTAAGCGCCTCCCAGGAGGCGTCGATGATGTTGTCGCTCACGCCCACCGTGCCCCAGACGGAGTGGGTGTCGCCGCTCTCGACGAGGACGCGCGTCTTGGATCCCGTGCCCTCGTTGCCCTCGATGATGCGCACCTTGTAGTCGCGCAGCGTCATGTCGCGCAGCTGGGGGTAGATTTTCTCAAGGCCGAGGCGCAGGGCCTTGTCGAGGGCCCCGATGGGCCCGCTGGCCTCCGCCACCGTGTGGACCGACTCCCCGGCCACCTTCACCCGCACCGTGGCCTCGGACCATATCTCGCTGCCGTGCCTCTCGACGATCACGCGGTAGCCCTCGACCTCGAAGAACTCCTTTCGGCGCCCGAGCATCCGGGCGACCAGGAGCTTGAACGAGGCGTCGGCCGCCTCGTACTCATAGCCCCGGAACTCGCGCTCCTTCAGCTCCTCGATCAGCCCCTTCAGCTCGGGGCTCTTCTCGTCAAGCTCGAGGCCGAACTCCCTCGCCTTCAGGGCGAGGCTGCTGCGCCCCGCCATGTCGGAGACGAGGACCCGCGTGCGGTTGCCCACCAGCGAGGGGTCGATGTGCTCGTAGCTGCGCGCCACCTTCTGGGCCGCGTTCGCGTGGAGGCCCCCCTTGTGGGCGAAGGCGGACTGCCCCACGAACGGAGCCTTCGGGTTCGGCCTGAGGTTCGCGAGCTCGTCGAAGAATAGCGACAGGTCCCTCAGCTGCGCCAGGTTGGCGCCGCAGCGCATCGTGCAGCCCATCTTCAGGGCGAGGTTCGGAAGGATGGTGACCAGGTTCGCGTTCCCGACGCGCTCGCCGTAGCCGTTCATGGTGCCCTGGACCAGCGTGGCGCCGGCGTCGACGCCGGCCAGCGTGACGGCGACCCCTAGGCCGCTGTCGTTGTGGCAGTGGACGCCCACGAGCCCGGCGCCGAAGCGCCTGACGACCTCCGCGACGATCGCCTGGACCTGGGGGACCAGCTTCCCGCCGTTGGTCTCGCACAGGGAAAGGTTCACCGCGCCGCCCCGCGCGGCGGCCTCCAGCGTGCGCAGCGCATAGTCCGGGCTGTCCAGGTAGCCGTCGAAGAAGTGCTCGGCGTCGTAGATCACCTCGCGTCCCTGGGCCGACAGGTGGCGGACGGAGTCCTCGATCATCAGGAGGTTCTCCTCGGGCGTCGTCTTCAGGATCTCCGTGACGTGCAGGAGCCAGGTCTTGCCGACCAGGGTCATGACCGGCATGCCGCTCTCGAGGAGCGTCCTGAGCTGCGGGTCGGACTCGGCCTTCGTCCCCGCCCTGCGGGTCGAGCCGAAGGCCGCCAGCTTCGCGTGCCTCAGCCTCAGGTTGCGCGCCTCGGCGAAGAACGCGATGTCGCGGGGGTTCGAGCCGGGGAAGCCGCCCTCGATGTAGTCGACCCCGAACTGGTCCAGGCGCTGAGCGACCATCAGCTTGTCGACGACGGAGAAGCTGATGCCCTCCCCCTGGGTCCCGTCCCGAAGGGTCGTGTCGTAGATCCTGATGGCGCGTGCGGTCATGGTGCTCGGTTTCGCTCAGATGGCGCGGGATCCGATGAAGGCACGTATTGCCGCGGCGTCAGCCACAATCTCATGGCGGACGACGGGCAGGCCCTTCAGGGCCTCGAGCGAGGGATGGGTGGGCTCGATGCCGATCGCGTCCCTGATCGTCTCCGGGAACTTCGCCGGATGGGCCGTCGCCAGCACCACGCTTGGCTTCGCGAAGTCGAGCCCCTTGAAGGCGCAGGCCGTGTGGGGATCCACGACGTAGCCGTGGGAGCCGTAGACGCTCCGGATCACCCCCCGGATCTCGGCGTCCGAGCACCGCGACGACGTGAAAGTGTCCCGGTCGAAGCCGGCGAAGCGGTAACGCCCCTTGGCGCGGATCTCATCCATGGCCGGCCTCACCCGCGAGGGGTCCGCGCCGAGGCTGTAGTAGATGAAGCGCTCGAAGTTGGAGGCGACCTGGATGTCCATCGAGGGCGCCAGGCTCGGGCTCACGCCTGCGACCGCGTACTCGCCCGTCGTGAAGAGGCGGTGCAGGATGTCGTTCTGGTTCGTCGCCACGCGGAACGCGCGGATCGGCACGCCCATCTTCTGGAGCATCCAGCCCGCGAGCACGTTGCCGAAGTTGCCCGTGGGCACCACGAACTCCGCCTCGCGGCGCTCGCGCCCGGGCAGGCGCAGCCAGGCGTGCAGGTAGTAGACGCACTGGGCGAGGATTCGCGCGATGTTGATCGAGTTGACCGCGGAGAGCCGGTGGCCGGCCCTGAACGCGCCGTCCGCGAAGAGCTCCTTGAGGACCCTCTGGGCGTCGTCGAACGAGCCCGCGACCGCCAGCGCGTGCACGTTGGGGGCGCCCGTGCACGCCATCTGGCGCTCCTGGAGCGGCGAGACCCGGCCGTCGGGATAGAGGATGAAGACGGCGGCTTCGGGCTTGCCCATGAGCCCGTGGATCGCGGCCGCCCCGGTGTCGCCGGAGGTGGCGCCGAGCACGTTGATCGTCTCGCCGCGGATCGCGCACTGCCGAGCGTAGAGGTTGCCGAGAAGCTGCAGGGCGACGTCCTTGAAGGCCAGGGTCGGCCCGTGGAAGAGCTCGAGGACGCGGACCCCGTCCGCGATCTCGAGGAGCGGCGCTATCTCGGGCCGGTCGAACGCCCGGTAGGAGCGGCCGGCCAGCTCCCGGAGCTCGGGCTCGGGTATGTCGGTCGCGAACCGGGCCAGGAACCGGGTGCAGAGCTCGGGATACGCCAGGGACGCCCACGCGGCCAGCTCCCCCGAGAGGTCGGGGAGGCTCTCGGGAACGTACAGCCCGCCGTCCGGCGCCAGGCCGGCGGCCACGGCGTCGGCGAAGCCCACAGGAGGGGTTCCGCCCCGAGTCGAGACGTAGCGCATGGCCCGTGCCCGCCGGGGCCTAGAGCTTGTCGAGGCCGAACGCCGCGTGGGCGACTCGGACGGCCTCGTCGGACCGGTCGAGGTCGACGACGACGGAGATCTTGATCTCCGAGGTGCTGATGAGGTCGATGTTGATGCCGGCGTCCGCCAGGGCCTGGAAGAGCGTGGCCGCGACCCCGCTGTGGGTCTTCATGCCGACGCCCACGACCGAGAGCTTTGCGATGTGCTCGTGCACGCTGACCTGGCCGCCCCCGATCGAGGCCAGCACGGGCTCCAGCGCCTTGACCGCCCGCGCGGTGTCGGTCTGCGGCACGGTGAACGTCAGGTTGGCGACCCCGCCGCGTCCCACGTTCTGCACGATCATGTCGACGATGACATTCGCGTCCGAGAGGCTCCGGAAGACCTTCGCGGCCGAGCCAGGCTTGTCGACGATGTTGCTGACGATGACCTTGGCCTGGTCCTTGTCCGCGGCGATGCCGCGGACGACGACCTGTTCCATGTAGGCGACTTCTTCTTTCACGAGGGTTCCTGGGTTGTGGTTGAACGAGGAGCGGACTTCAAAGACGACGCCGTACTTCTTGGCGAATTCCACGGAGCGCGACTGCATGACTTTCGAGCCCGAGGACGCGAGCTCCAGCATCTCGTCGTAGGAGATCTCGCGCAGCTTGCGCGCGTTCTTCACCACCCTCGGGTCCGCCGTGTAGACCCCGTCCACGTCGGTGTAGATCTCGCACACGTCGGCCTTGAGGGCGGCCGCCAGCGCCACCGCCGTCAGGTCCGAGCCCCCCCGGCCAAGGGTCGTTATCTGGCCCTCCTCGTCTATCCCCTGGAAGCCGGCGACGATCACAACGCGCCCCGCCGTCAGGTCCTTCATGATCGGCTTCGGGTTGACCATCTTGATCTTGGCCTTGGTGTGGACCTTGTCGGTGAAGATGCCGGCCTGCGCGCCCGTGTAGCTGATCGCGGGGACCTGGATCCCGTGGAGCGCCATGGCCATGAGGGCGACGGACTCCTGCTCGCCGACCGCGAGGAGCTGGTCGAGCTCGCGCTCGCTCGGCTCCGGGCAGAGCCCCTTGGCCCGGGCGATCAGCTCGTTCGTGACGCCGGCGCGGGCCGACAGGACGACGACGACCTCGTTGCCCTCGTCGCGGGCGGCCTTGATCCTCTCGGCGACCCTCTTTATGCGCTCGACGTCCCCGACCGAGGTTCCGCCGTATTTCTGGACGATGCGTGGCATGGTGTGGTGATGGGTCCGGTTTCCGGGGGGCCTATTCGCCCAGGTCCCCGATGCGCAGGAGCAGCGGGCGCTCGCGGACGCTTCCCAGCGCGGCGAGCGAGCGCAGGGCGACGCGCATCGAGCGCTCGTCGCTCTCGTGGGTCGTGAGGACGAGCGACGCCGACCCCTCCCGCTCGGAGGGATTCTGGATGACGCTCGCGATGCTCATGCGGTTTCTCGCCATGATGGTGGCAACCCGCGCCAGGACCCCGGGCCGGTCGGCGACCGTGAGGCGCACGTAGTAGCGCCCGCGGATCCGCTCCGGGGGCGCCAGGCGCGCGCGCCGGGCCGCCTCGGGGATCTCCTCCCCCATGAAGTGGGCCCCCTTGCCGTGGAGGATGAGTGCGACGGCGTCCGCGATGTCGCTGATGACGGCGCTCGCGGTTGCGTCCTGCCCGGCGCCCCTGCCGATGTAGACCGTCGTGCCGACGACGTCCCCGGTCACGGAGATTGCGTTGAAGACCCCGCTCACCCGCGCCAGGACGCTCTCGTCCGGGAGCAGGGTCGGATGCACCCGCACGCTGATCTCGTCCGTCGCGAAGTCGCGGGTGATGATCCCGAGCAGCTTGATCCCGTAGCCGAGCGAGGCCGCGTTCCTGAAATCGGCCGGCGTGATCCGCTCTATCCCCTCGACGATCATCTGCTCCGGGCGCACCCAGAGCCCGTGGGCGAGCCACGCGAGGATCGAGGCCTTGTGCGCGGTGTCCCATCCCTCGACGTCCAGCGACTCCTCCTTCTCGGCGTAGCCCAGGCGCTTCGCCTCGCGCAGCACGCTCGCGTAGGGCGTGTCCAGCTCCTCCATCTGCGTGAGGATGTAGTTGCACGTGCCGTTCAGGATGCCGTAGATGCGCGGGAAGCGGTTGGCCACCAGGCCCTCGCGCACCGCCTTGATGAGGGGGATACCCCCGGCCACGCTCGCCTCGAAGAGGAAATGGCCGCCGTGGCGGCGCGCCGCGGCGAAGATTTCCGCGCCGTGGGCGCAGATCAGGGCCTTGTTGGCGGAAACGACCACCTTGCCGCGCCTGAGAGCCTGGAGGGTGACCTGGCGCGCGGCCTCGGTGCCGCCCATCAGCTCACAGACGATGTCGATCGCCGGGTCGGTCGCGACCGAGACCGGGTCGGTCGTGAGCCTCGCGGCCGGCACCGTGACCCCCCTCGCCTTCCCGAGGGAGCGGACGGCGACCCGCCGGATGACGATCCGGGCGCCGAGGCGCCGCTCGAGCTCCGAGCGAAGCCGGCCAAAGTGCTTCCACACGCCCTGGCCGACGGTGCCGAGGCCGCAGATGCCGATGTTTAGGGTGCGCGGCCGCTTCATCTCTTGTCCCCGGGACCGGCGTCGTCGCCCCTTTTCTTCTCGAAGCGCTTCTCGGTGCCGCTCACGAGGCGCCCCACGTTGGCGCGGTGCATGACGAGGACGAAGAGCGCTATGAAGAGCGTCACCCAGAGGGAAAGCGCCCCGCGGTTAAAGAGGACGGAGACGACGGGCAGGCTGAGCGCCGCGAGGATCGAGGCCAGCGAGACGTAGCGGGTCGCAAAGAAGACGCAGAGCCAGACCGCCGACGACAGGAGGGCGACCTGGGGCATGAGGACGAGCATGCCCCCCGCCGCCGTGGAGACGCCCTTTCCGCCCCTGAAGCTCGTGAAGCACGAGAAGGAGTGCCCGACGATCGCAAAGGCGAGGCCCACGAACCCGAGGGCGCCCGGCACGTTGAAGGCGCGCACGGCGCTCCAGACGACGAGGAGCGGCCAGCCGGCCGCCACCGCTCCCTTGAGGGCGTCGAGGGTGAACACGATGTTGCGGGGCCACTTGCCGAGGATCCGCCCCACGTTTGTCGCGCCGGGGCTCCTGCTGCCGACCTCGAAGATGTTCACCCCGCGCGAGCGGGCGACCAGGTAGCCGAACGGAAGCGACCCGAGGAGATACCCCGAGGCGGCCGCGATCGCGAGCGGCACGAGCAAGTCGCCATGGTCGGGTCCGGTCATCGGGGGGGCTACAGGAGAACGAACTTGGCGAGCCGGATGGCCTTGTGGGCCTTGAGCTCGCGACGGGCCGAATCGCTCGGCTCGCTGTCCAGGTTGATGACCATGAGCGCGGTCTGTCCGGGCTCCTGGCGGCTGAGCGACATGTTGGCGATGTTGACCTTGTCCCTGCCGAGGAGGGTGCCGACGTAGCCGATCATCCCCGGCTCGTCGCTGTTCTCGATTAGGAGAAGCTTGCCGGTCGCGACCACCTCGACGGCGCGCCCGTTGATGGCGACGATCCTCGGGCTGCTCGCCTTCCCGATCAGGGTGCCGGCGGCGCTGCGGACCCCGCCGTCGGCGCCCGTGGCCTCCACCTGGATGAGCTCCGTGTAGTCGGCCTCGCCGGTGGACTTCACCACCTCGCAGCGCACCCCCAGGCGCTCGAGCAGGAACGGCGCGTTCACGAAATTGACGCTGTCGCCGCTGATGCGCCGGAGCCAGCCCCGCAGGATGGCGCGCGTGATGGCGTTCGCGTCCAGGTCGACGATCTTGCCCCAGTAGGTGATCTTGAGGAAGCCGACTTGCTCGGGGGAGATCTGCTGGACCAGGGTGCCGAGCTTGGCGCCCAGGTCGAGGTAGGGCCTGAGGACTCCGAGGGTGGCGGCGTCCAGGGTCGGCATGTTGACGGCGTTCCGGATGACGCCGCCGTTCAGGACGTCGGCGATCTGCTCGGCGACCTCCACGCCGACGGCGTCCTGGGCCTCCGCGGTCGAGGCGCCGAGATGCGGGGTCAGGGTCACGTTGGGAAGGGCCCGCAGCTCGCTCGTGGCGGCCAGGGGCTCGTCCTCGTAAACGTCGAGGCCGGCCGCGGCCACGTGTCCGCTCTTGAGCGACGCCACCAGGGCGGACTCCTTGATGATCCCGCCCCGGGCGCAGTTGAACAGCCGCACGCCCTTCCTGCACTTGGCGAGCGCGGCCTCGTCGATCATGTAGTGGGTGTCATCGGTCAGCGGCATGTGGACCGTTATGTAGTCGGACTGAGCGAGAAGGTCGTCCATCGACACGGACTCGATCTGCATCGCCTTGGCGCGGCTCGGCGCCAGGTACGGGTCGAAGGCGAGGACGCGCATCCCGAAGGCCTGCGCCCGGCGTGCGACCTCGCCGCCGATGCGGCCGAGGCCCACGATCCCGAGCGTCTTCCTGAAGAGCTCGATGCCCGAGAAGCTCTTGCGGTCCC
>CAZNNO010000009.1:0-74498 GCA_964574435.1 uncultured Opitutaceae bacterium
GGCGCCGGGGCGGGCGCCGGTGTGGGTGAAGGCGTCGGCGTGGGCGACGGGGTGGGCGTCGGCGTCGGCGACGGGGTGGGCGTCGGCGAAGGTGTCGGCGTATGCGTGGGCGTCGGTGTCGGCGTCGGGGTCGGCGAAGGAGTCGGCGACGGCGTATGCGTCGGTGACGGGGTGGGCGTCGGCGTGGGCGACGGCGTGTGCGTGGGCGACGGAGTCGGCGATGGCGTGTGCGTGGGCGAAGGCGTGGGTGTCGGCGTCGGGGTCGGCGTCGGTGAAGGCGTGTGCGTGGGCGACGGCGTGGGCGTCGGCGTCGGCGTGGGCGACGGGGTATGCGTGGGCGACGGCGTCGGGGTCGGGGTGGGCGACGGTGTCGGCGTGTGTGTCGGCGTGGGCGAAGGTGTCGGGGTCGGCGACGGCGTCGGGGTGGGCGACGGTGTCGGCGATGGCGTGTGCGTGGGCGACGGTGTCGGTGTCGGCGTCGGCGACGGCGTCGGCGTATGTGTCGGCGTGGGCGACGGTGTCGGCGACGGCGTGGGCGAGGGCGTCGGCGACGGCGTGGGCGACGGCGTGTGCGTGGGCGACGGCGTCGGGGTCGGCGACGGCGTCGGTGTCGGCGAAGGCGTGGGCGAGGGCGTCGGCGAAGGCGTGGGCGAGGGCGTCGGCGTCGGAACCGGCGTGTGGGTCGGCGTGGGCGAGGGCGAAGGCGTGGGCGAGGGCGTCGGGGTCGGCGTCGGGGTCGGTGTCGGCGACGGTGTCGGCGAAGGCGTGGGTGAAGGCGTCGGCGTCGCGGTAGGCGAGGGCGTCGGTGTCGGCGACGGGGTGGGGGTCGGCGTCGGCAGGTAGATGAGCGCTATCGGTGCCGTGGACCTGTTTGAGAACACCGCGTTGATGGTGTTGTTCGAGTAGAAGCTCGACTGCCCGGCCTGGACTTGCACCTTTTCCGTGGTCGGGGCGGCCAGGGCCATGCTGATGCCGACATAGTACGAGGTGCCTGCGTCGTCGGCGATCGGCACCTTCGGCTGCGCATAGAAGGGATACTGGATTGTTCCGTTTACGGGCGGAAGGGACGTTGCGACCACCATCGAGGCTGGCATGGATGAGGTCGCCGGGTACCACCAGAGCTCGATGTCGCCCGTGTTGGGGTTGGTCTGGACCGCATAGGAGCGCTGGCGCTGGAGGGTCGCCACGGCGTTGGCCGGAACGTCGGCGTAGGTGGAGGCGACCCCGGCGATGACGTAAAGCGGCTGGGCAAGGACGATCGACCAATTGCCCGCGGCCGTCGGGACGCCGGGGCCAGTCGCCGCAATGATCGCCGCGCCCCCTGCGCCGAGATTCAGGCCGGGAAGCTGGATGTAATCGCCGGCCTGGGGAACAAGGAAATCCGGCGCGGTCGCGGCGCCCAGGTTCAGGATGATGGGGTTCGCGCTCGTGCCGTAGGTCACCGGCGTGTCGTAGGTCGTCGCCTGGTTACCGATGTTCACGCGGTAGTTGAATCCCTGGTAGCCCACGCCCGGGCTGCCGGGAGTCGGTGTGGGCGATTGGACGTAGCTCGGGTTTGGCCCCGTGAAGTTGATCGGATAAAGGTCGTTGGCGCGTGTCATCTCCCTCGAGAGGTGCTCAAACACGTAGCGCCCCTTTGTCGTCGTGTCATTGATCGCCGTCGTCTTGGTGGTGCTGACGACGCCGTTAACAAGGAACGCCACCACGGCCACCATGAGGATGCAGGCCACCCCGAGGGTGACCACCATCTCGACCATCGTGAAACCGACCTTTGGCGGGTTGCGGCCCGCCCCGTCGGCGTCGCTGCCGGAGTTGTCAGAGCGGCGCCTCATGGCACGCACCTCACCTCGGTGAGCGTCTGGCTGCGGACCACCCCGTCCGGCCCGACAGGAAAGCGGAACGAAATCGTGAAGTCACCGCGGAGCACGTAGCCCCCGGGGCCGTTCTGGGCTATGAGCGTGTTCTGTCCCGAGGTGCCATTTCCGGTAACAGCCATGTACCAGACCTGCCGGGTGACCGTCGCCTGGATGGGAGCCCCCGTGTTGTCCCCGAGCATCACATAGTAGAATTGGCCGAGGGGATCGCCGGAGAGCGTCCCGGGGCTGCCGTCCGAATTTGTCCAGCTCAGGCCGGTGCCGAGCGGTATCGCATTTCCGCCGCCGTCGACCGTCGGTATGAACATGGTGAGCAGCGCGCCGGTGCTCTTGTTGAAGGGGTCCTGCGTCAGGAACTGGTCGGCAAACGACTTTATCACGTAGCGCGCATGGTCGTTGTACCTTGCCTTCGCGGCCACCCGGTACGAGCCGATCAGCACGGCGAGGATCCCGAGGATGATCATCGCCAGCAGCACGGTCGCAATCATCGTCTCGACGAGCGTGAACCCTCGATTGGCAGCAGCCCCGCCCCGGCCATTTCGGCTGGTCTGCCCGAGTGCTGGATAGGTGGAATGCACGTTAGTTTCTCGCTTCTGGACCTGACTCTTCTTGTCGTTATTGCATTGCAAGCGAATGGCTCTTTCAACGCTATTCGACGTCAAACAATCGTAATACGTAACCACCGCAACGCCGCATGCAATACCTGGGACTGCTGTTTACGCTGGCGCTATTGGCAGTCAATCTGTGGGGCCTGATGCTGATGGCGGGGCTCTATTGGCGCAACCGCTGGTTCGCGATCGTCGCGGGCCCAATTCTCGCGACGACAGGAATATACGCGATAGAATGCTATCACGGGCTGGGGCCCTCGCTTTCGGGACTCGGGCTGTTCTCGACGCTGGTTTCGGTGACGCTGATCGGGCTCAGCGCGACCGCTTGGGAGCCGTCCGGCCTCGGCCCCGGGGGGAAGGAGCTCCTTGCGGCGTGGCGGGCCGAGTTTGCCCCGAGGTGCCTCGTCGGCTGCTTCGCGGTCTTCGCCTCAGTCTTCCTCTACGCGATGCTCTGGAGGTTCGCCTATCCGGACGTCAACGGCTCGTCGGAGAAGATCGCGGACTTCTCCTATATCTGCAGCTACGCGGCGGGGGCGACGATTCCGGTGCCTGACGCCTGGTTCTATCCCTACCTCTCGACGCAGTACTACAGTTTCCAGCACTACGGGGCGGCCTTGATGGGCCGGCTGCTTTCCATCCCGACGGGTGAATCCTACAACATCGGGTTCTGCCTGCTTATCGCCCTAGGGGGCACCGCGTTCTCGGGTGCCGTCATCCTGGCTGCACGGAAGTTCTGGGTCCGCGCGCTGGTGATCTTGGGATTCGTCGTGGGAGGCATGGGCACCACGCTCTTCGTCCACCTGACCGACACCAAGGTCCACCCGTGGACGAGCATGCGGTACATTGGGAGCGCCCCTCTGGACAAGCCGCCTCTCGGACCCTGGCTCAAGGCCTACCAGGCAAGGTTCGACCGCCTTGAGCTGCCGGGCGAGCCGTTCTCCTATTCCATATACTTGGGAGACTACCACGCCCCGCTCTCCGGCTACTACCTCCTCGGCCTGTGCGCGATTGCGATGATGCTCTGGTTCCGTTCGCGGCAGGCGCGCTACGCGGTCATGGTTGGCTGCACGCTCACGTGGACGCTCCTTGCGAACACGTGGGTTCTCCCGCTCCAGGTGATCGGCGTCTCCGCCTGGCTCCTCGCGTGCATCCGGGACTGGAGGCGCGTCGTCCCTTGCGTCGCCGCCGGCGCAGCCGCGGTGTGGCTGCTTGCCTGGGTTTACCTGTCGGCCTTCATGGCGTCCGCCGCCGGCTACAGCGCCGCGGTCCGGATGGTCCCGTGGAAGGAGCACACGCCGCCGCTCATGCTGCTCCTATTCATGCTGCCGACGATAGGCCTGATCTTCCTCGGCCTCGTTTCCGGCACCCAGCAGGGCCGCCGGCTGGGCATGCTGTGGCTCTCCTTCCTCCTTTTCACCGAGTACTTCTTCGTGGACGACGTCTATTCGGGCGTCTACGACCGGTTCAACACGACACTCAAGTGGTGGCCCTGGGTGGCGGCGGGCGCCCTGATGACCCTGGGGCCGTTCGTCCTCGAGCAGGCCCGGCGCCGCTGG
Organism: uncultured Opitutaceae bacterium; assembly: GCA_964574435.1. Lineage (GTDB taxonomy): Bacteria > Verrucomicrobiota > Verrucomicrobiia > Opitutales > Opitutaceae > Palsa-1447. Next base: position 4,039 of record CAZNNO010000009.1, read on the forward strand.
GTGCGCGTCGCGGGGATCGTCTTCTGCCTCTATCCCTGCTTCTACGCGATCGACCTCGCGAAGGCCTTCGTCGAGGGGCCCAAGCCCTCGGTCGGCCGGATGGAGGGGACCTACTACCTCACCAAGGACGAGTTTCCGCGGCTGATGCTCGGGCGGCTCAAGGTCGAGCCGCCGGGGGTCGTCGTGGAGCGACCCGACAACGCGGGAGGCTTCACCGACTCGGCCGTCATTCCTCTCTTCGCGGGCAAGCGGATGTGGCTCGGGTGGTACGGGCATGAGCTCCTGTGGCGGGAGTTCAGGGAGGATGTGAGGAAGCGCCATGAGGACCTCATCTCGCTCTTCGACGGCGAGATGCCGGATGCGGGCAACTGGCTGCTCGCGCAGGGGATCGACTACGTGCTCTGGTACCGGCCGGGGGACAGCCCCGAGCTCTGGAAGAAGGTGAATGATTCCGTGTCCCCTGAGTACGTCTGGTGCGACGTCCTCACCTACGAGGACCCCCGCGAAGACGCGAGGCGGGTTGGCCTTTGGAGGCGCGCCCTCGCGCCGGACCCCTGAGCTCAGGGCCCCGCGTCCCTCAGCTTCTCGTAGGTGTGGAGGGCTGCAGCGACCACCTGGTCCATGTTAAGGTAGCGGTACTGCGCGAGGCGCCCGATGAAGGTCACGCCCGGCACCTTCTCGGCCAGCTCCCGGTAGCGCGTTGCGAGGGAGTCGCTCTCCGGGCCGGGAACGGGGTAATTGGGATCGCTCTCCCCCGGGCGGTACTCCGCGGGGAACTCGCGCACGAGGTTGGAGGACCGGCTTGTCTGGCCGGTGACGTGCTTGAGCTCGACGGTCCTCGTGAAGGGCTCGGGACCGGGATAGTTCACCTGCAGGACCGGCTGGACGAACCCCCCTGCGGGGACCTGGCTCGGGTCCAGCTCCTCCAGCGCGTAGCGCGCGGTCCGGTAGGGCAGGGGCCCGAAGCGGCAATCGAAATACTCGTCGAGAGGCCCCGAGTAGATCAGGTGCCGGTGGCGGATACGCGGCAGGACGTCGCGGTAGTCGGTCCCGAGCCGCAGGTCGGCCTTCGATGCCTCGAGGAGCGCCTCGAACATCGGGTGGTAGCCGTGCTTTGGCAGGGCCTGGAATTCGTCGCGGAAATAGCGCTCGTCGAGGCCCGCGTGGATGGGGATCCTCCGGCAGACCGAGGCGTCAAGGGCCTCGGCCGGTCGTCCCCATTGCTTCTCCGTGTAGCCCTTGTAGAAGAGCTCGTAGAGTTCGACGCCCACGGCCGACAGGATGGCCTCCTTGGAATTGGACGGGGTGGCGATCGGCACGGCGCTGCGCGCAAGGTACTCCTTGAAGTCGAGCTCCGTCGCCGCCGGATTGCGGCTGAACTGTCGAAACGTCCCAAGGTTTATGGGGAAGCTCCAGAACGTGCCCCTCGTGAAAACGTTGACGCGGTACTTGGCGTCGGTCCACTCGGTGAACCGGCTCAGGTAGGCGCGCACCAGCTCGGAATTTGTGCGGAAATAGTGCGGACCATAGACATGGTAGAAGAGACCGTTGCGGTCCTTGCGGTCGTGGCAGTTCCCGCCTATGTGTTCGCGCCGCTCGACGACGAGGCAGCTTCGCCCCAGCGAGCCGAGGCGCTCGGCGAGGACGAGGCCCGACAGGCCGGCCCCGACGATCAGGTAGTCATAGCTGTCGCGCATTCCCTCAATGCCCTAGACCAAACAGGTCCCGATGCAATCGCAGCGCCTTGGGTACAAACCCCCACAGGCGCACCGTCGGGTGCCCCCCGATCCTGTCGCGGAAATGAATGGGCACCTCCTCGAAGCCCTCGGGCTCCAGGAGGAGGGCCATGGCGATGTTCGCCAGGCTGAAGCTTGCCGGAATGCGCCGCGCCGCCGCGGCGGCGAGCGGAGCGCGGTAAAGGCGGAACGGCACGTTCGTGTCGTTGAGCCTCGTCCCGCGGGCAACCTTGAGCGAGGCGCGCAGGACGCTGCTGATCACCCTTCGCGCCATCCCGTCGTCCCGGCTCATGCGCCTGCCGTAGACCGCCGCGACCTTCCCCCGCCTCGCCCAGACGCCTGCGAATCCGGCCGGGTCGCACTGCCCGTCGGAATCAATCTGGAAGATATAGGTGGCGCCCAGCCTGTCGGCCTCAATGTATCCGGCAAGGCAGCTCTGGCCGTGCCCGCGGTTGGCGTGCCGGTGGACCCGCAGCTCGGGCCAGCCCAGGGCCGAGAGGCGCGCGGGGGTCGCGTCGGTGGACCCGTCGTCGACCACGAGGATGAGAAAGCGCCCATCGCCGACCGTGCGCGACAGCTCGGCGCGCCACTCCGTCAGGACGGGAACGATCGCGTCCTCCTCGTTGTACACGGGCACGATCAGTACGAGCTCGGGCTGTGGGTTGGGCACTGTTGAAAGCGCGTTTGGTCCGTGGGACTCGGGCGCCGGAGTTTCGCAGCCGCGCCCGGGCCTAGCAACGCCAATTCCTCGGACCGCGCGCCCGCGGCCCCCTGGGCCCCTCATTTAAAGGAATTTTGACCGCACGGGACCGTCGGAGTCAGGGCCCCGCGGTCAGGCTGGGGTAGTCGGTGTAGCCCTTTGGGCCCGTTCCGTAGAATGTCTCGGGCTGCGGTGCGTTCAGAGCCGCCCCGAGCGCGAAGCGCCTGGGCAGATCCGGGTTGGCGATGAACGGGGTGCCGAAGGCGACGGCGTCCGCCTCGCCCGCGGCGATCACCTGCTCCGCGGCCTCCCTCGAGAACCTCTCGTTCGCGATGAAGCCCCCGCCGAAGTCGGCCTTCAGCCTCGGGCCTATCCTGTTTGGGCCAAGCGACTCGCGCGCGCATAGGAAGGCGATCCTGCGCTTGCCGAGCTCGCGTGCGACATAGCCGAAGGTCGCCAGAGGGTCCGAGTCCCCCATTGACTGGCCGTCGCCCCGCGGAGCAAGGTGCATGCCGACCCGTCCGGCCCCCCAGACCGATATGGCCGCGTCCGTGACCTCGATCATCAGCCGCGCCCGGTTCTCGATGCTTCCCCCGTAGTCGTCTGTCCTGCGGTTGGATCCGTCCTGGAGAAACTGGTCGAGCAGGTATCCATTCGCGCCGTGCACCTCGACGCCGTCGAAACCGGCTGCCTGCGCGTTCTGGGCGCCCTTGCGGTAGGCCCCGACTATGCCCGGCAGCTCGGATGTCTCGAGTGCGCGCGGCGTGACATAGGGCCTCTGGGGGCGGACGAGCCGCACAAAGCCCGCCGGGGCGATCGCGCTTGGCGCAACGGGCAGCGCCCCTTCGAGGAAGCACGGGTCGGAGATCCGCCCGACATGCCAGAGCTGCAAAACCATCCTTCCGCCGGCCGCGTGGACCGCGGCCGTGATCGAGCGCCAGCCCGCCACCTGCTCCGGCGACCAGATGCCAGGCGTGTCCGCGTAACCGACGCCCATGGGCGTCACTGCGGTCGCCTCCGAGATGATCAGCCCGGCGGAGGCCCGCTGCGCGTAGTACTCGGCCATGAGGGCGTTCGGGACGCGCCCGCCGCCGCCGGCGCGTGCCCGGGTGAGCGGTGCCATCACCACGCGATTGGGCAGTCTGAGCTCGCCGAGGATCAGGGGATCAAGGAGTCCGGGCATGAGGGTCTGCGTCCAAGAGAGCCGCCTTTCCGCGTTTGTCGAACGCAGCGGCCAGTCCTATTCCGAGATAAGCTCGGCCCCCTCGAGCGCCAGGAGGCGCGTCTTCGTCCGGACGCCGCCCGGACCCGAGAATCCCGTCATCTTCCCCGTGGCCGACACGACCCGGTGGCACGGCACTATGAGCGGCCAAGGGTTTGCCGCGAGGGCAGAACCCACCGCGCGGGCGCCGCCGGGGCCGAGCGCGAGCGCCCGGGCGATCTCGCCGTAGCTTCTCAGGTATCCCGCCCTTATCGAGAGCGCCTGCTGGAGGACCGCCCTCTGGAAAGCGCTGACGATTGACCAATCGATCGCGGTGCCCGAGAAATCCTGCGGGTCGCCCTCGAGGTGCCGGCGCACCCGCGAGATGACGTCTCGCACCCAGTCCGGCGGGTCGTCCCCGGCGCAGGGGTCCGCGCCCCCGCCGGGAAGGCGGAAGCGGGAGAGGCCCCGCTCGCTCCACTCCAGGCTGCAGGTGCCGAATGCGGTCAGAAAGCTTGAATGGGACATGGCGTGCCTGCTGCCGCCGGCCTCAGGCGGGCACCATCCAGGTCAGGACGTAGGCCTGGAGGTAGACGATCGCCGCCATGACGAGCAGGAGGATGACCGAATGCTTCAATGTGAAGCGGAAGAGCGAGCCCTCCTCGCCAACCATCCCGGTGGCGGCGCAGGCGACGGCGATCGACTGCGGCGAGATCATCTTGCCCATGACTCCGCCGCTCGTGTTGGCTGCGCAGGTGAGGAGCGGATTGACGCCCAGCTGCTCGGCCGCCTTTTTCTGCAGGCTCCCGAAGAGCACGTTGCTCGACGTGTCGGAGCCCGTGAGGAACACCCCGACCCACCCGAGGATCGGCGAGATGAAGGGGAACCACCGGCCGGCCCTCGTCGAGAATATGCCGAGGCAGGGTGTCATGCCGGATGCGTTCATCACGTAGGCGAGCGCGAGCACCGAGCCGATCGTGACCGCGGGATAGCGCATGTCGTGGAGCGTCTTGCCGAGAAGCCGCAGCGTCCCTGCCGCCCCTGTGCCGCAGACGAGCGCCGAAATCAGGGCCGCGATCAGCACGGCCGAGCCGCCGCTGGCAAGGTAATCGAGCTTGAACTTGGCGGGCAGCGGCACGGCCCCGCCCGGGGTCGACTGCTGCCGAGCGGCGGCCGGCGGCCTGGCGATGGCATTGTCGAGGCCGCTTACGGGGATCAGGAGCGTGCTCCGGTTCAGTGCCGCCTTCACCGGCGGTACCCCCCAAAGCAGCACCATCGCCGTGAGGGCGATGTAGGGTGACCACGCATGCACGACCTGCGCAGCGGTATAGGAGTGGCGCTCGGCGCCGGACACGGGATCATGGTCGAACCGGAATACCGCCGGCGGCCGCCAGAACCTGAGCAGGACCATCAGGGCGGCCATCGACGCCAGTGAGGACAGGATGTCGGGCAGGTAGGGCCCGAGGTAGCTCGACACCGCCCACTGGCAGGTCGCGAACGTGGCGCCGCAGGCGGCGACGGCCGGAAGGACCTCGATCGTCCTCCTGAATCCCGCCATGATGAGGACCAGGTAGGTGGGAAGGATGAGCGAGATGAACGGGAGCTGGTGTCCCACGATGGCCGATAGCTTCATCAAGCCCGCGTCGCTCAGCCCGATGACACCCCCGAGCGCCACGATCGGGATCCCGATGGTCCCGAAGGCCACCGGCGCCGTGTTCGCCACGAGGCAGATCCCGGCGGCGTAGAAGGGGCGGAACCCGAGGCCAACAAGCGTCGCGCCCGCGATGGCCACGGGCGCTCCGAAGCCGGCCGCGCCCTCTATGAAGGCCCCGAAGCAGAAGGCGATAAGCAGCGCCTGCAGCCTGCGGTCGGCCGTGACGCTGGCGAGCGACGCGCGGATGACCTCGAACTGCCCGCTCCTGACCGTTATGTTGAAGAGGAACAGGCTTGCCAGCACGATGAAGAAAACGGGGAACACGCCGAAGGCGGCGCCCTGGGCGGCGGCGAGCCCTGCGAGCCCTGCCGGCATTCCCCACGCGAAGACCGAGAGGAGGAGGGCTGTGGAGAGGGCGAGAAGGGACGCGTTGTGGGCCTTCATCCTCAGGACGGCGAGGCAGAAGAAAATGACGGCCAGTGGGACGGCCGCCACCGCGGCGGACAGGCCCGCGCTTCCCGCGACCGGGGAGTAGGCCTGTATCCAGGGAATGTTTGCGGGGGCCAAGGCGGCAAGGGAAACGCACGCGCCCGTTCGCGGCAACCCTTCAGTTCCCCTTGCCGCTGCGCCGAAGGCCGCGCCAAAATCCCTTTGCCCGGCGGCTGGCGCCGGCCCAAGATCCGCCGATGAAGCCGCTACGATGGCTGGTGAAGCAGGAGCCCGAGAGCTATTCCTGGGCGCAGTTCGAGCGCGACGGCCGAACGTCGTGGGACGGCGTCCGAAACTACCAGGCGCGAAACAACCTCAGGGCAATGCATGCCGGCGACCGCGTTCTCTTCTATTCCAGCGGGGCTATGAAGGCGGTGGTCGGAGTCGCAAGGGTCAGCAGGGCATGCTACCCCGATCCGACGTCGGATGAGCCGGCGTGGGTTTCGGTGGAGCTCGAGGCGCAGCGGGCGCTTGCGCGCCCCGTGACCCTCGCCGAGATCAGGGCCGACCCGCTCCTTGCCGGGGTCCCCATCGTCCGCAACAGCCGGCTTTCGGTGATGCCGCTCGCGGCCGCTGATTTTGACCGCATCATCCGGCTCGAAGGCTGAGGCCGGCTCCGTCAGTCGGCCGGACGGCGGACGAGGCGGCCCGATTCCGGCGGCGGCGCCACCTCGGGCTGCTCCTCGGCGAACGCCCGCGTGGGCGCGAGCGCCTGGCCGGATGCCGTCTGCAGCCTGCCGTCCTTCACCGCCACGTCCTCGACCCGGTAGAGGCGGCCCTCCCTCCGCAGGAACGCATCGAACTCGCCCGCGTTGAACGGGCGGCTGCCGCGCCTGCCGAAGACCACGGTCTGGTTGCCGGTCTCGTCGACCACCCGGTCGCGATCGAGTCCGCGGCTCACGGCCACGGCCGCGCCCCGGGTCGGGTAGGTGGCGATCAGCCTCGGGTTCGGGGCCGGGCTGAATCCCATGTAGCCGGGGACGTTCTCGGGCGAGATCATCTGGAGGACCCGCAGGCCGTTCTTCCCGTCAGCGACGAGCGCGTACATGGACGCGCTCACGGAGCCGATCTGCACGGCGCGCGTGTCATTGAGCTGCCCGCCGGCGCTGAAAATCTCCCTGAGGCTCGGGGACGCCGGATTCTTGATGTCCACGATCGCGAGGCCCTCGGAGCCGTCGGCGACATAGAGGTAGGTCCGGGCCGCGTAGAGGCCCTGCGCATCCCTCAGGGGGACCGTGGCGCCCGCCAGGGGCGCGGGATTGTCCGGGTCGGCCAGGTCGAGGACCTTCACGCCGTCGTCGTCGGTGACGAAGGCGTACAGGAACTGGACGGCCAGGCTCCGCGGGTTGCGCAGGAACCCGGCGGGCGTGCGGCCTGTTATCCGCGGCTTCGTCGGGTCGCTCACATCGACAACCACGAGGCCCGCGGTGCAGGTCACGTAGAGTCGCCTTCCGGCGACATAGGCGTGCGTCGCCCCGTCGAGCGCGCCGCCGGGGTTGAAGCGCGTGACGTCCGAATCCCTGAAGAAGTTGTTCGTGGGATCGCCGTCGAGGAGCGTCCCGACCATCACGTCGACCAGGCCCTCGTAGCGGTCGGTGACGTAGACGTAACCGTAGACCAGGCTGATCGGCTGCTCCTCGTTCTCCGGCCGGTGGGTGCGAAGGGGGTCGATGCCGAGCGTGCTGGGAAGGGCCACGCTTGTCGCATACTTCGTGCGGACCCAGAGGCGCTGGCCGAGGGGCGAGACCGGGGCCGAGACGATGCGCTCCGAGAAGCCCTTGTTGTCGACATTCGCGACGTCGAATACCTCGAATCCGCCGGGGCCGTTGGCCGTGTACAGGTACTCGCCGCGCAGCGTGAGGTCCCTGATGTCCTCGCCGTCGTGGTGCCAGCCCTCCTTGAGGACGCCCGCGTTGGCCTCGACATGCAGCCTGTAGTTGTCCGGATACGCGAGGCGCTGGAGGTGGCTGCCCAGGGGCGCCTGGGGCTCCTCGCGCTCCGTCCACGCGACGGCGTCAAAGCCGTCGCGCCCGGAGCCGACATAGGCGTAGCGTCCGAAGAAGTTGACCGTGCCCGTCCCGAAGCCGAGCAGCTGGGTCACCCAGGCATTGTTGTCGTTCGAGGCGGACAGGTGGCAATCCGTGCAGTTCTTCGTCGTGCCCACCGAGCTTGTCGTGTGGGGGAAATGCGGGTTGAAGGCCTGGCCTGAGTAGCCCTCCGCCGATATGGTCTGCTGCTGAGAATAGATCCATTCGCGGTTGGCGTTCTGCGATCCCACGATGACCGCGCTCGACGAGCGCAGGACGGCCAGGCGGTTCCCCTTGTAGGTGGCGTCCTTGCCGAGCATGAACACGTCGTCGCGCACGACCTGGGGGTTGTAGCTCGTGTAGTTGCGCGTGGTCGTCCCCTCGAACTTGTTGGCCTGGACCATCTTGTTTGCGCGCATCGGCAGGTGGCAGCCGAAGCAGCTCGTCGCCCATGACGTGTGGCATATCTGGCACGAGATATTGGAATTTGCGTGGGCAAGCTGCTCGGAGATGATGACGGGGTTCGCGGGCACGTCGCCCCACGTTACCCCGTCCCGCCGCAGGGTCTTCGCGTAGGCGGACTTCGGGTTGTAATGCTCCGAGGCGGGGTTGATCGTGTCGATAGTCTGCGGGACCTCCCAGACCACGTCGGGGGTCATCATCGAGCGCTGGTAGAGCCGGCGCCCGACCCAGAAGAACCTGGGTCCCCACGGCGTGGAGCCCTTGGACAGGTCGGACGGCTCGACTTTTCCGTCCTCAAAGGTCCCGGAATTGCCCGTGGTCACCAGCGTCGGCCTCCGCTCTACGGTGCCGTGGCAGTCGATGCACTCGATTGCGGTCGCAGCGCGCGGTTCGCCGTAGAGCAGCCCGTTGCCGTGCACATCGGTCCCGAAGTGGCAGTCGACGCACTGCATGCCGCGCGCAAGATGGACGTCCTTCAGGTGCACTGCCTTCGTGAACTTCGCGGGGTCGTCGTGGTCGATGGGCTTGTCGTCGAGCGTGAGGAGGTTGCCCTCGCGATCCTTCTTGAATACGGCGCGGAACACCCATCCGTGGCCATGGTAGTCGGCAAACTGGGTCTGCTTCAGCTTGGGATTGAGCTCGGCTACCTTCTCCAGGAAGTCGGGATCGCCCCAGAGGCCCCTCGCCGCGGCAGCCTCGGGGTTGCGCTGCAGCGAAGCCGCCACCTCGGCCTCCGTCGGGTTCCTCTGGGAGGCCGGGTACATGAATTCGCCGTCGCTCTCCTGGTCCCACCAGATGTAGCCGAGAAAGGGGTTAACAAACAGGTTGCCCTGGTGCATGTGGCAGGTGATGCACTGGCTCGACGGGATGCTGCGCGTGAACTGGTGGCGGATCGGGTGGGCCTTCTCGCGCTTGGAGATCATGGGGTCGCCAGTGAAGCTGAGTCCCTGGTTGCCGTACTTGGACCACCAGCCGGAATTGGTCGGCGACCGGTCGTTCGCATAGACAACATGGCAGGCGGCGCAGCCCGACGAGCGGTAGTCGCCCGGGTGGTCGTTCGAGCCCATGAAGCCGAGGAGGGGATCGTGCAGCCGGGTCTTCTGAAGGTTGAGGAACACGGGGTCGATGCGGTTGAGCGTCCCAAGGCCCCTTTCCGAGAGGCGCCGCTCCGGATGACCGGGCGTCTCGAACGGGTCGGGAATCCCGATCCGCTCCTGCTTCTCGCCGCCCTCCTCGAAGATCCGCAGGATGTTCGACGGCTGGCCGAGCTCGAAGCGGGGCAGCGGCTCGAGGTAGGGAAGGATGCCGTTGAGCCGGGTCAGCTCCGGGGAGACGGGCACGGGGCTCTCCAGCCGCAGGGCCTCGCCATTGGCCCCGTACGCCTGACCGTAGCGCGGGTTCTTGAACGGAACCGCGCCGTTGTTATAGAGGGCGGCGCCCCAGAGCATCGCCCCGTGGTTCATCATGCTCTTGCCGACATGCTGGACTATCTCGCCGTGGCATAACCCGCAGGCCTTGTCCGCCACCCGCAGATCCGCCGGGTTCACGAACCGGATGAACTCCTCCGACTCGTGGTTGAGCAGGACCGAGGAGTCGGAGGGTTTTGCCGAGCTCTGCCAGAAGACCGGGTTGCGCGGCGCGACGTGGGCCTTTCGCATCGTCAGCCCGGGTGTCGGGTCGCCTCCGTGGCAGTCGACGCAGCCGAGGACCACGAAGGGCGAGGCGTGCATGTCCTCGACTCCGCTGTGGCACTGCAGGCAGCCGGCGCTCTTGCGCCGGGCCGCCTCCGGGCTCTGGTCCACGAGGGTGGCCTCCTTCGGCGCAGGCAGGGGGGCATCGGACGAGCGCGCGTCCCGCGAGACGGAGATCGGCGGACCAAAGAGCGTCGGTCCCGCCGGGGCCTGGGCTGCGCCTGGGGTCCCCGCCGGCTGCGCGAGCGAACACAGCGCCAGGCCCGCGCCCGCGACGGCCGCGATCAGGCGCTGGGCGCGTACGGGCTTCTTCGGTGGGAAAGGCATGGCGATGGTGGCCCGGGTTCAGTAGGTGAACGTTCCGGCGAGAATTGCGCTGTACAAAAATTGGTCAACCTTGCCGCTCGAGGCGGGCGTGAATCCGGGCACGGCCGGCACCGTGTTCGTGTAGATGTCCCGGTAGCCGCTTCCGGGAAGCAGGACACCGCAGCCGGCGGAGATAATGACGTTGCTAATGAGGAAGGGGCGCCACTGGAACCCGAGGCTCAGGTCGAAGCCGATGCTGCGGCCCGCCTGGTTTGTCATGAGGACCGTCTTCAGGGTGTCGGTCGAGTCAAACTGGAGGTAGTTTGCGTTCGCGAAGGCCCGAAGCTTCGGGGTAATGTCCGCCTCGGCGCCCAGGCCGTACAGCAGCAGGCCCGGATTCACGAAATTGGACTGTCCCTCGAAGGAGCCTCCCGCGCGAAGGTCGGGAAGCAGGCTGAAGCGCTGCTTGAGCGGGACCGACGTCCCGCCGAGGTTGAAGCTTTGGCGCACCCAGTAGCTGAACGGCCCCCCGGTGAAGTTCGTGTTGTCCTCGATCGAGTCAAAGCCCGTTGCGCGCCCGCCCTGAGGGTCCCTGTCGCCCGACGCGTAGAAGAACGAGGCCTTGTAGCGGATCCAGTCCCTGTCGAAGCTCAGCTCGATCGCCGCCATCTCCGCCAAGATGTCCTCCGGGCGCCCCGCAAGGCCGTTGAACTCGTCGCGGCCTGTGACGAGATAGAGGGCGTCATCCACGTTCAGCTTGCCGATATGACCGTCCCCGGTCAGCCCGATGTAGTAGCTGTCGACGCGGTGGGCTCGAACCGTGCCGATCGGCGCGGGGCGAACAAGGAATCCGTTCGTGTCGTACTTGGTGCCCGGCTGGTCGAAGCTGCCCAGGACGCTGAGCTCCGTGGTGAACCCGGGGAACAGCGAGTCCTGGCGGTAGACGTTCGCGACCGCCACGAGCTGGCCGCGCCTCTGGAAAGTGTTGAGGTCCGAGTCCGTGTCCTTCTCGCGCAGGTCGAACAGGGCGAGGTTGTATTGCCACTTGTTGTTGCCGTAGTTGCCGAAGAAGCGGGCGCCGAGGTTCGTGTCGTTGAATATGAAGCCGCGGAAGTCGCTGTTGAACGTCTGGTTTCCGACGTCGACGGCGCAGAAGTCGTAGTTGGGGGACAGGTCGGCGAGGTGCACCTCGAGGAACGCCTCCTGGAGCGAAACGTAGGTCCTGTCCCGGGATGTCGCCTGGGTGCCGGCCAGGCTTCCCGGGGCGGGAGTGAGCCCCCCGAGGAGCGAGCCCACGTCGCCCGGGTTTGTGACCCCACCGTCGTCCGTTCCCGTCCCGTTCGAGGTCAGCGACCCGGTCGGGCTCGGGGAAACCTGGGCCGTCTCGCGGAAATCCACGTGGTTGAAGTCGAAGACGGGCTTGATATGCACCAGCCAGTCGACCGGCTTGAACACCGTGTCCCCCTTGAAGAGGTCGAACTCGAGCGCGAGGTCCGACGTGAAGAGCCGCGAGCCGCTGTTCCCGTAGAAATTGAAGCTTCCCGCGGACGCCGCGCTCGGGCCGCTGGGAACCGGCAGCGTCCGGTCCTCGCCGACAAAGTCGGCCGTCGCGGTGAGCCTGAGGAACACGTCCTGGCCGCTTATCGGCAGGTCTCCCTTGAGCATGCTCTGGCGGTAATAGTGCCAGAACTCGGGATCGGAATGAAAATACGGCATCTCCTCGGTGTCGCCGGAGGTGTAGCGGCGCCAGGGCTCGAAGCCTTCCCGCCAGCGGTCGGGCACGGGCCGCGCCCCGGGGAACGCGCCGGGGGTGTCCGCAGGCGGGTAGGAGCCCGGGGCGCTCCAGTGGCCCGGGATGAACTCGTCCTCGCGCACGCCCGCCCTCGGGAGCCTGAGCGGCGCGGGGAGGGGCTCCTGGCCGTAGCCGGACGGCGCGGCGGCCTCGGGGGCCTGCGCGATCTGGACCCGCTCGAGGGGCCCGCGGGCCACGCTGACCTGCGCGGTCTCCTGCTTGGCCGGCTCCGCGGCCTGGAACGTCGAGAAAAGGGAAGGCTCCGGTGCGGGCGCCACTGCCTGCCAGGCTCCGGGGTCCGGGTCGAACTGGAGCGCGGGCTGGGCGCCATTGCCCTCTGGGATACGCCTGAGCACGAGGACAGGCGGGGGAAGCGCCACGGGCGGCGCCGGCAGGGGCGCGCCCGGATCGACGTGGACATCGCTCGGCGCCGCGGGAGGCGTTCCCCTGGACTCCCGTTGCATGGGGCGCGGCTTGTCGGCGGGCAGGACGTCGGGCGCGACCGCGGGGCCGCTCCGGCAAGCCGCCAGGGCGACAAGGACGAAGGCCGACGTCAGCAGCGCTCGCCTCATGGCAGCTTCGCCGTCAACGACCCCCTGGACAGCATCGCCGGCATGTTGTGGTAGACGTGGCAGGTCGTGCAGCTGTGCGCGACGCCGCCCTTCGGGCTGTGGCATCGGACGCAGCTCTGCTGCGTCGGAAGGATGACGTCGGAGGTGCGCTCGCTTGCGGCCGCCGCGTGGCACTCGGTGCAGGCCATGGCCGAGTGGGCCGAATGGCGGAACGAAGCGCCGAGCAGCCACCGGTCGGGCGTCTCCGGGGGCGTCACCTGGGGAACCGCGCTCCCGCGCCAGGCGACGTCGTGGCAGAGCGCGCAGCCCGCGAATTTCGCCCGCTCCTCTCCTCCACCGGCGGCCGGCATGGTCTTGCCGTTGCTGAGAAAGACCTCCCGCTCAAGTTCCTCGCCGCTGTGCGCGCGCTGGCGCAGCGACTCGAGCTTGCGCCGCACAAAGGCCTCGACCTCCCTTTGGGAGGAGATCCCGAGCTTGCGAACGGCGAAGTCGGCGTACTGGACTGGGAGGCTTCGCAGGAACGCCCGCACGAACGCCGCGTTGCCGTGCGGAAGGTTCATCCCGGGCGTCCGTTCGTCGAAGTCGAGTGCGTGGCAGGCGCGGCATGAGCCCTCGAAGGAGATCCGGGACATGTAGGCCCCGGAGGCGTCGGGCCTGTGGCAGTAGGCGCAGTCGAGCGGACGGCCGTCCACCAGCGGGATGTCGGTGCCGACCAGGTGGAGACGGTGGTTGAAGCGGAGCGTGTTGACGTCCTGGGACTTGTCGCGCAGCACCCGGAACTCGGGGTGATCGGCGGCAAACCCCGTAATCACCTCGGTGTATCCGTCGACAGGCCTGCGCACCGAATGAACGACGAGGCCGGGAGGGGCCGGACGCTCGAACAGGATCGCCGGCAGGGGCCGGCTCAGCTGGCGCGACGCCTGCATCTGCCTTGGGTCGCCGTGGCACGCGATGCAGTTCTGCCCGGATACCGCCAGCATCGGGCCGGAGCCCTGGTGCTCCCGGTGGCAGACGGGGCACGAGGTTGCGCGCGCCACGTCGGCCTCGTGGAAGCCCCGCGCCGCATGGCAGGCCAGGCAAGAACGGTCCATGCGCGAGAAATCCTTCGGGTGATCGCCCGTCAGGTCCGCGAAGCGAAGCGAGGTCCGGGAGGCCGCGAGGGCATCCAGGGCTAGGTCGCTGAACGTCGAATTCGCGACCGCATGGCAGAGGACGCAGCCCTGCCCGCCCTTCGCGCCCGGCACGCCCGCGGCCAGGTGCGCGAATTCGGGGCCCGAATGCTGCCGGGAGAGCGGCCGGGGATTTATGAAAATGTCCCGCGCCGAACCCGACAGGCCGACCAGGAGCGCCCCAAGCGCCGCCGCGGTCACCGCAAGGGCGACCTGGCCGCGGCGCGCCCGCAGGCTGCGCACCGGCTTGCATCGGGGGACCGCGCGGCAGCACGCGCCGTCGGGCAGCGGCCCGGCCTCGCACGGGCCGCCCCAGTCTTCGGGCCGCGTGCAAACCCACGTGCCCTTTGTTTCGCCCGGCTTGAGCGCGAGACGCGGGGCGCACTCCGTCGTTGCGCGGCATTTGCCGGTCGGACTCGGGCCGATGCGGCACGGGCACCCGTCCTTCGCGTTGCCGCACACCCAGTCCTTGTTCGGGCGCTCGTAGCGGCCGCTATTGAAGTCCGGCGTGGGCGCTCTTCCCTCGCTCATCGCGCCCCCCCTGAAAAAGCATAGACCAACACGACATGCACGCCCGTGAACGTCAGCATCGCATAGGTCAGCGGTATGTGGACAAACAGCCAGCCCTTCAGGACGAGCTGCATCGAGCGGTGGAGGTCGAGGGCGTCCTTCTCGCGCACCAGAGCCGCGAGCTCGACCGCCGCCGACTTCTCAAAGTGGCTCAGGTACTTCTTGATCTCCCCGATGTCCGCAAGGAGCCTGTTCAGGGTGTGGCGGGAGCCAAGCAGATGCGGCCCGAAGTTCGCCGGGCCGGCGAAGAAGCCGCTCAGCCTCGCGGCGTAGAAGTCGGCAAGGGTCGTCGCGCCCGCCGTGGGGATGCCGGCGACCACAAGGGCCTCGGCGCGCTCGCGCAGCGACCGGCGGATGGACGGGATTCGCTCGTAGGGGACCTCGCCCCCGGCGCTCGTCAGCCTGCGCGGCAGGACGCTCGAAAGCCACCAGCCGGCGATGCCGCTCAGCGTTACCCCGACGAAGAGCGCGGCCAGCGTTGCCTCGAACGGCCCCCGGGGAAGGCGCCGGCCCGCGTGCATGAAAAATACGATGGCCGTCAGCATCCCAATCCAGGAATGAAGCCGCATCCAGGTCCGAGAGCTCACTAGCGGCAGGAAGGCGATCTTCTTGCGCAGGTTGTAGGCGGTCAGGAAAAGCGTCAGGGCAAACAGAACCCACCCCGTGAGGTAGGCCAGGCGGGGGTTAACCGTCTCGGCCCTGCTGAACGCCCAGATGGCCGCTGCCGCGGCCCCGGTCGCCGCGGCCGGATAACCGGCCCGCCTTAGGATCCGGCCCGCCTTCATCTTTGAATCCAGCTCACGAGCTCGTCGAGCGTGTTGAGGTTGATCCTTTTCAGCGCGTCGTGAGGGCACGCGCGCTCGCAGGCCGGCCCCCCGTACTGGTCATTGCAGAGGTCGCACTTGGTCGCCTTGTGGATCGGGTTGGAATCGCTCGCGAGGAGGATGGCCCCCTTTCGGTCGCGCTGCTCGACCATGCGGATGGCCCCGTACGGGCAGTTGTTGGCACAGGCCGAGCAGCCGATGCAGCTCGAAGGGTTGATGACGACGTTTCCCTCAAAGGTCTCGCGGTGGATGGCGCCCGTCGGGCACCCGATCATGCAGATCGGGTCCGTGCAGTGCATGCAGGCCTGGGCCACCATGAGGTTGTTGTGGATGGGGCCGTGCCTCAGGAAGCGCGGGTTGTTGTCATGAGTGGCGGCGCACGCCCGGACGCAGTCGTCGCACCGGGTGCAGTGGTCCAGGTCGATGACCATGGTCTTCGTCCCGTTGAAGAACCTGTTCTGGGTGACGAATTCCATGACCTCCGCCGCCACGCGCGCGTCGGGCGACTCCGGTGAGGAGGCGGGCCTGAGACGCGCGTCGGCGCGGCGGTCGCCCTCGATCGGGGGCGGAAGCATGGCGTCGGGCATCGCCGGCAGCACGATCTCCTCTATGATGGAGGCCGGTATCACGAGCACATGCGTGTACCCGATGACGCGAAGGGTGTGCTGGAGGGCGACGTGGTCGTTCGGCCGGCGCCAGTTGTGAGCGATCTCGTCGAAGCCGTACATGCGTCCCGAGCCGAGGTAGCTGAGGGTGCGGTGCCCGCTTCCATAGCGCTGCGTGACGCGCGCGAACCCGGCCCGGATCATCACGACGCTGTTGGGGTAGTCGCCCTCGACCGCGATCGTCGGCTCCTGCGCGGCCGAGGCCCCGGACTGCACGAGCTGCTTGTATTCGCCGGACCAGTCGTATTCCCCGTAAGTCTCGAACTGCGTCGCGTCCATCAGGCGCCTCTTGGCGTCCGCGCCGAGGAACCTCATGAACGGCAGCTCCTCCAGGTAGGTCGAGAGGGCCCTGTCCCTGTAGATCCCGTCGATGAACTTCCTGACTTGGGGGTCGTAGCGCATGAGGTCGCGCAGGCCCTGCCAGCGGATCTCGAGCATCTCGGCGCCACCGGCCTTTGCCAGGATTGTCGCGGTCCGAGGGAGTCGAGAAAGCGCGGCTATCTCGCCGAAGACGTCGCCGACGCTGATGGTCGCTGTGCGCTGGCCGCTCAGGACGCGCGGGATGTCCTGGAGGATGATGCCGGGCTCGGCGTCGCCCGACCGCGCCGCAGGGGTGTCGGCTCCCGCGCCCCCCTTCGCCACCTCGTCCTCGGCGGGATTCGTCCAGAGCTGGGCAAGCGCCCGGAACAGTCCCCGTCGGGCCGGTTCGCTTCGTCCCACGAGCCTCGGCGGCAGACCCGGGCTTAGGACGACCTCTGCGGAGCCCGACATGACCATGAAAGCCGAGTTCCCATAGTCGCCCTCGCGCACGATGATCTCGCCGGGCTTGAACTGGCGCAGGCGCGCGTCGTTCCTAAGGATGTCGTGGAGCTGTGCCGATCTCGGGAAGCTCTCCGGGTTCATTTCCTTGAACGGGGGGATCCTCAGGAGCCGGCCCACGTCCATCTCGGACATGTCCTTGCTGAACGGGACATCCCACCGCCTCGGACGATTGAGACCGGACGTGGACTGGCTCATCAGGCGTCGATTACCAGCGCGGTGGCGGGCCGGCAGATGCACGCGAGGCAGGAACCCTGCTCCACGTCGGCCCCGTGAGCGCCTATGTATTCCACCGAACCGGACTTGATCGCGACAAGGCAGGAGCCGCAGTTGCCGGCGCGACACCCGGCGTCGATCCGGATCTGTGCCTCCTCGGCCAGCTCGAGGAGGGAACGCCCGCCGCCCTGCCAGGTGACCTTGCGGCCAGATTTCGCGAACGTGACCTCCAGGCCGCCAAACGGGGCGAACGTGACGGCGACCTTCGCCTCGGGCTTTGCCGCGCGCTTTACCGAGGCGGGGCCGAAGGCCTCGAAATGCACCCACTCGTCAGGCACTCCCCATTTCCTGAGGTCCTCGGTTATGCTCTCCATGAATGCGCCGGGGCCGCAGAGGAAATACTCGAAGTTGTTGGAGGGAAGCACCTGCTTGAAGAGGTCCACCGTGACCCGCCCCTGATGCTGGTAATCGCGGCCCTTTACGTCCGACTCTAGCGGCTTGGAATAGCAGATGTGAACCCGCACGTTCCTGTGATCGCTGCCAAGAGCGCTCATGTAGCCCTTGAACATGTGATCCTTGTTGTTCCGGGCCCCGTGGAAGAACCAGATCTCGCGGGACGACTTGGTCTCCAGCAGCGCGTTGGCCATGGCCACCATGGGCGTCACGCCCACTCCGCCCGAGATGAGGACGACCGGCCGCTCCTGCTCCGGGTCGAGGTGGAAGTGCCCGTTCGGCGCCTTCACGTCGAGGATGTCGCCAACCTTGACCTGGTCGCAGAAGAAGGACGAACCCACGCCTGGCGGGTGGATTCCCCCCTCTGCCGGAGGGCAGCGCTTTATGGTAACGCGGTAGTGCGTCGCCCGGGCGCAGTCCGAGAGCGAGTAGCATCGCACCAGCGGTTTTCCGAGTCCCGGGATGTTCAGCAGGAACGTGAGGTACTGGCCGGGCTTGAACGGGGGCAGGGGTTTGCCGTCGTGGGGCTTGAGGTAGAACGAGTAGGTGTCTGCGCATTCCATCACCTTCTGGGTCACCGAGAACTTGCGGATTCCGTTCCAGGCCGACTTGGCCTCCTCAACGTTCTTTATCTGCTGGCGGGCCTTCTCGATCTCGAGCTCCAGCCGCCGGCACTGCAACGCCGCCCGCCTTCTCTCCGCAAGCAGCCCGAGGATTCCGGTCGCTGCCAGGACACACACCTCCGTCGCGAGACCGAGGACGATCAGGACACCTGCGGTCGCCTCGGGGTGATCGGCGACAAATTTTAAGATCCTCACCAGCATTCAATAAATGTGGATTATGCGCGCAAGGGCCAGAACGGCGACATTTGACGCTGGAATTGAAGCCCCAGACAACCCATTGGTAGTGGAGACTCTCCTACCGGGCCAAACCAAATATCATGCGACCGGCAACAAAAGTGGGCATCGTGGCGATCCTGGGCCTGGCCGCCCTGGCTCCCCTTGCGCCGGCGGCCGCCCTTGAGGGGCTCGGGGCAGGCACGTGCTCCACAAGCGGCTGCCATGGGGGCGCGGGCGAAATGAGCAACCAGTATGTCGTTTGGGTGCAACGAGACGTGCATTCCCGGTCCTATGCCACGCTCAACACGGCGCGCTCCGCCCGAATGGCCGAGGCGCTGTCCGTGGCCAATCCGGCAACAAGTCCGCGCTGCATCGTGTGCCATGCGCCGCTGGCGAGCATCCCGTCCATGGGCCCAGGCGCGGGATTCGACCCGGCCGAGGGCGTTTCGTGCGTGAGCTGCCACGACCTGCCGGCCGGCTGGCTTCGCAGTCACACCCGCAAGGACTGGACGCACGCCGACCGCGTCGCGGCCGGCATGCGCGACTTGAACGACCTTTATTGCCGGGCGAACACCTGCGTCGCCTGCCACCAGAATGTCGATCCCGAGCTTGTGAGCGTCGGACGCCACCCCGCTCTCATCTTCGAGCTCGACGGTCAGACCCAGGACGAGCCGAAGCATTGGCGCGAGCGCTCGGCCGACATTGGAGCCCAGGCCTGGTTTGTCGGGCAGGCGGTTGCCCTGAGGGAGGTCAGCTGGGCCCTCCTCAACGGCCGGGCGGACACCGCGCGCTCAATTCCCGTATGGCGGGGACTGGTCTGGCTGCTGGCCCGCAGCGGAGTGGACGCCGGGTTGGCGCCGTTGGCCCTGTCGGCGCCCTCGCAGTCGGCGCTGGCGTCCGCAGTCGAGACTGCCGACCTGCTGGCGAAGAGGGCGGCGCAGACCTGGGAGCCGCAGTCCGCTGGCACCGTGCTAAGGCGCCTCGCAGCGACCCAGGATGACTTCCTCGCCACGGACATTCCGCAGCTTGAGCAGGCATGCCGCGCCGAGCGGCTCGTCCTGGCCCTCGACCGGCTCCTGGCCGCAGTGCCGGCCGAAGGCCGCCCGCCCGAAGCCTCCAAGCGGCTGGACCGGCTCTTCAGGCTCGCGCAGTCGCAGCCGGATTTCGTGCCGGCCGACTTTGCGCACGAGCTCGCGGCCTTTTCAGGGGCGCTCGGCGGGCTCAGTGGCTCGACGACGCGCTGACCGGCGGGGTCGGCGGGTTGAGCTCGGGCTCGCGCGGGAACACGGCGTAGGGCAGCCTGGCGCCGAGATAGGTGAAATTGTCGGCCCGTATGGCGGGATCCGGTTGGAATCCCGGCGTGCCAGAGGCCGAGATCAGGTCGTCCTGGTCGACGCCGTCCCCCGATACGCCGATTGCCCCGATGAGCACGCCGTTGCGGTAGAGGGGGAATCCGCCGGGGAAAATGGTGATCCCGTCGGGAAGGTTGCCGTTGATGGTGCCTGTGCCGCTTATGATTGGGGCCGAGAAGGTCGCCTGCAGGCCGTTGAAGGGGCCCGGCGGCTCGCCGTCAATCCCGGGGGGGTACATCGACTGCGCCAGGAACCCCACGGTTCTCGCGGAGAACGCCCGGCTTGCGTCCGAGAAGAAGAGCGCCGTGCGCGCCTTCTGGACTGAGACATCCCACGAGAAGAGCGTGGCGTCGGGCGTCCGGAAGGTGCCGAGGACAACGGGCGCCTCGCCGGGACTGTTCGGGTTGTTGACGACCGAGATGAACACCTCCGCATTCTGGCCCACCGGCAGTCGGATGCCGGCTCGCGTCACAAGGGAGCGGGCGGCCGCGCTGGAGATGATGCCCCTGACCTCGGCCGCCGAGAGGCGCGCCTGTCCGGAAATGGCGCCGGGTGCCGGGTCGGCTATGATCGGCGACCTAACCTGGCCGAGCACCCCTCCCATCACCGCCGTCGGCCATGCGAGCGGGGAGAGTTCGACCAGGCCGGTCGTGTCCGGAGCGACAGCGGCCGAAATCGGCCCAGGGGAGCTCGCCACATAGGGGAAGCCGATGCCGCCGACGTAGATGCCTGTGGCAAGGATGTCCTGGGGGGGGGCGTAGCCTACCTGCCCCGTCAGGGCGACCACCTCGTTGGTGTCGGGACCGTAGATGCTTCCGTCCTCGACCTCGGGTCCGGCGCCGGTGACTCCGATGCCGGCAAGGAGGACGCCGTTCTTGTAGAGCGGGACCCCCCCGGGCGAGCCGTAGAGCCGGGTGCCCGGAATGCGGCTTCCGTCGAGGCGGCGGAAGCTGTTGATGTCCGAGAACGCCAGGGAAGAGAACCCGACGCCCACAAGGGGCCCCGGGGGCGTGTTCGCAACGCCTGGTGGGTAGTGCTGCTGGATTATGAAGCCGGCCGTCCGCGACGTCAGGGCCTCGCCGTCGCTGCTCAGGAATGCGGCCGTGCCTGCCTTTGAAACGGCTATGGCCTCCTCGGTCTCGGAGAAATTCTGGGTGCCGTCGGCCGCGCGCACCAGCAGCTCGCGTCCGTCGCGGTCCACGATCGCGATGACCGAGGCAGGTGAGATCTGCCGGGCGATGCCGGCCGCCTGAGAAAAAATCGTCGCCTGGTCATCGACGGTCAGGCCCTGGCCGGAGGCAGCCGACGCGACTGCGAGGGCGCCCGCGCACAGGAGCGTCTGGCGCAGCGTCTGAAATCCGCTTCCAAGGGCCTCGATCACGCCCGGGAATCAAGGAATCGCGCCGGAAAAAGGCCAGACCATTCCTCGCGCAAGCGAGGTGCGCATGTCCGATGACTTGAACCCGGGAGCTGGTGTTCGCGGGGACGAAGGGCAACCGGCGCCGAATTTGGCAAGAGATGGTCGTGTCTTGTCCTGAGGTGCCGCCTTACTTGCCTTGGCGGCGGCCGGCTCCGAGACGAGGGCGTTCCCTGGCCGCGGTGTCCGCACGCCTCCGAGTTTTATGCCGGATGCGGCTACCTCTCCAAGTCCGGCCCGTGGCCTTCTTCGGCGACCGGCCTCCAAACGTGCCTGTGCCGATTGACGTGACCGCGCCCGACGGAACCCGTGCCACGCATCCCTTCCAAGCCAGTGTCCCGCGGATCGTGATTCGGAAGTGTCCCTGATCCATGCTTGGATTGGGTGGGCTGCGCGGGGGTGTTGTGTCGCCCGAGCAGTCGCGCCGGACCCGTCTGGCGTTCGTCGGATTCCGGCGGCAGAGCAAGATATGCGCAGCCTTCGTCAAGCTGCGCGCAGCGGGTTGGCTCATAATCGGATAGGCTCCCACCGATGCTTCGCAGCCCGACCCTGCCCGTTTCCAAGGACCTAGGCCGACCCGCAGTTGGTTCCGGGTGCCCGTGGCCGCAATGGATATGACGTATCTAGTTAATATAACAATATTAAGCGAATTCTTGCACAGCTCATCCCGGGCCGCTGCTCCATGGATCCTCGATACGAGTGAACTAGGCTATACCGCATGAACACTCCACTCCTCTTCGTCGTTGGAGCCACCCATCGCACCGCCTCTTTCGTGTTTCGGGAAAAGCTTGCCTTAGGAGGTGAGCAGGAGGCCCAATTCTCAAAGGAACTTGCTTCTATGCAGCATCTTATGGAATTTGCTGTGCTCAATACGTGCAACAGGGTCGAAATCTATGGGGTTGCGGGCCGGGATGACCTGCCAAGCCGGGTCAGCGCGGCCCTTTGCGCCCGTCATGGCGTGGAGAGCGCAGCTTTTGCCGAGTTCGGCTTCGTCTCCATGGGCCTTGAGGCTGTCCGGCACCTTCTGGAAACGGCCTCGGGACTTGATTCTCAGATGCTGGGCGAGACGGAGATCCTCGGCCAGGTGAAGAAGGCGTATATGAACGCCCAGGCGCGCGGATCCGCGGGTCCCGTTTTGAATCGGCTGTTTCAAAAAGCCTTTCAGGCGGCCAAGCACGTTCGCACCCAGACGGCGATATCGGTAGGGCAGGTCAGTGTCGCCAATCTCGCGGTGGACCTTGCCGCAGGCATCTTCGGGCGCCTCGAGAACACCCGTGTGCTCATCCTCGGGGCCGGGGCGATGGGCGAGAAAAGCGGCAAAGCCTTTGCAAGCCGCGGAGCCAGAACCTTTGCCGTTTCCAGCCGCAGGCTCGAGAGCGCCGGCGAGCTCGCCGAAAAACTCGGCGCCTCGGTGCTCCCGTTCGAGGAGCGCGAACAGGCGCTGGCCGATTGGGACGTCGTCGTCTGCTCCGCGGCCGCGTCCGGGGCAGTCATTTCCGCTGGAGCCGTGCGGGGAGCCGTCGAGCGCCGGGGCGCCCGGCCGATCCTCTTCGTCGACCTCGCGATGCCCAGGGACGTGGACGCAGCCGCCGTCGAGGCGGGCAATGTCTTCCTGTACAATCTGGACGACCTGGCGCAGATTGCTGCCAAGAACCGCCTTGCCCGCGCGGCGGAGGCTGAGCGGGCCCTGCAGATCCTCGCCCCGCGCGCCGAATCGCTCTGGCTGCAGGTGCGGGCCCAGTTCAGCGGCAGGGGCTCCGCGGGCGGCCGCCCCTTGGAGCCCGCCGCCCCGCAGGCGGCGCCCGCGCTGGCATGGGCCGCCCAGTGACGCGAGGCGACCTGACCCGCCCCATGGTCCTTCCAAATGAATCCGCCTCCGGCTCAGGGGTCGACCTCGACCTCGAGCTGATCCGCAAGTATTCGGTCGCGGGTCCGCGCTACACCTCGTATCCGCCCGCGACGCGCTTTGCGCCGGACGTCAGCTCCGAGCGCTACGACGCGGCGATCGCCGCGGACAACGCGCCCGGTGCCGGTCCGCTCTCCCTCTATTTCCACCTGCCTTTCTGCGAGTCGCTCTGCTGGTATTGCGGCTGCAACACCGTGGTGACGCGCAGGCGCGGCGCGGTGCGCGAGTACCTGGACGACCTCGGCAAAGAGGTGTCAATGACCGTCGCCCGCATCGACAGAAGCAGGCCGGTAACCCAGATACACCTCGGGGGCGGAACGCCGACCTTCCTCCTCCCCGAGGAGCTGGCCGAGCTCGGCCTCCTGATCCACGGCAACTTCAACGTCTCCGACGCCTGCGAGTTCGGCGTCGAGATCGATCCGAGGCGTCTGTCCCAGGAGCACGTCGAGGCCCTGAGCGTCATCGGCGCGAACCGGGCCTCGCTCGGAATCCAGGACACGGATCCGCGTGTGCAGCTCGCGATCCACCGGTGGCAGCCGACACGGCTCAATGTCCAGGCAATGGAATGGCTGCGCCTCGCGGGTTTCGCCTCGGTCAACGTGGACCTGATCTACGGGCTGCCCCTCCAGACGAGGGCCTCGTTCGGCAAGACGATAGACGATGTGCTCAGGCTGGGCCCGGACCGCCTCTCGGTGTTCAGCTATGCGCATGTGCCGTGGCTGCGGCCGGCCCAGCGCATATTTGACGATCGGGGGGAGCTGCCCCCTCCGGAGGAGAAGCTCTCCATGTTCGCCCTTGCGCATGAGAAGCTAAGCTCGGCCGGCTACGTTGACATCGGGCTCGACCATTTTGCGCGGCCGGACGACGAGCTCGCCCTAGCCCGGGACACGGGAAAGCTCCAGCGCAACTTCCAGGGATACAGCACCGCCGCCGGGGCTTCGCTCTACGGCTTTGGGGTGTCCTCGATCTCCTCGACCGCTGACAGCTACCGCCAGAACCACAAGGACCTCGGGGAATGGAGCGCGGCGCTGGCCGCGGGGCACCTTCCGATCGAGCGCGGACTGATCCTGAGCGACGAGGACCGGCGCCGGCGCGCCCTGGTCATGGGGCTGATGTGCGAGAGGCGCATCGATTATGCCGAGCTCTCAAGAAAGCTGGGTGTCGACGTCGCAGCTCGTTACGCCCGGGAAATAGCTGGTCTTGAGGACCTTGAGGCCGACGGACTCCTGCTCCGGACGGATGAGGGGATTCGGGTGCTGCCCCGCGGAGCCCCGCTCCTGCGCGTGATCGCGATGCGCTTTGATGCGACCCTGGCTCCGGGCTCCGGGCACCACTCGAAGACAATCTGAACCCCATGCGCGGCAATTTCCCAATCCGGTGCCGCCTCACGGAGGCCAGGGCAAGAAATGCGCAGACACCGGCAATCCGCGCGGAGCGAGCGCCGCAAGCCGTGCGGTAGGATCATTTATGGCCGTTATTCCACTCACACTAACCATCAGCCTCGTGCTGGTCCTGACCTTCGTCGCGTTCTTTGTCCGTGAGCAAAAGCGGGGCAGCCGCGGCGGCGCTGAGCGCGATTCCCTGCTCCCCCTCGCCGACGAGGTGAGGACTCCGGTTCCGGCGCGCGTGGCGTCCGACCCAGCCGCTCCGCGGCGCAGCTGAAGCCCCACACTTCCGGATATGTCCAACGAAAAGACCACAATCGAATTCAACGACGGGATCGTACGCCAGTTCCTGATCGCCACCGTCGTCTGGGCCGCCGTGGCGATGCTGGTCGGCGTCCTCATCGGTGCGCAGCTCAACTTCTGGCAGCTCAATTTCAACACGTCCTGGCTGACCTGGAGCCGGCTGCGGCCGCTCCACACCAACGCCGCGATCTTCGCGTTCGTCGGAAACATGATGTTCGCCGGCGTCTACTACTCGACGCAGAGGCTGGTCAAGGCCCGACTGGCGAGCAACTTCCTCTCCCAGTTCCACTTCTGGGGCTGGCAGGCCATCATCGTCTCCGCGGCGGCGACGCTCCCCTTCGGGCTGACCCGCAGCAAGGAGTATGCGGAGCTGATCTGGCCCATTAACGTCCTGGTGGTGATCGTCTGGGTCGTCTTTGCGGTCAACTTCTTCTGGACCCTGGCGCGCCGCAACGAGCCCAGCCTGTACGTCGCAATCTGGTTCTACATAGCGACGATCGTGACGGTGGCGATGCTCTACATCGTCAACCACCTGTCGATCCCGACCAGCTTCACCCACAGCTACTCCGTGTTCGGCGGGGTGCAGGATGCGCTTGTCCAGTGGTGGTACGGCCACAACGCCGTGGCTTTCTTCCTGACGACGCCGATCCTCGGCATCATGTACTACTTCCTGCCGAAGGCGGCAGAACGGCCGGTGTATTCGTACAAGCTCTCGGTCATCCATTTCTGGTCGCTCGTCTTCGTCTACATCTGGGCCGGCCCCCATCACCTCCTCAACACCGCTCTGCCCAACTGGCTGCAGACGCTGGGAATGACCTTCTCGCTGATGCTCTGGGCGCCGTCCTGGGGCGGCATGCTCAACGGGCTGCTCACGCTCCGGGGGGCCTGGGACAAGGTGCGCACCGACCCGGTGCTGAAGTTCTTTGCGGCGGGTGTCACCTTCTACGGCATGGCGACCTTCGAGGGGCCGCTCCTGGCAATACGCTCGGTCAACGCCCTGGCCCACTACACGGACTGGATCATCGCGCACGTCCACGGCGGGACCCTCGGCTGGAACGGGTTCATGGCCGCTGGGATGATCTACTGGCTGCTGCCGCGCCTCTGGAACAAGCCGCTGTACTCGACAGCCCTCGCGAACCTTCACTTCTGGATAGGGCTGGTCGGAATCCTCCTCTACGTCTCGGCAATGTGGACCAGCGGGATCACGCAGGGCCTGATGCTGAACGCCACGACCGACAATGGAACGGTCCTGGCCTACCCGAACTTCCTGGACACGCTCAACGCCATCCGCCCGATGATGCTTATGCGGGTGATCGGGGGGGCGCTCTACCTGGCCGGATGGCTTCTCCTGGCCTACAATTTCTTCCGCACGGTTCGCGGCGCCCGGCCCGTGAACGGGAGCATCGAGGTGTTCGTCGAGCCCGCCTCGTCGACACCCCCGCGGCTCACCCTCTCCGGGTCGGTCGTCAACCCACCGGTCATCTTCTCGGTGATCGCCGTCGCCTTCGCCTGCGCGTGGATGTTCGGCGGAGACTACCTGAAGATTGCGGGGATTGTCGGGGCCCTTTTCAGCCTTGTCGCTGCCTACCTCCACTTTGAGTCAAGGGGGAGGCAATGGGCTGCTTGGTACGACCGGCTGCTCGTCACCGCGCTTCCGTTCACGGTCCTGACGCTGATAGCCGTGGTCGCGGGCGGCCTGATCCAGATCATCCCGACCGTTGTCGCGCAACAGGCCGCAAACGTTGAGGATCGCCGCCAGATCCCGTACACGCCGCTCGAGCTGGCCGGCAGGGACCTGTACGTGAGCGACGGGTGCTACCTCTGCCATTCGCAGATGATTCGCACGCTCGTGCCCGACGTGCTGCGCTACGGCGATTATTCGCGCCTTGGGGAGTCCATCTACGACCATCCGTTCCAGTGGGGCTCGAAGCGCAACGGGCCCGACCTGGCCCGGGTCGGCGGAAAGTACCCGAACATCTGGCACCTGCGCCATCTCCAGGACCCCAGGTCCGTGTCGGCAGGATCGAACATGCCCAACTTCCAGTGGTTGCTGACGGACAAGTACGACCTGGCCGCCCTTCCGAAGAAAATCTCCGTGATGCGCATGCTTGGCGTGCCATATCCAGCGATGAGCGCCGCCGCCGTCATGGCCAACGCGAAGGCGCAGGCCGACGGCATTGCCGACGACCTCCGCGCGGCCGGCGCAACCGTTGAGCCCGACAGGCAGGTCATTGCCCTCATAGCCTACCTGCAGGAGCTCGGCAAGTTCGAGCCCGTGAAGCAGAAGGTGCCCGAGCAGGGCTCCCGCCTCAGCGATTGATCCCCTCCCATGTTCCAAAGACTCATCCTCCAAGACTCGGCTGCGCTCTACACGATCGCAGCCTTCTCCGTCGCCTCATCGATATTTGTCGCGGTTGCCTGGCGCGCGCTCCGGATGAACAGGTCGCAGGTCGACCGCTTTTCCCAGCTTCCCTTCGAAACCGCAACCCCTGCCAGCCAGCATGAGCGCCGATCCGAATCGTCAGACCTCTGAGCCGTCGGTCCGTCCCCACATCTACGACGGCATCAGGGAATTCAACAACCGCCTACCGAATTGGTGGCTGTTCACGCTGTATGCCACAATCGTGTTCTGGATCGGCTACTGGGCCTACTACGAGTGGTTCCGGATAGAACCCGAGGGCCCGAGGAGCGTGGAGCTTGCCATGTCGAGGATCGAGGCCACGAGGCTCGCCGCCGCCGCGACGGCGAACATCGATGACAAGAGCCTCTGGGCGATGAGCCGCAACCCGGTCTTCGTCGACGCGGGCCGCCAGACCTTCAACTCAAACTGCGTCGCCTGCCACCTCCAGAGCCTGCGGGGCAAGAGCGAGAACCCCGCGGCGATCGGCCCGGACCTCACGGATCAGATCTGGATCCATGGGGGGCATCCGACCGACCTCTACCGCACCGTGACCGAGGGCGTCCCAGCAAAGGGCATGCCCACATGGGGTCCCGTGCTGGGGGCGAAGCGGATAACCGAGGCGGTGGCCTACGTGCTCAGCCACCACCAGGAGGGCGAGCCGATCATAATCGACGGCTCGAGCCCCGCCCCGCCACAGTAGAGGATGCAGACCAACTCGCCCTTCAAGCCGGTCCGCGACTTGGTAACCACTATTCGTGAGGATGGTTCGCGCAGGTTCCTCTATCCCGCCGATTCCTCCGGCCGATTTGCCACAGCCCGGCGCTTCGTGGCGCTCGCCCTGATCGGCGTTTACCTGCTGCTCCCATGGATAAGGGTGGGGGGATATCCCGCGGTGTTCCTGGATGTCGCCCAGCGCCGGTTCCACCTGTTCGGGCTCACCCTTGCCGCGCAGGACCTCTGGCTGCTTTTCTTCCTCATCAGCGGCGTCGGCTTCGGGCTCTTCTTCGTAACCGCGCTCTTCGGGCGCATCTGGTGCGGCTGGGCCTGCCCACAGACCGTGTTTCTCGACCATGTGTACCGGCGGGTCGAACGCTGGATCGAGGGGGATGGCGTGAGGCGCCGCGCTCTTGCGAAGGCGCCCTGGAGCGCCTCGAAGATCCTTCGCAGGGGCCTGAAGCAGGCGATCTTTCTGCTGCTCGCGGCCGCGATCGCGCACCTCTTCCTCGCCTATTTCGTGTCGATCCCATCGGTCTGGGCGATGATGCGCGACGCCCCGACGAAAAACTGGGGCACGTTTGTGTTCATCGCCGCCGCCACGGGAGTCGTCTACTTCAATTTTGCCTGGTTTCGTGAGCAGCTCTGCATCGTGGTGTGCCCTTACGGCCGCCTGCAGTCGGCCCTGACGGACGACCACACGCTCGTCATCGGCTACGACCAGGCGCGCGGCGAGCCGCGCGGAAGGCCGGAGGACAAGGGTGCCGGGGACTGCGTGGCCTGCGACCGGTGCGTCAGCGTCTGCCCGACGGGAATCGACATCCGGCATGGCCTCCAGCTCGAATGCATCGGGTGCGCCGCCTGCATCGACGCCTGCAACGAGGTGATGGGCAGGCTGGGGCGCCCGCCCGGCCTCGTGCGCTATGACTCGCTGGCCGGCCTCGGCGGCCGGCCCAAGCGCTGGATCCGACCGAGGACGATTCTCTACGGGGCGCTTCTGCTCGCGGGAGCCTCGGTCGCGGGCTGGAGCATCAGCGGGATCCGGCCCGCTGTCCTAAGCGTCACGCGCATGATTGGCGCCCCCTATTACCTGGACGGCTCCAATGTCCGAAACCAGTTCCTGGTGCGTCTGGTCAACAAGCGCTCGGTGACTGTGGCCCTTGCGCTGTCCGTCCGCGGCCTGCCGGGTGGGGCGGCCGTTCGGGGATTCGAGGCCCCGGTCGAGATACCCCCGATGGGCGAGGAGCTTCGTCCCCTGGTTGTGCAGGTGCCGCGCGGCCGGAATGCGCCGGCCTTCACGTTCGAGGTCGACGCAAGCGACGCAGCGGGCTCGTTCCATCTGAGGCGGGAGATGGAGTTCCTGGGACCCGAAACGACCCCGTCGCCCTCGGGGCCCCATTGAACCCGCGACTGCGATGAACCCGGCGCAAGCGGCCCCCAGGGGCCCCCGCTCTAGAATCTGGTGGTGGATTGCCGCCGCCATCGCCCTGCACCTCGCGGCATGGGCCGCCTGGTTCACGATCGCCACCAGGCACCCTGTCGCCGACGTGCCCCTGGCCGGGGCATCGCGGCACTGAACATGGAGTACGCCAGCATAAGCTCCCCTGGGGCCGCATTCATCGCCGGACTGGTGACAAGCATCCACTGCGCCGGAATGTGCGGGCCCCTGGCCTGCGCGGTGATCCCGTTGCGCCAGCAGCAGGGGGACATTTCGACAGCGGCCACGGCCTACCACCTTGCGCGCCTTTCCAGCTACGCGGCCCTTGGGGCGCTAGCGGGAGGGCTGGGCAGGATGCCGCTTTCGCTTGTCTCGGGGACCGCCCTCAGGTGGCTTCCCTGGCTGGGCGTGCTGTTCTTCGTCGGTCTCGCGCTCCGCTGGGACCGCCACTGGCCGAAGATTCCCCTCCTGGGGAGGCTTTACCTGGCCGTTTCGGGCCTCATGCGCGGATACCCTCCGTCGGCCACCTCCGCAGCGCTGGGGCTCGCCACGCCGCTGCTGCCCTGCGGGCCCCTCTATTTCCTGCTGGCCCTCGCACTCCTCTCCGGCAGCGTCGCGCGAGGCGCCGAGTTCATGCTCGCGTTCGGTCTTGGCACCGTGCCGCTCCTCTGGATTGCGCAGACCCAGTTCGGAAGGGTGCAGCGAATGCTGAGCCCGCTGTGGCATGAACGCATCCGGATCGGCCTCGCGCTGGCGGCGGCGCTGGTGGCGGCGTGGCGCCTGCGCGGAACGCTCGGCGGCGGCGGGCCCGACCCGACCTCATTGGTATGCTTCTAACGGAGGCACCAAGAACGGCCGGGCGCCGTGCGACGGCCTGCCGGCACTGCGGAGCACCGGTCACAGACCCGCGCCTCAGGGAGACGGGCTTCTGCTGCAGCGGCTGCGCCTACGTCTTCCGCCTCGTGCACGAGCACGGCCTCGACGCCTACTACCGCATCAAGGATCCGGTGACGGTTCCGGCCGACGCCGCCGTTTTCGAGCCCCGCGACTACTCGTGGCTCCGGGCCGCGCAGGCGCAGGCCGAAAGCGCCCCGGCCGGGGTGCCGCCCGAGCTGCATCTCGACATTCAGGGTGTCTCCTGCGCCGGTTGCGTCTGGCTGATCGAGCGCCTGTTCCAGCAGGAGCCGGGGGCCCGCGACATCGTTGTGAATGCCCAGCTCGGGTCCGTCCGCGTGCGCTGGCTGCCCGGCGCCTTTGACGCGGCGGGCTGGGCGGGCCGGCTTCAGAGCTTTGGGTACCTGATGGGCCCCGCGGGTGAGAAGCCCGTCCGGCTCGAGAGCACGGACATGGTGAGGCGCATCGGGCTTTGCGCCGCCTTTGCGCTCAACGTGATGCTCTTTGCGCTCCCGGCCTACTTCGGGATGCGCCCCGACTTTGAATACGCAGGCCTCTTCCGCCTGCTGTCGCTGCTCTTTGCAACCCTGAGCGTCCTCGTCGGGGGGACCTACTTCATCGGGCGCGCGGCCCGGGCCCTTCGCACCCGCGTCATGCACATCGACCTGCCGATCGCCATTGGAATCGTCGGCGCCTACGCAGCCTCCCTCTTCGGGTGGCTGCTCGGGGAAAGCCGCCTCTTCTACCCGGACTTTGTCGCCACCTTCATCCTGCTGATGCTCGTCGGGCGCTGGGCGCAGGTCTCCGCCGTCGAGCGCAACCGCCAGCGACTCCTCAAGCAGCAGCCGGTGCCGTCGCGCATCCGGCTGGCGATCGGAGGGGCAGTTCCCAGGGAGCGGCTGGAGAGCGGGCAGGTCATGCTCATCGCCTCGGGCGAGACGGTTCCGGTGGAGGCCCGCCTCGAGGAAGCGGCTGCGGCGTTCTCCCTCGCATCCATCAACGGCGAGGCGGATGCCCGCATCTTCGGCGCCGGGCAGCACGTGCCGGCGGGCGCCGTCAACCTGGACCGGGCCGAAGCCAGGCTTTGCGCGCTCCAACCCTGGTCCCGGTCGCTCCTCGCGCAGCTCCTGGCCCCAGCCGAGCGGGCGGGCTTCAGGCATGAGTTCCTTGAGCGGATCGTCCGGGGCTATGTCGTGGGCATCCTCGCCGCGGCGGCGCTGGCCGGCCTCGGCTGGTGGCTGGCGACCCGTGACCCGGAGCGCGCGGGCGCTGCAGCCATCGCCGTCCTTGTCGTGTCGTGCCCGTGCGCGATCGGGCTGGCCCTGCCGCTGGCCGACGAGATTGCGACAGGCGCCCTTCGCCGCAGGGGGGTCTTCATCCGCGAGAACGACCTTTGGTCGAAGCTGGGCCGCGTTCGGACGATCATCTTTGACAAGACGGGAACGCTGACCCTTGAGAACCCGGTCCTGCTCAACCCGGGGGCGCTGGCCGGCCTGGGGGCGCCCGAGCGCCGGGCGCTCCTCGCGCTCGTGCAGGGCAACCCGCACCCGATCGGCAGGTGCCTGCACGAGAGCCTGCTGGCCGCCGGGGCCGGCCTCCCCCTCGACGGCGTCCTGGAGGAGGACGTGGGGTTCGGGGTCTGGACAGGGTCCTGGAGCCTGGGCCGGGCGGGATGGCGCGACCGCGGCCCGCAGGGGCCGGAGACGGTCCTCGCCCGCGACGGCACCGCAGTGGCGAGCTTTCGTTTTTCGGACTGCGTGCGCCCGGGCGTTGCCGCCGAGGTGGCAGGGCTCGAGAGCGAGGGCTACGGCGTCTATGTCCTGAGCGGCGACCGCGCCGAGAAGGTCGAGGTGCTCGCCGTCGAGCTCGGCCTGGCGCCGTCCCATGCGCTGGGCGGGCTCTCCCCCGAGCAGAAGGCTGTCTGGATCGAGAACCATGCGCCGGAGCGCGCGCTCATGCTGGGCGACGGCGCCAACGACAGCCTCGCCTTCGACCGCGCACTCTGTCGGGGTACACCGGTGATCCACCGCGGCATCCTGGAGAGCAAGGCCGACTTCTATTACCTGCGCCGGGGCATCGGCGGCATCCGCGACCTCCTCGCCACAAACAGGATCCGCCGCCGGGTCCAGCGCGCGATCATCGCCTTCTCGATCGCCTACAACGTCGTGGCGGCCGGATTCGCGTTCGCCGGGATGGTCAATCCCCTCGTGGCCGCCGTGCTGATGCCCGCGAGCTCACTGGCCTCGCTGGCCATTGTCGCGGTCGGAATGAGTCCCGCGAAAGGCTACCGGTGACGCCCCGGCCGCGAGCGACCCCGGGAGGCGCCGCTGCGCGATAGTCGGGCCATCGTCCCTCAATGGACACCCAGCCACAGGAGGCCGCGGGCGGCGCGCCGATGAAGCCGGCGCCGCAGCAGCCCGGCGTCGTGCACCGTGAGACGGCGGTCATCGCCGCGCTCTCGTTCACGGCGATCGCGCTTCACCTCGCGCTCCGGTTCGGCTTCCGCGCGGGGCCCGCCGCGTTCAACGCGCCGCTCCTTGCGACGCTGGCCCTCGGGGGGGCGCCGCTCCTCTACGACCTGCTCCGGAAGTTCCTGAGGCGGGAATTCGGCTCGGACCTGCTGGGCGGCATTTCCATAATCACGTCGATCTTCCTCGGGCAGTATCTGGCGGGATCAATCATCGTCCTCATGCTATCAGGGGGGGAGGCGCTCGAGGGCTACGCCCTACGAAGCGCCTCGTCGGTCCTGGAGGCGCTCGCCAAGAGGATGCCCTCGATCGCGCACCGGAAGCGCGCGGCTGGGATCTCGGACGTGGCGCTCGCCGATATCGAGGTGGGCGACACGCTCGTCATCTACCCTCACGAGATCTGCCCGGCGGACGGCGTGGTGCTGGACGGCCGCGGGGTGATGGACGAATCCTACCTGACGGGCGAGCCGTTTGAGATCACGAAGACCTGCGGATCGCGGGTCATCTCGGGCGCCGTCAACGGCGAGGCGGCCCTGACGATCCGCACGACCCAGCGCGCTGCCGACTCGCGCTACGCGAAGATCATGGAGGTCATGCGCGAGTCCGAGAGCAAGCGCCCGCGGCTGCGCCGGCTGGGGGACCAGCTGGGCGCAATCTATACGCCGGTCGCGCTTGCCGTGGCCGCGCTGGCCTGGGTTGGCAGCGGGCAGTCGGTGCGCTTCCTGGCCGTCCTGGTGATTGCCACGCCGTGCCCCCTCCTGCTTGCGATCCCGATCGCGGTCATAGGCTCGGTCTCCCTCTGCGCCCGCCGGGCGATAATCGTCAAGAGCCCCGTCGCGCTCGAGAGGATTACCGGCTGCCGCACGGCCATACTCGACAAGACCGGCACCCTGACCTACGGCGTGCCGCGGCTCGCGGAGCAGCTCATCGGCCCCGGCTTCGCCCAGCGCGACGTGCTGACCCTCGTGGCGGGCTTGGAGCGCTACTCCAGGCATCCGCTTGCCCATGCCGTGCTCGCCGCGGCCAGCGAGGAAGCGCTGCGGCTCCCGGAAGCGACGGAGGTGAGCGAGAGGCCGGGCGACGGGCTGCGCGGCACCGTCGCCGGGGCGCGGATCCAGGTCACAAGCCGGCGGATGGCCGTGGCGCAGGACCCCGCGATCGCCGGGCAGCTGCCCTCCGTCACCGCGGGCCTCGAATGCGTTGTCGTGATCGACGGCCGGTATGCCGCGACACTGCGCTTTCGAGACGAACCCAGGGCCGAGAGCCGCTCGTTTGTCATGCACCTCGGCCCGAAGCACCAGTTCCAGCGCGTGATGATCGTCTCGGGGGACCGCGAGACGGAGGCCCGCTACCTGGCGGGGCAGGTCGGCATCACGGAGATCTATGCGCAGAGGAGCCCTGAGGAGAAGCTCGCCATAGTCCGCCGGGAAACGGCCGCCGCGCCGACGCTCTACGTGGGGGACGGCATCAACGACGCGCCGGCGATGATGGCGGCCACTGTCGGCCTGGCGATCGGCCAGAATAGCGACGTCACGTCGGAGGCGGCCGCGGTTGTCGTCATGGACAACTCCCTTCGGAAGGTTGACGAGTTCATGCACATCAGCAGGCGGATGCGAGCGATAGCCCTGCAGAGCGCGGTGGGCGGCATGGCGCTCAGCGTCGTGGGGATGGCATTTGCCGCCACGGGCAACCTGAGCCCGGTGAGCGGGGCCATCAGCCAGGAGGTCATTGACGTCCTGGCCGTGCTGAACGCCCTCCGGGCGGCCTTCGCCCCGAGGCTCATCCACGATTTTTGAACCCCCGGGCCTCCCCGGGGTTCAGGCTCCGAGCGTGGCCTCGACCGCGACCGCGGTGCGCCCGTCGGCCGGGATCGGAATCACGTTGCCCTCGATCCTGCGCCCGTCGACCACGAGGCTCTTCACTCCCTTGGACCTTCCCCTTGGGTTGCGCACCGTGACCGTGTAGGTGACGCCGCGGAACTTGCGCTGGACGGTGAAGCCCTTCCATTCGCCGGGGACGCAGGGGTCGACCCGAAGGCCGCCGAACTCGGGGCGGACGCCGAGGATGTACTGGCTGCCGACGACGAAGGACCAGGCGGCCGTGCCCGTGAGCCAGGAATTCTTGCCCTCGCCGGGGGTGGGGGAGAACTGGCTCGCCGTCATCTGAGAGTAGACGTAGGGCTCCGAGCGGTAGACATCGTGATCCTTCTTGGCCGACGGGCAGATGCTCAGGTAGTACTCGAGCGCCCGCTTGCCGTCCCCAAGCAGCGCCCAGCCGATGTGGATCCACGTGTTGTTGTGGGTGAAGACGCCGGCGTTCTCCTTGTAGCCGGGGGGGTAGCTGCTCACCTCTCCCAGCTCGAGGTGGTACGTCGAATAGGGCGGCCACTGCAGGGCGCAGCCGAGATCCGGGTGGTAGAGGTGCCTCTCGACGGCCATGAGCGCCTTCCTCGCCCGGCCGTTGTCCGCGCCCGCGCCCCCGAGGACGCACCACGCCTGGCTCTCGATGAACAGCTTTCCCTCCTCGCAGCTCCTCGAGCCGACCGGGCGGCTCTGCGCGTCGAAAGCCCGGGTGTACCAGGCGCCGTCCCATGCCTGCTCCTCGACCGTCTTGAGCATGTCGGCATAGTAGCCGTCGACCCGAACGGCGTCGCCCGTCGATCCCAGGAACCGGTAGAGACCGGCGAGCTCGCGGGCCGCGTAGAGGAAAAGCCCCGCGATCATGACCGACTCGGCCTTCGAGCCGGCGATGTCGCCGGTGACCTGGAAGGACTCGTTGGGCTCCTTTGAGAAGCAGTTCAGGTTCAGGCAGTCGTTCCAGTCGGCGTGGCCTATCAGCGGGAGGCCGTGCGGGCCGCGGTTCCTGAGTGTGAACGCTATCGACGTCTCAATGTGGTGGAGGAGCGTGTCCCGCGAGCCCGGCTTGTCGGCGTAGCCGCACGGCTCGCCGAGTATCGCGCTGTCCCCGGTCTCGCGGATGTAGGCGCATGTCGACAGGATGAGCCAGAGGGGGTCGTCATTGAAGCCTCCGCCGATGTCGGCGTTGCCCTTCTTCGTCAGGGGCTGGTACTGGTGGAAGCAGGTGCCGTCGGACAGCTGGGTGGAGGCAATGTCCAGGATGCGCTGGCGCGCGCGCGCCGGCAGCAGGTGGACAAAGCCGAGGATGTCCTGGTTGGAATCCCGGTAGCCCATGCCCCGGCCGATGCCGGTCTCGTAGCCCGACGTCGAACGCGAGAGGTTGAAGGTGGCCATGCACTGGACCTGGTTCCAGACGTTGACCGTGCGCTGCAGGTGCTTGTTCGGAACCTGGGTTGCCTGGTAAGTCGACAGCAGATCCCTCCAGCGGCCCTGGAGGGCCCCGAAGGCGGCGTCCACGACCGCGAGGTCCGAGTATTTCTTCAGGACCGCCCGGCCCCTCGCCTTGTTCATGACAAAGGGCGCGTCGAATTTCTCCAGTTCCCCCTGCTCGACGTAGGCGAGCACGAACGCGAAGGTCTCGGCCGTGCCGGGCTTCACGGCGAGGTCGACCTGGTGCGCCCCGACCGGGTTCCAGCCGTAGGCGTGGCTGTTGGAGCAACGCCCCGCGAGGACCGCCTGGGGATCGTGCAGGCCGTGATGGACGCCAACGAAGGCGTCGCGCGACGTGTCGTAGCCGGTTACCTTGCGGGTGCAGCCGAAAAGGGTGTAATGGTTGCGGCGCTCCCGGTACTCCGTCTTGTGGTAGATGGCCGAGCCCTCGACCTCGACCTCGCCGATCGAGTACGTGCGCTGGTAGTTCGTCATGTCATTGAGCGCCTCGAAGAAGCAGAACTCGACGAACGAGAAGAGGGACAGCTTCTGCGTCGTCTTCGAGGTGTTGCGCACGGTGACCTTCCAGATCTCCACGTTCTCGTCGGGCGGTATGAAGATGAGCTGCTCCACCTCAACGCCCGCCTTCCGTCCCTTGATGCGGGTGTAGCCCAGGCCGTGGCGGCACTCGAACGCGTCCAGCTTGGAGCGCACCGGCTTCCAGCCGGGGTTCCAGATGCTCCTGCCCTGCTTGATGTAGAGGAATCGCCCGTCGTTATCCATCGGGTTGCTGTTGTAGCGGTACCGCGTCAGCCGCCGAAGCCTCGCGTCCTTCCAGAACGAGTAGCCCCCGGCGGTCTGGGTGCACAGGCCGTAGAACTCGTCCTGTCCGAGCATGTTGAGCCAGGGCAGCGGCGTGTCCGGGCGCGTGATAACGAACTCGCGGTTGGTGTCGTCGAAGTATCCGTATTGGGCCATGGGAAGGGGGTCGGTGGGTGGGTTTTGCCGCGCGGGAGGCTCTCCCGGCGCCCGGCAACGGCATGCCGCCACCGGCTGATTGCGGAGGTCCGCGCGGTCCGAAGGGAAATGAATGGGCGGCCCGCTGGGCGTTTGCAAGCCTCGGACGGCCCGGCCTCAGGCGGGGTCCCCGGGGGCGGGGCCGCGGGCGCCGAGACCTAACGCCCCAGGCGGAGCAAGCGCTCGCCGGCCGCATGGAGCGTCTCCGGCTTCTTCGCGAAATTGAGGCGGATGTACCGGTTTTCGCCGGGCATGAAAAAGCTTGAGCCCGGAACGGGGGCGACGCCGATCTCACGGGTCATCCAGTGCGCGAACTCGATGTCGCTCGCCCAGCCAAACGGGGAGATGTCGACCATGACGAAATAGGCGCCCTCGGGCCGGGTGTAGGAGAGGCCGGTCCGGTCAAGGTAGCCGAGGAGCACGTCCCGGGAGCGCGCATAGACCGCGGCCAGCTCGCCGTAGTACTCCGGCGCAAAGCCGAGCGCCGTCACCACGGCGTGCTGGAGGGGCGCCGCGGCCCCGACGGTCAGGAAGTCGTGCACCTTTCTGGCCTGCGCTATGATCTCGGGCGCGGCGTGCACGTAGCCCAGCCGCCAGCCGGTGATGGAGAAGGTCTTGGAAAGGGACGAGCACATGAGGGTGCGCCCCGCCATTCCCGGGAGCGCCGAGAAGTAGGTGTGCCTGTGCGGGGTGAAGACAATGTGCTCGTAGACCTCGTCGGTCAGCACGAAGACATCGAACTCCTCGGCGGCCGCGGCGATCACCGAAAGCTCGGCGCGCGTGAACACCCGGCCGCAGGGGTTCGAAGGGTTGCACAGGACGAAGGCCTTGAGCCCGCCCTCGAATGCGCGGCGCAGCTCATCCGGGTCGAACCGGTAGTCCGGGGGGTGGAGCGGCACCAGGACGGGCTGCGCGCCGCAGAGTATGGCGTCGGCCGAGTAGTTCTCATAGAAGGGCGAGAAGAGGCCGACCTTGTCGCCGGGATCGCAGACGGTCATCATGGCGACCATCATCGCCTCGGTGGCGCCGCACGTGACGACCAGCTCGCTCGCGTCGTCGACCCGAAGGCCGGTGAAGCGCTCGAGTTTCGCCGCGAGCGCCTTCCTGAGCTCGGGAGCGCCCCACGTGATGGCGTACTGGTGGCGCCCGGCATCCATGGCGTCCTTCCCCGCCTGGACCAGCTCGGGAGGCGGGTCGAAGTCGGGGAACCCCTGGGCCAGATTTATGGCGCCGTGGCGCTGCGCCACCCGCGTCATCTCCCGGATGAGCGATTCTGTGAAGACAGAGGTTCGTCGAGACGTGCTGGGCATCCACCCTGGAGACTCAGATCCGGCGCCAACAGGGCAATTGAAAACGGGCCGCCCGGAACCCCGTCATTCCCGGACGAGCGTGGTCAGGCTGCGAGCGGGAAGGGTCAGCACGCTCCCGGCCCTCCCGGGCGCAATCGCCACATGGCCCTCCTGGTAGCCCGACGACTCGGTTGTCGTCACGGTTCTCCAGGATCCGGGGGGAAGGCCCGTGAGGGTCGCCTCGCAGCCCGGCCCCACGTTCAGCACGTGCACGACCAGCGCGTCCTTCCGTGCAAAGGCGCTGATCTGGACGTCGGCCCTGTCGCTGGACGTCCTGACCGCCTCGCTCTTCGTGGGCGTCAGGTTCGCGAACTGCTTCATCAGCCAGAACCTACCCGTCGGCTCGATTGCGCCACCGGGCCCGACATGGACCAGGGCGTAGTCCTCGGTAAACTGCCAATAGATGAGCGCCTGCGGGCGCGCATGGCGGAGAAGGTCCTGGAACTGTCCGGCCTCCCTGAGGCCGTAGGAATAGCTGTCGAACATCCTGTTCTTGTAGGAGCCGGGATCGACGCCGGCCTCGGCGACAAGCAGCGGCAGGTGGAGCCAGGAGGCCACGTCGCCCCATGCCTCGTACTGCGCCGGCGTGCCGCCTCCCCAGCTGTGGACCGAGACCGCGCCGACGTAACCCATGGCCTCGGGGTCGGCTGCGGCGGCGAGGACGAACTTGTGGGAATCGCGGGGGTTGGCGGTGTCGCCCAGGAGCATCTTGGTCTTCAGGCCCTTCGCCGCCAGGTACGCCCCGATGCGCTTGATCTCGTCTCGGTGTGTCTCCGCCGTGAACCCGACGTTCACACCGAGGTCGGACTCGTTGAACGAAAAGAGGTCGGGAGCGGCCCCGTAATTGTCC
This sequence comes from uncultured Opitutaceae bacterium, assembly GCA_964574435.1. Lineage (GTDB taxonomy): Bacteria > Verrucomicrobiota > Verrucomicrobiia > Opitutales > Opitutaceae > Palsa-1447. The sequence continues at coordinate 43,005 of CAZNNO010000009.1, forward strand.
CTGATGTACACCAGGTAGCTTCCCAGCAGGTCGAGGAATTCGGGCCAGCGATCGGGCGCGATCTGGCGGGCGAAGGTGCCGAACGGCCGCTGGTTGGGATCCGTGTAGTAGCGCTCGGGAAGGGACCAGACGCTCAGGATCCACGGGATGCCCATGCGCTGGATGCGCTGCATGAGCTCGAAGTCCCTCTTGAGCATCGGGCCCGGAGAGGCTGCGCCGCGGTCGTGGTCCCATGCGGTCGCCTTGAACTCGATGCGGGCCCAGGAGACCTGGAGGTTCTTCAGGGTGTAGTCCACTATGGGCGTGTCGGCATAGACGCGGTAGTTGCCCCCGAAGCCGTCGAAGGGGTAGAGCTCCGCAGCCGGGTCGACGGCGAGGTTGGCCTGAGTCGCGGCGGGGGTGCCCGACAGCCTCAGCGAGAGGCCGATCTTCAGGGTGTCGCCCATCATCCAGGGCCCCGAGATGAGCCTAACCCGGATGCGGTAGGAGCGCCCCGAGGAATCCCAGACATCCGTGATCGTGATGGGCCTCGGCTGGTCGAGCGCGAGCGACAGCCTCCAGTTCCCCGTCGAGTCGGCGAAGGCGACGCCCGCGGAGGTGGCGTCGAAGAAGCGCGGGTCGGGCGGCTTGGCCAGCGGAAGGGGAGCCCCAGACGGATCGAGGTGCCAGCCCTCGAACGACGCGCGCGGCAGGTCGATCACGTAGTCCACGGACTCGACGTCCAGCGGGAAGCGAAAGGCGGGCCGCCCCGGGAAGGGCGACTTCGACGTGATTGACGCAGCGAGGGCCACACCCGCTTCGGGCTCGCTCCAGGCCACGTTGACCTGGGCCTGGCTGCCGTTCGGGAAGGGCACCGTTCCCGACCAGCTCGTGTCGGGGCCGGGCCTCGCGATCGGCGATCGCTGGTCATTCGGCTGCGCCGAGTATGCCGGCGCCCCGGTGAACCTGACCGAGAGCTCCCCGCGCACGGGCAACTCGACTCCGCTTGCAATGAGCGAGGTCAATCTTCCGGCCGAGTCATAGGTAGCGCGCTCGCCGGCCAGGCACGTGGCGGCGGCGCAGAGCGCCAACAGGGGTGCTTTCTTGAGCATGGGGGTAGTTCCAGCGTAGCACTGGCTGCAATTTCGACAAACCGATTCGTCATTTCTGCCCGCGGCCAGGCTGCGCCGCGGCATGACCTTTCTCAAGAGCGGCCGGGCCGCGGAGGACCAGCCTTCCCTACGTCAGACCCCGGTGGCGGGGACAAGGGCGGCCCGGCCGTCCGGACGCCACGCCCAGGCCGCGGCGGCAAACACCAGGATGCCGGCGACGCCGAGGAGCGAGTCTGCGGCCAGCATCCCGCGCGGACCAAACCCTGTCTCCACCGCCGCAAGAAGCAATCCCATGTACCAGATCGGAAAGTTGGAGAGCGATGCGAAGGCGTTGTACTTGGTCGCCGCAAGCTTGGCTCCAATTGCCTCCAGCACAAAGGCCGAGAAGGCGGCGTAGGTGAGGCCGGTCGTAAACCAATACGCCAGGCTGCAGAGCTCGTAGGCCCGCGGCGTCGCCGGCAGAAGCGCCATGGCCAGCGCGACGGCGGCCATGATCGCGCCGTACACGGCATAGCCTGCCCGGGCGCCGAGGCGCACGCACCCATAGCCTCCCGCGATGCAGCCGGCCATCGAGACCAGGCCGCCGAGGACCCCCTGTATGAGCGAAACGGTCGCCGAGCCGACTCCCCAGTAGGCCGCCACGTCGGCCTGACCCAGGACGCCGGTCGCGGTGCCGGTGCCGACGGGCACGAAGCAGAGGAGCGCGCACATCGCCCCGCTTCGCGAACGCACCACCCGCCAGAGCTCGACAACGATCCCTCGGCCCGAGGCCGCGAGGCTCCCCGTGGCCGGATCGGCCGGTATGTCGGGAACGAGGGCGAGGGCGGCGGCGCAGGAAAGCGTCAGGACGGCCAGGATGAGGCCCGTCTCCCATCCCGCCGGGAGGACGGTCAGAAGCCAAAGCCCCAGCCCGCCCCCTATCCCCGAGCCGCCGAGATTGCCCGCCTGCAGCCATCCGCTGACCCTGCCCACGTCCGGTGCCGGCGTCAGGTGCGCGACCATGGCCTCGACCGCGAAGCCGAGGAAGGAGGTGGCCACCGAGCTCAGCAGTATTATCACCTCGATCAGCTGGAACGTGGCCGGGCCCAGGGGGACGGCCGCCGTTGCGAACAGGCCCGCGGCGATCATCGCCGCGGACAGGAGGTACCAGCGCCGGCGGCTCAGCGTCGTGTCCGCCACGGGCGCAAGCAGGAACTTCCATACCTGGGGACCCATGAAGGTCGCGATCATGAGGGCGCCCTGCTGGACGCTCAGCCCCCGCCTCGTCGCGAGAAAGGCGAGCGCCACGCTCACGAAGCCCATGGCCGCGCCATACGGCAGGTACAATATGGCGAATAGGATCGGATGGCGCTTCGGGTGCGCTCCCTGCGGGTGATTGGATGCCTTGGACTCCAAGCGACCGTGCGGGTCTGGCCGTTGGCGCGTGCCCCGGCAAGGCTTATCTCGGGCGGTCCGGAGAGCCGGACTCCAGCCGTGATCGGGGAAGGCGGCGGCAGCAATGCCGTCGCCTTGCCCGATCCAGCCCGGGAAACCCGGCGGCGCTCAGTTCCTCCCGGAGGGCCCGATCGCACCCAGGACCTTGCCGAGAAACGGGTCGATGGATTTCCCCTGGATCCAGCGCGCGACGACGACCAGGTCGTTGTCCCAATCGATGTAGATGATGTTGGTCCCGTTGCCGACGAAGACCACGCTGTCGGCCGGCGCCGAGGGATACTCCCTCCTGCCGGGGTTCAGGTACCAGTTCGCGAAACCATAGGCGGGATTGGCGGGGCCCGGAGTTCTCGCCAGGGCTATCCACGTCCCCGAAACGATCTGCCTTCCCGCCCAGCAGCCGTGCTCAAGGAAGAGGTAGCCGAATCGGGCCATGTCCCAGGCGCTGATGAACATGCCGCCGCCGTAGTGGCCGCCGCCCGAAACGGATTGGATGCGCCGTCCGCCAATCTCGACCCAGGAGTTGTCGTACCCTTCCCAGTGCCACGTGTCCGACGCGCCTATGGGATCCATGACCTGCTCGCGGAGCACCTCCGGCAGCGGCCGCTTCCAGACGTGGAGCGCCGCCAGGGCGAGGAGGTTCACGCGGACGTCATTGTATTTGAAGTGCGTGCCCGGCTCATGCATCGGGCGGCGGGGATGGTCGGCGGGGGTGGCGCCCTCCGGGCGGTCCGCCCAGTCGGGGATTCCCCAGAGGGTCCCCGACCAGTCGCTCGTCTGGCGAAGCATGTGGTCCCACGTGATCTTCGCATTGTGCTCCGATTCGAACAGCTCGGGCTCGGGAACATAGCTCTTAACCGGGTCGGAGAGGTCGTGGATCATGCCCTGCTGCCACGCAAGCCCGACAACCGTGGTCAGGAACGTCTTGGTGACGCTATGCGTCATGTCGACCCGCGCCGGGTCGCCCCAAGCGGCGACGACGTAGCCGTGGCGGATGACGAGGCCGGTCATCCCGCCCCTGGGCTGGGTCGGGCCGAGAAGCCTCCAGAGCGGCTCGCGCTTGCCGAAGGACTGGCGCAGGTCGAGCGCGACGTCCCTCGGCCCTGGGCTCTCGTGGGCCTCGGAGAAATCGACGGCAGCCTTCAAGAGCGCGGAATCCATGCCGCAGGTTTCCGCCAGCCGATGCTCCCAGCTGCCCCGCGGCGGGAAATAGGCCGTTTCCTGGCTGCACAATCCGGCCCGCGCAAGGCAGAAGGCCAGGGCCACGCCGAGGGGCGGCACCCTGTGGGCGACGCGCCAGCTGGGGAACCTCATGCCCCATTCACGGGTCGCCGGGAGCTGTTGGCAATTGGGAAACCCCCTGAGAAGGCCCGGTCGCTTCAGGCGCAGAAGCCCGAGACCGGCAGGATCGCGGCGAATGGCCTCGACGGCCTAAGCCCTTGCAGGCGCGCCTTCACCTGGAAAGCGCCACCGCTTTCCCCTGGGCGCGGGGCTGCGGAATGGGGCGGGGGAGAGGATTCAGGACCTCGCCGACGCGCGCTGGCGGCGAGCCAGGAGCGAGAGGCCTGCCAGGGCGACGCCCACCAGGGCGGCCGTGCTGGACGCGTCCGGGACGGCGCTTGAGCCGCTGCTAAAATTGGCCGTGAATGCCAGGTCGCCAAAGTCATAACCGTCATCCCAGGTGCCGACCTCGCCGATGTTCGAGTAATTGAACCCGCCGCCGCCGTCGTTGGCGACATGGCCGAATTCGGTGTCGCCAAAAACGCCGAAGTTGGAGCTCGGTCCGGTGAGGTCGGTCAAATCGACGACGTAGCTGTCACCCGCCACAAGTGAAAGTCCGCCAGGGATCGTGACCGTCACCGCATCGAATGCGCCATCGGAAGTGACGGTGAAGCTCGGGCTCGTGTAGAGCGCTGGTCCCGTGGTGCCCTGGCTTGGGTTGCCCGCCTGGAGGCCGCCCGTCCAGTTGAAGACCTCGCCGATGACGGAATACTGGTCGCCGACGGCATCGGGAAGGTAGCCATCCGCTCCCGTGGCGCCGTCTGAGCTCCCGACGTAGAAGGTGTAACTGTTGAGGTAGGTGTTTCCGGCAGGCGCGACGAAGGTTTCACCGTAGGTCGGCGTGTCATCCGCCGATGCCGGGCCAAATGCGCCAATGCTCGAAGCGCCGTCCCATCCTGGGGTCGTGTCGTAGCTCTGGCCGGCACGTGCGGACGGGGAAAGGCAAACAACCGCCATTGCCCCGGCAGTTATCAGGAATTTTCTCGGGTCGAAATGTGTCATGGGGTCGGTGGGTGGATGGTTAATTTTGCCAAACTGCTCCCCCTAAATGCAAATGTTGGGCCAATTCAATGGCTTGGGCGTTGTCTTTGTATAAGTAACAACTTTGCAATAAGATAACGAAGTCGCTGCCCGGCCTGTTTTTGAGCTGAAGTCACGGAATGTAAGATAATCTGACAAATTATAAGGAGAATTGTCGTAGGCAGGTAGTTATGAATTCTCTCAAATAATTTATTATTAATTTATATACAATAACTTACGTATAACAGTTCCCACGCATTTTTGCACTGGATTGAGCACCGCTGGCTGGGCGCCTTGGATTTGAAAATTCCTTACACTTTCCGGCCGGGATTTCACGGTAGCGCCACGCGGTATGCCCAAACCCTACCCCTGGCAGACACCCTGAATAGCGTGTCCCGGGAGTGACTCACGCTCAATCGAGCGGTCGGCCACGGGCCGCCTCACGAACGTCAGGGAGCCGACGACGGCACGTCGTAGACCTCGATCAATCCGGTCCCGGTGGTCCCGTTGACACCGCTCACCTGGGCCGTGTACGCGCCCGGTGGCAGGGTCGCGACAAAAGCGGAATCGGCTGAACCGGCAGGGAGCGCGAACGCATCAACGCTGGCGATCACGGCCGCCGTGGCCGCCTGGACGCCGGCCGCGACGCTTGAATTGCCCTGGAGGCTGGCGTTGGACCAGCCGACATTGGTCGCAATGACGTTGCCGGAGCTATCGTAAAGTGTCAGCTGCGGAGCCGCCAGGGTCCCCGTTACGCCGAAGGAGCCCAGTGCCGGCCCAACGCCGCGGATCAGGAGGGTTTCCGAGGTCGTTCCCGATACCACAAAACCCGCCACCAAGACGCTCGATCCGCTCCCAACCTGGGCCCGCGCTGACAGATTGGTCAGGTGGGAGGTGGGGGCGCCGGAGCCGGCATCGGTCAACTCGGCCATTGCGACACCGGTGGCCTGGTTCAGGCCGCTAAGCTTGGCCGTGTACACTCCTGCCGGCAAGTCTGCGAGCAACGCGCAGTCCGGGGAGCCGACCGGCAGCCCGAAGACGTTGAGCTGCGCAAAAAGGGCCGAACTGGCCGGTTGAACACTGGCCGCGATTGGCGACGGCCCTGTGGCCAGGGGGCTGCTCCAGCCGCTGTTGGCGGCAATGAGGCTCCCGGACACATCGTAAAGCGAAAGCTGGGGGCTCGCGAGCGGGCCTGCGACCTGGAAGAGGTCCAGCGATGGACCGATGCCGCGGATCAGCAGCGGCTCGGGGCCGATTCCGGCTACCGCGAATCCCGTCAAAAGGGATTGATCGTCGGTGGCGCCGACATGGGCGCGGGTGGAGGCGTCAATGAGGCGGGCGTCGGCCGTGACGCCCACGATGGCCGCACCGGTCCCAATCGAGCCATCCGGATTCGTGACGACGGCCGTGTAGGTCCCGGCCTGATTTGTTCCGATACTGGCGAGGGTGAGCGTTGGCCCGGTGGCCCCGCCAATGGCGGCACCATTGAACAGCCATTGGACCGTGCCCGACGCCGAGACGCTCAGCGTTGGGCTCGCACCCGCTCCAACCGTCAGTGAGGCAGGCGAGACCGCAAGCAGCGTGGCGCCCGACGCCTCCGGGGCACCCAACGCAGCGGCGCTGCCGGATCCCGGAGTGGCCACCTTGGCCGTCGAACGGGTGTTTGCAGGGATTGCCGTCACCGTCTGTGTCACGCTGGCGGCGGCTGAATAGGTGGCATTGCCGCCCTGGCTGGCAACGATCGTCACCGGGAGGAGATTCAGGATCTTAAGGCTCGTCCCGGTGATCGTGGCGTCGCCGCTCAGAACGGTGAGAGTCACGGGAAGACCTGAGGAGGCAGTCGCGCTCAGGGTGTAGGGCAGGCCCTGCATGACGGTGCCGATCGTCGTGAAATTGATCGTCTGGGAGGCCTGCGCAACCACCACGGTATAAGCCTGGCTCCCCGTGAACGGTGCGCCGACACCCGTTGAACTGTCGGTCGCCGTCACCGTGAAGGTGAACGTTCCCGCCGTCGTCGGTCCGCCTGACAGGACGCCCCCGCTCGACAGGAGGAGACCCGGGACCGGAGTACCCGAGGTTACCAAGAAGCTGTAGGGCGGCGTGCCGCCCGAGGCCGTGATCGTCTGCGAGTAGGCGGCTCCGATCGACGTGCCCGGCAGGCTGCCCGGGCTGACCGTCAACGTGACTGAGCTGATCGTGATCACCAGCGTGGCCGTTCCCGTCCCTGCGGCGTTTGTCGCGCCGATCGTCACGTCGAACACCCCGGCCTGGCTGGGAATCCCGGTAATTTGGCCGTTGGCCGGATTAAGGAGCAAACCGGACGGCAGGCCGATCGCGCTGAAGGACACGGGCGAATCGATTGCCGAGATGGTATAGGTCACGAAGCCGACGCCGACCGTGCCGCTTGCCGCGAGCGACGCGTCGGAAATCACCGGAGCCAGGTTCGCGGCCGCCACCCAGGTCGGCGCGATGAAGGCCGTGCCCGAGCCGACGCCGTCGCCCGAAAGAATGCTCCGGGCTCCCCCTGTGGGATTGACCGAGATCACGCTGTTGGCCGTGCCGCTGGCGCCCTCCTCGAAGTAGTAGATTGTCCCGCCCAGGGTCACGGTGGCAAATTCGGGTACGTCCAGAGCCACGCCGCTTCCGGCGCCGTTGCCGGTGACGAAAGTCCGGTCACCGGTCGAGGGATCGACACGGATGATTCCCGAGTTAGATGACGATGTCCCTGCGTCCGAGGCGATCAGGGTGGAGGTCGAAAGGTCCCACGCCAGCCCGGTCACGGCCACGAAGGCGGAGCCGGAGCCGAGGGGACCGCTTCCTCCAGAGACCAGCGTGCGCGCACCGTTGGCTGGATTGACCGCGACCACTCCATCCGCCGTGCCCGATGCCGTCGTCTCATAGTAGTAGATTGTGCCGTTGGCAGCCACGGTTGCGAACTGGGGATTGTCAATGGCCGCCCCGCTCCCGAGGCCGTTGCCCGTAATCTGCGTGCGGTTGCCCGAGGAAGGATCCACGCCCAGGATTCCGGAGTTGTTCGCGGAGGAACCTGAATCGGACACGACCAAGCTCGATGTCGCCAGGTCCCAGGCCAGGCCGCTGACGGCGACAAACGCCGGTCCGGTCCCGACGCCGTCGCCTGACACGAGCGCGCGGGCTCCGGTCGCGGGATTTATGGAGAAAACGCCAAGGGCCGTGCCCGAGGCTGTCGTATCGTAGTAGTAGACCGTCCCGTTTGGCGCCACCGTGACAAGGGTGGGATTATTGAGACTCACGCCGCTGCCAACGCCGTCTCCGGTGACGACCGTGCGCGCGCCGCCGGAGCCGGCAGCGTTGATTACAGCGGCCGAAGCGGCGCTTGTACCGGCGTCGGAGACTTCCGCGTCGCCATTCACGGCGGCGCGCACGCCCACGGTCAGCCCGAAGCTGACCGCGAGGAGGAGAAGGTTGCTGCTAAATCGGCCCAGCGACCGGCCGAAGACGGATGTCATGACGTGGAAGAGGTGTTGAGTCCGGCCGGAGAACCATGGCGAATGAATCAATTGCGGGAGGGGAAGATACCCTGGAAGGCGATGCAGAAGTTGAGGACCACGGTTGGCTGAAGCGTCGAAACCGGCACGCTGCCGCCTGCGGCACCGATAGATGCTCCCGCAAGAGCGACAGTGGGGGCCACTGCGTCGTAGATTTCCGGCCCGCTGCGCGCGGGCTGTGCCAGGAATGCGCCCGAAGGATTCTGGGTCGTGGCGCCGCCGCTACTTGCGCCCAGGCTGTGGGTATGTTGGGGCATGTTCGTCTGAAGGAGCGTCACCGACTCAGCGCCGCCCGCTTGGCCAAGATCGTAGACCCCCCCTTCCTGGTGGATCGGCACTCGGCCGCGAAAGTCCGGAAGCGCGAAGTTGTTCACTCCATTGCCGCCATACGTCGTGCCAAGAATGGAAAAGAGAGCGGTATACTGGGAAATCGCGAGGAGCTGGCCCTGGCACTGGAACCAGCCGGTGGGATTGAAATTGAAGGAAAAGACCCTAACTTCGCCTAGAAATGGTTCGGACATGGGACGGCTTTAGTTGCGAGATGGGAAGATTCCCTCGAGTGCAATGATGAAGCTCAAGGCCAGATACGGCTGGAGATTGCTGACGGGCTGGCTGCTGCCTGAGATGCCGAGCGCGGCCGGATTCAGGGCCACGCTGCTTCCGCCGGCGTTGTAGATGGCCTGATTGCGACCCACGTCGGCCAGCGCTGTACTCGATGACGGAGTTCGCGTGGTCCCCGCAGCACTGCTCGCCAGCAGTTGATGGGTGTGCGTCGGAAGATTTTCGGAATTAAGGCTGGTATTCTGCGAGCCAAGTGCTTGGCCTATGACGCGGGGAGAAAGCCCCGGTCCCTGTCCCTGCGACATCGGGACGCTGCTCTGGAGGTTGGGGAGGGCGAAGTTATTCACGCCATTGCCTCCGTAGGTGGTTCCCACAAGGGCGAAAAGCGCCTGATTCTGGTTGATGGCCAGGATCTGGCCGTTGCAGAACGCCCAGCCGCGGGGCGCGAAATTTCCCGCAAAGATTCTGATTTCACCTAGGTAAGGAGAGCCCATGGGGATGGTTCAGTTGCGGCTTGGGAATATGCCGAAAAGCGCGATGATGAAACTGACGACCAGGTAGGGCTGTTCGCGGGTGAACGGCTGACTGTCCCCGGTCAGGTTCACCGACCCGGGGAACAGTGTCACGTCGGACGTCGGGGCGTAAAGTGGCGGCCCGTTGCGCAGGGGCTGGCTCAAAAAGTTGCCGTTCGGGCTCCCGAGCGTCGGCGCGTCACTGCTCGCTAAAAGCTGATGGCTGTGGGCGGGCATCGTCGAATCGTTCAGCGTGACCGTCGTCGAACCCCCAGTCTGGCCAATTTCATTGGTGAATCCGCCCGGGCTGGTGCCCCAATGCAGCGGAATCCTGCCCTGCAGGTTGGGCAACGCAAACGTGGTCTGGCCGTTGCCACCATAGGTCGTGCCTATGAGGCTGAAGAGAGCGGCATTCTGCGAGATCGACATGGTCTGACCGTTGCAAAACTGCCACCCGTTCGGCGGGAAATTACCGGCAAACATTCTGATTTCTGCTATAAACGGTTCCGCCATGGGATTGTGATTTTTGTACCGGAGATTAAGACTTGCATTGCGGGGAAGGTCTGGAAGGTGATGGGCGCCTCGTGGGCGACATTGTTACTCTGGTTGATTCGACTCCGGGCGACGAAGATTTCCTCTTCAAGGTCTACGCGGGCGTCCGCCGCGAGGAGGTGGCCGCCTGGGGCTGGGACCGCGCACAGCAGGATGGCTTCTTGAGAATGCAGTTCATGGCGCAACAGGGCGGCTACCGCGCTCGTTTCCCCGATGCCGTGTATTCAATAATCCGATGCGGCGGGATTCCCGTGGGAAGCATGATCGTCGCACGTGAAAAGGGGGAGATCATGCTCGTCGACATCGCCCTCCTGCCCGAGCACCGGCGCAAGGGAACCGGCCGGAGGCTTTTGGAGGGACTGCTCGCGGAGTCGGCCAGGACCGGGCTGCCGTTGCGGCTGTCGGTGAGGAGGGACAATCCATCCATCAGGTTGTACTCACAAATCGGATTTTCTGTGGTCGCAGAGGACGATGTGTACCTCATGATGGAAAACGGGACGCGGTATAAATGATGACAATCCTTAATATGTCCAAGTAATAAAAGTGATTTGCGAATATTTTTTCCGACACCCATTCCCTGCCATGCAATCCAGCCTGCGCCTCGCGGTAACCTTTGACCCGGTCCGTCTGCAAGCCGATCTCGATCGGATTCTTACGGATGATTTTGTGCCGCATTTCAACAAGGGATACTATACCGGCGACTGGAGTGTCGTCCCCTTGCGCTCGATCGGCGGTCAGGCGCGGCAGATCTACCCCGATCCCACGGCCAAATCCACATGGCAGGACACGCCGCTTCTGGATCGTTGTCCCTATGTGCGTGAGGTTCTTGCGTATTTCCGATGCCCCCAGCAGGCCGTGCGGTTCATGCGCCTGAAGGCCGGGTCGGTCATCAGGGAGCACCGGGACCTTGCCTTGAGCTTCAAGGACGGGGAGGTTCGCCTGCATATTCCGGTGCGCACGAACCCCGAGCTGGATTTCCGGTTTGCCGGTCGGCGGGTGGTGATGGCGGAAGGGGAATGCTGGTACCACGATTTCACGGAGCTCCACAGCGTGGCCAACCGGGGCGAGACGGACCGGATCCACCTGGTGATCGATTGCGTCGTCAACGAGTGGCTGAGCGACCTGCTCCTGTCGGAGTCCGCGCGCGCCGAGGCCCAGCAGGGCGGCTAGCGCTGCCGCGCCGTTTCCAGCTGTTCGTACAGGCCGCCGAGCCAGACCTGCGCCCGGCGCCGGATTTCCCCCGTGGCCTCCTCCTGCTTGGCGGCTGAGTCCGCTTGGAAGGCGAACGATGGATTCTTGGCATCGCGGAGGGCGGCAGCGCCCATGCCCGCCTCCTCCTCCGGCGTGAATTCGGCGCCGAAATGGCGGGCTATCGCGGCCGGCACGGCCCCGGGCAGCTCGCGGTAATTGACGAGGAGTCCCCGGCCTCGCCCAGTGAAGGCCAATGCAGCCTTGCAAATCTGCGCCAGGACGCGGGCGGCGTATTCCCCGACGGCGGCCGGGTCGACGCTGGCCGGATCTAGGCCAAGCCGCCGGGGATTGACAAAGCCAGGGACCGTCTGTGCGCCCGGCACGCGGTGGTGAGAGACCAGCACCTCGACTGGATCACGGTAGAGGAAGATCCACGGCACGCCGGGGAAGGCATCGAGGATCGCGGGCAACTCCAGGAGATGCCAGCTGTCGAACTTGACGAAGAACCGTGTCTCGGCGCCGCGCGGCCGGGCCCATGCACTCATGAGGCCCCGTAGCGAGGCGATCCGCGGGTCCGGCGCCGAGGCGCTCATCGGAAAATTGAGCACCTGGTCGAAGGGCGGCGGCTCGGAGACGACGATGTTCGCAGCGACGGCGGCCAGCATCTGTGAAACCAGCGTCGAGCCGCACCGCGAAAGGTGAAAGACGAATCCGGTGGGCGGGATGCCTGGGCTATCGCGGGCGAGGGTTTCCAGGAAACCGATCGGGGATTCCCTTCGGAACAGCATGCGCGCGGGATGGCCGAGGGCGTGATTGACCGTCTGCTGGAAGAAGGGATCGGTAAAACGTATGCCGTGGAAATTGGCCCAGTCGACGACGGGTCCCGACGGACCCCGCCGGACAGAGATCGGCATCCAGTCGCGCCACCGGGAGCTGTTCACGGTCCGATCCGCCCGCGCCAGGATCCGCAGGCCGCCGACCAGGCGTCTCGGACCTGGAGCGACGTGAAAACCAGGCCCCTGGCCCGCCCAAGCTCGACGGCCCGATCCGCCATCTTCTGCACATCCTGAAACACGCCGAGATCCTCCAGCAGCTCGGGCTCCTCCTGCACACGGGCGCTAAACGCCTCGAATGCCGCGCCGGGATTATCCGCGGGCTTCAACCGAAGCGATTGAAAATCGCCCGGTAGAAGCAATCGGCGCCGGACTTCGAGCCGGGCACGACGAGGACCGCCATGCGGCCCATCTCGGGGTGCACGAAATCGTAGGTGCCCTGGGCCAGCTGCCTGCGGGAATCCCCGCGGAAGCGCAGGGAGGCGGTCTCTATGCCCTGGGATCGCCGGTGACTCACGTCGTCAAGCGTCAGGCGTTGCGCTCCCTCCGGGCCCGCCACTTCAAAAGAGGTCCCGCGATAACGGGTGAATGCGGCTCCAGACCAACCCTCGGGTCCCACCGCCGCCGCTCGGGGCTTAGAAAGCCAGCCGACGGACGGGGCGACCGCAAGGGCGGCCGCGCCAACGGCAAGATCACGGATGAAATCGCGTCGTTGCATTGTCTAATAGAGACCAGTAGGCAGGCTGGTCGTCCGCGTAAAGGAAAAATCCTCAACAAATTCATGTCCGCACCCGCAACACCCCTCGCCGCGGCCACCGACCCCGGCTCCCTCGGCGTCTTTCAGGTCAAGCGGCTCTGGTCGCGCCACATGGCCGCGCGCCAGGCCCGCGCAGCCGGCGCTCCCGGCGAATCGTACCGCGACATGCTGGTGATCCACGCGCTGGGCCTCGGTCTCGAGCCGACCCTGCAATTTCTGTACCGCAAGGGCCCTTCGTTCGAGGAATTTGAGCGTTGGATTGTGGCCACGGCGGGGGCGCCCGATCCCGTGCAGGCGGCCCGCATCAATGCTGCAATCGCCGGGACCGAGGCTCCGGAGGAGTCCCGCCGTCTCCAGGCGGCCGTCGACTCGGCGCCGCCGGTGCTTTCGCCTGCCGATATGGCATTCTGGGAGGAGCACGGCTACGTCATCGTGCACGACGCCGTTACGGCAGAAATGTGCGCAGCGACCGAACGGGTGATCTGGGAGCATCTGGGCATGCGGCCGGACGAACCCGGCACCTGGTACTCGGAACGCACCCAAGGAATCATGGTGCAGCTTTTCCGGCACGCCGCCCTGGACGCGAACCGGCGGTCGCCGCGCATCCACAAGGCCTTTGCGCAGCTCTGGGGAACATCGGACCTCTGGGTCACAACGGACCGCGTGGGCTTCAACCCGCCGGAGCGGCCCGGATGGAAATTCCCTGGGCCTGACCTGCATTGGGACGTCAGCCTGTATCCGCCGATGCCCTTCGGCACGCAGGGGATCCTCTATCTGACCGACACGCCGGCGGAGCAGGGGGCCTTCACCTGCGTGCCGGGATTTCACCGGCGGCTCGCCGCCTGGCTTCAAAGTTTGCCGCCGGGAACCGACCCTCGCAGGGAGGACATTCACGCCTTGGGTTCAAAGCCCATCGCCGGTCGCGCTGGCGACCTCATAATCTGGCACCAGGGCCTTCCCCATGGGAGCCGCCCCAACCGGGGAACCCGCCCACGATTGGTCCACTACATCAATATGTATACGGCGCACCTCGAGGAACAGCCCACGTGGCGCTGAGATTCCGGGCAATACTGCAAAGGATTGGCTTTGCCGATTCCTCTGAAGGCGAAGTTGCCAGGCGCTGCATCCCATGGATCGAGGCGTCGCAAAATTTGGAAAAGTGTAAACGTACAACCAATTTTGTCGGCATTTCTTACGATTTTTGGGTTGTGACTCTTGCCGCTCGAAAGGCAGTTCAAGATGATTGATCTGGTAATGAGCGCTGTAGAATGGCTTATATTGGAATGCCGATTGATAGCTGAATCCAAAAACTTGCGGCACAATTAATGCTTTGTTTTTGCTGCCGTTTCATGCCGTGTTGGGTCCAACTTAAACCTGCTGAAGTAGGCAATTTCCCGTAGTGTATCAGTTTGGGGTGCGGGAGATGCCCCAAATCCCCAACGGGAGGGCCGTTAAGTGCGAGGGGCACTTCCAGGCCGTTTTTGCCATCCCGCTTATCCATCGTCGTTGACCCGAAGGGGGTCGAAGGCGGACCCTAGCAAGCGTATGACCATTGTACTTGGTTTCGCATGCAAGGATACCCTGATTTTCGCCAGCGACAGCCAGATGGGCCTAATCGGGGACACGTTTAAACGGTGGGATGAACCCAAACTTAGCTCCGTCCAGTTCAAGAATCATGTGCATGCAATGGTTGGGATTTCGGGGGTTTTGGATTCAGCCAATTACTTTCAAGACATTTTCGAACGGAGAGCTTTGAATGCTGTCGTTGAGAGCTCTCAGGATATCGCAAACGTCGCAGAGGAATCCTTCAGGGAAACGCGGATCAAGTTTCTAGAGTACGTCGATGACGGGGTAATGACCCTAGAGGCCAAGCAAAGGCATTTAGACAGCCTTCATTTTGCGGTCCTACTGGGATGCTATTGGCAAGATAAGCCGCACCTATTCGTGGGGGATTTTTATCACGGCAGGCTAAAGCGAAGCCGTCGCCCTTTTGAGGCCATCGGATGCGGCCACAATATCGCAAGTTTTGTCTTAGCTGGATGCGACCTACCCTCGCTTAATTTTAGCGATGGCTTGGGCGTGGCTGTTTATGCGGTAGAAAAATGCAAGAAATTCGACGACGCATGCGGCGGCCCAGTTCAGCACTTGATCGTGAACGATGGATGGAATGGCTACCCGTTTTCATTTCCACCATGGATTCTGGACGTTTACGCTAGGGCCACGGAAGCTCTCGATAAGAAAATGCCTCAAATGCTGATCTCAGTAATTTCTGAGGAGATTAAAAAGGTGGCTGATCAAGTGAGCCGAGAAGTAGCGGAACGATCTAAATTCACGCCGCCTTCTCCTGACTCATGGAATCCATCATCCGAACCACGTCCGTCATCTCCCAAACCTGATCCGCAACACCCGCCTGCATCGCCGGGGTGACCCGAAGCGTCGTATGAATCCTGCAAAAATTGTAATGCATGAAGTAGAGTGCCAAGGCATGTCCATGGTTCTCGACCTTCTTGGAGAATCCGTTTGTAAGGCGGGTGAACCGGCGCATTCCCATACGCATCGTCAGGTTTTGACGCTCCACATAGCTTGTGGAAATCCCGCCCGACTGGGGCTTGCCGGTGACAACCGAAACCTTGGTGCCCGTGCATTTCGGGGGGCTGGAACGTCCTCCTCTGGAACCGTCCTCGAAGATTTTGACGAGTTGGGCGTAGTCAACGTCGCCAGCAAACGCGCTCTCGACGGCGACCAAGTAGGGCTTGTGGGCGTCTGTGGTAAGCTGGACGCGGTGGGTGAGGCGGGAAGCCAAGTCGTGCATGAACTCAACCGCAGCGCCCGTGTTCCTGTTGCCGACCAGCCAGCACGGGATCAGCTTCGTTTCGGCGTCAATGGCCGTCCAAGTCCAAACGTCGCCGTAGCCGAACTGCCCTCGCTTGTCCTCGGGCACGTTCTTCTCTTTCGCGTAGCAGAAAGACCAAATTTCGTCGCACTCAATCCGCTTGCAGGTGAGGTTGCGGAACGCCCCGTCTTGGTACTCCGAGCACGCTTGCCCGGCTTCAATCTGGAGCTTGACGACCGTGTTGATGGCGACTCCGCAAAGGCGAGCAGTTGCCCGAATGCTGACCCCTTCAACGAGGCAAGAAAGGATGCGGGCTCGGTTTTCGATGGGCAGTTGGTTCATGCCTTTCACGATACGAAATATCGTTTAGCGGTCAAGCATTTTATATCATCAAAAACATGAAACAAATACTAGCAAAAGAACGAGTTACAAAACTATCACCTACCAATGGCTCAACACGTCGCGAATTAAAGCGGCCTCTTGCGGATTCGAGGATCCAATTTCGGATAGCTTCTTTGAAATTAGCCGTCGCCGGGCTGCGGAAAACATCGGCTGAACTTCGCTCAAATCTTGAGAATTTAGTGAGAGCTTTTTCGCTACCTCTGACAGGGCCTCTAGGAGCGCCTCGTCCCCAATCTGGATTAGATAGCGATAAGCCATTACGGCCGGGACAAGATCAGAGACGAGTTTTGTCTGCGCTTGCAGATCGAAAATAAGTTTTTCGACCTATTCTTGGAGGCCCTCCAAGTCCTCCTCAAATTCATTGGCTTTCATGACTTCGCACCCCACCGCGCCTCCGCGCCCTTCTTGGCTATCGCAGCTCTTTGCTCAGGCGTCAGGGACGCGGCGCGGGCCGGTCCTCCGACACGTCCGCCTCGCCTTCCGAGGGCCACGGCGGCGCGGTTCTTGGGCTTCACTGAGGGGACTGGCGAGAACTCGCCGTGCGTTGCCTGCGCGACAACTCGTGCTGCGATCTGGTTCATGTCCGGTTTCATGCCCTCAACTTACCCACGGTTGACCGCTCAAGCAATCCCGATTCCAAAATGATACATTACCCAATTTCCATAAGACTATGAAATCCATCCGTTCTGCGCTAATCTGTGCCGTGATCGTCGGCATGGGGGTTGAAGCTCGTGCCGACCAGTCCTACGAATGGACCGGGGGCGCAGCGGATTTCGGCGGCTTAATCGTGCTGGATTCGTCCTCAAATGCAGCGGGTTCCCTGACCGACATTGTCGCGGCCGGAATATTCACTCCGCAGGGCGGCTTCTCTTTCGATCCGTCGTCGGCCATTTTGCTTCAGCCCGACTTTGCATGGAATCCATCGCAGATCACCGACAT
The DNA here is from genome assembly GCA_964574435.1 of uncultured Opitutaceae bacterium. Classification (GTDB taxonomy): domain Bacteria; phylum Verrucomicrobiota; class Verrucomicrobiia; order Opitutales; family Opitutaceae; genus Palsa-1447. The sequence goes on from CAZNNO010000009.1 coordinate 59,935, forward strand.
GTTCATTGCTTGGAGCGTCGGTCCCTCCTTGGCGGGGTTTGGGGAAAACGTCGTTGAGCTGTCGGGGGCGAACCTAGTGATAAGCGAGATAGACGGTGCGGACGGAGCCATGTCGGCGGATCTCACTGGGTCTTGGCAGGCGGTACCCGGGGCGCAGGTTCCCGATGCGGCGCCAACAGCGCTGTTGGTTGGACTCGGCTTGCTCGGCATTGCCCTGGCGAGCCGGAAAAGATTTGCGGCCGTATAGGCAGGCGGGGAAGCGGCCTTTTTAGCGAGGCGCGAGACCGCGGACCGGGGCCTGCTTGGCGGTTGCGCCGGAAGGGGTTGGCACGGCACCATCCTGTCACGAATTTGGGTAAGGCGGGAATGTGCGCCAATATGCCATGATAGCCGTGGCTTTTTTGACTCGAGGCACCCCAACTCAGGGGCTGCCACTCACACCAACACAGCTCTGGCTCCAAGGAGCGGCAGCACGCAGTCTGGATCGATTCCCAAGGGCGGCAACCGCGCGTTCCGCGGTGTGCCCGTGAGCGCAAGGCGACGCTACTGCTTGTCCGAATCTCGCCCTTGGGCGCTGTCCTCCAGACACCTTATTGCCAACGCCGACCAGCCTGTCTGATGGCTCGCGCCGACACCCCGACCGGTGTCGCCATGAAAATATTCGTAGAACAGCATCAGGTTTCGGAAATGGGGGTCGCTGGCATAAAGCTCGCAGTCGCCGTGAACGGGCCGCCGGCCGCTCCCGTCGGCTAGGAAGATCGAGCCGAGGCGCCTCTGGAGTTCGAGAGCTGCGTCCCCGAGCGTCACCATTCTGCCAGAGCCCGCCGGCATCTCGACCACGAGCCCGTCCCCGTAGTAGCTGTGATAGCGCTCGAGAGCCTCCACCAGCAGGTAGTTGACGGGAAACCAGACCGGTCCGCGCCAGTTAGAGTTGCCGCCAAAAAGGTAGCTGTTGCCCTCCGCCGGCGTATAATCGAGCCGCAGCTCGCGGCCGTCGGCGGCAAACGTGAACGGATGCTTCTCGTGATGCTTGGACACGCCCCGGATTCCATGCGGCGAGAAGAACTCGGTTTCGTCGAGCATGTACCGGAGCACCCGGACCAGGCGCTCGCGCGAGGGGATGGCGAGGAGCGCCCTGCGGTGTCCCAATTCGCAGTCGGCCTCAGCGTTCGAGATGTGCCGGGATAGCTCGGGACGGTGGCGCAGGAACCACTCGTAGCGCTTCCGGAATCCAGGGAGCGCGTCGATCTGGTCGCGATCCAGCACCTCGACGGCGATGAGCGGCAGGAGACCCACGAGCGAGCGCGTCCTGAGCGGCATCGTGTGGCTGCCGAAATCAATTTGGTCGTAGTAGAACCCATCCTGCTCGTCCCAGAGGCCCGTGCCCCCGGCGCTGTTCATGGCGTCGGTGATCTGCACGAAATGCTCGAAGAACTTTGAGGCCATGTCCTCGTAGGCGGTGTTGACAGTGCCATCCGAATTGCGGGCGAGCTCCAGGGCCATCGAGAGCATAGTGTTGGCATAGAAGGCCATCCAGGCCGTGCCGTCGGCCTGGCGGAGGTGGCCGCCCCCCGGGATGGGCTGGCCCCTGTCGAAGACGCCGATGTTGTCGAGGCCGAGGAAGCCGCCGGAGAACAGGTTCTTGCCCTCCGAGTCCTTGCGATTGACCCACCAGGTGAAGTTCAGGAGCAGCTTCTGGAATACGCTCTCAAGGAACGCCCGGTCGCGCTCGCCCCGGCGGCCGGAGATTTTGTAGACCCTCCACGCAGCCCAGGCGTGAACGGGCGGGTTGACGTCTCCGAACGCAAACTCGTACGCGGGGATTTGGCCGTTCGGGTGCATGTACCATTCCCTAAGGAAGAGCAGCAGCTGGCCCTTGGCGAATTCGGGATCGATCCGGGCGAACGGGATCATGTGGAACGCGAGATCCCAGGCCGCGAACCAGGGGTACTCCCACTTGTCTGGCATCGAGATGATGTCGCGGCTGTGGTGGTGGCGCCATTCGCTGTTGCGGCCGTTCGTCCGCGAGCGGGGCGGCTGCAACGTGGAGGGGTCGCCCTCGAGCCAGTGATCGACGACATAGTAATAGAACTGCTTCGACCAGAGCAGGCCCGCATATCCCTGCCGGATCACGTTGCTCTCGTCGGGCGTCGACCCGGCCGGGACGATGCGAGCGTAGAACTCGTCGGCCTCGCGCTCCGCACGTTTCATCTCCCGATCGAAGGCGCGCCCGAACGCCACGGGCTGCTCCCCGCGCGCGTAGAGCTGAAATTCGATTGTCTGCTCCCCTCCCGCCGGGATTTCGAGGGCGTAGTCAAGCGCGGCCTTGGTGCCTGTATGGGCGGGATTCACCGCGGCACGCTCCCCCTTGACGACGAAGCGGTGGAAGGCGTCCTTGACGTAGGGGGACGGGTTTGGCGCTCCCCACAGGCGCTCGGAATTGGTCTCGTTCTCCGTGAAAAGCGGGACGGGTACTGTGCCGCCGGACGACGGGGCGTAGGCGATGTTGAAGGATCCCAGCGTCTCGTGGTCGGCGGTTAGCGTGAGATCGCCGGCAAGCGAGAGGATGGGCTTCTTGGCCACGCCCTCAAGCGTGCAGCCCCAGGTCCACATGTTGCGGAACCACGCCTGCGGAAGGACATGGATGGAGGCCGCGGAGGGACCACGATTGGCGACCCTGATTCGGACAAGCATGCGGTCGGCTCCCGCCTTCGCATAGTCGGCAAACACGTCGAAATAGCGGCCTCCGTCGAACACACCGGTGTCGGACACCTCGTATTCCAGGCCGCCGATGCCCCTGCGGCGGTTCTCCTCGAGAAGCTTTGCGTAGGGATACTCCGCCTGCGGGTACTTGTAGAGCGCCCGCATCCACGAATGGGTCGGGGTGGAGTCGAGGTAGTAGTAGAGTTCCTTCACGTCCTCGCCGTGGTTTCCCTCGGGTCCGGTAAGCCCGAAGAGGCGCTCCTTGAGGATTGGGTCGCGTCCATTCCAGAGGGCTAGTCCGAAGCACAGGCGGCATTCGCGGTCGGTGAAGCCCAGCAGGCCGTCCTCGCCCCAGCGGTAGGCACGGCTTCGGGCGTGGTCGTGCGGGAAATAGTCCCAGCAGGTGCCGTCGGGCGAATAGTCCTCGCGAACCGTGGCCCACTGGCGCTCAGAGAGGTAGGGGCCCCAGCGCTTCCAGTTCTTGGCCCGCGCACGGTCCTCGGCCAGGCGCTGGCCCTCGGCGGTGGCTACGGGGCGTTGGATGGGAGGATTGCCTGCGGATGGGGTTGATTGGGGCACGGGTTTGGGTGTTAGGAGCGCTTGGAACCGCGGCCGGGGACGGCGCGAACAGGGGGTGTAGGTTTTCGGGGATCGGCGCGGAGTACCAGGCTCTCCAGCCGGATCAGCTCGGCAAGGGACCACGCCTGGAACGGGCAGCCGCCGGGCGTGTGGGGAGCGTCGCCGTCGGCGACCTCGCTCACGTGCCTCAGGCCCGAGGTGCCGAGATGGGCGTGGATCGGCGCCAACAGGCGCTGGCGAACCTCGGTTCGATTGAGCGGCGTATTTCCCTTCACCCGCAGCCACGCCTCGGCATACGCACCGATGAGCCAGGGCCAGACGGTGCCCTGGTGGTAGGCACCGTCGCGTTCGCGCACGCCACCGGCATAGCGGGCCCGGTAGTCGGCATGCCCCGGGTCAAGGGAGCGGAGGCCGAGAGGGGTGAGCAGCCGCTCCTCCACGATTCGCAGGACGCCTTCCGCCCGTTCGCCTGAGAGCAGCGCGAACGGCAGGCCGCCAATCGCAAGGATCTGGTTCGGTCTCACGCTGGCGTCGATCCGGCCTGCGCGGTGGTCAGCGTCGACGACGTCGAAGAGGCATCCCAGCGCGGGGTTCCAAAACCTGAGGAGAAAGGAGGCGTTCGCCCGCTCCGCAAGGTCCGCCCATCCCGGATTGAATTTTGCGGCAATCCGAAGGGCGTTGATCCAAAGCGCCTGGACTTCGACCGGCTTCCCGATGCGCGGCGTGACCACCCAGTCGTCCACCTTCGCGTCCATCCACGTGAGCTGCACTCCGGGCTGTCCGGCGCTGAGCAGCCCGTCCTCGTCGGCGCCTATGCCGAACCGGGTACCTCGAGCGTAGCCCTCCACGATCGCCTCGACGGCCTCGAGCAGGCTCCTCAGCTCGCCGTCGGCGGCCGGCCTGCCCGCGACGAGCATCGCCTCGATATAGTCGTGGACGGCGACGATGTACCAGAGCGAGGCGTCGACGGAGTTGTACTCCGGCCGGCCGTTGCCGTCCGGAAAGAAGTTGGGCAGCATCCCCTCTGAGACGGCGCCGGACCATGCGAGCAGGATGGAACGGGCCGTGTCCAGGCAGCCCGTAGCCAGGCAGAGCCCGCGCAGGCTGATGAACGTGTCGCGCCCCCAATCGGTGAACCAGGGGTAACCTGCGATGATCGTATGCCCGGTGCCGCGCCGCACGATGTAGTCGTCCGCAGCCTGGTGGAGGGCGCTGGCGAAGGCGCCCCGCCGCCTGAGCTCAGCCTCGCGCCATTTTTTGGCGACCGAGGCCGCGGGGTTCTGGAAGAAGTCGCCGTAGCCCTCGCCTGTCATCGGCGCAGCGAGGATTAGCACCGCGGGGCCGTCTCCCAGATTCCAGGAAAAGACTCCTGGCGCTGCAAGATCCTCGCTGGCGTCGAGGCCCCTGGCGCTCTCCTCCTCGTAAAGGAACTGACGGTACCACTCGGGAGCATGGGTGTAGCAGCCGTTCGACTTCACCGAGACCGCCGGCACGCCGGGGTACGGCTGCCAACGGAGCAGGCCGCCGATACGCTCGGGCTCAAAGCGGAACTCCCGGTTCTCATGGTGGGTTGAGTGCAGGTCCCTGCCTGAAAAAAAGGGACGGACCTCGAGCGGCAGGTCCGCCTTGTCACCCACGAGACTCCAAATGACAACCGTTGCCGCAGGCTCGCGCACCGCGAATACCTCCTGGCGGACCTCGCGGCCGCCGCGAATCGAAAAAGACCACGTCGGCCACGGCTCACCCTCGAAGCTCCTTATGGAATCGGCCCCATCGGGAGCCGTGACACCCGGCTGGTAGCGCTGGGCGCTCAGCGCCACGCGATCGGGCCCCGCCCCGACGAAGGCGTCGAGCCCATTGACGAGCACAAACCGGTTCGACGGGGAGTCTGCCGCGCGCAAGAGCAGCGCATGGTAGCGACGCGTGCGGGCGAGGGCGACCGTGCCCGAGGCGAATCCGCCCAGGCCGTCGGGCTCCAGCCATTCCTGGTTAGCAAAGCGTGCGGTCATGGTCGGCTCGGCAATCGGCCTAGCCTCCGGTATCGAATCCGGGGTAGAGCGTCATGCCTCCGTCCACGAAAAGGGTGGTCCCGTTCACGTAGTCGGAATCGTCGGAGGCGAGCCACACCGCGGCGCGGCCGATCTCCTCGGCCTCGCCGATGCGCTTGTACGGGATCAGCTTCAACAGCGCCTCATAGGCTCCACGTGTTCCCCAGGCCTCGGTGTTTATGGGCGTGCGGATCGCGCCCGGGCCGATGCTGTTGACTCGGATTCTCCAGGGGGCGACCTCCTGTGAAATGCTCTTCATCATGAGCATTACTCCGCCCTTTGACGCGGCGTAGTTCACGTGGCCGGCCCAGGGGATAACCTCGTGGACGGACGACACGCAGATGATCTTGCCGGCCGAGCATGAGACCTCCTTTCGCACCCCCCGCCGCTTGAACTCGCGCACGGCCTCCCTGGCGCAAAGGAACTGCCCGGTCAGGTTCACATCGATGACCCGCTGCCAATGTGCCAGGCTGAGTTGGTCGAAGGGCGCATCCTTTTGAATGCCGGCGTTGTTGACGAGGATGTCCACCGTCCCGAAATGCTCGCGGGCGAGGGCGAACATGCCCTGGACGTCCGCTTCGCTGCTCACGTCAGCCTTGTGGATGATGGCCTTTGCGCCGCAGCGGCGGATTTCCTCGGCGACGGCTTCCGCGTCCTCCGGGCCGGAGACATAGTTCACCATCACGTCCGCGCCGGCGTGGCCGAGCGCGATCGCGATGGCCTTTCCGATCCCGGAACTGGCGCCGGTGACGATTGCACGCTGGCCGCGGAGCACCTTGGAGATCGAGCAGGCGGGCATCACCGGCTCGGGGAAGTTCTGTTTTACGAATTCGGGATCTATTGTCGGGCTCATGATGAAGGTTGGGATTGGGTCGAAGGGGATGCGGATTAGATGGCCCGTTAACCAATTTATTCCCTCTGCAAAAAAAGGCTTTTCCCGGGAATAAATCGGCCGATTCCTTGCTCAGAGCGGGGGAGTTTCGGGAGGCAACGATTTCTGGGAGTATTCGCAGAAGATGCATCGCATCCGGTCCACGTGCCTGAGCTTGGCGCACCTGACGCGCCGAAGACCGTAGCGCGCGCGGTACGCCGCCGCCGCTGCGATCATGCCGAGCGGCGGCGCCACGAGATAAACCCAGAGTGCCGTCATGTCTCGGGCGGCGATCGCGCTCGCGAGCGTTCGCGCGGGATTGAGGCTCATGCCGGAGTATGGTGCCTCCAACGTGATGAAGAGGGCCACACAGGCGCCCGCGGCCACGCCTGTGTAGCGGGCGATGCTCGGCGTGTTAGAGAATGTCAGAACGACCCCCATCAGGATAAAGGTGATCGCGAACTCCGCGCCGAACGCGCCGGCCGGGCCCGCCGGCCCGGGCCGGGTGACCACGAAGTACACGGCCGGATGCGCGAGCCACCGGCCGATCGCCAGTGAGGCCGCTGCCATTCCGAGTGAGCCGCCAAGGAATTGGGCGACGGCGTAGCCCACGAGGTCCCGGTGTGCGACCTTGCCGAGCCAGAAGAACGTGAGCGTGACGGCGGGGTTGAAATGAGCCCCGGACCGCTGGCCCCAGGGCGAGTAGATCAGGGCGATGGCGGTCGCCCCCATTGCGGCGCCCATGATTGCGCGCCGAAGCAGGGCGCTCGGAATCAAGGCGTGGAAGGGGGAGGCGGGATGCTCGAGCAGCACCGCGAAGATGCTCGCCGAGATCATGAAAAGGCCGAGGCCTGCGGCCTCGATCAGGTACTCGCGCCAGTTAGGGGGCGCGGCCCCGTTGGTCCTACCGCCGCTGGAGCTCAACGACATGGCCGTCGGGATCACGCACAAGGAGGTCCGCCGGATCCTCATTGGGCGATTGGGTCGAGACGAGGCGGCCGCCAGCGCGCAGCAGCTTGTCCGCCGCGGCCCTCGGGCTGTACGTCGCCACGGTGGTGCGCCAGGCCACGAGGTCGTTGAGCCGCGCGTCCGGGGGCATCGGGCGACCGTCCCCAGGGGAAAGATATTCCAGGAGCTCGACCCCGAGGCTTCCCGGGATCCGAAGGGAGGTGATGCGAAGGTGCGCGCCAAAGACATTGTTCAGCCGCTCCTGCTCGGGCCCAAAGTTCTCAGAGGTTCCCGAAACCCCTAGCCCGAGCACGTCACGGTAGAAGGCGAGGCTCCGCTCGGTGTCCGAGACGACCAGGGCGGTGTGGTCGATGCCGAGAAACAGCCGGCCCGTGTCGGCGTGCTGCCATCGTGGGTCGCCCTTCCCATCTGGAAAATGGATGACCTCAAGGTGGTGCCCGTCCGGATCGCGAAAATAAAAAGCCTCGATGCCGCCGGCATTCGGGTTCCAGTCCGGAAGGCGTTGCGGGGCAGGGGATCCGTGGCGCACGTGAAGGGCGCGCAGGTGGGCATAGGCGCGGTCCATGTCCGAGGTGACGATGGCTATGTGCTGAAACCAACGGTCGTTACTGCGTGTTCCCTGCGGGAAAGGCGCTCCCTCTGGCGCGAGGAACTCAACGAGCTCAATTTCCTCGGCTCCGAGGCTCAGGCGTTCCGACCGTGCCCGCGCCCCGAAGACCCCGGTGGTGCGCTCGAGCTCCTCGCCCCAGCGCTCGGACACCGAGCCCGCGACGGGCGAAAAATCAAGTGCGTCGCAATAAAAGCCTGCGGAACGGTCCAGGTCCGAGACCGTGATCACGACGGGGCCCACGGACCGCGTCTGGGCGGATGCGCTCGTTGCGACGAATAGGGCCGCGAGAAACCACAGGGGGAGCGCCGGGGCGGGAGGTGCCATCATCCAGGTGTGACGACGGCTCATCCCAGCCTCGATATCAGGTGGTCGCCGACCCTCAGGGCGTTCGCCATGATGGTGAGGCCCGGATTAACGGCGGAACTGGACGGGAAAAAGCTGCCATCGACGACATAGAGGTTATCGACCTCGTGCGCCCGGCAGTTCACATCGAGCGCCGAGGTCTTCGGGTCGTGGCCGAAGCGGATCGTGCCGTTCTGATGAGCAACCCCGGCCAGGGGGATCCTCTGGCCCACCCAGAGCTGCCGCGGCACGATGGCCGTGCAGTCGATGTCCCGCATTAGCGACTTGAGCTTCGCGATCAGGCGCTTGTGGCCCTCCTCGTTGTTCGGACGGTAGGCGAGCACGATCTTCCCGTCCCGGTCCAGGGTCACGCGGTTGTCCGGGCTGGGCAGGTCCTCCGAGGTTAGCCAGAAGTCAAGCGAGTGCTTGGCCATGATTTCAAGCGTCATGCCCGGCACGAGCGGAGGGGCCCCCGCCGAGAGGGTCACGCCGTCCATCTTCCCGACGAAAGAGATGTGGCCCATGGGGAAATCCCATTCCTTCGTGGCGAAATAATAGTCGTTAAGGGAAAGTGTCTTTTGGAACCGGGTCGGGTTCGGCTCCCGGGAGATCGCGAGCATCACGGAATTGACGTGCCCCATGTAGTGTCGTCCGACGACGTCCGAGCCGTTGGCAAGGCCGCGCGGATGCCTGTCGCTCGAGGAGCGGAGAAGGAGGGCAGCCGAATTGATCGCCCCTGCCGACAGGACAACCAGATCCGCGCTGATCGGGTAGGCGCCGCCGTTCCCGGAACGCTGCACGTGAACCCGGGTGACAAGGCGCCCGGAGGCGCCCGTCTCAAGGCGCGTGACCAGGGTCTCGGGCATCAGGGTGACGTTGGGGTACTCAAGTGCAGGATCGACGGCACAGGTCTGCGCGTCGGCCTTCGCGTTCACGAGGCACGGGAATCCGTCGCACGTATTGCACCGGATGCACGGGCTGCGCCGCGGGTCGGCCTCATTCAGCTTCACGCCAAGAGGCGTGTGGAACGGCCTGTGGCCCGTCCGCACCAGGTCGTCGTGCAGCTTCTGTATCCGCGGTTCGTGGCTGATCGCGTCGTAAGGGAACCGCGAGCTTCGCCAGGGCTCCGTTGGGTCCTCGCCCTGGGAGCCGTGGACGTGAAAGATCTCCTCCGCCGCGGCGTAGTGCGGTTCGATGTCCCGGTAGGAAATTGGCCATGCCGGCGAGATGCCGCCATGATGGCGCAGCTCGCCGAAGTCCTGCTCGCGAAGCCGGAAGAGCGCCGCGCCGAAGAACTTCGTGTTGCCTCCGACGTAGTAATTCGTGTGGGGATGAAGCTTCGTGCCGTCGCTGGCGAGCCACTCCTCCTTCGTGTTGTAGCGCGCCTCCACGTTGACGGCGCGGGTGCTCCAGTTCTCCTTCTCGCGCGGCACGTAGGGTCCCCGCTCGATCAGGAGGATTCGCTTTCCGGTCGGGGCGAGTTTGAGGGTGAGCGTGCCCCCGCCAGCGCCGCTTCCGATGATGATAATGTCGTAGTGTTCCATGAGGATGATGCTCGAGGAGGCGCGGATGTGCGCTTCGGATTTGGAGGCGCAGCCGCACGGCTTATTCCGCGCGGCCGCGATTTCACCGTCGCCTTGCTGGGCGAGTTGGATGCGCGGGCCGGGTCGCGGCGGCGGCGCCCCGATTTGCGACTGAAGTGCCCGAACGCCAGGGCACTTGCGCGAATCGCATTCCCTGCATGCAATTAGCGGTCGCGACCAAGCTCCTATAGATCTGGATCCCATAGTCGTTCCCCGAATGAACATGACACCACTCGCCAGTCGCCTAATCAGCGGGGGCATTTGCGGCGCCTTGTGCTGTTATCCGCTTGTGTCGACGCATGCGGTGCCTGGCTCCAGTGTCCCCGTCGCCGTTCTTCTGGGCGCAGGGTTCAGCGGCGGCCTCGGCCCGGCGCGCCGGCCCCCCGCCGAGGTCGTGCTCGCGGGCGGCGCCCTGGGGATCCCCCTGTGGGCGCTTGTGACGTGCGCCGGTGTTCGGGCGCTGGCCGGCCGCGCCCCGGACCTGTCCGCGGACGCGATGAGGCTGCATTTCCCCGCACTTCTTGGCTGGATCCTATTCGGATGTGCGCTAGGGCTGGTGGCTCCGTGGATCAACAGCGCGGCCGCCGGGGTGACGGGCTCGGGGACCGGGCCGGCACCAGCGCCGGGCAATCCGCCGAAGAGGATCGTGATCCTCGGAGGCGGGTTTGCGGGGCTGGCAGCCGCCGAGGGCCTGGAAGAGGGGTTTCGCGATGCCGGTTTCGCCTCCGTGACACTCGTGAGCGACCAGAATGCGCTGCTCTTCACGCCGATGCTAGCCGAGGTCGCCGGAGGCAGCCTTGAGCCCGGGCACATTAGCGCCCCTCTCAGGACGGCGCTCAAAAGGACCGATTTCGTGCGCGGGAGGGCGGAGGGCGTGGATTTTGAGAGGCGAGTCGTGCGGATCGCGCCTTCGGCGCAGAGGGGCGGGTCGGCCCTCGAGCTGCCCTTCGACCACCTGGTGCTCGCGGTAGGGTCCGTCTCGAACTACTTCGGAGCTGCGAACATCCAGAGGCACGCCTTCGACTTCAAAACCCTGCTCGACGCGATACGCATCCGCAACCACGTGATCGAGATGTTTGAGCGCGCCGACCGAGAGGCCGATCCTGGTGCGCGCCGGACCCTCGTGACGTTTGTTGTGGCCGGAGGGGGATTCGCGGGGGTCGAGCTTGCAGGCGCCCTCAACGACTTCGCGCGGGGGATACTGGCGGATTACCCATCGGTGCCCGTTGGCGACGTCCGGGTCGTCCTCGTGCATTCCCGCGACCGAATCTTGCCGGAATTGAGCGATTCGCTCGGCCGTTACGCTCAGGAGCGCATGGCGGCCAGGGGCGTCGAGTTCCGCCTCAGCACGCGAGTCCTCGACCTCCGGGAGGGCGCAGTCGTCCTGAGCGACGGCGAGATACCGACCCAGACGCTGGCCTGGACCGCCGGGTCGGCACCTAGCCCGTGGCTGAAATCAATCGGGCTTGAGACCGACAAGCGAGGCGCGGTCGTGGTGGAGGGCACGATGGCGGCAGCAGGCCGGACCGGGGTGTGGGCGCTGGGAGACTGCGCGGCTCTAAGGGACGCGCGCGGAAACCCCTGCCCGCCGACGGCGCAGTTCGCCATGAGGGAAGGGAGGGCCCTGGCGCGGAACATCTGCAGGTCCATCGAGGGCAAAGCGCCCGTGCCGTTTCATTTCGAAACGCTCGGCGCACTTTGCGTGGTGGGACACCAAACTGCGTGTGCGGAGCTGACGATTCCCTTTTCGCGTGGAAAGCAGCTACGCTTTTCGGGGCTGCTGGCGTGGATGATGTGGCGCGGAATCTATGTCTCAAAGCTTCCCGGTCTGGAGCGCAAGGTGAGGGTGCTCGTCAATTGGACCTTTGAGCTGTTCTTTCCTCGGGACATCGTGCAAACGATAGACCTGAGGTCGGAGGACCCGTCATGAGCGGCCGTTCCACAACCCGCGCTGCGCGATTCGCGGGAATCACCGGCGCAGCCGACTGGCCCTGGGCTGTCGTGGCTGCACTAGTGGGAGCGGCAGGCGGGATCCTGGGCGCAGCGCTGGCACAGCGACCGCCGGTTGGGAACGCGATCGCCGGGGGTGTTCTCGGGCTCGCGGGCGCTGCTGCCCTCAGGGGCAGGGCTGCAAGCCCGGGTTCCGGCCTCATCTGGGGTCTCGGGGGCGGATTTCTGCTTTGGACCGTTCTTTCCGCGGCGGGCGCCGTTGTAAATGCTGGCGGACCCACGCCAGAGGCGATGCTGGAGGAGCTCAGGGGGCGCCTTCCCGGACTTGCCGCGTGCGTCCTTCTCATGGGGGCACCCGTGGGTTTGACGCTCGGGATCCGGGGGGCATTGGGCCCCAGCGCTGTGCCGTTTCACTGGGGACGCGCGATCTCTGCCGGCATCTTCTCCGGCTTTGCAGCCGCCATGATCTTCAGTCGATGGATGTACGAGGGCGATTTCTTCCCGCTGATCGGTGGATCGGCAGAGGGCAGCCACATGGCGTCGGTGGTGCTTCACTTCGCCGCGGCGTGCCTCATCGGCTGCACCTTCGGGATCCTGTTCCAGAATGACGTGAGGAATCTCGGTTCGTCGATGGGGTGGGGAATGGCCTACGCCATGTTCTGGTGGTTCCTCGGCTCCATGACGCTGTTTCCGATTCTCGAGGGGCGCCGTCCGGACTGGTCCGCTGCGAATGCAGGCGAGCTGTTTGGGCCGATGGTCGGCCATATATTCTACGGGCTTATCCTCGGAGTCGTGTATTCCGGGGTTAATTACATCTGGACGCGCCTGTTTGTCGATTCCGACCCCTTGAACCGGAGGAGGGAGGGCCCAGGGATTCGCCTGGCGGTTTCAGTGGGATGGGGTTTGGCCGCAGGTTTGGCGGGTGGGGTGGTTGCCCTGCCATATATGATACAGACCGGAGTGATCACGAAGCTGGCCGGCCTCGATTCGGGCATTCCGCTGGCTATGGGCGTTTGCCTCCATCTCCCGCTGAGTGCGATAATCGGTGCAAGTTACGGGATCCTGTTCCGAGGCGAGTCGAGCGACGCGGTCACGTCGAGCCTGTGGGGGTTCATGTTAGGTTTAATCAGCTGGTATGCAGGGCCCCTGACCCTGTTTCCCCTCTTGAGAACCGGGGAATGCGATTGGAGGCCCGAGGCGGCGGCGGTGCTGCTCCCGTCCCTCGTGTGCCTCCTTCTGTTTGGATTTGTGACGGCGAACATATTCTCAGCGTTTGAGCGGGCGGCGAGGAGGCGCGGCCTGGATGCGCGCACCGCTCGCAAAACGAGTTTTCACCCGGATCCGGCGGCCCGCGCAACGGCGCCCCTTTGCCTTTTCGCTCTGGGCGTCGGCATCCTTCTGCCTTTTCTGCTTTCATGAATCACTCTCGGGTCGTCAGATAATGATGCATGTGTCACAATGAGAAAATTGCCTAAGGGGAGCAGTCTTGGGAATCCTAACCGGGGGATGTCTGACTAGCCTTTGCTTGAGGCTCTGGGACGCGCCGGCCACCGGGAATCAAACCTTACCGTCGTCTCGAAGCCAAGTTACTGGAAAGCGCCGCCGTGGTTGAGGGCCTATTTCTTGGAAATGGAAGCAAAGAGAAGTCAGAAGCGAGTAGCAAAAGGACAAGGCCGGTGCAGTCTACCGAGATGAGGCTCGGTCTGCCGGCAGGGCCCGGGCTAGGCGCGCGAGGCCGTGCTTCCAATAGTCATCTAAGGAAGGCGCGGCGCCCGCCCCGCAGGAGACGAGTTTTGACGAAAGAGTCGGATCCGACGATTGGTTGCCGCTTTCATTTTTGAGAATTGCTAAAGGAGCGGAGGCACAGTGATCCGATCAGGATCACCCCGGTATCTAGGCGCACGTGCTTGCACTCGAACTTGGAATTCTCGCCCACGTAGGGGTCCGGCCGGATTCCGGCGAAGAGACAGAGGGCAATGAACGGGACGAGTGCACCCTGACACTCGTTTTCGGCCGATTCCATGAAGTCGGCGCACTGGGCTGCGGAAAGCGTGGGGGCCGAGCCCCGCCGGTGGCCGACTCCCAGGAAATGTCGAACGTTATCTATCGGCTTTGTGGCAATCCAGTCCCTGAGGACGCAATGCTTCAGGAACGGACCAACAAGCCCGCGTCTATTGTTGTAGGTCTTCTTTGAGGGATACCCGCGTTTGATAAATGCCGTCAGCACATCGGGGTCGGTTCGACACCGTCTTTCCCCGGAATGTGGCTTCAAGGGCCCGCACCTCCAGCCCGAAGGACCAGGTCTGGCGGTGGGACAAGTTACCCTGGCTTTCGCCTACGGCACGAAGCGCCAGGTAATCCTTTGTCGCCTCGGCAATGAGGCGGTAATGGATGGGATCGCGATAGGTGGCTAAGGCTCGAAATTGAAAGCGAGCGAGCAATCCCGGCCTTCTAGGCGTAGGTACACGGCCTCCGCCTCGCGGGCCTGTCCGACCGTGAGGCAGGTCGTGATCGAGTGCATGCCGGAAGTGTAGGTTCAACCCTGATCTCGAGCGCTGCCATCTCGCGTGCGGCCTCCTCCTTCGATTTGAAGTTCTTGCGGATTCGGACGCCGTGGAGCCATCCGGACACCCGCCAGGAAGCTACTCCGTTTCGATTTTCAAACCATCTGACGTCGAACAAGTGTTCGTGCCTCATGCTTAGGTTGACACGTAAACTGGCAACCTGGCTTCGGCTAAATCTTAAGTCGCGCGGTGTGCGCGGTTAAGATGGGGCTGCCAACGGGACTCGAACCCGCGACCCCGAGATCCACAAAATTGTGCTCCCGTTGCGAATAAACGTGTTACGAAACACACTCTCGTCGCAGTTCGCTCTGCGCCTAGGGATGGGGTGTGTCACGATGTGGCACG
>CAZNNO010000010.1:0-73344 GCA_964574435.1 uncultured Opitutaceae bacterium
CCATGCACGGCAGGTCGTCGTGGACGAGCGAGTAGGTGTGCACGCATTCGACGGCGACCGCAGCCGCGAGGGGATCGGCGGACTGCCCGGTCTCGAAGAGCCTGGCCGCCGCGAGGACGAGGACGGGGCGCACCCGCTTGCCGCCCGCCTGCATCGAGTAGCGCATCGCCTGGTGGAGGCGCGCCGACGGCTCGGTCGCCGGGGGAAGGAGGCGCTCGATGCCCTCCTCGACGAGGGTCACGAATTGCCGGAGCTGGGCGGGGTGGTCCATTCCCCGGAATTGAGCTGAAATGGGGCTCGGCTGCCGAGAACAAACTCGCCAAACCCGCGCGGCTCGACCATAGAGGCGGGGTCCACACTGATGCCCACCTACGAGTACGCCTGTTCAAAGTGCGGTCACCGTTTCGAGCAGTTCCAGTCCATGCGCGACGAGCCGCTCAAGAAGTGCCCGAAGTGCCACAAGGCCGCGCTGAAGCGGCTGGTGGGCGGCGGCGGGGGCCTCATCTTCAAGGGGAGCGGCTTCTACGTGACGGACTACAAGAACAAGGGGATGGCCAAGGCCGCCGCGAGCGAGTCTGCCCCCGCCGCGGCCCCCAAGCAGGCCGACGGGGGCGCCAAGGCCGCGCCGCCGGCCGCCGCCCCGCCGTCCAAATGATCACACTGCCATGCTAAAGAAGATCTCGAGTGTCCAGAAGGGTCCCAGTTGGTTCGAGGTGGGGCTCGGCGCGTGCCTGAGCGTCCTGCTCGGGGTTGCGCTCGGCGCAGCGTACATGGTCAACAAGCCCGTGCTCAAGGTGTCCTCGATTCCCAAGGACGCCCCCCCGAACGCGGTCTACTACATGGAGGGCTCGAGGGACTTCACGAGGAGCGCGCTTGTCGCGCAGAAGCGCAAGGAGTTCGCGGGCGGCGGGTCCGTCTCGCTCGAGGAGGGCGAGCTGAACGCCTTCATCGGGAGCATCAGCAAGGCGGCGGCCCCCGCGCCGGCCGCGGGGAAGCCCGGGGACAAGGCGCCGCCGCCGCCGGCCAACACGAAGACGATCGACGTCGGCACGCTGAACGCGCGGATCCGCGGGGGGAAGATCCAGTTCGGCGACACGGTCACGCTCAACGCCTTCGGCGTGAGCTTCGCCGTCATCGTCCAGGGGACCGGGGTGTTCACGAAGCAGGGGTCCGCGTTCGCGTTCGACCCGGAGGCGCTCTACGTGGGGGGCTGCCCCGTCCTGCACCTGCCGTTCGTGCGCGACTGGGTCGTCAGGAACCTTCTGTTCGCGGAGCCGGCGCCGGACGACCTGGCGGCGGCCTGGTCCAAGCTCGCCGACGTCTCCATCGAAGGCTCCACGCTGCGGTTGAAGATGCCGTAGGCCAGGGCTGAGCCCTCGTGTCGAAGAGCCTCAAGAGCATCGGGGTCATCTCGTTCCTGACGGTCGTCTCGCGGGTCCTCGCGCTCGTGCGCGACTCGCTCGCGTTCGCCATATTCGGCTCGGGCTGGCTCTACGCGGCATTCACGACGGCTTTCATCCTGCCGAACCTCTTCAGGAGGCTCCTGGCGGAGGGCTCCATGACCGCCGCGTTCGTCCCGACGCTGCAGGAGGAGCTCCATGCCGGCGGCAGGGAGGGGACTTTCCGGCTGCTTTCCAAGGTGGCGTCCTGGCTGGTAATCATCACCGGCTCGCTTGTCGTCGTGGCGGCCGTCGTGTTCAGCAACTCGCGCCTCGTGGCGGGCCACGAGCAGAAGTGGTACGTGGCGGCCGACCTAGTGGTGATCCTCTTCCCCTACCTGGCTCTCATAAGCCTCGCCGCAGCGTGCAGCGCCACGCTCAACGTGCTCGGGCATTTCGTGGAGCCGGCGCTGTCGCCGATCTGGCTCAACCTCGCGATGATCGCGACGCTTGCGGGGGCCGGGCTTCATTTTGCGGGCACCCCCGTAGGCGAGATCCACTGGCTCTGCGCGGGCGTGCTCGCGGGCGGCTTCCTGCAGATGGCGGTTCCCGCGGGCGTGCTGGTCTCGATGGGGTGGCGGCCGACCTTCGACCTGGGCCTCTCTCCGCGCGTCCGCGAGATCGCGCTCCTCATGACGCCCGGCATCTTCGGCACGGCGATCTACCAGATAAACTTCTCCGTGTCGCGGCTCCTCGCTTTCTCGGTCGACGATCCCTCGGCCGTCTACCTCTACACCGTCAACCGGCTTATGGAGTTTCCGATCGGCGTCTTCGCCGTGGCGATCTCCACGGTGGTCTACCCGCTGATCGCGGCGCACGCCGTGAAGAAGGACTTCCGCGCGATGTCGGTCGACTTTCAGAAGGGAATCAGGCTGATCCTGGTCATAAACGTGCCGGCCGCCGCGGGGCTGGCAGTCCTCAGCGGCCCCATCGTCAGGCTGATCTACCTGCACGGCAATGCGACCCTGGCCGACGCGCACCGGATGGCCCTCCTGCTTTCGATCATGGTCATCGGCCTGCCGTTCTTCTCCGTGGTCAACCTGACGGTCAGGGCCTTCTACGCGGTCAAGGACACGCGGACGCCGGTTCGGGTGGCGCTTGTCGACTTCCTGATCAACATAGCGGTCAGCCTCGTGCTGATCCACTGGCTCGGCATCGTCGGGATCGTGATAGCCAGCACGACGGCGATCATGGCGCAGACCTTCCTCCTCGGGCGCGCGCTCGTGCGGCGCCTTCCCGAGATGCACCTTGCGCCGCTGTTCCCGAGCTTCGCGAAGGTGCTGGGCGCGACGGCGGCGATGGCGCTCGCCGTGGGGGGCGGCCTCCTCGCGCTGCGGGCGGCCGGTCTCGGTCCGCGGGCCGCCGACACGGCCGCCGTGGCCCTCCTTGTCCCCGCGGGGATGGGCGCCTACGGCCTGGCGCTCTGGCTGCTGCGCATCGAGGGCAGGGAGGAGCTTCAGGCGATGCTTGTGCGGGTGCCGCTCCTCGGGAGACTATTGCACGCACCGCTTTGACAACCGGGCCAACCGCGGCTCGCTCCGCCGACTAAACCTATGACACCCGTGTCCTCAGACACCATGACCCACGCGCTCGAGACGGCGCCCGTGCAGGCGCCCCCCTCGTCCGGGCTCCAGCCCTGGATGGTCCCCGCCGGGTGCGGCGGGCGCGCCGGCCCCCCAAGGGATCGGTTCAAGTCCGAGGACGTGGTGATCCGCGTCTGAGCGCCGGCTGGAATCCACATGCGCGCAGTGCGAATAGAGGCCATCGGCGTGGCGGCGGTGACGGAGGTCCCCGACCCCGTGCCGGGCGCCGGCGAGGCGCTGGTCGAGCTTAGGGCTTCCGCCCTAAACCACCGCGACCTCTGGATAAAGCTCGGGCAGTACGCCGGGCTCATGTTTCCGTGCATCCCGGGATCCGATGGCGCGGGGGTCGTGGCCTCGGTCGGGCACGGCGCCGACGCCTCGTGGGTGGGGCGCGAGGTCATCGTGAATCCCGGCTTCAACTGGGGCCCCTCCCCGAGGGCGCAGGGGCCCGCCTTCACGATCCTGGGACTGCCGAGGGACGGCACCCTGGCCGAACTTGTGGCGGTGCCGGTCGCGCAGCTGGCGGCGAAGCCCGCCCACCTGGGTTGGGAGGGAGCGGCTGCCCTCCCGCTCGCGGGGCTGACCGCGTGGAGGGCGCTCTTCAGCCGCGCGCGGCTGGCCGAGGGCGAGCGCGTCCTGGTGACCGGCATCGGGGGCGGGGTCGCCCTCACTGCGCTCCAGTTCGCGGCTGCGGCGGGCAACGAGGTCTGGGTGACCTCGAGCTCCGACGACAAGATCGCCCGGGCCGTGGCGCTCGGGGCGAGGGGAGGGTTTCGCTACGACCGGCCCGGCTGGGCCAAGGACGCCGCCACCTCGCCGGGGACTTTTGACGTGATAGTCGACAGCGCCGGAGGCCAGGGTTTCGGCGAGCTCCTGGATGTCGCGGCGCCGGGCTGCCGGATCGCGACCTACGGCGCCACCCGGGGCAGCGTCCCCGAGGTCGCCCTTCGCAAGGTCTTCTGGAAGCAGCTCTCCATCCTCGGGACGACCATGGGAAGCCCGGCGGACTGGGAGGCCATGGTGGCGTTCGTCACCCGCCACGCCCTCCGTCCGGTCGTCAGCGACGTCTTCCCGCTTGCCCGCGGCGCCGAGGCCTTCGACCTCATGGAGCGCGGCGGGCAGTTCGGCAAGATCGTCGTCAAGCACTGATCCCCGCAAAATCAGCGCCGGCGCCTCATTCCGGCTTGGCGCGGACGCCTTCGGCGGCGAGGCTTGGGCGGCACAATGATGAAACCCGATCCCAGGTTCCACGCCTGCGTCATAGCCGGCGGAAGCGGTGAGCGCTTCTGGCCCATGAGCCGCGCGAGCTCGCCGAAGCACCTCCTCAAGCTGTTCACGGGACGCACCCTGCTCGAGGAGACGATCCGCCGGCTGAAGGGCGTCGTCGACGACGCAAACGTCTGGATCCTGACGAACAAGAAGCAGGTGCCGCTCATCCGCAAGGCGCTGCCCTGGTTTCCGAGGGAGCAGATCGTCTCCGAGCCCGCGAGGCGCGACACTGCGCCGGCCGCCGCGCTGGCGACCGGACTCGTCCGCGCGCGCGACCCGAGGGGGATAGTTGCGATCCTTCCGGCCGACGCCCTCATAAAGGGCACCGCCCGCTTCAGGGAGCAGCTGGCCCAGGCCTTCGCGTGGGCCGGCGAGGCCGGCTCCGGCAGGGCCGGACAGAGCATCATCACGTTCGCGGTGCAGCCGACCTACGCCGCGACCGGCTTCGGCTACCTCGAGCTGGGCGAGCGCCTCGCACGGGGCTCCGGCGGCAGCCGCCTGCTCCGGGTGAGACGCTTCGTCGAGAAGCCCGACAGCGCGACGGCCCGGCGCTACCTCGCGAGCAAGCGCTACGCGTGGAACGCCGGCATGTTCGTCTGGGGCGTGGGCCATTTTCTGGCCGAGGTGGACCGGAACGCCCCCGAACTGGCCGCGTTCATCAGGAAGTTCCCAAGGGGCAACCCCGCGGCGTACCTCGCGAGGCGCTTCAAGGCGCTCCCGAAGGTCTCGGTCGACTACGCGGTCCTCGAGAAGGCCAAGTCCGTTGCGACGGTTGTCGCGGACTTCGACTGGGACGATGTGGGGTCCTGGACGGCGCTGCCGAAGCACCTCTCCTCCGACCGGTCGGGCAACACGTTCCGGGGAAGCGTGGTCTGCGTCGCGTCGACGAACACGGTCGCGGTGAGCACGGGGCGCGTGATCGGCCTCTGCGGCGTGAAGGACCTGGTGGTCGTCGAGACGCGCGACGCCGTGCTCGTGTGCCACCGGGATTCCGTTCAGGACATTAAGAAGCTCCTGCCCCTGCTCCCCAGGAAGGCCGTCTGAGAGGAAGCCGGCCCAAGGACTGACCCCGATGCTCCAGTCGCTCCGCATCCGAAACCTGGCCCTCCTCGAGTACGTCAGCGTGGACTTTGATCCCGGATTCGCCGCCGTCACCGGGGAGACCGGCGCGGGAAAGAGCATCCTGATCGGGGCCCTGTCGCTCCTGGCCGGCGAGCGCGCGGACAAGGCCGTGATCCGCCAGGGCGCGCCCTCCTGCGAGGTCGAGGCCTCGCTCCACTTCAAGGACCCGCGGAGGCTGGACGCCGTGCTCGCGGAGCTGGACCTCCCGGCGTGCGAGGAGGGCCTTCTGGTCCTCAAGCGCAGCCTCTCCCGGGAGAGGCCCCCGAAGATCACCGTCAACGGCGGCCTGGCCACGCTCGCCGCGCTGCAGAGGCTCGGCGAGCTCTGGATCGACTTCCACGGGCCGAGCGAGCCCAGGCGCCTGCTCAGGGATTCCTGCCAGCTCGAGCTCCTGGACCTCTACGGAAGGGCGGGCCCTGCGCTCGCGGCCTACGCGGCCCACTATCGGGCGTGGTGCGACCTGCAGTCCGAGAGCGAGCGGCTGGCCTCCGAGGCCAGGATGTCGCCGGACGAGCTTGCGTTCCTGGAGGCGCAGCTTGCGAAGCTTGAGCAGCTCGACCTCTCGGAGGACGCCGTCGCGACGCTCGAGCGCGATTTCCAGAGGATGAGCCGCGCGCAGGAGATAGCGGCCCTGGCGGGCTCGCTCGAGGGCGGCCTGTCGGGCGACGACGGCGCCACGGCCCGGATCGCGGCGCTCGTGCGGGAGGCGCGCAGGCTCGAGTCGATCGACCCCTCGAGCAAGGGGCTGGCCGACAGGATGGCGGCGGTGTCGGCGGAACTCGGCGAACTCGCCTCGGAATTCGGCTCGCTCGGCCGCGAGCTCCAGGGCGACCCGGGCGGACAGGGCCCGCTCGAGGAGCGGATGAACGCCTGGCTCGAGGCCAGGAGGCGCCACGGCCCCGACGTGCGCTCGGTGGCCGCAGCCCGCGAGGCGATGCGCCGGAGGGTTTCGTCCCACGGCGACATCGAGGGGGCCCTCGCCCGCCTCGACCGCCAGATCGAGGCCTCGGCCCGCGAGGCGAGGAAGTCCGCCGCCGCGCTGCGCGCGGTGCGCGAGAAGGCGGCCAAGAGCCTCGCGCGGGCCGCTGCCGCGGGGATCGCGGAGCTCGGCTTCGCGAAGGCGGAGTTCCGGATCTGCGTGACGGATACCCCCGGGCTCGGGCCGACGGGCGACAGCGGGTGCGAGTTCCTCTTCTCGCCAAATGTCGGCGAGGCACCCCTTCCCCTCGGCCGGATCGCGTCGAGCGGCGAGCTGGCCCGGGTGATGCTCGCACTGAAGGCGATCCTCGCGGACCTGGACGACGTGCCGGTGCTCGTTTTCGACGAGGTCGACGCCAACGTCGGCGGCGAGGTGGGGAGCGTGGTCGGGGAAAGGCTGGCGGCGGTCGCCGAGCGCCACCAGGTGCTCTGCGTCACGCACCTGCCGCAGGTCGCGGCCCAGGCGTCCAGCCACTTCGTGGTCCTGAAGGACCAGTCGGGGGAACGGGCCGTAGTCACGATCGAGCCCATCCACGGCGACCGCAAGGCCCGTGTCGCCGAGCTTGCGAGGATGCTCGGCGACCGCAGCGCGAAGAGCGCCCTTGCCCACGCCGAGAAGCTCCTGCGCGCCGGGTAGCCCCGCCCCATGAAACTCGAGCCCCTTGGCGATTCGGCCGTCGTCGCGACGCTCGGCTCCGGCATCGACGGCGCCGCACTCGAAAGGGTCCTCGGCTTTGCGGCGGCAGTCGTCGCAGAAAGGAGGCGCGGCATCACGGACGTCGTGCCGGCCTACGCGACCGTCACCACGTTCTATGACCCGGTCCAGTTCGCCGAGGCCCCGGGGGACGCCTACGCGGAGGTCTGCAGCTTCCTCGAGTCCTGCTCCGAGCGGGCCGCGGCGCCGGCGCCCGCGCCGAGGCGCTTCGAAATTCCGGTTTGCTACGGCGGGGACCTCGGCCCGGACCTCGCCCGGGTTGCGGAGCTCTGCGGTCTGAGCGCGCAGGAGGCGGCCGCGCTCCACGGCGGTGCCGAATACCTGGTCCACGCGATCGGGTTCACCCCGGGGTTTCCCTACCTCGGCGGACTCCCGGAGAGGCTGCGCACGCCGCGCAGGGCCACGCCGCGCGCCCACGTCCCGGCGGGCTCGGTGGCGATCGGGGGTTCGCAGACGGGGGTCTATCCCGTCGATTCGCCGGGCGGCTGGCAGATAATCGGCCGCACGCCGATGGCCCTATTCCGGCCGCGAGAGGAGCCCGTGGCGCTGCTCAGGCCCGGCGACCGGGTCACGTTCAGGGCGATCCCGGCCCGCGAATTCGAGTCATGGAAGTGACCGTGATTCGGGCGGGGATGCTGACGACGGTCCAGGACCTGGGCCGCAGGGGCCACCTCTCGGAGGGGGTGCCCGTCGGAGGCGCGGCGGACCCGTTTGCGCTCAGGGTCGCGAACCTCCTCGTCGGGAACGCCGAGGACGCCCCGGCGCTCGAGATAACCCTGATCGGGCCCGAGCTCGAGTTCGGCGAGGCGGCTTGGATCGCCGTCTGCGGCGCTCGGTTCGAGGGCGTCCCCGCCTGGAGGCCGATCCGGGTCGGGCCGGGCGAACGTGTCAGGTTCGGGAAGCGCCTGCAGGGCTGCCGTGCGTACCTGGCGATCTCCGGCGGGCTCGACGTCGAGACCATGATCGGGGGCAAGGGGACGTTCCTTGCAGCGGGCGTCGGTGGTTTCAAGGGGCGCCCGCTGCGGGACGGCGATGTCATCAGCCCCTTGGGGTCGCGGCGCGATCTGGCCGGGCACTGGACGATGGACGAGCGGATGCTGCCGCACTATTCGACCGAACCGACGGTGCGCGTGATTCCGGGCGCGCAGGCGGCCGAGTTTGGCGACGCCCTCTATCATGCCAGGTTCGGGGTCACCGCGAGGTCGAACCGCATGGGGATCCGCCTCGAGGGGCCGGCATTGACGCGCTCGGGCGCGGAGGAGCTCGTGTCCACGGCCGTTGCGCCCGGGACAATCCAGGTGCCGCCCGACGGCAACCCGATAGTGCTGATCGCGGACGCGCAGACCCTCGGCGGCTACCCGCGCGTGGGCCATGTGGCCTCGGTCGACATGCCGCTCGTGGCCCAGCTGGCCCCTGGGGACGGAGTGAGGTTCACGAGGACCAGTGTCGGCGAGGCCCACGCGCTAGCTCGCGCCGGGGAGCACAGGATCGCGCTCCTGCGCCAGGGGCTCGCCGAGAAGATTCGGCCCCTATGAGCGGGGGCGCCGCCATCGACCTGAACGCCGACATCGGCGAGGGGTTCGCGTCGGATGCCGAGCTGGTGCCCTTGGTCTCCTCCGTGAACATCGCCTGTGGCGCCCACGCGGGGGACCTCGGCACGATGCTCGGCTCGATACGCCTGGCCGTCCGGCACGGGGCCGCGATCGGGGCCCACCCGGGCTTCGCCGACCGGGAGCATTTCGGAAGAAGGGAGCTGCCCATCAATCCCAGCGACGCCGCGGAGCTCGTTCTCGGGCAGGTGAGGGCCCTGCAGGGCGTGGCGCACGGTCTCGGGGCTCGCGTCGGCCACGTGAAGCTGCACGGCGCTCTCTACAACATGGCGGCCCGGGACAGGGAGCTTGCGACGGCGGTCGCCGCGGCCCTCGCCGGGGAGGTGTCCGCGGGTGGGCCGCGGTGGGCGCTTTACGCCCTTGCCGCAAGCGCCCTCGCCACCGCCGGGCGCAAGCACGGCCTGCGCGTCGTGGAGGAGGCCTTCGCGGACCGCGCCTACGCGGCCGACGGGTCGCTGGTGCCCCGTTCAGCCCCGGGAAGCCTCATCGCGGAGCCGGGCGACGCCGCCCGGCAGGCGCTGCAGGTCGCGGCCGAGGGAACCGTGGTGGCTGCAGGCGGCAAGGTTGTGGCGGTTGTCGCCGGCACGATCTGCATCCACGGCGACGGCCCGGGCGCGGTCGGGCTGGCGCTGCGGATCCGCGCTGAGCTGGCGGGCGCCGGGATTGCGGTGCGCCCCCCGGCCGGGTGCTAGTGCGGCTTCGACGCTTCCGCCCCCTGCGCCCCGGCCTTGGCCTGCCAGACCGAGAGCAGGTCCGGCGACGCCAGGGCGCGCACGCCGTTGTCATTGAGGATGTCCTCGGTCGAGGCCAGCATCTCCTGGCGCGGGAATAGCATCGTCTCGGTGCCCCGGCCGTCGAACTCGAACGTCGTGAATCTGCCGGTGGCGTCGCGCAGCACCTCCACGAGGTGGCGGAGGTTCTTGATCTTGATCCCGTTGACGGTGTCGACGACGCGCGTCGACGCGCTGCCGTAGCCCTCGGAAAGCCTGTGGGGGAAGAAGGGGGACGACACGACGACAAGCTCCTCCCCGGGGAACGCGGGCTTGTCCAGGCGCCGCGTAAGCAGGGCACTCGAGAGGTACATGAGGGTCTGCAGGTGCGTGCTCGATATTCCCGCCACGAACTCCGAGGAGGCTCTCGTGAAGGCGATCGGCCCGTACACAAAGTAGGAGGGATAGGCCCCCTCGAGGCTGGGGATCAGCAGGGCCCGCTCCGGGGTGACGGGCACGCTCACCGGGACACGCTTGGCGTCCCGGATGATGGTCATCGGGACGGCCCCGTTCCTTGCCAGCTTCTGGATCAGGTACTGGAAGCGCAGGCGCAGCTCGCTGCCCACGTGGATCATTCCCTGGTCGTCGATGTCGGTGTCGCCGATCCTTGTGATCACGTCCCATTTTCTCAGGGGGTAGTTCGGGTCGCCACTGTCGACCTTGTGCACCACGATCCCCTCGTCCTCCTTTGCCAGCCTCAGGAAGGCGCGAAGCGTCGGGTTCTCAAGCGTCTGGAGCTCGTCGTAGTAGCCGGGCTTCCCCGTGTAGTGGCCGCTCGCGATGTCCTTAAGGAAGAGCTCGATCTCCTCGCAGGGGATGATGTAGCCGATGTTCTCAGCGCCCCCGAGGTGGCTGAAGGCCAGCCCGATCATGCTGCTTCCCGCGACTGCGGGTCCCCCGCTGTTGCCGGGATTGACGGCAGCGTCGATCTGGATGCGCAGTCCCGAGACTGGGTAGTTGTACGAGGCAAACTCGATGCGTGAGACGATGCCCTTTGTGATCGAGAGGCTGGTTCCCCCCTTGGGGTAGCCGTAGACCATGACGGTGTCCTTGATCTCGGGGATCATGCTGGCGCGCGGCAGGGGCGGGTGCGTGTCGAAGAACGTCTCGTCGTCGAGCTTGAGGACGGCCAGGTCGATTCCCGGAGCCAGCATCTCGACCCTGGCGGAGATCTTGTCGCCGGCCTGGTTTGCCTGAATCTGGATCTGGCTCGCATAAAGCACGACGTGGGCGTTCGTCAGGATGCGCTTGCCCTCGATCACGACGCCGCTTCCCGTGACGTCGGCCGGCTCGCGCTTTGACCACGGCTTGTAGGGGTCCGGATAGCGCATGACGCTGAAGACCTTGACGACCGAGTTCTCGACCGCCGGGGATTTCGTGTCGGCGCCCGCGGGCGCGGCCTCCGGGGTCGCGGTCCTTGCGCCTTCGGAGCCCGGGGGGGCCGTGCCCGCGGGCGCTTGCGCGGAAAACAGGGGGACCGCCAAAAGGACGGCGGCGCCGACAAGTGAGACGAAGGGACGGGCGATCCACTGGATCACGGGGTTCATGTTCACGTTGCGAGTGTGATGGCCCTAGGGGAGCGGAATGCCAAATTCAATCTCCAGCGCGGCGCCGACTCGGCGCGTGCAGGCGGCGGCTCAGCCCCTCGGTGAAAGCGTGATCGGCTCGTGGAGCTCCCTGAGCTCCAGCCCCGCGTCCACCCTGAGCCCGAACGACGGGGCGTACCCCAGGCGCCAGTCGTAGCCGGTGATGATCTCGGCGAGCACGACGGGAACCTGGATGCGGGTGATGTTCATCCCCAGGCACACGTGCGACCCGCCTCCAAAGTCCGCGAGCGCCTTGCGCTGGGGCGGGTCGCCCCCGATCCAGCGCCCCGGTGCGAAGGCAAGGGGCTCGCTGTAGTACTCGGGCAGAAAGTGGGGCAGCGTGTGGGCCTGCATGACGCGGGCACCGGCCTCGATCGTATGGCCGGCGAACGCCAGGTCCCTTGTCGGGCGCCGCTTCAGGAAGGCCGCCCCAGGATGGAGGCGCTCTCCCTCGAGAATGGTCGCCCTGAGCCTCGGGAATCCGCCCAGGCCGCGCGCGAACGACTCGGGCGAGTAGCCGGACAGCTCCGAGCGGAGCCCCTCCACCCAGGCGGGATCCGCGCCGAGGCGCTCGAGGATGCGCGCCGTCAGCTTGGCGGTGTTGTGTATCCCCGCCACAAGGAGCATGTAGGCGTCGGTGCGAAGCTCCTCTTGCGAGAGCGGCTCCAGATTTCCGCTATCCTGGTCGATCAGGGCCTGGAGGTTGTCCTCGGCCCGCACGCCTGCGAGGCGCGCCGCGAGCAACTCGTCAACCCAGCCCAAAACGCGGGCCTTGAGCTGCGCGTACCCGGGCCTGGCAAAGAAGGCCGCCGGCCTGGCGCTCACGCCGACGCCGTAGATCAGCTCGCCCTCGAGCCTGATCGCATCGCGCATCTGCGCCTCGGAAAGGTCCGCCCGAAGGAGGGTCGCGCTGTTGAGCCCGAGAAGGAGCGCGGGTATCCACTCGTTCGCGTCCGGCCCCCACCCCTTGCGGTCCTGCAGGAACCGCCGCGCCTGCCGGGCCATGGCGGGAACGTAGCGGCCGACGGCCTCGGCGGCGAAGCCGGCCTTAAGGAGGCGGCGCTTCCTCAGGTGGGCGGCGCCGTCCAGCTGCGTGACGTAGGTCGGGCCGAATTGCTCCCGGAATCCCGGCCCGGCCTGCTCGTAGCTCCAGTCCGCCGTGTTCCGCCAGAAGAAGTCGTTCGCTTCGATCCCTGCTATCGTCACCCAGTCCGAGCCGCGGTAGCGGGAGCGGTAGACGGGGCCGTGCGCGCGGTAGCCCGAGGTGAGGAAGGCGACCGGGTCCGATAGGAGCTGCGGGCTGTTGTCCTCGGCTCCCGACTCGCCGGGCCCCGTGTGCAGGGGAATGGGGGAAGGTGCTGGCGGGTTCTCAGGCATGGCGGTGCCCGTCGGGTGCAGGCCCGCAGGGCGGTCGCGGGCAGGTCGACGGGTGTCTCATCGGGCTAGAGCTGCCAGATCCGGCGGCAGGAAATCGAAGGAGACGAACTGGTCAAGCGGAAGGGCGGCCGGGATCACCTTCAGCCTCACGAAAAGGTCGACCTGCTCCTGCATGCGGCGGCGGGTGATCAGGCCAATCCGCTCGCCAAGCGCGGGGTCGCCCGTCACGAACCGGTTCGACTTCATCGACGCCATGCTGAAGGCCATGAACCCCTGTGTCATCGTCTCGTTGCGCTCGAGTATGATCCTCATGGCCGGGGACGGGTCCCCGCCGAGGAAATCCTCCCAGCCCCTGAGGGTCGCGGCCACGAATGAGCGAACCGCCTGCGGGTGCGCCCGCACGAAGCCGGCGTTCGCATAGATGACCCGGTAGGGGTTGTAGCCGGAGTTGGCGATCAGGAGCGTGCGGGAGGGCACGCCCTTCTGGCTCACGAAGTAGGGCTCGTTGGTCGCGAACCCCTGCACGATGAAGCTCCGGTCGGCGAGGAACTGGCCGAGGCCGTAGTTCAGGGGAATGATCGAGAAGTCAATGTGGTAGGTCGCCTTGAGGTAGGGGATCCAAGCGGACGCGGGATCGGCCATCATCACCCTGCCGGCCAGGCCGGGAAAGTCCCTGACCGGGCTCTCGTCGTGGACCAGCACGGCCATGGGATCGCGCTCCATGTAGGCGCAGACGATCGTCAGCGGCAGGTGGCCCCGGCTGACCGCCAGGATGACGTCGTCGCTGCGCCCGAGCGCCATGTCCGCAGTCCCGGCTGCGACCTTCTGAAACGGAAGCCCGCCCGGGCCCCCGTTCATGATGTCGACGTCTAGGCCGGCCTCCCGGTAGTAGCCCTTGGCCAGGGCCTGATAGTTGCCACCCTGCTCGGCCTCGGCATACCAGTCGGCCTGGACCGATACGCGGGTCAGCGGTGGACCGTCCGCCGGGGCCGGCTTTGAGCAGGAGGCAAGAAGCGCGGCGCCGAGGGCGGCGAGGCGGGCCAGGGTGCGCCTTGCGGGCGCATTAAGCGTGGGAGTAATGGGCTCCTGCACGAAGGAATCGTGCCAACCGTGCGCCAGCAGGGGGCCGGGCCGCAGCCCACGTCGCTGCGCAGCGGGCAGCGCATCTTCTGACGCGGGCGCGCAGCTGGATCAGGGAACCTCGTAGACCTCGATCAGGGCGACGCCCGTGTCGCCGCTGGCCCCGGACACCTGCGCCGTGTAGCCGCCCGGCGGAAGCGTTATGAGGAGCGCGGAGTCGGTGCTCGTCGCACTCGTCCAGGCGAACGCCCCGACGGACGCCGCGGCGCTGGCAATCTCCGGGTCGCCTCCCCAGGCGGTGTCTGACGCGAGCTGCGTGCTTCCCGAGTAGAGCTTCAGCTCGGGGTCCGGGAGCACCCCGTTAACGCCGAAGGGCGTGAGCGCGGGTCCCGAGGCGCGGATCAGGACCGTCTTCGACGAGGCGCCGCCGACCACGAATCCCGCGATGAGCACATTGGCCCCGGTGCCCACCTGCGTGCGCGCGGAGATGTTGACCAGCCTCGGCGAGGTCGGAAGGTAGGTGCCTGCCGGCGTTGCATCGTAGACCTCGACGAGCGCGACTCCCGTGTCCCCGCTGGCTCCGGACACCTGCGCCGTGTACGGACCGCCCGAAAGCGACTCGTCGAGCGCCGAGTCGGCGCTCGACGGGTTCGTCCATGGAAACGCGCCGACCGAGGCGGCCGTGCCCGCGATCAACGAGCTCCCGCCCCAGCCGCTGTCGGCGCCGAGAAGGGTCGATCCCGTGAAGAGCTGCAGCCGCGGGTCGGGAAGGGTGCCCGTCACTCCGAGCGGGATGAGCGCGGGGCCCGATGCGCGGACGAGGAGCGGTTCGGAGCCCGCCGTCCCGGAGCCGCCCACGGCGAACCCGGCGATCAGGATTGCGGCCCCCGTTCCGACCTGGGAGCGGCACGAGATGTTGATCAGGCGGCCGGCATTCGCCGTGGCGGCGACCGTCAGCAGGGCCGTTTCGCTCTGGACCGCGCCGGAGGCGTTGCTCACAACGCAGTAGTAGCCCCCCTGGTTGGCCGCCTGCGCGCCCGAGATCACGAGGGTCGGGCCGGTCGCGCCCGAGACGGCGCCGCCCGCAGGCAGCGCCGTGCCGCCGAAATACCACTGGTAGGTCGGCGCGGGCAGGCCGGTGGCGCCCACCTTGAGCACCACGGTGCTCCCGCTTGCTATCGTCTGGCTGGCCGGCTGCCCGGTTATTACCGGCGCGCTCGTGGACGAAACCGCCGCCGCGGAACCCTTGGTGATGATGTCCCCGAGCTCCTCCGCCACATAGAGGTTGCCGGAGGCGTCCACGGCGATGCCGACCGGGACGTCGAAGAGCGCCGCGGCGCCGGTGCCGTCGGCGTTGGCGTAGCTGCCCGGGGTGCCCGCAAGCGTCGTCACCACGCCCGAGGGCGAGACCTTCCTCACCGTGCTGTTGCCGGAATCCGAGACATAGACGTTGCCCGAACCGTCGACAGCGACCCCCCTCGGGGCGTTGAAGAGCGCCAGGCTGCCGGTCCCGTCCGTCGAGCCTGTCACGCCCGCCGAGCCCGCGAGGGTCGTCACCGCGCCCGCGGACGTGACCTTTCGTATCGTGTTGTTGTTCGTGTCAGCCACGTAGAGGTTGCCGCCCGAGTCGATCGCGATGCCGATGGGCTGGTTGAAGCGGGCGCTCGAGCCATCGCCGTCGGTATTTCCCGCGGAGCCCGCCGTCCCCGCGAGGGTCGTCACCACGCCCTGCTGGGTCACCTTGCGGATGGTGTCGTTGAAGGTGTCCGTCACGTAAACGTTGCCGCTGCCGTCGATTGTCAGGCTCATCGGCCTGCTGAACTCGGCGCCGTTCCCGGTTCCGTCCGTGGAGCCCGCCGTCCCCGCCAGTCCGGCCAGGGTGGTCACGACGCCCGCGGAGGTGACCTTCCGGATCACGTTGTTCACCGAGTCCGCCACGTACACGTCGCCGCCGCTCCCGACGGCCACTCCCGTCGGCTGGTTGAAGCGCGCATCCGAGCCCGTGTCGTTCGTGTCCCCGGTGAGGCCGGGCGAACCCGCCAGCGTGGTCACCGCCCCGGCGGTTGAGACCTGGCGGATCGTGCTATTGCCGTCGTCGGCGACAACGAGGACGCCGCTCGAGTCGAGCGCGACCCCGTAGGGGTGGTTGAAGTGCGCCCCCGTGCCCGTGCCGTCGGTGCTCCCGGGGCCGCTTCCCCCGGCCAGCAGGTTGAAGGCATAGGGCGTCGCATAGTCGCTTTGGGCCGAGGCGCGAGAGCCTAGGCCCAGGAGGAGGGGCGATGACAATGCGAGGCTTCTGAGGGATCGCCACGCGAGCGGGCGAAGGGGCATGTGCATGTTCTTGAGCGTTGTTATTTGAGTGAAAGGGATACCGGCAGGAATCCTCGGCCGTCAACACGCGCCGTGCCGCGGGTCTTGGCCTCAGCCGGGTGCGCCCTGTCGGCCGGATGGAGGGACGAAGCGGAGCGGATGAGGATGGCGATGGCTACACGACAATCGCCAGGGGCAAATGTGCCATTTTGGGCCCGCCGCGTGCGGGAATCGGGCGCGGCCCCGGGGGTTCGATCGTCGGGCTCCTTGCCCGGGCGACCCTGCGACGCGCGGCAGCTCCCGGCCCGGGGCAGGCGGCCCCGCCGGGCCAGCATTAGCGGGCCTAATAGGCCATGATTTCCGGGCTTGGGTGAAGAATCTCTTAACGGTGGCCAAGGCATGCGCATGGGTTAGCAAGAAACGAAGAGCGCGCCAGTCCCCCAGGGACTAAGCTAGGAGCATGGCTCTCGTGGAATCCAAAGCTCTGTGGCGTCGGCAGCCCTCGTCCAAGGCGGCCGCCGATAGGGGGCATACCATCCCCCAGCCGCCCGCGAAAAGGGCCCCATGCCTATGAAAACGGTTGTGTTCAACAATACGGTCCTTCGCGACGGCCACCAGTCCCTGGCTGCCACGCGCATGTCCACCGCCCAGATGCTCCCCGCAGCGCCGACGCTCGATTCGCTCGGGTTCGGGGTGCTCGAGACCTGGGGAGGGGCCACGATCGATTCATGCCTGCGGTACCTTTCCGAGAACCCGTTCGCCCGCCTGGACGCGCTTAAGGCGGCCGCCCCGCGCACCCCGCAGATGATGCTGCTGCGCGGGCAGAACCTCGTCCAGTACACGAGTTTCCCCGACGACGTCGTCGAGGCGTTTGTGCGCTGCACGGCCGCGCGCGGCCTGGACGTGTTCCGCATCTTCGACGCCCTGAACGACGCCCGCAACCTTCGCACCGCGATCAAGGCGGTCAAGGCGGCCGGCAAGCACGCCCAGGGCGCCATCGTCTACACGATGAGCCCCGTGCACACGCCGGCGAAGCTCGCGGCATTCGCCGACGAGCTGGTCGAGCAGGGCGTCGACTCCCTCTGCATCAAGGACATGGCCGGGCTCCTGACGCCGCGCGTCACCTTCAACCTCGTCAAGGCGATCAAGCAGCGCCATTCGCTCCCGCTCGTGGTCCACAGCCACGACACGGCAGGTCTTGCGCTCGCCTCGTACATCGCCGCCATCGACGCGGGCGCCGACGTGGTGGAGACCTCGATCACGCCGTTCGCGAACGGGACGGCCCAGCCGGACACGATCCGCATGCTGGCTTCCCTGGACGGCAACCCGCGCCTGCCCCATTATGACGGGAAGAAGCTCTTCGAGCTCCGGCAGCATTTCGAGGGCGTGGCCAAGGAGCTGGCGGCGTTCATGAGCACGGCCAACGAGCGGGTCGACAGCGACGCGCTGACCTTCCAGGTCCCGGGCGGGATGCTGAGCAATTTCCGGAACCAGCTGCGCGAGCTCAAGCTGGAGAACAAGTTCGACGACGTCATGGCGGAGGTCCCGGTGGTCCGCGAGGCCCTGGGCTGGATACCGCTCGTGACGCCGACCTCCCAGATCGTCGGCACGCAGGCCGTGCTCAACGTCAAGTTCGGCCGCTGGCAGAACCTCGCCCAGGCCACGATCGACATCGCCCTCGGCAAGTACGGCAGGCCGCCCGGGGGGATAAGCGCCGAGCTTGCGGCCCTCGCCCGCAAGAAGTCCGGGCAGGAACCCGTCATTGGTCGCCCCGCCGACCTTCTCGCCCCGCGCCTGCCCGCCCTGCGCGAGGAGCTCGCGAAGAAGGGCATCGAGCCAAGCGACGACAACGCCGTCCTCTACGCGATGTTCCCGCGGGAGACCGAGGCCCTCTTCATCAAGAAGCCCGCGCCCGAGCCGAAACCCGTCGTCATAGCCGCTCCGGCGGCCAACGGCGCCGGGCGGCACGCCCCCCCCGCGGCCAACGGCAGCGCGGTTCGGAGGTTCTTCATCACGGTCAACAACCACCGGAGCGAGGTGCTGGTCGAGGAGCTCAGCTGACCCATGAGCGCGGAGAATAACCCAAGGCTCTTGGATGAGTTTCCGCCGACGACCCCCGCGGAGTGGCGCAGGGCCGCCGAGGAGTCGCTCGCGGGGGCGCCGTTCGAGAAGAAGGTGGTCACGAGGACGCCCGAGGGAATCGACCTGCGGCCGATATACACGAGGGAGGACGGAGCGAAACTGCCGCTGCAATCGACCTGGCCCGGCCTCCCGCCCTACCTGCGCGGCCCGACGGCGCTCGGCTCGCGCGCCGGATGGAAGATCGCCCAGGAGCTTCCCTACGGGCGCCCCGACGAGTTCAACCAGGCCCTCCTGCAGGACCTCAACCGGGGGCAGAACTGCGTCAACCTGCTCCTCGACGTCGCGACCCGCCTCGGCTTGGACCCCGACAGCGGCCAGCCCGGCGAGGTGGGGGGCTGCGGCCTCTCGCTGGCGACCCTCGACGATGTCGGCCGAGCCCTGCGCGGAGTCGACCTGTCGGCTGTGCCCGTCCACGTGCCGGCGGGCATCTCGGCCCTCGCAATAACGGCCCTCCTGGTCGCCTGGCTGGCCGAGCAGGGCAAGAAGCCCTCCGCGCTCCACGGGGCCGTCCTAGCCGACCCCCTGAGCGAATGGGTCGGCAGGGGCACGCTGCCCGGCGGGCTCGCCGCCGCCTACGACGAGATGGCGGCCCTGACCGACTGGGCCGTGCGCAACAAGACCCGGCTTCGGACCATCGGCGTCCACGCGAACCTCTGGGCGGACGCGGGCGCGAGCGCCGTGCACGAGCTCGGGTTCGGGCTCGCGACGGGCGTCGAATACCTGCGCGAGCTCGGCCTGCGCAAGCTCGGGGTGAGCCGCGCCGGGCCCCGGTTCCTATTCACCTTCTCGCTGGGGTCCCACTTCTTCATGGAGACCGCCAAGCTCCGGGCGGCCCGCCTCCTCTGGGACAGGGCCGTCGGCGCGGCCGGCGGGACCCCGCAGGCCAGGCGCCTGGTCTGCCACGGGCGCACGTCCCTCTGGAACAAGACGGTCCTCGACCCGCACGTCAACCTCCTCAGGGCGACGAGCGAGGCCTTCTCGGGCGTCATGGGCGGCTGCTCCACGATGCACGTGGCCCCGTTCGACGAGTGCTTCAGGGTGCCCGACGACTTCTCGAGGCGCCTTGCCCGCAACATCCAGATCATCCTCGCCGAGGAGTGCCAGCTTGGCCGTGTCGTCGACCCGGTGGGAGGCTCGTGGTACGTCGAGACGCTGAGCCTGCAGCTCGCCGAGAAGGCGTGGGCGCTCTTTCAGGACGTGGAGCGCGAGGGCGGGATGGCTGCCGCCCTGCGGTCGGGCTTTCCTCAGGAGAGCGTCTCAAAGTGCGCGAGGGAGCGAGTCGCCAGCGTGGAGACCCGCCGGGACGGCGTCATCGGGACCAATCTCCACCCGAACCTGAAGGAGCGCATGGAGGCCTTCCAGTCGCCCGACTACGCGGCGCTCGCCGCGAAGCGGGCCGCGCAGATCGTCAGCTACCGGACGTCGCCGGAGGCCGAGCGCGGGGCGGAGGTCCTGGAGAGGCTCGCCACGCTCCTCGGGGCCCCGGCCTCTACAAAGATGGGCATCCTGACCGACGCCTTCCTCCACGGGGCGACCCTGGGGGAGGTGACCCGCGTCCTGCGCTCGGGGCGTCCCGACGAGGCCGGCGTCACCAAGGTCCGGATTCAGAGGAGAAGCGAATCATTCGAGGCGATACGCCGGCGATCCGAGGCGTTCAGGGAGAGGACCGGCGCACGCCCCAGGGCCTTCCTGGCCAACATGGGCCCCCGCAAGCAGCACGGGGCCCGGGCGGACTTCGCCGCCGGCTTCTTCGCCGCGGGCGGCTTCGAGACCATCGGCGGCAAGGGCTTCGAGAGCGCGGAATCCGCGGTGGCGGCGGCCATCGAATCCAGGGCCCCCGTGGTCGTCATCTGCTCCACCGACGAGACCTACCCTCAGCTCGTCCCGCCGATCGCACAGGCGCTCAGGGCGGCGCCGAACCCCCCGAAGGTGATCGTGGCCGGGTTCCCCCCGGGCCAGGTCGAGGCGCTCGCGGCCACGGGCGTCGACGACTTCATCCACCTGAGGGCCAACTGCGCGCAGATGCTGGCCTCCCTACAGGACAAGCTGGG
Organism: uncultured Opitutaceae bacterium; assembly: GCA_964574435.1. Taxonomy (GTDB): domain Bacteria; phylum Verrucomicrobiota; class Verrucomicrobiia; order Opitutales; family Opitutaceae; genus Palsa-1447. The sequence continues at coordinate 20,033 of CAZNNO010000010.1, forward strand.
CATGTAACGAACCAAGCCATGAAATTTCCCGACTACACAAGCCTCTCCCTCGATCCGTCCTCCCTGGAGGGCGGCAGCGCCCAGGAATGGCGCGACGCCGCGCTGTCCGAGGACGGGAGCCCCGGGGCCCTCGCGGACTGGATGACCATCGAGCAGATCCCTGTGGCGCCGCTCTACACGCCCAAGGACCTCGAGCCGCTCGAGCACCTGGACTTCTCGGCGGGCCTCGCGCCCTTCCTGCGGGGCCCCTACGCCACCATGTACGTGCTCAAGCCGTGGACCATCCGGCAGTACGCCGGCTTCTCGACCGCGACCGAGAGCAACGCCTTCTACCGGCGAAACCTCGCGGCCGGACAGACCGGCCTCTCGGTGGCGTTCGACCTGGCGACCCACAGGGGTTATGACAGCGACCACCCGCGGGTGGTGGGGGACGTCGGCAAGGCCGGCGTCGCCGTCGACTCGGTCCTCGACATGCAGGCCCTATTCGCGGGCATCCCGCTCGACCGCATCAGCGTCTCGATGACGATGAACGGGGCCGTCCTGCCCGTGCTCGCGTTCTACATCGTGGCGGCCCTCGAGCAGGGCGCTAAGCTCGAGAACCTGGCGGGGACCATCCAGAACGACATCCTGAAGGAGTACATGGTGCGCAACACGTACATCTACCCGCCGGGCCCCTCGATCAAGATCATCGCCGACATCTTCGAGTACACCTCGCGCAAGATGCCGAAGTTCAACTCGATCTCGATCTCGGGCTACCACATGCAGGAGGCCGGCGCGACGGCGGACCTGGAGCTCGCCTACACGCTCGCCGACGGCCTCGAGTACCTGCGCACCGGCATCAAGGCCGGGATTGCCGTCGACGCCTTCGCCCCGCGCCTCTCCTTCTTCTGGGCCCAGGGCAAGAACTTCTTCATGGAGGTGGCCAAGATGCGCGCCGCGCGCCTCCTCTGGGCCAAGCTCGTGAGGCAGTTCAACCCCGCCAACCCGAAGTCGATGGCCCTGCGCACGCATTCGCAGACGAGCGGCTGGAGCCTCACCGAGCAGGACCCCTTCAACAACGTGGCGCGCACCTGCGTGGAGGCCATGGCCGCCGCGATGGGCCACACGCAGAGTCTGCACACCAACTCGCTGGACGAAGCCATCGCTCTCCCGACGGACTTCTCGGCGAGGATCGCGCGCAACACGCAGCTCTTCCTCCAGTCGGAGTCCGGGATCTGCAACGTCGTCGACCCGTGGGGCGGCTCGTACTATGTCGAGCGGCTGACCCATGAGCTGCTCCACAGGGCTTGGGACCACATCGAGGAGGTCGAGCGCCTCGGCGGCATGGCCAAGGCGATCGAGACCGGCATCCCGAAGCTGCGCATCGAGGAGGCCGCCGCGCGGAGACAGGCGCTCATCGACTCGGGCCGGGAGACGATCGTCGGAGTCAACCGCTACCGCCTGGAGCGCGAGGCGCCGATGGAGATCCTCGAGGTCGACAACAGCGCCGTTCGCGAGTCCCAGGTCAAGCAGCTGCAGAAACTTAAGAGCGAGCGCGACAACGCCAGGGTCCGCGAGACCCTCGAGGCGCTCACGCAGTCGGCGCGCAGCGGGCAGGGGAACCTCCTCGAGCTCAGCGTCGAGGCGGCGAAGGCCCGCGCCACGCTCGGCGAGATATCGGACGCCCTCGAGAAGGTGTTCGGCCGCTACCAGGCGCAGGTGCGCTCGGTCTCCGGCGTCTACCGCTCGGCCTACGGCTCGGGCGACGGGATCGGCCGGGTTCGGAGGATGGCGGACAGCTTCGCCGAGCGCGAGGGCCGCCGGCCGCGTATCCTGATCGCCAAGCTGGGGCAGGACGGGCACGACCGCGGCGCCAAGGTTGTCGCCACGGCCATGGCCGACATGGGGTTCGACGTCGACATCGGCCCCCTGTTCCAGACACCCGAGGAGGCCGCGAAGGACGCCATGGACAACGACGTCCACATCGTCGCCCTGAGCTCGCTGGCCGGCGGCCACAAGACGCTCCTGCCGGCGCTCGTCGACGAGCTCAAGCGGCATGGGCGCGACGACATCCTGGTCGTCGTCGGGGGCGTCATCCCCGCGCAGGACTACGACTACCTCTACGCCCACGGGGCGGCCGCCGTGTTCGGTCCGGGGACCCCCGTCCCCGCGTCCGCCGAGGCGCTCCTCGAAAAGATGGGAATAGCCCCGGTCTCCTGAGAGGCGACCGGCCGAGCCCACCATGCAAGCCGAGTCAAAGCAACCCGACTGGGCCCCGGCTGGCGGCGGCGCCGGGTTCACCACCCGCGTCGTCGCGGGGCTCCCCCAGCCGTCGGCCCCCCCGGCCGCCGCCGCGCAGCCGAGGGCGATCGACGTCGCGGCGACCGTCGAGGGAATCAGGGCCGGCGAGCGCGGGGCGCTTGCCCGCGGGATCACCCTGATCGAGAGCCGGGCGCCGGCCCACCGGCGCGCCGCAGAGCAGCTGCTGAACGCCCTCATGCCGCTCTCCGGGAGGGCCTGGCGGGTCGGCATCACCGGCGCCCCGGGCGCCGGCAAGAGCACGTTCATCGACACGCTCGGCACCGGCCTCTGCGAGGCAGGCAGGAGGCTCGCCGTGCTCTCGGTCGACCCGTCGAGCCCGGTGTCGCACGGAAGCATCCTCGGGGACAAGACCCGCATGGAGCGCCTCTCGCGCCATCCCCTGGCCTTCATAAGGCCGTCGCCGAGCGGCGGCGAGATCGGGGGCGTCGCGCGCAAGACCCGAGAGACGATCACGCTCTGCGAGGCAGCCGGCTTCGAGATCGTGCTGGTCGAGACGGTCGGGGTCGGCCAGAGCGAGATCCTGGTCCGGGAGATGGTGGACTGCTTTCTCCTGCTCATGATCGCGGGCGCCGGCGACGAGCTCCAGGGGATCAAGAAGGGGATCATCGAGATGGCCGACATCCTGGCCGTCAACAAGGCCGACGGGGAGAACCGCCCGAGGGTCGAGGCCACGCGCCTGGAATTCGAGCGCGCGCTGCACTACTTCACGATCTCCGACGAGGCCTGGCATCCGCCGGTGCTCTCCTGCTCGTCGCTCAGCAGCGGCGGCGTCCGCGAAGTCTGGGCCCAGGTCGAGCGATTCATGGAGCACGGCAGGCTCACCGGGCAATTCTCGGAGAGGCGCCGTTCGCAGTCGCTCTCCTGGCTTTCGGCACTCCTTGAGCAGGGACTCAGGGACGCCTTCAGCGCACGGCGCGAGGTTGCTGCGCTAAGGCGCTCCCTGGAGCTCGAGGTGGCGGCAGGAAAAATAAGCGCCCCCTATGCCGCCCGCCGGCTTCTCGACGCGGCTGGCCTTTCTGCAGAACCCGATAAGCCACAATGATTTGGCCGATCAACGTGCTTCACTATCAGAAATGCGCATAAGAACACAATTAACGCGCAGTCACGGGGCGGCAAATCGCCTAAACTGCACCCGCAGCAATCCTTTATTCCGCCATGATCCAATCCATTGACCACCTAGGCATCGCCGTCCGCTCCATAGACGAGGCGGTGCCGCTCTACGAAACCGCGCTCGGGCTGCGCTGCCTCGGCCGCGAAGAGGTCGCCTCCCAGCGGGTGAAGACGGCGTTCTTTGACGTCGGCGGGGTCCATCTTGAGCTCCTGGAGCCCACCTCCCCGGACAGCCCGGTGGCGAAGTTCATTGCGGAGCGGGGCGAGGGCCTCCACCACATCGCCTTCCGCACCGACAACATCGAGGGCCAACTCGCGCAGGCGTCCTCAAACGGGATCCGCCTCATCAACCCGACGCCGCTGGACGGCGCCGCCGGCAAGCTTGTCGCGTTCCTTCACCCGAAATCCACCCGCGGGGTCCTGACGGAATTGTGCTCCCTTAAACCCGGCGCGGGCGCCCACTGAACGAGGAGACGACCATGGCTATCGCACAAAAGTTCCTGACAAACCTGGCCGAACGCCGGAAGAAGGCGCTCGCGGGGGGCGGCGCCGAAAAGCTCGCCGCCCGCCGCGAAAAGGGCCTGATGACGGCGCGCGACAGGGTCAACGCCCTGTTCGAGCCGAACACGTTTCTCGAGACCGGCCTGCACGCCGACCACGACTGCCATGACTTCGGCCTCGAGGACAAGAGCTTCCCGGGGGACGGGGTCATAACCGGTGTCGGATTCATAAACGGCCATCCGGTCGCGGTCTTCAGCCAGGACTTCACGGTGGGAGGGGGAGCCCTCGGCAGGATACACTCCAAGAAGATAAGCGACCTGATGGATTACGCCCTCAAGGCGGGGATTCCCGTCGTGGGAATCAATGACTCGGGCGGCGCCCGCATCCAGGAGGGCGACGACTCCCTCTCGGGCTACGGCCAGGTCTTCTTCCGCAACGTCCTCGCCTCCGGCGTCATCCCCCAGATCTCGATCATCGCCGGACCCTGCGCGGGCGGGGCCGCCTACAGCCCGGCGCTCACCGACTTCCTCATAATGACCCGCAAGAATGCGAACATGTTCATCTGCGGTCCCGAGGTCATCAAGGCGGCCACGGGCCAGACGGTCACGATGGAGGAGATCGGCAGCGCCGCCACGAACGCCTCGGTCAGCGGCAATGTGCACTTTGTCACCGAGAACGACACGGAGGCCATCGCGCTCGCGAAGCGGCTCCTCGGGTTCCTGCCGGCCAACAACCTGATGGACCCGCCCCACAGGCCGACGCCCGCGCTCGACCTGTCGCCGGACCCCGGCATGAACGAGCTGGTTCCCGCCGACGCAAAGATGCCGTTCGACGTCCTCAAGGCCATCGGGCGCCTCGTGGACCAGGGCGACTTCCTCGAGGTCCACCGGGATTTCGCGAAGAACCTGGTCGTCGGATTCGGCAGGGTCCAGGGGATCGTCGCCGGATTTGTCGCCAACCAGTCGGGGGTCAAGGCGGGTACGCTCGACATCGACTCCTCGGACAAGGGGGCCCGTTTCATCCGCTTCTGCAACGTCTTCAACATACCGATCGTGACCCTTGTGGACATCCCCGGCTTCATGCCGGGAGTCGCCCAGGAGCGTGGCGGGATAATCCGCCACGGGGCCAAGATGCTCTTCGCCTACGCTTCCGCGACGGTGCCGAAGATCACCTTCATCCTGCGCAAGGCGTATGGGGGCGCGTACCTCGCCATGTGCAGCTCGGACATGGGGGCGGACGCGGTCTACGCGTGGCCGACGGCTGAAATTGCGGTCATGGGGGCGGAGGGGGCCGTCAAGATCCTCTACAAGAAGGAGATTGCCGCGGCCAAGGACCAGAAGGCCAAGGAGGCGGAATACGTCGCGGAGTACCGCGAGAAGTTCGCGTCACCCTACCAGGCCGCCCGGAAGGGGATGATCACCGACGTCATCGAGCCGTCCCAGACGCGGGCAGTCCTGGCGATGGCGCTGCGCAACACGCTCTCCAAGCGCGAAACCCGCCCGCCGAAGAAGCACGGCAACATTCCGCTGTGAACCCGCCCGCGGCGTCACTCCCCACCTCGTCAAAACCATCACAAGCACCCGCCATGAATAAAGAGAACACACCCGAGCTGCGTGCCGTCATCGCCGCGGCGGTCTACGTGACGATGGGCTCCAGCGCCCGTATCGCCTCCGTGGAGCCGGCGCAGCGCCTGACCACGGTGAACGTCGACCCGCAGATGTTCGCCTGGTCGCTCGAGGGCCGCAGGCAGATCCATGACGGGCACAAGGTCAGGTAACCCAGCCCCTTGAACATGAAAAAGCTCCGCGTAACCGTCGATGGGACGGTCTTTGAGGTCACCGTAGAGATCCCGGATGGCGCCGAACAGGCGCCGGCCAGCGCTCCCATGCAGGCGGGCGCACCCGCGGCGCCGCCGCAGGCGGCGCCGTCACCGGCCGCGCCCGCGGCGGCCCCGGTACCGGCGCCCGCGGGTCACGGGCCCGGGGATGTCCGCAGCCCCCTTGCCGGAAAGATCGTCACGGTCGACGTCCAGGTCGGGCAGACCGTGGCCGAGGGAGCGCAGGTCGCGACAATAGAGGCCATGAAGATGAACACCTACGTGAACGCCCACAGGGCGGGGCGCATCGCATCCATCTGCACGAAGCCGGGAGAGGCCGTCGAGGAGGGGGCCACCCTGCTCGTCATCGAATGAGCCCGGACTTGCGGGCTCCCACCTGCGCCCAGCCCATGAATCCCCAGGGCCTCGACAGGGACGCCGTCGCGGAGCGCTTGGACGCGGCCGGGACCGATTCCTTTGGTGAGTTCGGCCGTCTGGCCGTCGCCGGATGGGACGTCCGCAGGTACGCAACCCTGGCCTCCACCCAGGACGTGGCTGCCGGCCTCGGCGCCTGGACGGCCGTCGTGGCGGATTCGCAGAGCCGCGGCCGCGGTCAGTGGGAGCGCAGCTTCACCTCGGACCGCGGCGGCCTCTACATGACCGCCGTGCTCCCGTTTAACGGCGACGCGGCGCGGTGGCGCGGCTTTGCGCTTGCCATCGGGTGGGCCATTGCAGCGCAGTTCCGCGCCAGGGCGATCGCCAGCCTCCGACTCAGGTGGCCGAATGACCTGATGATAGGAGGCAGAAAGGTGGGTGGAATCCTGGTGTCGCAGGGCAGGCCGGACACGCTTTGCGTGGGCCTGGGCCTGAACGTCAAGAATCGACCCTGGCTCCTGGACCCCGCCCTGCGGGCGACGGCCTGCAGGCTCGCCGACTTCGCGCGGGAGGACCGCATCGAATTCGATTTCCTGGCCAGGGCTCTTCTCTGCGCCGTGCGCCTCGCGCACGCGAATTTCTGCCAATCGGGCCTTGGCGGGATTGCCGATGCCCTCAACCAGAGCTGGGGAGGGGTCCGCGACGTGGTCCTCGAGCTGGCGACCGGCGCACCCTCCGAGGAGGTCGCGGGGCGCTTCCAGGGCATCCTCCCGAACGGGGACCTGCTTCTGGAGGATTCTCGGGGCGAGCGCATCGTGGTCCGCTCGCATCTTGTGAAGCGGCTTCGCGAGAGCTGAGGGCTAGGCAACCTTGCAAGCCCCGCACGGCTTGCCCATAACAGCGCCATGACTGGCGAGAAGAAATCGCCCGGGGATGACCGGCCCTTTTTCAAGGTGGCGCTCAACCTGCCGCACGCGGGCCGGATCGCCCGGCGCATCGCCGTGCTGCTGCCGCCTCCGGGCACGGCCGGCCCCGAGGCCATTCAGGCGCGCCAGACGTCGGCCGAGCTGGTCAGGCTCCTCGACCCCTGCCTGGACCTCGACGAGAATCCCCCCGGCGAGATCGGCGCGCAGGTTCGCAAGTATGCGGCGGCGCTCGGGCGCAGGCTGGTTGGCCACATCGAGAAGGGCGGCTTCGGACACGACAGGCTTGGCCAGTGCGTGCGCAATCTCTTCGAGTGCCTCGAGCTGGGCCGCGAGGGCGCCGACATCTCGCTGCGAGCCGGCGAGAACCCGAAATCGCTGCAGCGGCCCGTATGAGAGCGGGGCGCCGAGCTGTCGCGGGTGGTCCGCTTCGCGCTCTGGCGTTCCTGCTTCTGGCGGGCGGGGCGGCGACCCCGGGGGGTGCCGAGCCTCCCGCGGGTCTCCCGCCGGTCCTCCTGCGCGGCGCCGACGACGGGTCCGCCCAGAGCGCCGCCGAGGCCAGGCCGCTCGACCGGCTGGTCCTTCGCAGCGCCCCGGGAACGGTCGAGGTGCGGGACGGGGCGCACAGGCTCTACTTCGCGGCGCCGACAGACGGGCAGGTGTCCTTCCTTGCGGGCGGGGCGCTTGGGCGCCAGGAGGTGCTGTTCAGGGACGGCTCCGGGCGGGAGGGGGGCCGGGTCACCTTCACGCTGGAGGCCGAGACCTCCGTCGACGACGGCGGCAAGTACCGGGACATGTTCGGGCTCTTTCGCAAGGGCATGAATGCCTACAGCCCGACGGGCGTCGAGAGCACGGTCTGGAATGGCAGGACCTACCACTATTTCGTGAACTGGGTCCTCGACAACTACCACACGTCCAAGGGCATGAAGTACTTCAGCCCGGTCGAGTCGGAATTCATCGACCTGATGCGGGCGGCGCAGCGCGAGGACGGGATGATCTGGAGCAACATCAATTCCGGCGAGGCCGTGTCCTACTACCTGACGGCGTACGGCCCGTTCGGATACGTTAGGAAATACGGGGACCGGTACTTCGTTCGCCAGCCGGCCGAGAACCACCCGGAGTACGTCTACGTGAGCTCGATCTACCAGGCCTGGAAGGCCAGCGGGGATGACGCGTGGATGCGCCAGTGCCTGGGCTCGGCGATGCGCGCCCTCGACTACAGCATGAGCGACCCGGCCCGCTGGAGCGCCCGGTTCCAGCTCCTAAAGCGCGTCTACACGATCGACTCCTGGGATTTTCAGATCGACGACGCTTACACGCCGGACATCGGGCTGACCAACACGATGCTGATCGACCCCGTGAAGTCCAAATTCGGTGTCTTCTTCGGCGACAACGTCTACTACGCCGCCGCCTGCGAGGAGCTCTCGGAGATGCTGGACAAGGCGGGGAATCCCTCCGGCGCCGCGAGGCTGCGCGAGCGCTCCGCGGGCATCCGGCAGCGGCTCGACGGGCTTTCCTGGAACGGGCGCTTCTTCACGCATTTCATCGACGAGGACCCGGGGGTGCGCCGCGACCTTGGCGTCGATCCGGCCTCGCAGATCGCGCAGGGCAACGCCTATGCCCTCAACCGCGGCATAGGCCCCGAGCACGCGGCCGCGATAATCGGGACCTACCGCGCGCTGATGGGGCACCTCCCGCAGGGCTCGCCCGGGGAGTGGTACTCGATCTACCCGCCCTTCCCGAGGGGATTCGAGCGGGAGGACAAGGTCTGGCAGTACATGAACGGCGGGGTGGGGGGCCACGTCGCCGGAGAGCTGGCGCGCGGGGCCTTCGAATTTGGCGAGGAAGCCTACGGGCGCTCGATCCTGGACAGGCTCACGGACCTCGGGCACAGGCATGGGGACAAGATCTGGTTCTGCTACACGGGCTCGGTGCCCGACCCTCCGGCGCCGCCGACCTTCCATCCCGTCGACCTTTCGGCCTATGCCAACATGGACCTGGAGGTTCGGGGCGGCCAGGCTTCCGCGCCTTGGATGCTCGGCATCAGGGTCGGGGACGACATCAGGGGCCTCCCGGCGGGCCTGCAGCAGCTGGCGGGCATCACGTTCCGGGTGGCTGACCCGGCGGCGAACCTGGGACGCAGCGCCGTCGCGCTCTCCCACCGCGCGGGGCTGCCGCCCGAGGTCGACATCCCGGTAGATGGTAAGGCTGCCTGCGTCTATCTCCTGCACACCTCAACCAAGCCGGGGCCCGAGAAGGTGTGCGGCAGCGTCGACTTCGTCTACAAGGACGGCACCCGCCACACCCAGTACATGATCATGGGCCAGCAGTTGACCTACTGGTGGTTTCCCGAGCTCAAGACGGACCACTCCGGCGTGGCCTGGCACGGTCCGAGCCCGGTCAGCGCCGATGTCGGCCTCTCGTGGGCGGCGGTCGACAACCCGGACCCGGACAAGGTCATCCGCGCGATTCGCCTGAGGGCCCCGGAGGATGACGGGATCTACACGGTCGTCGGCCTCACCCTTGCCGACCGCCCCCATTACGTTCGGCCGGACCCGGTCTCCTTCGGCGGGCCCGACAACTGGGCCGCGGCCACCGCGATGGCGGCGCTGATCGAGGGCCTCGCGGGCGTGAAGGACGCCCCGCACAGCGAGGCCTTTTCCCACCCGGTGCTCGCCCCGCGCTGGGACCTCGCGCAAAGCAGGTCTCTGCGGGCGACGGTGCGCTACGCGGCCTCGACGGGGTATGTTGCGTACCGGTTTGTCCACAGCCTGGACTCGCGGGAGATCGACATCACGCTCACCGGCAGCGGGGAGACAATCGACTGTCATCTCCCGCTCCCGCCAGGCGCGGCCGGGCTCGTTTCACTGGAGGTCGACGGCGAGGCCGTGCGTCCCGTGATGTCGGCCGTCGGGCGATCGCCCTATGCCGACTTCATCCTGAACAACACCCGTCCGCACCTGATAAGGCTGCGCTATTGACGCGGGGGCGGCCGGCGATCCCCGGGGCGCCGCCGCCAGTCACCGGACCCGGCGATATGGGCATGGGAGTCTTGCTCCGAAGACAAGGCGGCGAGTCTCAGCGGCATTGGACCAACGGGGATGGCGCCCGGTTGGACAGATCGCGGACAGGGTGCCTGCGTCGGACAGGGACTGACCCACTCCCAAAGGAAACTCTCGCTCCAGAACGCACCAAATTCTGGCTAAGGTTCGCAACCGCAGCAGGCCTTCTTTTTGCCGGTCATCTCGCGGCTGGCAAAGGCCCCAAACTGTAAGCCTAAATGAAAAGTGTCGGTGGAATTTACAAAATTGGAGCACTTATCGCTCCCATTATTTATTCCTGAAAATTTAAGTTATTGAATGAAGCATGATTGGGTGATTCCTGCATCGGGTGGCAGGTTTTATGCACCATCATTCGAACCATGAATCCATTCATTCGCTATGCTTCAGTGGTAACGGTGACACTTGGCTTGGCAGCGATCGCCCGCGCTGATCAGGAGTACGACTGGACCGGCGGCTCGGCGGGTTATTCGGGCTCGATCGTTTTGGATTCAAACTCCAATGTGGCGGGCACCATTTCCGATGTTGTTTCGGCAGAAGTCACGACGCCGCAGGGAACGTTCGACCTGGTTCCGTCGCAGGTCTTCTATGTCCAGCCGGTCTTCGACTGGAATCCGAGCGAGATCACTGACATGTGGATCGATTGGAGCCCGAATGGCATTGGCTGGGCGGGCCTGGGAGCGAACTATGGCGGTTCCGGAGTTAATTTCGACGGCAGTGGTTACATCACTGACGAAGAGAGCACATGGTCGGTGGATTTTGCCGGGTCGTGGACGGCTGTCGGCGGCAATGCCGTGCCGGATGGCGCATCGACGTTAGGCCTGCTCTTTGGCGCAATCGCCAGCATCACCACGCTCCGCCGCCGGTTTGCGAGCTAGGAGCCCCTCCAGAGCATTCTCAGCAGCCCGCCCTAAGCGGCGGGCTTTTTGCTGCGTGGCGCCGCGACCGGCTTCCCGGGCGTCCGTCAGGTGCTAAACCTGAAGAGCGCCACGTCGCCGTCCTGGAAGAGGTATTCCTTGCCCTCCAGGCGATACTTGCCCGCTTCCCGCGCGGCGGCGACGCTCCCGAGCCTTGAGAGGTCCGAATACGAGACGACCTCGGCCTTGATGAAGCCCTTCTCAAAATCCGAGTGGATCACGCCGGCGGCCTGCGGCGCCTTCCAGCCCTTCTTGATGGTCCAGGCTCGGACCTCCTTCTCGCCCGCGGTGAAGTAGGTCTGGAGGCCGAGGAGCGCGTAGGTGGCGCGGATCAGCGAAGACACGCCGGAGTCGTCCACCCCGAGGCCCTTCAGGAACTCCTTGGCCTCGTCCGGGGCGAGGTCGATCAGCTCGGCCTCTATCCGGGCGCTGATCGGCACGTAGGCGGCGTCATGGTGGGCGTGCACGAAGTCAGCGACCTTCTTGACAAAGGGGTTCTGCTCCGCCGTGGCCAGGTCCCCCTCGGCGACGTTGCAGGCGTAGATGACCGGCTTCGCGGTCAGGAGCTGGAAGAGCTTCAGCAGCCTCACCTCGTCGTCGTGCGCCTCGAGGATGTTTGCCGGCCTGTTGGCATTGAGGTGCGGGACCAGCCGTTCGAGTAGCGCCAGCTCCACCTGGGCCTCCTTGTCGCCGCCTTTCGCCTTCTTCTGGGTCTTGTCTATGCGCTTCTGGACGGCGTCGAGGTCGGAGAGGACGAGTTCTGTCGTGACGACCTCTATGTCGCGCACCGGGTCCACCGAGCCCATCGTGTGGACGACATCCGCGTCCTCGAAGCAGCGGACGACGTGCACGATCGCGTCGACCTCCCGGATTGTCGCGAGGAACTGGTTGCCGAGTCCCTCGCCCTTGCTGGCCCCGGCGACAAGCCCGGCGATGTCCACAAACTCGATGGCGGCGGGTATCACGACTCCGGTCTTCGCTATCTTCTGGAGCACGGCCAGCCGGTCGTCGGGCACGGTCACCACCCCGACGTTTGGGTCGATCGTGCAGAAAGGATAATTGGCGGCCTCCGCCTTCCTCGAGCGTGTCAGGGCGTTGAAGAGGGTGGACTTGCCAACGTTGGGCAGCCCGACGATGCCGGCTTTGAGCATGGGGGGAGCACGCTCTCCCCCTGCGCCTCGGCGGTCAATGGCAAAGGCCGGTCCCCGCGCGGCCCCCCGGGGGGCGCGATGGGAAAGTTATCGCAGGCGGAACTTTCCTTAATATTCGGGCGATATTAGCCAAGATCCCTCGCGCCTGGCGCGCGGCACGCCTAGCTTGCCGCAGGCGAAGGCGCGGAATCATGCGCTCGATACCTGGCGCATGAAAATCCTCCTGCTAAGTCCAAAGACACCGAACACGTTCTGGAGCTACAGGCACGTCCTGCGCTTCGTGGCCAGGAAGGCTGCGTTCCCGCCCCTCGGGCTGCTCACGGTGGCCGCGATGCTGCCGCGCGACTGGGAGCTCAAGCTCGTCGACCTCAATGTCGAGCGCCTGGACGACGCCGACCTCCTCTGGGCCGACTACGTCATGCTGAGCGCCATGATCGTGCAGCAGGAGTCGGTGCGCGAGATCGCCGGCCGCTGCGGCGCCCTCGGCCGGCCGATAGTGGCAGGCGGCCCCCTGTTCACCACGGGCCACGAGGCCTTTCCCGAGATCCCCCATTTCGTGCTGGGCGAGGCGGAGGAGGTCATGCCGAGGGTCATCGCCGACCTAAGGGCCGGAACGCTGCAGCGCACCTACCTCGCTCCGGGGTTCCCGCTGCTCGAGCGGGCGCCGCTGCCGCGCTACGACCTGATCCGGCTCAGGAACTACGTGACCCTGGCGGCGCAATTCTCCCGCGGCTGCCCGTACGACTGCGAGTTCTGTGACATCATCGTGATGAACGGGAGGGTGCCGCGGACAAAGGCGCCCGCCCAGTTCGTCGCGGAGCTCGAGGCGCTGCGCCTCCTCGGCTGGAAGGACATGGTGTTCGTTGTGGACGACAACTTCATCGGGAACAAGGCGCGCACCAAGGCGCTCCTGCGCGCAATGATCGAGTGGCGCGAGCGCACCCGGCCCGAGATGGGCTTCCTCACGGAGGCGTCCATCAACCTTGCCGACGACAAGGAGCTGCGCGAACTCATGTTCGCGGCGGGCTTTAGGAAGGTCTTTGTCGGGATAGAGACGCCGTCCGCCGCCGCGCTTGCGGAATGCCGCAAGCTCCAGAACGAGGGCCGGGACCTAGTGTCGGCCGTCCGGACCCTGCAGGAGTCGGGACTCGAGGTCATGGGGGGATTCATTGTCGGCTTCGACAGCGACACCGGCGATATCTTCAAGCAGCAGTTCGACTTCATCCAGCGCTCGGGCGTCGCCACCGCCATGGTGGGGCTCCTCACCGCGCTGCCGCAGACCCGGCTCTACCAGCGCCTCAAGCGGGAGGGCCGGCTCCTTTCCGAGCCGACGGGCAACAACACGGCGACCGGGGCTCTCAACTTCAGCCCAAGGCTCGGCCGCGAGTACCTGGAGAACGGCTACCGTGAGCTCATGCGCCGCCTCTACGAGCCGCGCAACTACTACCGGCGCATCCGGATATTCCTTCGGAACCACCGGTCGGGCGGAGAGCGCATGCGCCTCTCCCGGGTCGACGTCGAGGCGTTCCTCAAGTCGTTCTGGCTGCTCGGCGTCTGGTACCGCGGCCGCTGGGCCTACTGGCGCTTCTTCGCGGAGACGCTTCTGCGCCGGCCGCGCAAATTCCGGGTGGCGATCGAGCTTGCGATCGTCGGCCACCATTTCCGCCGGGTCGCCGCCGCGCTCTGATCGGCGGCGATGCCCCTAGCGGGCGTCGGGCCACGCGGCGTCCAGGAAAGCGTCGGAGGAAATGGGCGCCGGCGTCTTCATGGACCTTGCGATCTCCCGCCACTCGGAGGGCACGGGATAGGCGTCCTTCGAATGGTCCTTGTGGTCGCCCCCGGCGATCGACGCCGTTAGGCCCATGATCACCGGTCCGCCGCGCACCGGCATCGGACGGACCGCCTCGAGGAGCTTTCGCAGGGGCTCAAGCTCCTTCGAGTCACCCGGCCTGGCCGACGACTCAAACCAGACGCGGGCGCGAAAGCCGGGCCTGACGACGACCACGATGTGAAAGATCTCCGGGGTGGAGTCCCCGACGAAGAAATTGTGGGCCACCTGCTTCAGGTCGTAGATGTACGCCTTCACGACGTCCGAGGACGGCATGCGCTGCACCAGGATGTCGTTGGGCTGGTACACGACGATGCGGTCGAGCCGGTAGCCGTTCGAGACGTCGACGGGCCCGAAGTTGAACTCCTGGGCGGCCGTCGTGGCGACCGCGACCCCGTTGAGCTTTCCAGGCGTGAATCGCCAGTGGGCCATGGCATCGAGCGCCACCTTGCTCAGGCGCTCGTCGTTTGACTTGAGGACCACCGGCTCGGCCACGAGACCGTCGGCCGTCACGATGTAGGCGACGAGCACGTAGCCGGCGAGGTACTGACCCTGCTCGTCCGTGGCGGTCTTGGGAAGGTCGCCGGCGGTGGCGTCGGGCTCGGCGTAGCCCGCCGCGCGGCTCGTGTCCACGATCGTGTACTTAGCGGCGAAGGCGTCCTTGATCGCCCTGTCCAGGGTCACGCCGCCGTCGCCTTCCAGGTTGTTGTAGAGGACGGGCTTCTCAGCGGCCTGCGCGAGCGCAGCCGCCGCGATGAAGGCTCCTGCCGCGAGGGCTCTCGAGAGCGTCCAAAGGATGCGGGAAGAAGGGCGCGTCACCATCGATAGGTCCCACGCTAACCGCGCCGTGGCGTCGGCACAACCTTGTTGCGCGGTCGCGGGCGCGCTAGTTCGCCGGCTTCTTGGCCCAGACGGCCAGGGTGTCCGGCGAGCCCTGGGCGCGCACGCCGTTGTCCGTGAGGATCTCGTCCGTCGAGTCGAGTGCCTCCTTGCGGTTGAAGATAAACGTCTCGGTGCCGCGGCCCATGAAATCGACGGCGACGAAGTCCCCCGTGGCGTCGCGGAGCACTGCGACCAGGTGGTTGAGGTTCCTGATCGGCGTGCCGTTGACCGCTTTGACAACCCAGCCGATCGGGTTCCAGTAGCCCTCCGAGATCTTGTGGGGGAAGAAGGGCGACGACACGATCACGAGCTGCTCCCCGTCAAACGCCGGCGCGTCGCCCTTGCGGGTCAGCAGTGGGCTGCCCGCGAAGAGGATGTTATCGACCCCGTTGCGGTCGATGCCCGCGACGAATTGCACCGTGGCGGTCGTGAACACGAGCGGCCCGAAGACAAAGTAGGAAGGGTAGGCCCCCGCGAGGTCCGGGATGAGCATGGGGCGCGACCGGCTCACCGGCAGGCTGATCTGGAGCGCCTTGCCGCCGCGCACCACGGTCAGCGGGACCTTGTCGTCCTTCGCGATCTTCTGCACGAGGTACTCGAAGTTCACCCGGAGGTTCTCGCCCAGCTTGATCATCCCCTCGTCGTCGACCGCTGTGTCGCCGATCTTGGTGACGACGTCCCACTTCCTGAGGGGATACGAGGGGTCGTTCAGGTAGGGCGCGTGGACCACGTAGCCCGACACGGCCTTGTCGATCTTCAGGTACGAGCGGACGGCGGGATTCTGGAGCTTTTGAAACTCCTCGTACATGCCCGGCTTCCCTGCGTAGCGGCCGCCCTCGATCTCATTGAGGAAGAGCTCAACCTCCTCGGTCGGTATGATGTAGCCGATGTTCTGGGCGTTTCCGAGGAAGCTGAAGGCCACGCCCACCATCTTGTCGCCGACGAGCGCGGGCCCGCCGCTGTTGCCGGGGTTGATGGCCGCGTCGATCTGGATGCGGAGCCCCGAGACCGGAAAATTATAGGGCATGAACTCGATGCGGGAGACAATGCCCTTCGTGATCGACAGGCTGTTCCCGCCCGTCGGAAAGCCGTAGGCGAGCACCGTATCCTTGATCTCGGGAAGCGTGTTCGCCATCTGGATCGCGGCGTGGGAGCTGAAGAACGACTCGTCGTCGAGCTTGAGCACGGCGAGGTCGATTCCCGGAGCGATGGCCTCGACGGTCGCGAAGATCTTGTCTCCCGACTGGTTGGCCTGGATCTGGATCTGGCCCGCATAGAGGACCACGTGGGCGTTGGTCAGGATCCGCTTGCCCGCGATGACGATGCCCGTGCCGGAGCCGTCGCTCGGGGGCTGTTTTGTCCAGGGCCGGTAGGGGTCGGGGTAGCGGTAGGTCGCGAAGATCTTGACGACCGAATTTTCAACCGAGGGCTCCGGCGCGGCAGCCGCGGCTGCCGCAGCGGGCGCAGCGGGCGCCTGCCCGCGGAGCAGCGCGCACGGGAGGAGGAGCAGGATGGGGACCTTGTGCAGGGCTCGGGAGCGGAACATGAGATTCGCGCCAAACCTAGGTTTTTGCGCCTCGATGGGAAGTGCAAAGCATGGATTGCGACCGGCTTCCGCGGCACCTGCGGCGCAATCGTGCTCTTCTGGCCGCACCGGCTGGCGCAGGACCGGCCCTGGGCCGACCGAGTTCCACCGCCTTGGGACGGAGCACTTCCTCGGGTTCCTGCGCGAAAGCACCGCAGCTGTTGTCGCCGGGCGGATTTGGCATTTCGCGCGTGGGAAACGCCGCCGGCGCGGGAAACGGCCCAACTGGGGCGGGGGCGGAGCGCCGGGCCGGGCCCTTAGCAGGCGCTTGACATGGGCGGCTCGCGCGGTGTTATTTGACCTCTTTTTCGCCTCCAGCACGCCCTTTATTCCGCTCTCATGGCACTCAAAATCCGCCTCTCACGCATCGGCTCAACGCACCAGCCGCACTACCGCATTGTCGTCGCCGAGACCCGTTCCCGCCGTGACGGCGATGCCGTTGAGACCATTGGGACCTACGATCCCCGCACGAAGGGCCAGCAGGTCAACCTACGGCTCGACCGGGTCGATTACTGGATCGCAAAGGGGGCAAAGCCCACGGACACGCTTCATTCCATAATCAAGCGGTCGCGTCGCGGCGCGACTGCGGCACCTGCGGCCGTTCCGGCCAAGCCGGCGGCTGAACCGGCGGCCGCCAGCTGAGGCGGCCTGCCACCGGAGGGGTGGGGCACCATGCCCCGCATCGATGTTCTGACGCTTTTCCCGAGGATGCTGGACGGCTTCCTCGCCGAGAGCATCCTTGGGAAGGGTCTCCAGAGGGACCTGCTGGCTGTCTCCGTGCATGACCTGCGCGGGTGGACGACAGACAAGCACCGGACGGCCGACGACCGCCCGTTTGGGGGCGGGGCCGGGATGGTCATGAAGCCCGAGCCCGTCTTCGCCGCGATCGAGCAGCTCCAGACACCCGGCTGCAAGAGGATCTACCTGACCCCGGACGGCGTCCCTTTCACCCCGGCGATCGCGGCCGCGCTCTCCAAGGAAAGCCACCTGATCCTCCTGAGCGGCCATTACGAGGGAATCGACCAGCGGATACGCGACTGCGTCATCGACCTTGAGCTTAGCATTGGGGACTATGTGCTTACAAACGGGACCCTCGCCGCCGCTGTGGTGATGGACGCGCTCAGCCGTTTCATCCCGGGCGTCCTTGGCGAGGAAAAGTCGTTGACGCACGAATCGTTCACCGGCAAGTTGCTCGACTTTCCTCAATACACGCGTCCCGCCGAATTTCGGGGCATGTCCGTGCCGGAAGTCCTCCTTTCCGGCAACCATGCCGAGATTGAAAAATGGCGAGGCGCCCGTGCCCTGGAGAAGACAAGGAAGGTCAGGCCAGATATACTTAAGTAACTTTCAATCAAATACAAACAAGGCAACAGTCATGAATCCGATCATCAAGGAAATCACCGCGAACCAGGTGAAAAAGGACATTCCGCCGTTTAAGGTGGGCGATGGGGTGCGCGTGCACACCAAGGTCCGCGAGGGCGACAAGGAGCGGATCCAGATCTTTTCCGGCATCGTGATCGCGCGCAAGGGATCGGGCATCCACGAGACATTTACGGTGCGGCGGATAAGCTACGGAGAGGGCGTCGAGCGCGTCTTCCCGGTGAATTCGCCGAACATCGAGGCCATCGAGGTCGAGCTCGAGTCCGAGCCGATGAAGGCCCGCCTCTACTACCTGCGCAGCCGCACGGGCAAGGCGGCGGTGGCCGTCACCGTCAAGTCGAGGCGCACGGACGAGACCGCCGCCGCCCCGGCCGCGACCTGACGCCCGGGTCCGGGCGGGATCTTTGCGGAGTTTCGGCTTCCACGCGGGATGCGCAGGCCGTAGGACTTGTCGAGTAAATCCCGATGACCCTACAAACTGCCATCCTTGAGAAGGCCTCAAATCAGGCGCGGGGACTCGCAATAGACGCGGTCCACGCCTGCGCCTCCGGCCACCTTGGCCTCCCGCTCGGCTGCGCCGAGGTCGGTGCGGTGCTCTTCGGCCACGCCCTTTCCCTCAACCCGGACGAGCCCCGTTGGATCAACCGCGACCGCTTCGTCCTTTCCGCCGGCCACGGGAGCATGTTTCTCTACGGGTGGCTGCACCTGAGCGGCTTCGACATCCCGATCGAGCAGATCGCCAAGTTCCGCAGCCTCCACAGCATTACGCCCGGGCACCCCGAGTTCCGCATGACGCCCGGCGTGGAGGCAACCACCGGCCCGCTGGGCCAGGGAGTGGGCAACTCGGTCGGCATGGCCGTTGCGGGCCAGATGGCCGCGGCGCGCTTCAACACGCCGGAGCACACGATCTTCGACCATCATGTGGTCTGCCTTGCCGGCGACGGATGCATGCAGGAGGGCGTCGCGATGGAGGCCGTCGAGTTCGCGGGCCACCAGAGGCTCGAGAACCTCATCCTCATCTACGACTCGAACGACGTCACCCTGGACGCGATGGCGGCGAAGACCCAGAGCGAGAACACGGCGCTCAGGTTCAAGGCGATCGAGTGGGACGTGCAGACGGTCGACGGCTATGACATGGCGGCGTTCCTCAAGGCCTTCAACAGGGCGAAGAAGGCCAAGAGCGGCAAGCCGCAGCTGATCATCGTGAGGACGATCATAGCAAAGGGGATTCCCGAGGTGCAGGGCACCCAGAAGGGCCACGGCGAGGGCGGCGCGAAGTTCGCCGAGTCCGCGCGCGCCGGGCTGGGCCTTCCCGCCGACAAGCACTTCTACGTGAGCGAAGACGTCCGCGCCTACTTCGCCGGGAACAAGCGCAGGCTCATCCGAGCGTACAAGCGCTGGGGCAGGACGTACAAGGCCTGGCGGGAGGCGAATCCCGAGAAGGCCGCGCTGCTGGACTCCGCGGCGGCCAGGCCGAGCGCGGCGCATCTCCTCTCGAAGATTCCGCTCTTCGCCCCCGATGTTAAGCTCGGCGGGACCCGCGCGGCGGGCCGCGACGTGCTTCAGCCCCTCGCGGCGGAGCTGCCGCTGCTGATCGGCGGGAGCGCGGACCTCTACGGCTCGACCCTCAACTACATCGCCGCCGACAGGGATTTCGACCCGTCAAACCGCTCAGGCAGGAACATCCGATTCGGGATCCGCGAGCACGGGATGGCGGCGATCGCGAACGGGATCGCCTACGACGGCCTATTCAGGCCTTCGGTGGCGACCTTCCTCGTGTTCGCGGACTATTCACGGCCTCCGATGCGACTGGCGGCGCTGTCCGGGCTGCCGGTGATCTACATCTACACGCACGACTCGATCGGGGTGGGGGAGGACGGTCCGACGCACGAGCCCGTGGAGACAATCTCCTCGCTGAGGCTCATCCCGAACATGGAGGTCATCCGTCCGGCGGACCCGGAGGAGACCGCGGGTGCCTTTGCCGCGGCCCTGGAGCGCACGGACGGACCCACCTTGATTGCCCTCAGCCGCCAGGCCGTGCCGGTCCTGAACGAGATCGCGCCGCACGAGCGGCGCGCCGGGGTCCTAAGGGGCGCCTACGTCGCGCTCCAGGAGACGGCGCCCCTGGGCGTCATCCTGCTTTCGACGGGCAGCGAGCTCCACCTGGCGCTCGCTGCGGCCAGGGTCCTCGGGCCCTCCGCGCGGGTCGTCTCGGTGCCGTCGTTCGAGATCTTCGACCGCCAGCCCGGCGAATACCGGGAGGCCATCCTTCCGTCGGCGTGCCGCCGGCGGGTCGCCATCGAGGCGGGCGTCACGGCGCTGTGGCGAAGATACGTGGGCCTCGACGGGAAGGTGGTCGGCATCGACCGTTTCGGCCTGAGCGCCCCCGCCCCCGACATCTACAAGGCGCTGGGGGTCACTTCGGAGGCCGTCGTGGAGGCGGCCCGGTCGCTCGGGGCCTGACCTCGGACCTTCGGGCATAAGGCCGGATCGCCGCGGGTGCGGGTTTCGGATGGCCGCGGAGGACCCAGTCCCGCATCACGCAGGGGCAATCATTGCGCAAGAGGAGGACTTCGTTGTTCTATCTGAAGCTGCAACCCGGTCCCCAGCTGCGCTCGTGGGTTCGATCGCTGTGGTACTGCCGCGCGCCCGGGGGTCCGCGCCGTCGCGAGCGGGTGCTGCCCGACGGCTGCATCCAGATAATCCTGAACCTCTCCCGCGACCACCTCACCGGCTGCGGCGAGGACGGAAGGCTGACCCTGCGCCTGCCGCCGGCGATCGTCGTCGGCGCGCGAGCGCGCTTCGGCTTCGTCGACACGGCGGACATGGACGAGCTCGCCGGGATTGTGATCGAGCCCGGCGGGTTCCCCGGGCTGTTCCGGGAACGCGCCGACCTGTTCTTTGAGCGCGCGACGGGCTTGGAAGCGGTGTGGGCCTGCGAGGGCCTGACGGAAAGGCTCTGCGAGGCTGCGACGCCTCTGGGGAAGCTCAGGACCCTCGAACGCCTCCTGTCGGGGCTTCTGAACCGGGGCGCGCGCCGAAGCGGCCCCGTCGATCAGGCGCTCCACCTTTTTGCCGAGGAGGGCCTCAGCGTCTCCGAGTGCGCGAGATCCGTCGGCCTGTGCGAGCGCCGCCTCTCCCAGGTCTTTCGCGAATGTGTCGGGATGGCCCCCAAGATGTGGTGCCGGATCCGCCGCTTTCAGGCCGCCGCCCGGGGCCTGCGCCAAGGGGCGCACGTGCGATGGGCGGAATTGGCGCTCGCCTGCGGCTATTACGACCAGGCCCACCTTGCCAACGACTTCAGGGCCTTTCCGGAGTGGATCCGACGACGTACACAAGACTCCGGGGACACTGGCACAATCACCTTCCCGTTCCAAATTCCGATTTTTCCAAGACTGCCGGCCCGCGATCCTGCCAGAATGAGCCCCCATGAAAACCGCCGCCAACGCTGCCAAGTCGTCCGTGATACCGGGGCTGCGCTACCGCGATGCCAGGGTCATGATCGACTGGCTGTGCACGGTCTTCGGCTTTGAGAGACAGTCCCTGGTTGCCGGGCCGAGCGGCGAGGTGATGCACGCCCAGCTGACGCTGGGGGGCGGCATGATCATGGTGGGCTCGGTGCGCGACGAACCCGCCGCCAAGGCGCTTCTCAGGCAGCCCGACGAGATCGCAGGGGCCGAGACCCAGATTCCCTACCTCCTGGTGGCGGATATCGACTCGGTCTACGCTCGCGCGAGAGAGGCTGGCGCGACCCTGCTGACCGACCTCGAACGGAAGGATTACGGCGGAAGCGCGTTCACGTGCGCGGATCCCGAGGGCCATGTCTGGCATGTCGGGACCTTTGATCCCTGGGAAGCGTAACGGGCTTGGGCCGGGGCCGGGTCGGGCCCGCGTCGACGATGCCGAGACTACCGGGGTTCCGGTAGTTTTTGACGCATTTCTGACTTGAAAAAAAGATAATTAGCCTCCTAACTATCCGATTCGCGCGCATAAGCCCGCTCGAACCAGCCAATATGCCACTGCTCATGCTCAAGGATCTACCGCGCTACGAGTGCCTGCTCGAGGCGGTGCGGCTTTTCCCGGATTTGGATCCGTCGGCCTGCGAGGCGTACCTCAACCTGCTCCGGGCGGGGGACGAGGCCTATCGCCGCAGCGAGGCCTTCTTCAACGAGCACAACATGTCGCCGGGCCGCTTCACGGTCATGATGCTCCTCTACGACAAGATAGGCGGGCGCCCGATTCCGCAGACGCCCGCGGACCTGGCCGAGATGGCGGGCGTGACCCGGGCAACGATCACGGGCCTCGTGGACACCCTGGTGCGGGACGGCCTCGCCACCCGCGAGCACGACTCCGGCGATCGCAGGATGATGCTCGTGCACCTGACGCCGAAGGGTCACTCGGTCCTCCAGGGCATACTCCCGGGGCACTTCAAGCAGATGGCGTCCCAGATGGCGCCATTGACGGAGCACGAGCGCAAGACGCTCGTTCGCCTCCTCAACAAGATCGCGGGGCTGGCGCCGGCGCCGCACATCGAGGCGGGCGCAAGCTCGACGGTCGCCCAGGTGTGATCCGGGCGGCGCGCAAAACCTTCCACCAACGAAAATGAAACGATTCTACATCATAGCGGGAATGCTGGCGGTCGTGGGCCTCATCGCCTCGATCAAGATCTACCAGATAAACACGCTCATCCACCTGAAGGCCGTCGTGCCGCCCGAGGCCGTGTCCACGACCGAGGTCAAGCTGGACACCTGGCAGCAGACGCTAACGTCGGTCGGATCCCTTTCCGCGGTTCAGGGAGTCACTGTGGCCGCCGAGCTCGACGGCAAGATCGTGCAGATCTCCTTTGAGTCCGGCAGCTCGGTCAAGGCGGGTGACATACTCGTGCGCCAGGACACGTCGGCCGAGGAGGCGCAGCTTCGCTCCGCCGAGGCCAACGTCGACCTCACCCGCATCAACCTTGACCGCACCCGCGAGCTCCTTGCGAAGGCGACGGTCTCGCAGTCGCAGTATGACTCGGATGCGGCCAACGCAAAGCAGGCGGTCGCGGCGGCGGACAACATCCGCGCCACGATCGAGAAGAAGGAGATCAAGGCCCCCTTCTCGGGCCGCCTCGGCATCCGCCTGGTAAACCTCGGCCAGAGCCTCAAGGCCGGTGACTCAATCGTGTCGCTCCAGGCGCTCGACCCCATCTATGTCGATTTCTACCTGCCGCAGGAGGACCTGGCCCACCTCGCCGTCGGGCTTCCCGTGAGGCTTTCCGGGGACGCGGTCGCGGACGGCGCGGTCGAGGGCAAGGTGACTGCAATCAATCCGGACGTCGACCCTTCCACGCGCAACGTCCGCGTCCAGGCGACGGTCGAGAACTCCCAGGGCCGCCTCCACCCGGGGATGTATGTCGACGTCGCGGTCGAGTTGCCGGTCATAAACAAGGTCCTGACGATCCCGACGACCGCGATCCTCTACGCCCCCTTCGGCGACACGGTCTATGTCGTCGACCCGAAGACCGACGAGGCGACCGGCGAGAAGACGCTCGTCGTGCGCCAACAGATCGTCCGGCTCGGCTCCCAAAGGGGTGATTTTGTCTCGGTGCTGTCCGGGCTCAAGAAGGGTGACACGGTCGTCACCTCGGGGGTCTTCCGGCTTCGCCCCGGGGGCGCCGTGAAGGTGAACAACGACGTGGCCCCGGTCGCCGAGCTGGCGCCCAAGCCGGGTGATTCCTGAGGCCCGGGATCGGATGCCCAAGCGCTCATGAAATTCACAGACCTGTTCATTCGGCGCCCCGTCCTGGGGATAGTGGTCAATCTCGTCATCCTGATCGCGGGGGTGCAGGCGTACCGCACCCTCAACGTCCGGCAGTACCCGCAGAGCGAGAACGCCACGGTGACCGTCACGACGGTGTACGTCGGCGCGAGCGCGGACCTTGTCCGGGGCTTCATAACGACTCCCCTTGAGCGCTCGATCGCCGCCGCGGACGGCATCGACTACCTCTCGTCCACGAGCGTCCAGGGCGTCTCGACGATCTCGGCCCGCCTCAAGCTCAATTACGATCCGATCAAGGCCCTCGCCGACATCAGCTCCAAGGTCGACCAGGTCCGCAGCAACCTTCCGGTCGAGGCTCAGGTTCCCGCCATCAACGTCCAGTCCGCCGATTCCCAGTTCGCATCCGCCTACCTGAGCTTCGCCTCCGAGACCCTGCACCAGAACGAAATCACCGACTACCTTGTGCGCGTCGTCCAGCCCCGGCTCTCGTCGATCGCCGGCGTACAGAGGGCCGACATCATCGGCGGCCGCACGTTTGCCATGCGCATCTGGCTCAAGCCCGACCGCCTCGCCGCGTTCAACATCAGCCCGTCGCAGGTCAGCGCGGCCCTCGCCGCGAACAACCACCTGAGCGCCCTCGGGAACACCAAGGGCAACCTGGTGCAGGTCGCGCTCACGGCCAACACCGATCTGCGCTCCGTCGAGGAGTTCAAGAACCTGGTCGTGCGCCAGCAGAACAACGCGATCGTGCGCATCCGCGACATCGCCGACGTCGAGCTCGGCGCCGAGGACTACGAGTCGGACGTGAAGTTCTCCGGGGAGACCGCGGTCGGCATGGCGGTCTATGTGCTTCCGAACGCCAATTCGCTCGACGTGATCCGGGCGGTGCGAACGGAGATGGAGGCGATCCAGAAGGAGCTCCCCGGCGGGATCCAGGCCAGGGTGGCGTATGACGCCACCAAATACATCAACGACGCCATCCACGAGGTGTTCCACACGCTCGGCGACACGCTCCTCATCGTCGTCTGCGTCATCTTCCTGTTCCTCGGATCCTTCAGGTCCGTGCTGATCCCCGTCGTCGCGATCCCGCTATCGCTGGTGGGCGCGGTCTTCCTGATGCAGGTGTTCGGCTTTACGATCAACCTGCTGACGCTGCTGGCCATCGTGCTGTCCGTCGGGCTCGTCGTCGACGATGCCATCGTGGTCGTGGAGAACGTCGAGCGCCACATCTCGCTCGGCCTGGCGCCGCTCGATGCGGCGCTTGTCGGCGCCCGCGAGCTCGTCGGGCCGATCATAGCGATGACGGTGACGCTCGCGGCCGTCTATGCGCCGATCGGCCTCCAGGGTGGGCTGACCGGCTCGCTCTTCCGGGAGTTCGCGTTCACGCTTGCCGGCGCGGTGATGATCTCCGGCGTGGTGGCCCTCACGCTTTCGCCGATGATGGCCGCCAATCTGCTCAAGCCCGGCGACGAGGAGCACGGTTTCGCGAAGGTGGTCGCCCACGCCTTCGATAGGATCCGGTCGGGGTACTCGAAGATGCTCGAGTTCTCCCTCGGGAACCGCGGGGCGATCTACGTGGTCTGGGTCACGATAGGCGTCCTGGGAGTCGTGATGATCACCCAGGCGCCGGCCGAGCTCGCGCCGGCGGAGGACCAGGGCGTCCTCTTCGGCATCGGGACGACTGCCTCGGATTCGACCCTGGACCAGAATCTCGTCTATGCGGCCGCGGTTGAGAAGGCCTTCTTCACGGACAAGGACACCGACTTCGTCTTCCAGATAACGGGCTCGAACATGGCGCTTGGCGGGCTCGTGGCGAAGCCGTGGGGGGAGAGGAAGCGCACCGTGAAGGCGATCCTCGCGCAGATGCAGCCGAAGGTCTCGGCGATTCCCGGCATCCAGCTGCAGCTTGTCCAGCCGCCCGCGCTGCCCGGCGGGGGCACGTTCCCGATCGAGGTGGTGCTGACTTCGACTGCGGACCCCGAGGAGATCCTCTCGTTTGCGAGGCAGCTGGCGGACAAGGCGATGGCGACGAAGAGGTTCTACTTCCCGCCGCTTCTCGACGTCAAATTCGACGCGCCGCAGTCGGAGGTGGTCCTTGACCGCGACAAGGTCGCGGCGCTCGGGCTCAACCTCCAGCAGGTCGGCGACGACCTGTCGGCCGCGATGGGCGGCAACTACATCAACTGGTTCAACATCTCGGGGCGCAGCTACAAGGTGATCCCTCAGGTCAAGCGCGTCGACCGCCTCACGGCGGACCAGCTTGAGAAGATCTACGTGACCGGCCCGAACGGCAGCCTCGTGCCGCTCAGCACGGTGGCGAGCATCCGCGACTCGACGATACCAAGGTCGCTGAACAAGTTCCAGCAGCTGAACTCGGTCACCATCAGCGGTGTCGCCGGCATGCCCCTCGACGACGCGCTCAAGGTGTTCGAGACCGAGGGGGCAAGGATCCTGCCGAAGGGCTACTCCATCGACTACACCGGGGAGTCCCGCCAGCTCCGCAAGGAGGGCGGCAACGCCAAGTTCTGGACGACCATGGGCCTCGCCGTGGCCCTCATTTTCCTGGTCCTCGCCGCGCAGTTCAACAGCTTCCGGGACCCGCTGGTCATCCTGGGGGGCTCCGTTCCCCTCGCGGTCTTCGGGGCGGCGATATTCATGTTCCTGAAGTTCCCGAACCCGAGCATGCCGTTCTTCACCGATGGCTGGACGACGACCTTCAACATCTATTCGCAGGTGGGCCTCGTGACGCTTGTCGGGCTGATCGCCAAGAACGGCATCCTGATCGTCGAGTTCGCCAACAAGCTCCAGCTTGAGGGCAGGCCGAAGATCGAGGCCGTGCATGACGCGGCGCTGACCCGCCTCAGGCCGATCCTGATGACGAGCGTGGCGACCGTGGCAGGCCATTTTCCGCTGACGCTGGTGACCGGGGCCGGCGCGGCGGCGAGGAACTCAATCGGGCTCGTCCTGGTCGGCGGCATGTCGATCGGGACATTCTTCACCCTTTTTGTTATGCCGTCGATTTACGTCCTCCTGGCGAAGGACCACCAGAAAGATCGCGCCCGGGAGGCTTTGGTCCATCCCTCCTCGGAGCAAGTAACGCAGGCCCACGCATGAAACACCCCATCCTAGCCTCCGCCGCGCTCCTTTGGGCGTGGGGTTCCGCCTTCGGCTCTCCTCTGGCGCCGGCAGCCGATCTGCCCTCGCCGCTGGACCTGAAGGGAGCCATCGGCTACGCGCTCGACCACAACTTCGCGATCCTCCAGGCCCGCGAGACGATTCGGCTCCAGGAGGGGGTGATAGTCCAGGTCCGCGGCCAGCAGATACCGAATGTCTCGGCGCAGAGCCAGTGGCAGCGGAACGACCAGTCGATCTCGGAGACCTACCCGCCCGCCAGCAGCCTGTGGAACGTCGAGCTCAAGGCGACCCAGACCCTCTACGCCGGCGGGGGTGTCCAGTCGGCGATCAAGGGCGCGAAGCTCTCCCGCGACGCGGCCGCCTTCGACCTGCAGACCGCGATCGACACGGCGCTGCTCGACGTGCGAACGAAGTTTTACAACGTGCTCCTGGCGCGCGAGAAGATAAGGGTGGAGGAGGAGAACGTGCGCCTCTACGAGCACCAGCTCGAAGACACCAGGAACCAGTTTGAGTCCGGCACGGTCTCGAACTTCGAGGTCCTGCGCGCAAAGGTGTACCTTGCGAACGCCCAGCCGAACCTGATAACGGCCCGCAACGACTACCGGATTGCGATAGAGCAGTTGCGCCAGTCGCTGGGCACGCCCGGGACGGCGACCTTCCCCGAGGTCGCCGGCGATCTCGCCATCAAGGCCGCCGCCTACGACCAGGACTCGGCGATCGCCTCCGCCCACGAGCACCGGCCCGAGCTCCAGAAGCTTGAGAAGCTGGAGGCTGCCGGCGAAGAGTCGGTGAAGACCGCGCAGTCAGCGTTCTATCCGAACCTCCAGGCCTTCGGGGCCTACGAGTGGGGCGGGTTCAACTACGTCAACCCGCTCTACGGCAGCCCTTCCGCCAACGGCTGGCTGTTCGGGCTGCAGTCAACCTGGTCCATTTTCGACGGGAGGACAACGGTCGGGAGGGTGCGCCAGGCGAAGTCGCAGCTCGAGCAGGCCCGGCTCTCCAAGGCCTCCGAGGAGCTGGAGATCGACGTCGAGGTGCGCCAGGCCCTGTCGTCCCTCCAGGAGGCGGGCGAGCTCGTCTCGGCCTCGGAGGAGACGGTCGACCAGGCCGCGGAGGCGCTCCGGCTCGCCGACGCGAAGTTCCATGCGGGCTCGGCCACCCAGCTCGACGTCCTCACGTCCCAGGTCTCGCTCACCCAGGCGAAGACGGACCAGCTTACGGCCAACTACAATTACCTCGTCGCCGTCGCCAACGTGCGAAAGGCCATCGGGCTCAGCGACGCCCTTGTGATTCCCTGACCCGCCCGCCGGCGTGACGCAGGGGGCCGGGCCCGCGCGATCCGTAGACATGAGAGCAAAGCGCATCCTTCTCATCCTGGCTGGCGCGTCGGCCGGCGTGGCGGCGGCTGCGGTGGTGGCCGCGCTTAGCCCGCCGGTGCAGACCTGGGTGGCCCGCTGGGCCGTCGCCCGGGCAAACGGGCCGGTCACCGCCGTCGGCCGCGTGTCGGTGGGGCTCAGCCGGGCCACGCTCGACGGCCTGCGGGTCGAGACGGACGAGGGTGTCCTCACGGCGCCGTCCGCCGAGGCCGATTTCGCCGTCATCCCGGCCCTTCTCGGGGGCGGCTATCACTTCAAGGGCCTCGTCTCCAAGGGCTGGACTTATGACCTGACGCGCGCCGGCCTCCCCGCCGCGCTCCCGGAACGCGACGGGCGCCCGTGGTACGCCCGGGTGGTCTGGGGCGTGCTGGCCGCGCTCAACGAGCGCGCGGACCTCTCGCTCGACGACATCGACCTCGAGGGCGACGTCATCTTCCCGGACGACATCGGGCGCCCGGCGGGCAAGGCGCACGTCGTCGTGACGGGAGGCGGGCTAGGGGTGGGGCGCGACGGGCGCTTCCTCTGCAGGGTCACCGCGGCCGTGAACGACGCCTCGGCGGCGGTCGCCTCGGTGGACGTCGAGGCGACGCTGACGGCGACCCTTGGGGCCTCGGGGGCCGTCGCTCGCGCCGACCTCAAGGCGGAGGCAAGGGCCAGCGGCCCCGAGTTTCCCGGCGGCATAGGCCTGTCGTTCGTCGCCTGGGCCGAGCGCGACGCCGCGAAGGCGTCCTACTCGGTGTCGCTGATCCGGGGTTCCGAGCGGATTGCGGAAATTGACGCGGAGAGCCCGTTCGGCTCGTCGAGGGCCTCCGGCTCGTGGCGCCTGGACCTGAGGGACACGGACCTGGCCCCGTTCGCGCTGGGGCGCAGCCTTCCCACGTTTTACGCTGCGGGCAGCGGTGTCTACGAGATCGAGCCCTCGACCGGCGACGTTCACGCGTCGGGAAACCTCACGGCGACCGCGGACCGGCTTGGCGTTGTTTCGAGGAGCCTGGGGGCGCTGGGACCGGTCGAGCTGCTTGCCGACTTCGACGTGGCCCATGTCGGAGAATCCCTGCGCGTCTCGCGCCTGGAGGTGAGCCTCGAGGGGGCCAGGCCCGTCGTGGCGGTGCGGGCGCTCCAGTCGTTCGAGTTCAACCCGAGGTCGGGCGAGCTGAAGGTGGCCGTCCCGTCGGGCGACCTGGTCGGCATCTCGCTCACGGGGCTTCCCCTCTCCTGGCTGAAGGGCGCAATCCCTCGCCTTGACATCGGCGGCAACGACGCCTTGGGGGAGTTCGCCATGCGGGCGGAGGACGGGCGCCTCGCCCTCAGGACGCGGACGCCGCTCACCGTGACGGGCGCGTCCCTGGCGGTGTCCGGGCGGCCGGCGGGCGCCGGGCTCGACATCTCGGCATACGTGCTCGCGGACTATGCCTTGCAGGGCTGGCAGCTCCAGCTGGCGCCGCTCGAGGTCAGGAGCGAGGGGATCAGGATTTTCTCGCTCGAGGCCCGGTTCGGGAGGCTGGCGGGCCCGGACAAGGCCGTGAAGGCTGCCGGATCTTGGAGCGCGTCGCTTCCCGGGCTCCTGGCGCAGCCGGCGGCCGCCGGTCTTCCAAGGCTTTCGGCGGGCGAGGCCAGCGGCAGCTTCGAGGCCAACCTGGAGTCGACCCGCGAGCTGCGGGTAAAGGCCGCGCTGAAGGACCTCGCCCTGGCCGACGGGTCCGGAGCAGCCCTGCCGTCGATCACTTCTGAGGTGCGGGCCGACATCGACGCCGAGGGGCGGACGACCTTCGGCATCCCGGTCCATCTGGACTACGGCTCGCGAGCGCTCGACCTTGCGTTTTCGGGCTCCGTAGCCTCGGACTCCAAGGGTCCGTTCGTCGACGCGAGGCTCGAGGGAACCCGCCTCCTTGCCGACGATCTTTTCACCCTGGGCGCCCTTTCGGGCTGGGGTTCCGAGGCGGACGATGCCGCGCCGGCCCCCGCGGCCGCCCCGCCGCAGGCAGGCCCGGCCGCCCCGTTCTGGCCCAGGGTGCGCGGCCGCGTCGCCCTCAGCATCGAGGACATTGCCTTTCCCCGCGTGGAGCTGCGCAACGTCCGCGGGACGCTCGGCATCGAGCGGGATTCGCTGAGCGCGGCGGGCGGAACGGCGAGCCTTGGGGACGGGAGCCTGGCGCGGCTGGACGGCCGGATCGACTTCACCGGGGGCGCGGTGCGCCCCTATTCGCTTCGGGCGAGCCTGTCCCTGGACAATGTCGACTCGGCGCCCCTCTTCCGCTCCATCAGCCCCGACAGGGCACCCCTGATCGAGGGCAGATTCGACGTCGTGAGCCACCTGACGGGAGGCGGGACCGGCGTCGCGGATCTCCTCGACCGGCTGCAGGGCGAACTGACCCTCACGAGCAAGTCGGGCATCTTTCGGGCGCTCCAGACTGACGTGGTGGAGTCGATCAAGCAGGCGCCCTCCAAGCTCGTCGGCGCGCTGGACTCGGTGACGTCCCTCTTCGGCAAGAAGTCCGAGAATATCGCCACGGCCCTCGTCGAATCAGCCAAGGACCTATCCGAGGTCCACTACGACCAGATGAGCGCCACTGTCGAGCGGGGCGCCGACAGGGACATCCTGCTGACAGCGATCACGCTGATCGCCCCCGAGGAGCGCCTCGCGGGCACGGGGAGGATAGCGTACGCCCAGGGGGTTGCGACCCAGGACCAGGGCCTCTCCGTGGACCTGGACATGGGGGCCCGCGGGCACCTGGCGAAGATCCTGGACATCTTGGGCCTCCTGAAGGAGGGCCAGGACGAGCTCGGCTACAGCCAGCTCGTCCAGCCGATCCACCTCGGCGGGTCGCTGCGGAACATCGACCAGAGCCAGTGGAAGGACATGCTGATACAGGCGCCGCTTAGAAAGGGCGGCGGTTTGTTTGACAAGCTGCTTGGTAGGTGACCAGCGTCGAGGGTATTAATGAGAAGGCGTTCAACGATGCCGCTCTGGATCGCGATCCCCGCCGCGATCATCGCGCGCCTGCTTTACCGCGTACGGGTCATCGGAAGGGAGCGCGTGCCGGTCTCGGGCGGGGCCGTCGTGATAGCCAACCATCTCTCGTATGTCGACGTTGTCGTGCTCCAGCTCGCGTGCCCGCGGCCGCTGCGGTTCATAGCCTACAAAGGGCCCGGGACCGGCGAGCTCCTTTCGTGGATTTTCAGGCTCGCCGGGGTGATCGAGGTCACCCCGGGCAGCGGCCTGAGGTGGCTCAGGGAGTCGGTCAGGGCGCTGGGGCAGGGCGAGCTCGTCTGCGTTTTTCCGGAGGGCGAGATCTCGCGCACGGGTCAGCTCATGGCCCTGCGCAGCGGCTTCGAGCTCATGGCGCGCAGAGCCAAGGTGCCCGTGGTCCCGGCGGCCGTGGACGGGCTCTGGGGGTCCGTCCTCTCGTTTGCGGGAAACAAGTACCTCTGGAAGTCCCCGCGCCTGCTTCCGACGCCCGTCTGCGTCGCCTTTGGCGACCCGATCCCGTTCGGAAGCGCGAACGCAACCGCGGCCCGCGAGGCGCTGATGGAGCTCGGGGCCCTCGCGTTTGCGGAGAGGCCCGTTCTCTGCAGGCACATCGGACGGGAGACGATCCGCGCCCTTGCCAGGCGTCCCGGCTCCACGGCCCTGGTCGACCGCACGGCAGGGCGCAACCCGGTCAAGGCCGCCCAGCTCATCGCCGCAGCGGCGACCCTCGCCCGGCACCTCAAGCGGACCGTGCCCGAGAGACGCGTCGGCATTGTCCTGCCGCCGGGCGTCGGCGCCTCGATCGCGAACCTCGCGGTCGTCTGCGCGGGGAAGGTCCCGGTCAACCTGAACTTCACGGCCGGCAGGGCGTCGATCCTGTCGAGCCTAGCCGAGTCCGGGGTGAAGACGGTCCTGACGGCGGACGCCATGCGCGAGAGGCTCCCCGAGTTTCCGTGGCCCGAGCGGACGCGCGACCTCCGCGCGGAGATCGGGGCGGCGGGCGGGAAGAGGGCGATGATCCCGTGGCTTGCCGCAGCGTGGCTGCTTCCGAACCAGTGGGTCGCGAACGTGATGGGGCTGCCGCTGCGGGGAGACCGCGAGGAGGCGGCCCTCCTCTTCACGAGCGGGAGCGCGGGCAACCCGAGGGGCGTGGTCCTCTCGCACCGCAACCTCCTGGCCAACTGGGCGCAGATCTCGTCGCTCTCGATCCTGCCTGACTCCGCGGTCCTCCTCGGCTGCCTTCCCCTTTTCCACAGCTTCGGCTTCACCGTGACGCTCTGGTACCCCTTCATCCGCGGCTGCCACCTGGTCACCTCCCCGAGCGCGCTCGACACGCGCGCGCTGATCGACGCCATCCGCGAGGAAGGCGTCACCGTCCTTCTGGGCGCGCCGACCTTCCTGCGGCCGATACTCAAGCGGGCCCTGCCGTCGGACCTGAGGTCGCTGGGGCTTGTCGTGACGGGCGCCGAGAAGCTGCCCGAGGATCTCCGTGTCGGGTTCCTCGAGCGGTTCCACCTCAAGATCTACGAGGGTTACGGCCTCACGGAGACCTCCCCCGTGTCGAACATAAACCAGCCGGATCCGCCGGTGACCACCGCGACCGCCGCCGTGCAGGTCGGCAGCAGGGTCGGGACCGTGGGGCGCCTCATGCCGGGGATGGCCGCGCGGGTCGTCGACCTCGAAACGGGCGCCGACCTCAGGCCCGGGGAGACGGGCATCCTGCTCCTGCGGGGAGAGAACGTCTTCTCGCACTACCTCGGAGACCCGTGTCCCGGCGCGTCCCTGAGGGACGGCTGGTTTGTCACCTGGGACCTGGCCCACATCGACGACGAGGGCTTCGTCAGCGTCAACGGGCGGCTCGCCCGCTTCTCGAAGATGGGCGGCGAGATGGTCCCCCACGGCACGATTGAGGAGAAGATCGCGGAGGCCTTCGGCGTCGACCCGGGCGACGTGCCGGCCGTCGTCGTCACCGGGATCCCCGACGAGGTGAAGGGGGAGTCGCTCGTCATCGTGACGACGCTCGACATCTCGACGGGCGGTGTGCGCGAGCGGCTGTCGGGCGCCGGCTTTCCCAACCTGTGGATCCCGCGCGCCGTAGTCCGGGTTGATGCGATTCCCGTCCTCGGGACGGGCAAGCTCGACATCGCCGGCTGCAAGCGGATCGCGAACGGGGCCCGCACCGGCTGAGGTGGAGCCTATGGCGGAAACCGGGATTGTCGACGCCCACGTTCACCTGTACCCCGCCGGGGTCGCCTCGGCGCCCGGAGAATGGGGACGCGCGCAGGGCGAGCCCGGGTGGACCCAGTGCGTCGCCCCCGCGGGAAGGCGCTCCATCCAGGGCTGGGCCGACGCGGACAGGCTTGTGGCCGACATGGACGAGGCCGGCGTCGAAGCCTGCGTCCTCCTCGGCTGGTACTGGGAGCGCCAGGAGACCTGCGACCTGCAGAACGGCTGGTACCTCGAGTGGACCCGCAGGCATCCCGGACGCCTGATGGCGTTCGCTGCCGTCCAGCCGGCGGCCGGG
Organism: uncultured Opitutaceae bacterium; assembly: GCA_964574435.1. Lineage (GTDB taxonomy): Bacteria > Verrucomicrobiota > Verrucomicrobiia > Opitutales > Opitutaceae > Palsa-1447. The sequence continues at coordinate 53,627 of CAZNNO010000010.1, forward strand.
CGGCGCTCCGTCGAGTCCCTGGAGCGGGCGCTCGACTCGGGATTGCGCGGCGTCGGCGAGCTGCTTCCCCAGGCCCAGGGTTTCTCGCTCGAGGACCCCTGGTGGAGGCGGGCCCTCGAGGCTGCCATCCGGCGGCGGCTGCCCGTGGTCCTCCACGCCACGGATCCGCAGTCGCCGCCGGAAGCGGGGCCAAGGACGCCGCTCGGGTCCTACGTGCGGCTTGCGCGCGAGTACCCCGAGGCGACGCTGATCCTCGCGCACTGGGGCGGGGGGCTCGCCTTCCGCGACGGCCCGGCCGCGGGGCCGCTGCCGTCCAACCTCTATTTTGACACCGCTGCCTCGCCGCTCCTGTACGATGCCGGCGTGTTCCGGAAGGCTGTCGAGCGGGTGGGGGCGGACCACATAATCTACGGCTCCGACTACCCCCTGCTGCTTTACCCGGGGTCTTCCCGCAGGCCCGGTTTCGGGCGCTTCCTCGGGGAGGTCGGGGCCGCCGGCCTTGAGCCGGCCGAGCGCTCCCTGATCCTCGGGGCTAATATCCGGCGGCTCTTGTCGGCGGGTCTTGCACCCGCGCACAAGCGCGTGTAGCGGGAACTCAACTGATGGAATTCTCTGCAGCCACGAAGCAACTCAAGTCCAGGCTGGGCTCGCGGGTCGTCCGGACCGACGGGGACTCAAGGGGTGCTGCCTCGTTTGACGGCAGCAAGATCCCCTTCATTCCCCAGGCGGTCATCTTCCCGCGCAACCGCTCGGACGTGGCCGCGGTCCTGGCCCTGGCAAACCTCCGCCGGGTGCCGGTGACGGTGCGCGGGCGCGGGACGAGCCTGACCGGCTCCGCGGCCCCCGCCCGGGGCGGATGGGTGCTCGACCTCCACCACTGGAACAGGATCAGCATCGATGCGCGAGCGGGCATGGCGGAGGTCCAGGCCGGCGCGGTAGTGGGCCGGATCCAGGCCGCCGCCGAGAGGAGGGGCTGGTTCTATCCGCCTGACCCGGCCTCCAAGAAGTACTGCACGATCGGAGGCAACATCGCGTGCAACGCCGGCGGGATGCACGGGGGAAAATACGGGGTGACGCGAGACTTTGTCCTGGCGCTGAAGGGCTTCCTTCCGACCGGCGAATGGGTGCAGTGGGGCACGCCCACCAGGAAGTTCTCTGCGGGCTTCAACCTGCGCGACCTCTGGATCGGCAGCGAGGGCATGCTCGGTGTCGTGACTGACGCCACCCTGCGGCTGATCCCGCGGCCGGCCGTGCGCTGGACGCTCCTGGCGTCCTTTGAGACCGAGCCCGACGCCTTCCGGGCGGTCTTGGCGCTCTTCACCCTCGGGGTGCAGCCCGCCATTTGCGAGTTCCTCGACCGGTATTCCGTCGACTGCGCCGAACGGGCGACAGGCAGGCTTGTCTTCCGGGGGCAGGCGGGGCGCCCCGTGGTGCTGATCGAGCTCGCGGGAGGGGCGGGCGACGTGCGCGAGCAGAGGGCGCTCGCACAAAAGTGGGCCCGCAGGCACGCGCTTGCCCACAGGGCGGCGGGGAGCCGGGCCGAGGCCGAGGGCCTGTGGGAGGTGCGCCGCTCCTGCTCCGGGGCGATGTTCAAGCTCGGGGACTCGAAGCTGAACGAGGACGTCGTGATCCCCATGGGCGAATATGCGCGGTTCGCGCGCTTCCTTGACGGCCTGCGGAGGGAATCCGGGCTGCCCATACCGACCTTCGGCCACCTCGGCGACGGCAACCTCCACGTCAACATCATGTACCACCGCGCGGTTGCGTCGGAGTGCCGCGCCGCCGAGCGCGCCGTCGGCAAGCTGATGAGGACCGTCGTCCGGCTTGGCGGCGCCATTTCCGGCGAGCACGGGATCGGGCTCGCGAAGACGCCGTTCCTGCGCTACCAGCATTCGGCGGCGGCCATTCGGGCCATGCAGGCCGTCAAACGGGCGCTCGACCCGCGCGGGATCCTCAACCCGGGCAAGATGTTCGAGGTGTTCCGGGTCTGGGAGCGCGAGCGGCTGGAAGTCAAGCTCCCGTGGGACCACAAGTGAAACTGCCTTTTGCGTTTGCCCGCGCAAGCGCGGCTCTCTCCAATTGCGAGGCTTAATGTATCTCAAGGCTCTAAAACTCCACGGTTTCAAGTCATTCGCCGATCCAACCACCCTCCTATTCGAGCCCGGCGTCACGGCCGTGGTCGGCCCAAACGGGTGCGGCAAGTCAAACATCGCGGACTCGATCCGCTGGGTGCTCGGGGAGCAGAGCGCAAAGGCCCTGCGCGGAGGCAAGATGCAGGACGTCATCTTCGAGGGGGCCGACACGCGCCGGGCGGCGCAGATGAGCGAGGTTTCGCTCCTGCTGACCGACTGCGAGAAGCAGCTTGGGAGCGAGTTCCACGAGATCGAGGTCACGCGGCGCGTGTACCGGGACGGCCAGGGCGAGTACCTGTTCAACGGCCAGGCGTGCCGCCTGAAGGACATCCACAAGCTCTTCATGGACACCGGCGTCGGCCGGACCAGCTACTCGATCATGGCGCAGGGCCAGATCGACCAGGTCCTCTCGTCCAAGCCCGAGGAGCGCCGCGCCGTGTTCGAGGAGGCGGCCGGCATCACCAAGTACAAGAGCCAGCGCAAGGAGGCCCTGGGCAAGCTCTCGCTCACGGACCAGAACCTGGCGCGCGTCGCCGACGTCGTCGGCGAGGTCTCCCGGCAGATTGGAAGCCTAAGGCGCCAGGCCGCAAAGGCCATGCGCTACAAGAGGCTCGGCCACCGCATGCGCCACCTGAGCCTCGCCTGGAACGCCCTGCAGCAGGGCCGGCTCACGGAGGCGATCGGGGCACTCGAGGTGAAGCTTGCCGGCCTGCGGGCCGAGGCTGAGCGCCGCAGGGCGGCCCTCGAGGGCCAGCAGTCCGGCCTCGACACGCGGAAGGCGGACCGCAGCAGGCTGAACCAGAGGGTTCAGGACGCCCAGCAGGCGGTTTTCGACCTGAGATCGCAGAAGGACCACGCCGAGAATTCGGCAAACCTCGCGCAGATCCGGCGCACGGGCCTCGCGGAGCGCCTCGCCGGGACCCGGGACACCCTGGGCGAGCTCGAGATGCAGCTGCGCGAGGTCGCGGCGCAGGTGGACAGCGGGTCCCAGGACAAGCAGATGCAGCTTGGGCTGCTCGGCAGCAGCGACGCCGTGTACCAGCAGCACAACCGCGAGCTCGCCGTGTCCGAGGGGGAGCTGGGCAAGCTCGACCGCGATCTCCAGCAGGCGAAGTTCGAGCTGCTGCAGTTCGACAGCGCCGTCGCCCGCCTGCGAACGGAGGCCTCCGGCTACGAGGTCGACCAGAAGACGAGCCTCCACAGGCACGAGGCGCTCGCGGCGGAACTGCGCCTCGCGTCGGAGCAGTCCGAATCGGCTGGCAGGGCCGCGTCGGAGGCCGCGGCGAAGGCCGAGGAAACGCTCTCCTGCAGGGCGCGAGCAAGCGAGGCGGCCGCCGGGGCCCAGCAGGGCGTGGCCGACCTGACGCGGGAGTTTCGTGAGGTGCAGCGCAGGATTCAGGACACGGACCGCCAGATGGCGCAGCGCGGCGCGCGCCTTCGGCTGCTTCAGCAGCTCCAGGAGCGCTGGGAGGGGTTCGGTGAGGGCGCCAAGGCTGTCCTCCAGGGACGGCTGGCCGGGGCCCTGGCGGGATCGAAGGCGGTGCCGGTCTCCCAGGGGATCGAGGTGAAGCCTGAATTCGGGCGCGCCATCGAGTCGCTCCTCGGCTCGGCCGCGGAGGCGATCCAGGTGAGCGACCTTTCCACGGCGAGGCGCATCTTCGCCCAGCTGGAGCAGGAGCAGATCGGGTCCGTTGTGCTGCGGATAGCGGAGCTCGGCGCGGCGGCCGGGGCGCTCCCGGCCGAGCTGCCGCAGGGGCTCGCGCCCGCGACCTCGGCGCTCGCCCGGATCGACGACGGACACCCGGCCGGCGCGATCCTCGCCTCATGCTACGTGGCCGACGACCTCGGGGGATTCCTCGACTTCTGGCGCGGGCACCCGGAGTTCCCCTTTCTCGCCGTCGCCACGCGCAAGGGCGAGGTGGTCGACCGGCGCGGCATCGTTTCGGGCGGCCACGCCAACCCGAAGAAGCATGCGAACAGCATAGTCCAGCGCGAGATCGACCTGCGTGAGACCGCAAAGTCCCTGGCCGAGGACCAGCGCCAGCACGACGAGCTTCGGGCTCAGGGCGAGGCCCTAAACGCGAGGATCGCGGCCGCCGAGCAGCTTCTCGAGGAGAGGCGGGCGGCCGTGATGGCCTCGACGCAGGCCCTTGCCGCGGCCCAGGCCGAGGATCGCAGCGCCCGGCGCGTGGCCGAGGAAGCCGCGGCGAGGGTCGGGCGCATGGAGCAGGAGCTCGCCGCCGTGGAGAGCGCGAGGCTCGAGGCGCAGGCGCGCTGGGAGAGGGCGACGGCGGGTCTGGCGCAGTCGGAGGCCGCCGCGACGGCCCACCGCGGGAGAATCGAGGGGATCGAGGCCCGGCTCGCCGCTGTGCGCGTGGAGCGCGATGCGAGGCGCGAGGCGCTCGCGCAGGCGCGCCTGGATCTCGCGGAGCGGCGCCAGAAGGTCGAGGTTCTCGACAGGGGGCTCGGGGAGATGGAGCGGCGCCGCGAGCAGATCGGCGAGCTCCTGGTCGAGCGCCAGCAGGAGATCGAGGCCTGGACCGGCCAGATTGCCGAGCTCGAGGGGGAGGAGTCCGATCAGCGCTCGAAAGCCGTGCGCATCGGCGAGACGCTCCTCGTGGCGCAGGACCAGGTCGAGAAGATCCGCTTGGAGCTGGTCGACGTTGAGCGCGACATCGGGTCGCTCGAGGCGGCGCAGTCGGCGCTGCGGCAGGAGTCGGATGCGGCCCATGACGAGCTGAGCGCCCACGAGGTGCGCCATGCCGAGACGCGCCAGCGCGCGACGTTCCTCGGCGAGGAGGTGGCGCGCGAGTTCCAGGTGGACATCGCCGCGGTCAGCTGGAAGGAGATGCTCTGGCACGCCGACGACGAGCCCGCGGGCCTGAAGCCGCTCGGCCTGGACGACGAGGATGAGGCGGAGCCGGTCGTCCGCAGGCCGAGGAAGAAGCGGCCGGAGCATCCCGGGGAGGCGGAGCTCGCAGCGCTCGACGCGACGGACTGGGACGCGGTGAAGGCCGAGGTGGACGCGCTCAGGCAGCGGATGGGCGGAATGGGGGCGGTCAACCTTGTGGCGATCGAGGAGTACTCGGAGCTCAAGCAGCGCCATGACTTCCTCCGGTCTCAGAGCGACGACCTGACCCGTGCCAGGGCGGAGCTGATAGCCGCGATCGACGAGATAAACCAGACCTCGCAGAGGCAGTTTGAGGTTACGTTTGAGCAGATCAGGAAGAACTTCGAATACACTTTCCAGACGCTCTTCGGCGGCGGTCGCGCCAACATCGAGCTCGTCCAGGCCGACGACGTCCTTGAGAGCGGGATCGAGATCGTGGCGCAGCCCCCGGGCACCAAGCTGAAGGGGATCTCGCTCCTCTCGGGCGGCCAGCGCACGCTGACCGCGGTCGCGCTGCTGTTCGCGCTCTACCTGGTGAAGCCTTCGCCGTTTTGCCTCCTCGACGAGCTCGACGCTCCCCTTGACGAGTCGAACATCGGCCGGTTCACCGACCTGCTGAGGAAGTTCGTGAAGGACTCCCAGTTCATCATCATCACGCACAACAAGCGCACCGTGGCCGCCGCCAATGCGATCTACGGAATAACGATGGAGGAGCGCGGCGTCTCGAAGACGGTCTCCATGCGCTTCAACCACGAGCGGGGCGAGGCCGAGGCCCGCCAGCCGGCGACGGTCGACGAGGCGGTTCGCAACGCGCTCCCGCTGGCTCAGGCGCCTGTGCCGACCGGCGCCTGACCGCGGCGACCCTCCCATGGCGAAATGGCTCCTCGTAGACGGCTTCAACCTCGCCTACCGCTGCTTCTTCGCGATACCGGAGCTCGCCCGGTCGGACGGATTTCCGACGAACGCGCTGCACGGCTGGGTAAAGTCGCTCTGGCGCCTGTCGGACCAGGAGAAGCCTGACGGCGTCCTCGTCTTCTTCGACCTTGGGGGCGCCGCGGACCGTCTCGTGCTCCTTCCCGAGTACAAGGCGCAGCGCGAGGAGATGCCCGAGGCTCTCTCCCGGCAGGTGCCGGTGATAAAGGACCTCACCCGGGCGATGGGCCACGGCGGCATCGAGCAGGACGGCGTCGAGAGCGACGACCTGCTCGCGTCGCACGCCTGGTCGCTCGCGAGGAAGGGCGACCAGGTGCTCATCGTCAGCTCCGACAAGGACTTTGCGCAGATCGTCGGCGACCGGATCCGGATCATGCTCCCGCCCCCGTCGGCCAATCCGAAGCTGGGATGGCGGCTCATGGATGAGGCCGGGGTCGTCGAGAAGTTCGGCGTGCCCCCGTCAAGGATCGCCGACTACCTGGCCCTGGTGGGCGACACCTCCGACAACATACCCGGGCTCAGCGGGGTGGGGCCCAAGACCGCCTCAAGGTGGCTTGGCGAGTTCTCGAGCCTGGAAGGCGTCCTCGCGGCGGCGGACCGGGTGACTCCGGAGCGCTTCCGGCCTGCGCTTGCCGCCTCCGCCGAGCTCCTGCGCCGCAACCTGAAGATAACGACGCTGAACCTCTCGCTTCCGCCGCTGGCGGCCCCGCCGGCGCCGGTTCAGCCGGCTGCGCTCTTCGGGATACTCGAGAGGATGGAGATGCGCTCGGCGCTCGCCGAGGCCAGGCAGCGCTACGGACAGCCGGAGCTCTTCTAAGGCCTGGCGGGTCTGCGGCGCCCGAGCTCGCGCCTTGCCATCGCAATGGGCCGCCATCAATCATCTCCCACCCCGAAACCCAATGAAAAAATTGGGCCTAAAGCTGCTTTCCGGGCTCGTGCTCCCGGTGTTCGCCGGCGCCGCCTCGCCGGAGGCAGCGTTGCCGTCGTCCGTGCAGTTCAACCGCGACGTGCGCCCGATAATGGCGAACACCTGCTTCAAGTGCCACGGGCCGGACCTCAAGGCGAACAAGGCAGACCTCAGGCTGGACCTCTCGGACAGGGCGCGGATGGCTCGGACGGACAAGGCCGGCCGGAAATACTTCCCTATCGTCCCGGGCAGGCCCGAGGAGTCCGAGGTCTGGCGCCGGATCAGCTCGCCGGATCCGGCCCAGGCCATGCCGCCCCCCGACTCCCTGCACCAGCTCTCCGCGCGCGACAGGGAGATCGTCAGGCGCTGGATCGAGCAGGGCGCCGTGTACGAGCCGCACTGGGCCTACATCGCCCCGAGGAAGGCGGCCGTGCCAGCGGCCGGCCCGGGCGCCCGCAACGAGATCGATCATTTCGTGCAGAAGGAGCTCGCGGACCGCGGCATCGCCCAGTCGGCGGAGGCGGACCGCCGGACGCTGCTCCGACGGCTTAGCCTGGATCTGCTCGGGCTGCCGCCATCCGCCGAGGAAACGGAGCGCTTCCTGGCCGACGAGCAGCCGGGGGCCTACGAGCGGCTCGTGGACCGGATGCTCGCGTCGCCCCACTACGGGGAGCGGATGGCGGTGGCCTGGCTGGACCTCGCGCGCTTCGCCGACACGGTCGGCTTCCACGGGGACCAGCTGTACAACAACTTCCCGTACCGGGACTACGTGATCGACGCCTTCAACCGGAACGAGCCGTTCGACCGGTTCACGCTCGAGCAGATCGCTGGCGACCTGCTCCCGGGAGCGACGTCGGCGCAGAGGGTCGCAAGCGGCTTCAACCGCCTCAACATGGTCACGCGCGAAGGCGGCGCCCAGCCGAAGGAGTACATCGCGAAGTACAGCGCCGACCGAGTCCGCACCGTGTCGACGACGTGGCTGGGGTCCACGATGGGCTGCTGCGAGTGCCACGACCACAAGTACGACCCGTTCAAGACCAGGGATTTCTACGCGATGGGCGCCTACTTTGCGGACATCAAGCAGTGGGGGGTCTACCAGAATTACACGTACACCCCTGAGGCCGAGCTCAAGGGGTTCACGAACGACTCCCCTTTCCCCCCTGAGATCGAGGTCGACAGCCCCTACCTGCAGCGGAGGCTGGCGAGGCTTCGGGAGCAGTGCCAGGCCCGGGTGGCCTCGGTCGCGAGGGTGATCGCCGGCGACGCGTCGTCGGCTGGCGCCGCGCGCGTCTGGGCGGGCCGCATCGCAGCTCAGCTGAGGGCGGCCCCGTCGGGCTGGACCACGCTCCGGATCGCCGACGCGAGGCCGAAGAAGGACGGCAGGGTCGACGTGCTGCCCGACATGAGCGCCCGCTTTGAGTTGGCGAAGGACACCGGCAATCCCTACCGCGACGGGGACGGCATCGTTCTCAGCGCCCCCGTTTCCGGGCCGGTCGCCCTGGTGCGGGTCGAGGTCCTGCCCGACGAGACGTTCGGCGGGCGCGTCACCAACAACCCCGACGACGACATCTTCACCTTGGCCCTCGAGCTCGCGGTGCAGCACCCGGGGGGCGCCAAGCCCGAGCACATCGAGATCGCCAACGGCTTCCCGGACCAGGCGACATGGAGCTATTTCAACGGCCAGATGCGAGCGTCCATCGTCTCGGACTGGACGTCGACGCCCGGCCTGATGAGGCAGGCGCAGTCCGCGCAGTACGTGCTTGCTGCGCCGCTCTGCTTCCGCGACGGCGACAGGCTCGTCGCGACCGTCACCAGCGAGAACGTCGGCCGGGTGCGGCTCTCGGTCTCGCCGCTCGGCTACCCCGTTCCGGGCGCGAGGCCCGCCGAGGAGGTGGCTGCGGCCGTTCTTGCCGCGAGCCCGACGCCGGCCGCGATGGAGCTCCTCTGCGCCGAGTACTTCAAGGGCACGGGAGGGGGCCATCGCTACGAGTTCGGGCAGATGATCGACGACGAGCGCGAGATCGCGGCGTGCCGAGGCGGGCGCGCCTTCACGACCGTGACCGTGGCCGCGTCCCCGTACCCGACGCGTGTCCTTCCTCGCGGCAACTGGCAGGACGAGTCCGGGGCGATCGTGGAGCCCGCGCCGCCGGCCTTCCTCGCCGCGGCGGCCGTTCCGGGCGCCCCCCGCCAGACGCGGCTCGACTTGGCGAAGTGGCTGGTCTCCCGCGATAACCCGCTCACCGCGCGGACCTTCGTCAACAGGCTCTGGAAGCAGTTCTTCGGCACCGGGCTCTCGGCGGTCCTCGACGATCTGGGGACGCAGGGCGAGTACCCGAGCCACCCCGAGCTCCTGGACTGGCTTGCCGTCGATTTCATGGACCGGGGCTGGGATGTGAAGGCCGCGGTGAGGCTCATCGTCACGTCCGCCACCTACCGCCAGAGCTCCACCTACCGGCCGGAGCTCGCCGATCTCGACCCCAACAACCGGCTCCTGGCCCGGCAGTCGCCTCGGCGCCTCGAGGCCGAGTTTGTGCGCGACAACGCGCTCAGCGCCGCGGGCCTCATCAACCTCGATATCGGCGGCCCGAGCATCTACCCCTACCAGCCCGACGGCTACTACGCCGCGCTCCAGTTCCCGGACCGCGACTACATCGCCGACTCCGACGAGCGGCAGTTCCGCCGTGGCGTGTATGTCCACTGGCAGAGGACGTTCCTGCATCCCATGCTGGCCAACTTCGACGCCCCCTCGCGCGAGGAGTGCACGGCGTCGCGCACCGTGTCGAGCACCCCGCAGCAGGCGCTCACGCTCCTCAACGACCCCACCTTTGTCGAGGCCGCGCGCGGGCTCGCCGAGGAGGCCCTGTCGGCGCACGGCGACTTCGGCGCCCGCCTTGAGGACGCCTTCCTGAGGCTTCTCGCCCGACCGCCGAGCGTGCGGGAGCGCGACTCCCTGCGGCAGTTCTACGAGGGGCAGCTGGAATACTACCGCGGAGCCCCGGGCGAGGCCAAGAAGGCGGTCGCAGTGGGGGAGCATGCGAAGCCGGAGGCGCTCGACGACGTGGAGCTTGCTTCGTGGATGTCGGTCGCGCGGGTCCTTCTGAACCTGAACGAAACGATCGTGCGCTATTAGAGGACACACCTATGAACCTTCCCTTTGGCCCCGGCCTCCTCAAGCAGCAGCAGCTCGCCTGGTCGCGCCGCACGTTCCTTGGGAAGTCGGCACAGGCCCTGGGGGCCATGGCGCTCAGCTCGCTCCTTGACCCGCGCCTGCTGGCTGGCGCAGCCAGCCCGGAGGCGCCGGGGGACGGGCGTTGGACCGGCATCCTGCCGGCACCGCACTTTCCGCCGCGCGCGAAGCGCGTGATCCACCTCTACATGGCGGGCGGGCCGTCGCACCTGGAGACGTTCGACTACAAGCCCGAGCTCAATCGCATCCACGGCCAGCCCTTCCCGTCCTCCTTCACGAGCGGCCAGCAGCTGGCGCAGCTCCAGAACACGAAGCTTCTCGCCAGGGGCTCCTCGTTCGGCTTCTCGCGCTGCGGGCTCTCGGGGCAGATGATCTCGGACCTGCTTCCCTACACGCAGCAGATCGCCGACGACATCTGCATCGTCCGCTCCATGCACACCGAGCAGATCAACCACGATCCCGCGCATGCGTTCATGAACGCGGGCTCCATGGTGAAGGGCCGCCCCAGCATGGGCTCGTGGCTCCTCTACGGCCTCGGGGCCGAGACGGAGAACCTGCCGGGGTTCGTCGTCCTCATGTCGCGCGGGCCTTCGGGGGGGGAGCAGCCGGTCTCCGCCCGGCAGTGGTCGGCCGGGTTCCTGCCGAGCCGCTTCCAGGGGGTCCAGTTCCAGAGCACCGGAATGCCGGTCCACTATGTCGGCAATCCCGACGGAGTGTGCCAGAGCACGCAGCGCCAGGTAATCGACGAGATCGCTAGGCTCAACGGGTTCCACGAGGAGGAGACGCTGGACCCGGAGGTCCAGACCCGGATAGCCCAGTACGAGCTCGCGTTCAAGATGCAGACGAGCGTGCCCGACCTGACAGACTTGAGCGGCGAGCCCCAGTCGATCCGGGACATGTACGGCGTGAAGGAGCTCGGCGACGGCTCGTTCGCGTCGAACTGCCTCGTTGCCCGGCGGCTGGCCGAGCGCGGCGTGCGCTTCATCCAGCTCTACCACCGCGGCTGGGACCAGCACAGCAACCTCGACACCGACATCAAGGACGTCTGCAAGCGGGTCGACCAGCCGAGCGCCGCGCTCGTCAAGGACCTGAAGCAGCGGGGGCTCCTTGACGACACCCTGATACTCTGGGGCGGGGAATTCGGGAGGACGCCCATGGGCCAGGGCACAGGCCGCGACCACCACATCAACGCCTTCTCGCTCTGGATGGCGGGGGGCGGGATGCGGGGCGGCCTCACCTGGGGGTCCACGGACGAGCTCGGCTACCGCTACATCGAGGACGGCCAGGACATGCACGTCCACGACCTGCATGCGACCATGCTTGCGGCCTTCGGGATCGACCACGAGCGGCTCATCTACCGCTTCCAGGGGCGTGATTTCCGCCTAACGGACGTGCACGGCAAGGTGGCGAAGGGACTCTTCGCCTGAGCGCACCCGCCCGCGTGCACGAACTCGGCACATTCCTGGGCCACTTTCACCCGCTCTGGGTGCATCTTCCGATCGGGATATTCGTCCTGCTCGGGGCGCTGGAGGTCCTCGGCCTGCTCGGCCGCGCGCGGGGCTTCTCATGGCTGCCCCCGTTCAACCGGCGCCAGCGCGCGCTGATCCTCGCGATTGCCGCGGCCGTCTCGGTCGTGGCGGCGTCCCTCGGCTGGCTGCTGGCCCGGGGTGGCGACTACGATGCGGCCCTCCTTGGCAGCCACCGGCGGCTGGGCCTGGCGGCTGCCGCGGCCTCCCTCCTGCTGCTGGCGGTCCAGCGGGTTCGCTGGCTCTATGCGCCGATCCTGGCCGCCACGCTTGCCCTCGTGGTCCTTGCGGGCCACGCGGGCGGCAAGATAACCCACGGCAGCGATTTCCTGACCTCGCACATGCCGGCAGCCGTCGGCCGGGCGCTCGGGATGGTGTCCGCCGCCGCGCCCGCGAAGCCGCGCGCCGTGGACGTCGACCACGCGATCGCCTACGCGGACGTGGTCCGCCCGATTCTGCAGGAGCGGTGTGTGAGCTGCCACGGGGCCACAAAGAGCAACGGCGGCCTGCGGCTCGACACCTGGGAGCTCCTCGCCAAGGGCGGAAAGGACGGGCCCGTAATCAGGGCCGGGGACCCGGCTGCAAGCCCGCTGGTCGGGAGGATCGACCTGCCGGTGGACGACCGAGAGCACATGCCGCCGCGCGGCAAGCCGCAGCTGGCCGAGGAGGACCTTACGCTGCTCGAGTGGTGGGTCGGGTCGGGGGCGCCGAAAGACGCGGCCCTCGCCGCACTCGACCCTCCCGCCTCCGTGCAGGACATCGTTCAGGCCCGCCTCGGTGGCGGCGCGCCGCCGGCTCCCCCGGTGCGCTCGGTCGTGATGGCCGCCGCGGGGGTGATCTCGGGAAGGCTCGGCGTCATGATCAGGCCCCTGACCCCGGACGGCCCCTGGCTGGACGTCAACGCACGCGCGGCCGGCAGGGCCTTCGGCGACAGGGAGCTGGCCCAGCTCTCCCCGATTGCGGCCGCGATTCAGTGGCTGGACATCGGGAACACCTCGGTCACCGACGAAGGCCTCGTGGCGCTCGAGCCGATGCGCAGCCTGAGGCGCCTTCACCTCGACCAGCTGAAGATAACCGACGACGGGCTCGCCAGGCTCTCGCGCCTGCGGAGCCTCGAGTACCTTAACCTTCGCGCAACGGGGGTCACGGACGCGGGCCTGGCGTCCCTGCGCGGGATGGGGCACCTCAGGGCGCTCTACCTCTGGCAGACCTCGGTGACCCCGGGTGCCGTTCGGGCGCTCGCCGACGCCCTTGTCGACAAGCGCAAGATCGCGCGCTGGGGGGCCGAGAAGGCCGACCTCGAGCGCATGATCGCGCAGGAGCGCTTTGACGGTAACCTGGGCGAGTCGCTGCGCCCCGCGGTCGCGCCCATGAGCGCAACCGGCGGCGACAAGCCCGCGGAGCTCGCCCAGCACAAATAATCCCATGAAGCATATGAACCGCAGATCCTTCCTTTCCCGCGTGGCGGCGCTGTCGGCCGCAGCAACCGTCCCCTCGTTCTTCGTGCGCGCCTCCGACAAGGCGGGGGCGCGCCTGCCGATCACCGGCTCCGGGGAGCACACCTTCGAGTGCGTCCACGACTGGCTGCTCCCCCCGGAGGGCCTCGTTTGGGGCGACACCCACGGCCTCTGCCAGGACGCCGCAGGCAACATCTACGTCGCCCATACTGTCAACAAGTCGAGCATGCGGGGCGAGGCCATCGTGGTCTACGACGCCGACGGCCGGTTTGTGCGCGCCTTCGGCGAGGAATTCCGCGGCGGCGCGCACGGCCTTGTCCTGCGGCGCGAAGGGAGCGAGGAGCGGCTCTACCACTGCGACATCAACCGGTGCAGGATCGTGAAGACGTCGCTTTCCGGCGAAGAGCTCTGGCAGCACGGCTATCCCCGGGAGGACCCCGCGTACGCCGGCGCCCCGATCGACTTCGTGCCCACGAACGTGGCCTTCGCGCCCAACGGGGACTTCTACGTTGGGGACGGGTACGGATCCAGCCACATGCTCCGGTTTTCCACCTCCGGCGCCTTCATGGGAGAGATAGGCAGGCCCGGGCACGGGGACGGCGAGTTCGACACCCCGCACGGCCAATGGGTGGACACCCGCGGGCCCGAGCCCGTGCTGGTGGTCGCCGACCGCGGCAACCGCCGGCTCCAGACCTTCACGCCCGAGGGCAGGCACCTGCGCACGATAAGCAATGAGCCGAGTCTGCGGATGCCCTGCTACTTCCACGTGCGCGGCGACCTGATGGTCTGCCCGGACCTGGACAGCCAGGTCTGTCTGCTCGACCGCGACTACGGCGTCGTCGCCCAGCTGGGCGACGGCCAGGCGATCAACGGGAAGGTGGGATCCCGTCGCGGCCAGGCCCGGGGCGACTTCACCCCGGGCAAGTTCATCACGCCGCATGCCGCCATGTTCCTGCAGAGCGGCGACATCCTGGTCGCGGAGTGGCTCCCCATCGGGCGCCTGACCCTCCTGCGCCGCGTCTAGGCCGAAGCGCCCCCTCAGGTCCCCTTCTTGGAGACCTTCTTAGGGTCGAAGATGTAGCCGATGCCGTGGACTGTCCGGAAGTCCGCGAGGTCGAGGCCCTTCTTCTTGAAAAGGTCGCGCACCTTGACGACATACTGGTCAAGCGAGCGGCTCTTCACGTCGGCGTGCTGGCCCCAGACCGCGTGGATGAGCGCCTTGCGGGTGATGACCTCGCCGTGATGCTCGTTCAGGTAGGACAGGATGCCGAGCTCCTTGCGGCCGATAGCGATCGTCTCGCCGTCCGGGAACGCGATCTCTAGGCGCATGGGAGCTATATGGGCGCCGCAAAACTCGAAGGGATCGGTGTTGACCTTCACGTTTTTCGTGAGGTTCAGGTCCTCCTTGTAGTCGGCCCGGCGCAGCACGGCCTTGATGCGCGCCGTCAGCTCGGCATAGCTGAAGGGCTTCGTGATGTAGTCGTCTCCGCCCTGCTCGAGTCCATGGACCTTGCTGGCCTCCTCGAGGTTGGCGGTGAGGAAGATCACCGGAACGTTGATGTCCGCAGCCTTGAGCTCCTCGTATAGCTCGAAGCCTCCCTGGTCGGGAAGGATCAGGTCAAGCAGGACGAGGTTGGCAAAATTGCGCTGAAGAAACTTGAGCGCGTGCGCGGCGCGATTGCAGACCTGCACGCGCATGCCGGCCCTCTCAAGGTGTTGGGCCACAAGGGACGCCAACTCTGCCTCGTCCTCGACAACGACGATGAGAGGCTTCGGGTTGGGCCGCGTCGACGATGTTTCTGGCATATCCGGTCTACAGGGTTTTTACAGTCGCCTTTGGCAATGTCAATCAGTGTGAGCCCGGGGGTATTTTGCTTGAACGGCCACGCGTACGGGCGACTCTCAAGTACCTGTGCCCGACAAAAAACCCATCCTGATGCTCGGGCTGCCGAAGGGCAGCCTGGAGGAGTCCACCCGAAACCTGTTTGCGAAGGCCGGGTGGAAAATCACGACCAATTCAAGGTCCTACAGGCCCGCGATCGACGACCCGGAGCTCGACGGCCGCTTCGTGCGGGCCCAGGAGGTCAGCCGCTACGTCGAGCACGGCTTCTTTGACTGCGGGCTGACGGGCCTCGACTGGATCCAGGAGAACGGATCCGACGTCGTGGAGGTGTGCGACCTGATCTACAGCCGCGCTTCGGCGGCAAAGTCCCGATGGGTGCTTTGCGTCACCGAGGACTCGCCGGTGCGAACCCCGGAGGACCTCGCCGGCAAGCGTGTCGCTACGGAGCTTGTCCAGACGGTGAAGCGCTATTTCGCGTCGCGAAAGATACCCGTGAGCATCGAGTTCTCGTGGGGCGCGACCGAGGTCAAGGTCCCCGACCTGGTCGACGCGATAGTCGACATCACCGAGACCGGTTCGTCGCTGCGGGCGAACAAGCTGCGGATCGTGGACACGCTCCTTGAGACCAACACGAAGCTGATCGCAAACAGGAAGGCTTGGGCGGACCCCGCGAAGCGCAAGAAGATCGAGACGATCGCGCTCCTTGTCCAGGGCGCCCTCGAGGCCGAGTCCAAGGTCGGCCTCAAGATGAATGCCCCGAGGATGGCGCTCGCCGCGATCACGGCCGCGGTGCCGTCCCTGCGCGACCCGACCATCTCGCCGCTCAACAACCCGGACTGGGTGGCGCTCGAGACCATCATCGACGAAAGCGTCGTCCGCGAGATCCTCCCGCAGCTCAAGGCGCTGGGTGCCGAGGGGATCGTGGAATACCCGCTCAACAAGGTCGTCTATTGAGATGCCGAGCGTCGCCATCGGGCTTCTTCAGCACGCTTGTTCGGCTGATCCGGCGGCCAACCTGAAGAGGACGCTTGCGCTTGCCGACGAGGCGGCGAAGCGGGGCGCGAACATCATCTGCACGCAGGAGCTGTTCCGCTCGCAGTACTTCTGCCAGAGCGAGGATCACGCGAGCTTCAGTCTGGCCGAGAGGATCCCGGGCCCGAGCTCCGACGCGCTCAGGAAGCTGGCCCGGCGGCGGGGCGTGGTCATCGTCGCTTCGCTCTTTGAGAAGCGCGCGAGCGGGCTCTACCACAACACCGCGGTCGTCATCGACGCGGACGGGTCGCTGCTCGGAATCTACCGGAAGATGCACATTCCGGACGACCCGCTTTATTACGAGAAGTTCTACTTCGCGCCCGGCGACACTGGCTTCAGGGCGTGGAGGACCCGGTTCGGAACGATCGGGGTGCTCATCTGCTGGGACCAATGGTACCCCGAGGCCGCCCGGCTGACCGTGCTCCAGGGAGCCGAGATCCTGTTTTACCCGACCGCGATCGGATGGCACCCGGGCGAGAAGAGGGCCCACGGGGCGCAGCAGCACGGTGCTTGGGAGACCGTCCAGCGCGCCCACGGCATCGCGAACGGCTGCTTTGTCGCGTCCTGCAACCGTGTCGGCCTCGAGAAGCCTGCCGGCGGGGCCGGCATCGAGTTCTGGGGCCAGAGCTTCGTCTCTGACCCGGGCGGCCAGGTTCTCGGCGCGGCGTCGGCCGTGCGGGAGGAGATCCTGGTCGTCCCCGTCGACCTTGGCCAGGTTGACCTGACCCGCACGCACTGGCCGTTCCTGCGGGACCGCAGGATCGACGCCTACGGGGACCTTGTGAAGCGCTTCAGCGACTAGCGGGGGGCCATGGCAGCCGCGAAGCAGACGCCGGCCGCGCTCGGCTTCCGAATGCCGGCGGAGTGGGAGAGGCAGGAGGCCGTGTGGCTCTCCTGGCCCCACAACCGGGGGACGTGGCCGGGCAACTTCCGGCCGATCCCGGCCAAGTTCGCCGAGATAGCGGCGCAGATCAGCCTCCGGGAGAAGGTCCGCCTCAACATCGCGCGGCGCCACCAGAAGCGCGCGTGGGCACTGGTCCGGGGGGCGGGAGCCGACCTTGGGAACGTCGAATTTTTCAGCCACCCCACGAACGACGCCTGGTGCCGCGACCACGGGCCGATCTTCGTGCGCAACGACCGCACCGGGGAGGTGGCTGTTACGGACTGGGTCTATAACGCCTGGGGAGGCAAGTATCCCCCCTACGGCCTGGACAACCGGATCCCCGGTCGAATCGCGGGAGCGCTGGCGCTTCGCCGGTTCGGCACGAGGATGGTCCTCGAGGGCGGGTCGATCGACGTGAATGGCGGGGGCCTCCTGCTGACGACCGAGGCCTGCCTCCTCAACAGGAACCGCAATCCCGGTCTGACGCGCGAGGGCATCGAGCGCATCCTCGGGGACTATCTCGGCGTCGATCGGGTCCTCTGGCTTGGCGACGGAATCGCGGGCGACGACACCGACGGGCACGTCGACGACCTCGCCCGCTTCTTCAGCAGGACGGGCATCCTGGCCTGCGTCGAGCGCAGTCCCAGGGGCCCCAACCACCGAGCTCTTGAGAGGAACCTCGAGCGCCTGCGCTCCCTGCGGACGCCCGCAGGCCGCAGGTTCCGGATCGAGCTGCTGCCGATGCCGGCGCCCTGCAGGAGGAGGGGGCGCATCCTTCCGGCCAGCTATGCGAACTTCCTCGTCATAAACGGGGCCGTCCTCGTTCCGGCGTTCCGGCAGCCCAAGCGCGACCGGCAGGCCGCGGAGGTGATCGCCTCGTGCTTTCCCGGGCGCGAGGTGGTTTCCATTGATTGCTTGGAACTCGCATGGGGTCTCGGCACTCTCCATTGTATCTCGCAGCAACAGCCCGCGGCCAAACCATGAAACTCCCATCGATGCTCGCAGCGTGCCTTGCGGCGGCTCTCCTCGCGGGATGCAGCTCCGACATTCCCGACGACATCCGATCAGCCCTGGGCCCGCGCGAGTCGCCGCGCTCGCAGGTCTTCCAGGCCGACAGGAAGGCGACCTATGCGGCGGTCAAGTCAGCGGTCGACGAGATGGGATTCCGGTTCGTGAGGGGCGGGCCTGCGGAGGGCATGATCGAGGCCCACAGCGCGGTTGGGATTGGCGACGAGCCCAACAGTTCCCGCCAGATCGCGATGAAGGTGCACCTGAATGACGCCGGCGCAGCCGGGACCGAGGTCGAGGTGTCCCTGATCGAGGTCATCGAGGCCGATTCGACCAACCAGCAGGGCATGGCGACCGAGACTCCCCTGCACGACACGCCTCTCTACAGCGTTTTCTTTCGGGACGTGCAAAATGCACTCACGCCCCCCGCAACGCAGTGAAATTTCATTAGTATTTGACTTTAAATAGATTGCATAACAAGGTTGTCGCGGCCCGGTAGCGGGCATGGCTTTCGCGCTCCGGACCCGGCGCCGAATTCGCCGAGTTTGTGCTTGCCCGGCCGGCGTTGCCGATGGGAGTCTGACCGTTCGCGGCATTTCCTATCGGTCAGACCGGCGCCGCCGCGATGCTCCCGCCGGGCCTGAAATAAAGTTCAACCCGTCAACCCGTGGCCGAAAGGCCTACCGCGGTGGCCGGAACGCTCCGGAGCAGGCGCGCCGACCATCCGTTCCCTGCCTATGAGTTCATTAATGCAAGAGCTGCTCGCTCAATCCTCTTTCGACAAGCTCAAGGAGGGCGCAATCGTCCCGGGTACGATCACCGAAGTCCGCCAAAACGAGGTCGTTGTCGACATCGGCGGCAAATCCGAGGGCGTAATCCCTGCGAACGAATTCATCGACATCGGAGACCTGCAGATCGGCTCCACAATCGAGGTCCTGGTCGAGAAGCTTGAGGACCGCGACGGAAGCCCGATCCTGTCCTTCGACAAGGCAGAGCAGAAGAAGAACTGGGACAACATCCTCACGCGCTTTCCCGAGGGCTCGGTTGCCACGGGCCGAGTGAAGGCAAAGGTCAAGGGCGGGCTCATCATCTCGATCGGCGTCGACGCCTTCATGCCGGCATCGCATATCGACGTGCAGCCCCCGAAGAACCTGGACCAGTACGTGGGCCAGACCTACGATTTCAAGGTCCTCAAGATCAACCTTGAGCGCAAGAACATCGTCCTTTCGAGGCGCGAGCTGATCGAGCAGCAGCGCACCGACAAGCGCCGCGCCCTCCTGGACTCCATCCAGCCAGGCCAGTTCCGCAAGGGCGTCGTCAAGAACATCACCGACTTCGGCGCGTTCATAGACCTCGACGGAATGGACGGCCTGCTCCACATCACCGACATGAGCTGGGGCCGGATCTCGCACCCGAGCGAAATGCTCAAGCAGGGCGAGGAGGTCGAGGTGATGATCATCGAGGTGAACCGCGAGAAGGAGCGTGTGTCCCTCGGCCTCAAGCAGACCACCAAGAACCCGTGGGACGAGATCGACCGGAAGTTCCCTGTCGGTGCGAAGGTGCGCGGCAAGGTTGTCAACCTGGTACCGTACGGCGCGTTCGTCGAGATTGAGCCGGGTGTCGAGGGGCTCGTCCACATCACGGAGATGTCATGGACGAAGCGCATCACGAAGCCCTCCGAGCTGCTCAAGGTCGGCCAGGAGCTCGACGCCGTCGTGCTCGGAATCCAGAAGGAGGAGCAGAAGATCTCGCTCGGGCTGCGCCAGCTGGAGCCCAACCCCTGGGACATGGTCCGCCACAATTACCCGATCGGGGCCCGGGTCCGCGGCAAGGTCCGCAACATGACCACCTACGGGGCCTTCATAGAGCTCGAGGAGGGCATCGACGGCATGGTCCACGTCTCCGACATGAGCTGGACGC
>CAZNNO010000011.1:0-71244 GCA_964574435.1 uncultured Opitutaceae bacterium
TGGTGCTGACCGTCGCGGCGATCCCCGTGGCGATGCCGACGGTGCTGTCGGTGACCATGGCGGTGGGCGCCCGGCTGCTGGCGAAGAAACAGGCGATCGTCAGCAGGCTGGTGGCCATCGAGGAGCTGGCCGGCGTGGACGTGCTGTGCGCGGACAAGACCGGCACCCTGACCCAGAACAAGCTGACGCTCGGCGACACGTTCAGCGCGGACGGCACGCCCGTCTCCCAGGTCATCCTTTGCGCCGCTCTGGCGTCGCGCTCGGACAACAACGACACGATAGACCTCGCCGTCATCGGCGGGCTGAAGAACAAGGATGAGCTGCAGGCCTACCAGGTGCTCCATTTCCAGCCCTTCGACCCGGTGCACAAGCGCACGGAGGCCTCCGTGAAGTCCAAGGACGGGAAGACGTTCAAGGTCACCAAGGGCGCCCCGCAGGTCATCATGGCGCTGTCGGCGAACGCCGGAAGGGTGAAGCCCTCGGTCGAGCGGGCGGTTGACGAGTTCGCGGGGCGCGGCTTCCGCTCGCTCGGCGTGGCGCGCGCGGAGGGCGACGGGCAATGGCAGTTCCTGGGCGTGCTGCCGCTGTTTGACCCGCCGAGGGAGGACGCCAAGTCCACCATCGCGACGGCCCTGGCGATGGGCGTGAAGGTCAAGATGGTGACCGGGGACGCGCTGGCCATCGCCAAGGAGACCGCGAAGAAGCTGGCGATGGGCACCAACATCCTCGACGCCGCCAGCCTCGGGGACTCGAAGAAGCAGGAGAGCGCGGCGGTGTCCGAGTCGATCGAGAAGGCCGACGGGTTTGCGCAGGTCTTTCCCGAGCACAAGTTCCACATCGTCGACGTGCTGCAGAAGCGCGGCCACATCGTCGGCATGACGGGCGACGGGGTGAACGACGCCCCCGCGCTCAAGAAGGCCGACTGCGGGATCGCCGTCTCAGGGGCCACCGACGCGGCGAGGGCGGCCGCGGCCATCGTCCTGACGACGCCCGGCCTCTCCGTCATCATCGATGCGATCAAGGAGAGCCGCAGGATATTCCAGCGGATGAACAGCTACGCCATCTACCGGATCGCCGAGACGCTGCGCGTGCTGTTCTTCATGACGCTGGCGATCCTGATCTTCAACTTCTACCCGCTGACGGCCGTCATGATCGTGATGCTGGCGCTGCTCAACGACGGGGCCATCCTTTCCATCGCCTATGACAACGTCCACTACAAGGACCGGCCCGAGTCCTGGAACATGCGCGCGGTGCTCGGCGTCTCATCGGCGCTGGGCGTCATCGGCGTGGTGGCCGCCTTCGGACTGTTTTACCTGGGCGAACGCGTATTCCATCTCGACCGCGCGCACATCCAGACACTGATGTACCTGAAGCTGTCCGTTGCCGGGCACCTGACGATCTTCCTGACGCGCACGCGAGGCCCCTTCTGGTCCATCCGCCCCGCGCGGATCCTCTGGGTCGCCGTGCTTGGCACCCAGATTGTGGCGACGCTCATCGCGGTCTATGGGCTCTTCATGACGCCGCTCGGCTGGGGCTGGGCGATGTTCGTCTGGGGCTATGCGATCGCCTGGTTCCTCGTGAACGACCGTGTGAAGCTGCTTGCCTACCGTATCTTTGATCCGGCGAAGCCGGGGAAGCCGATCGACGTGTCTCCGCAGATCGCAAAGCGCGCCTATGAGCTCTACGAGCAGGAGGGCCGGCGCGACGGCCACGCGGCCGAGGACTGGACGAAGGCCGAGGAGGAGGTTCGGGAGGGCGCGCCCAAGGGTTGAGGGCCCCCGGGACGGCGGCGCAGGGTTGGGCCAAGCGGCCGGGCCCCCGGGGACCGGACGCGTCGGCGCAGGCGCGCGGCCCCGGACGGACGGCGCTCTTCATCTTTGGGTTGATCACCCCATGGCGCCGGTGCGCTGGCGGGAGTACCCTCGGCCCATGAGACATCCTATCCTTAGTTCCCCCGCGCGCCTGAGTCCCGCCCGCGCGTCGAAGTTTTTCACCCCCGCTCTTGCGTGCTGCGCCGCCCTTGGACTCGTTCTGGCCGGCTGCTCCAACGAACCGGAATCCCACGTGGTCTCCGCGCCGCCCCCGAACTCGCCCAACCGGGCGGTTACGACGACGACCGTGACGACGTCCCCTGTGGCCGTGGCGACCCCCACGGTCATCGTGGCAAACCCGGGATACCCCGCCTACGTGGCGGCCGCGCCCGCGGCCCCCGTCGTGAGCACCACGGTCGTCACGCAGGCGCCGCCGGCCCTTCAGCAGGAGACCGTCCTCGCCCAGCCGTCGCCCCAGTATGTCTGGCTCGCCGGCTACTGGTCCTGGCGCAACGACAGCTACCAGTGGATGTCCGGGCATTGGGAGCTTCCCCCGAGCTCAAGCTCGGTGTGGGTCGCGCCGCGCTGGGAACAGCAGGGCAACGCCTACCGGTTCTACGAGGGCTACTGGAATTGAGCTGGGCCGGGCCCGATCCGGGACCGAGGCGGCGAACGCCGCCCCCCGTCCGGAACTCGATGCTGCGCGGGAATGCGCGCACGTCGAGCGGCCGCCTCACACGCTTTGGCCGCCGCATTCAAAACCCCAGGGACATGAAACCATGAAAGCTCTCGTCTACCACGGACCAGGAAACAAGAAATTCGAGGAGGCGCCAAGGCCGTCGCTGCGCGACGCGACCGACGCCATCGTCAGGATCGCGAAGACGACCATCTGCGGCACCGACCTGCACATCCTGAAGGGCGACCTGCCTTCCGTCGCCGCCGGGCGCATCCTGGGCCACGAGGGAATCGGGGTCATCGAGCAGGCGGGCTCCGGCGTCGGCCACTTCGTCAAGGGCGACCGCGTCCTCATCTCATGCATCACCTCCTGCGGGAGGTGTGAAAACTGCCGGCGCAGCATGCCCTCCCACTGCGAGCAGGGCGGCTGGATCCTCGGCAACACGATAGACGGGACCCAGGCCGAGTTCGTCAGGATCCCGTTTGCGGACTCAAGCCTCTACCACATCCCGGAGGGCGCGGACGAGGACTCGATGGTGATGCTGAGCGACATCCTTCCGACCGGCTTCGAGTGCGGCGTCCTGAAGGGATGCGTCGAGCCTGGGGACTCCGTGGCCATCGTCGGCGCCGGCCCGGTCGGCCTGTCGGCGCTCCTGACGACGCAGTTCTATGCGCCCGCGCACATCATCGTCATCGACCTGGACGACAACCGCCTTGAGGTCGCCAAGCAATTTGGGGCGACCTCGGTCGTCAACAGCAGGGACGGAAAGGCCGCCGGGAAGGTGATGGCCCTCACCGCCGGCAAGGGGGTGGATGTCGCCATCGAGGCCGTCGGCATGGCCGCCACGTTTGGCATCTGCCAGGAGATCGTCGCTGCAGGGGGCCACATCGCGAACATAGGCGTGCACGGGACGAGCTCGGTCCTGCACCTGGAGGACCTCTGGTCGAAGAACGTCACCATCACGACGCGGCTTGTCGACGCGGTCACGACCCCGCTCCTGCTCCGGACGGTCATGGCCGGCCGGCTGAAGCCGAAGCAGCTCGTCACGCATCATTTTGCGCTGAGCGACATCATCACGGCCTACGACACGTTCGGCAATGCCGCCAGGGAACACTCCCTGAAGGTGATACTGACGAACGGCCCGGCCTAGCCCGCTTCGACAAATGAAAGCCAAAGCGCACGCGCCAACTCCGCCGGCATCCAGGTCCCCGGCCGCTCCGAAGCGGCATCCAAGCCATGCGGAAGTCTCCGCGAAGGCGGAGGCGCTCTGGAGGCAGATGGGATGCCCCGGCGGCCTCGACGACGAGATATGGCTCGACGCCGAACGCCAGCTCCACGCCGCGAGCCGCGGCTGGCGCGTGAAGCGCGACATGAAGGCCCTCTCGAATCCGCTTCCCCGGCTGGACCTGAAGCCCGGCGGCGTCATGGGGGAGCTCGAGGACCTGTTTCCGACGGACAACGGCAGGTCGGCGACCTCGCTTTAGGCGGACTCCCGGGGGAGGGACCGGAAGGCGCCGCCGCGGCCCAAGGCGGGTAACACCCCATGGCACCGGTCATGGGCCGCGAGTAACCTAGCGTCACCATGCCTGACGCTCCCAATTCCAGTCCCGCGAAGCCGGCCCCCCGCGCCGAAAACCCCGCTCCGGCGAGGCGTCCGATCCTGGCGATTGGCCTCGGCGCGCTGTCCCTCATCCTCCTGGTCGCCGCGGGCGTCCTCTGGAGCCAGGTCGGCGACCGGGACAAGGCCATCGTGCAGAACCAGAACCGCCTCGACCAGGCCGGGGCCGCGGTCCTCGTCCTCCAGACGCAGGTGGCCGAGGCGAAGGCTGCGACGGCCCGCATCCAGAAGAGGATGGACGAGGTCAAGGCCGAGTCGGCCCAGCGCCTGACCGACAGCGACAAGGTCAAGGCGGACGACGTCGAGCTCCAGTCCGACCTGGACAAGACCCGGGTGACGTCCACCGATTTTCAGACGCAGATGGAGGACGCCAAGGTGGCCTCGATTAAGCACGAGGGGGACGTGGAGGTCGCGGAGGCCAAGGAGGCTGTGATGCAGACCCAGCTTTCCGAGGCAACGGCGGCCGCGGCCAAGCTTGAGGCGCAGCTGGCGGCGTCGACGGCCTCGGCCGCCGACCTCCAGACGAAGCTCGAGACGGCCGAGAAGCTGATCGCCAAGCTGCAGGCCAAGACCTGAGCGCCGACAGCCGAGCCGAGTCACTTTCCGGAAGCGCCCTTTGGGGCGGACTCCGAAGCCTCGGCGGCCGCGATGTCCCCGTACGATCGGCGGACTTCCTCGACGTGCTGCCTGTAGCCCTCGGCATCGCCAAAATCGACGAACTTCCTGTAGCGGCTGTGGGCGCACTTCGAGCAGTTGGCATGCTTGATGGGGCATCAGTGCTGCTCGGTGCGCGCGGCGATCTCGGTGAAGTAGGCCAGGATCCCGTTCGCGTACGCGCAGTATTCGCAGTTCAGCTTCTCGGCCAGGTTGAGGTAGGTGAGGCGGTGGCGGTCGAAGGCGATGTATTCGCGCCGGTTCACCTTCGGGATGCCGTAGATCGGGAAGCAGATCGCCTGGTAGATGGTGCCGACGAGGTCGCAGAGGAGGATGGGCAGCGCGCACATCCAGATCACCGGCGAGGTGGCGACGACCAGGAACCGCGAATTGACCAGGTAGCGGCCGAAGCCGACGCGGAGCTTCCGGTGCCTCGCCTTGGCGGCCTCCGTGAAATGGGCCTTCCGGTCCTTGATCTTGTAGCAGAACTCGGCGCCCTTCCTCTGGGTCTCCTCCAGGATCTCCCTCTCCATCTGGCGCATCTGGCTGAGCAGGCTGTCGAGTCTGTCGTTCATGGTATTGGGGTCGGAGTGGTCGCGGTGTCCGGGAGGGGCCGGGGGACGCTGGGAGGGCCGCGCTGCGGCACGGGAGCTGGAGCGGCACTACCCCGGAGGCAGCGAGGGTACCCGGAGAGCCGCCGCCCGTCCATGGGGTCAAACCCTATGGCGCGCCGAGCCCGGGCCCGCCGGGATTGCGCGACCCGGGCGCGCCCGAGTGGGAAGAACACCCCATACAGCTTTTTGGGGATAAGGCGCACACTCGCGGGTGCTTGAATGCACTCATCCCTTGCGGGCCAAGCGGCACCATTCTTTCCCCGGCCTGTCAGTCTCGGGAGCCGAGTCGTGCCGGGCGGCCCGCATGTTGTGGGGACAGGTAGGCCGGCGCCGGGATCCCTAGGCGGTTGGCGCCCATTCATCCGGATCGAATCCGCTGGATGGGCCGATTGCCGGGGTCTCGACCGGAGTCACGGAAAACAATGCAGAGCCCCTCGCTACACTGGCAGACTTGGATCTCCAAGCAGACCCGCCCGCGCCCCGGAGCGAGCGAGCCCCCGTTGCGCGCCGAGCTCTTCAGCGTCGAGCAGCTCGCGCGCCACGCCCAGGCGCTGGCCGCGGGCCACCGGGTCGTCGCCCAGAAGGGCTCGAACGGCCTGCTGGCCCGGCTGGACGGCAACGAGCAGGGCCTGCGGGCGTTCAACCGCGCGACCCTGGCCGTTGACCCCTCCCGGCGCGTCACCCCCGCCGCCGAGTGGCTCCTCGACAATTTCTACCTGATCGAGGAGCAGATCCAGATGGCCCGGCGCCATCTCCCCCGGGGCTACAGCCGGGAGCTGCCCTGCCTCCTCAGGGGCCCGTCGGCCGGGCTCCCCAGGGTGTACGACATCGTGCTCGAGCTGATCTCGCACGTGGACGCCCAGATCGACCCTTCGCCGCTGCGCGCCTTCGTCGCGGCCTACCAGGGCGCGGACTCCCTTAGGCTGGGGGAGCTGTGGGCCATCCCCATCATGCTGCGCCTGGGGCTGATAGAGAACCTCCACCGGATCACGGACCGCCTGGCGCTTGCCCGCCAGGACCGCGACCTGGCCGACCTCTGGGTGGATCGCCTGCAGAACGTGGCGGAGACCAACGCGTCGCGCCTGGTGATCGTCGTCGCGGACATGGCCAAATCGGAAGTCCCCCTCAGCAGCTCGTTCGTCGCCGAGTTCAACCAGCGCCTGTCGCGGCAGAGCCCGGTGATGCACCTTGCGCGCAGCTGGCTCGAGCAGCGGCTGGCCGAGGAGGGGCTTTCCGTCGAGCACCTGGTCCAGCAGGAGAGCCAGAACCAGGCGGCGGACCAGGTCTCGGTGAGCCACAGCATCGCGAGCCTGCGCCTCCTCGGCGCGACCGACTGGAAGGAGTTTGTCGAGGCGCTCAGCCTCGTCGAGACGACCCTGCGCGGCGACCCGGCGGGAGTCTACGCCTCGATGGATTTTGCGACCCGCGACCGCTACCGCCATTCGGTCGAGTTCTTCGCCCGGCACAGCCGCCTTCCGGAGGCGGATGTCGCGCGGAACGCCGTCCTGCTCGCGCAGGAGCGGGCCCGCCAGTCGGGCCTCGGGGACCGCGCCGCCCACGTGGGCTTCTACCTGATCGACAAGGGCCAGTCCGCGCTCGGCAGGGCTGTCGGCGTCCGCTGGCCCTGGCGCTCGGTCGCCGAGAGGGGCATCCGCCGGTTCCCCGTCGTGTGCTACGTGGGCGGCATCGCGCTGCTGACGCTGCTTGCGACGCTGGGATCCCTGCAGCTGGCGCGGGCCCCCGGGGAGCCGGCGTGGAGGATCGCCGTCCTTGCCGCGGTCTTCGCCCTCTGCGCGAGCCAGCTGGCCGTGGCCCTGGTGAACTGGCTTTCAACGCTGGCGGTCAGGCCCCGCCTGCTGCCCCGGATGGATTTCTCCGCCGGCATCCCCCCCGGCTGCTCCGCCATGGTCGTCGTCCCGACGCTGCTGACGACGCTGGACGGCGTCGACCGCCTGATCGAGACGATCGAGATCCACCACCTGTCGAACCGCGACAAGCGCCTGCATTTCGCCCTGCTGACGGACTTCCGGGACGCCGCGGAGGAGAGCCTGCCGGGCGACGCCGCGCTCCTCCAGCGGGCGAGGACGGGGATCGAGATGCTGAACCGCAAGTACCTGTCCCCGGCGCTGGACCTCTTCTATCTCCTCCACCGGCCCCGGCGCTGGAACCCGGGCGAGGGCCTCTGGATGGGGTACGAGCGCAAGCGCGGGAAGCTCGCCGAGTTCAACGCGCTGCTCCGGGGGGACGGGCGCGGGAATTTCTCGCAGATCGTGGGCTCGCAGGCCGCGTTCCCGGCCATCAAGTACGTCATCACGCTCGACACCGACACCCAGCTTCCGCGGGAGGCCGCCCGCCAGCTCGTGGGCACGATGGCCCACCCGCTCAACCGCCCGGTTTTCGACGCCGGGCGCGGGATTGTGGCCGAGGGCTACGGCATCCTTCAGCCGCGCATCGGCGTGAGCCTGCCGAGCGCGCGGAGGTCCTGGTTCGTGCGCCTCTTCGCGGGAAACGCCGGGATTGACCCCTACACCCGCGAGGTGTCCGACGTCTACCAGGACGTCTTCCAGGAGGGCTCGTTCATCGGCAAGGGGATCTACGACGTGGATGCGTTCCTGCAGGCCATGAAGGGGCGCTTCCCGGAGAACACGATCCTCAGCCACGACCTCCTGGAGGCGTGCCACGCCCGCTCGGCCCTCGTGAGCGACGTGGAGTTCTACGAGGAGCATCCGTCGCGCTACAATGTGGACATCGACCGGCGCCACCGCTGGATCCGCGGCGACTGGCAGATCACCCAGTGGCTCCTTGCGCGCGTCCCGGGTCCCGACGCGCGCCGCGTCGCCAACCCGCTCTCGGCGCTGTCCCAGTGGAAGATCCTCGACAACCTGAGGCGCAGCCTGGTCCCCGTCGCGCTCCTCGCTCTTCTCCTCGGCAGCTGGCTTCTCTTCCCGGACTTCGGGGGCATGGGAACCCTCCTTGTCTTCGTCGTCGTCATGCTCCCGGGGCTCCTTGCGACGCTCGGCAGCCTGATTCGAAAGCCGGCCGACCTGCCGCTGGCGATGCACCTGGGGGTGGTGGGCGGGGCCTGCGCGCGCCAGCTCGGCCAGGTCCTCCTCTCGCTGGCGTTCCTGCCCTACGACGCGTTCGTCAGCGTGGACGCCGTGGGACGCACGCTGGTGCGCCTGCTGGTGACCCACCGGCGGCTCCTCCAATGGAGGACGTCCGACGACTCCGAGGGGACGCTGCGCTCGGACCTGGCCGGCTTGTATGCCACGATGTGGATCGCCCCCGCGGTCGCGGTTGGCGGCGGATTCCTGCTCTTCCGGCTCGAGCCCTCGCAGTGGCCGGTCGCGGCGCCCTTCCTCGCCCTTTGGCTGGCGGCGCCCGGGATTGCCTGGTGGATCAGCCTTCCCATCGAGGCGACGGCCCCGGACCTGACCGGGGGGCAGCTGGACTTCCTGAGGCAGACGGCGCGCAGGACGTGGCATTACTTCGAGACCTTCGCCTCGGAGGCCGAGAACTGGCTCCCGCCGGACAATTTCCAGGAGGCCCCGGTGCCGAGGATCGCCTCGCGAACCTCGCCCACCAACATGGGCCTGGCGCTTCTGGCCAACCTCGCCGCAAGGGACCTCGGGTACCTCCCCGCGGGCGGCCTGATCCGGCGCGCCCGGGACGCCCTCGCGACGATGGGGCGTCTCGAGCGCCACCGCGGGCACTTCTACAACTGGTATGACACCCGCACGCTCCAGCCGCTCATGCCCCGCTACGTCTCGAGCGTCGACAGCGGCAACCTGGCGGGGCACCTGCTGACGCACGGCTCGGGGCTCAGGGAGCTGGCGGACGAGAGGATCCTGACCCCGCGGGTGTTTGAGGGCCTTCGGGACACGCTGGGCGTCCTGCGCGGCCTTGTCCCCGGCAATGCCGCGCTTGCCAGGCTCGCCGCGGATATCGAGCGCGCGCCTTCCGGCCTGCGCGAGGCCCATTCCGTCCTGAAGCGCGCGGCGGTCCAGGCGGCCGCGGTCGCGGAATCGATGAAGGGCGACGTGGGGGAGCCCGGGACCTGGGCCCGGATCCTCAGGAGCGGCTGCGAGGAGCACCTGGAGGAGCTTGGCTACGTCGCCCCGTGGCTTGCGCTGCAGCCCCCCGAGACGGGCGGCCCGCCCGGGGACGGCTCCGCGGCCCCGCGCGCCCTCCTGGAGGCGAGGCTGGCGGCTCTCGACCGCGCGCCAACGCTGCGCGAGCTTGCGGCGATCGACCAGCCCCAAGCGACGCCCGCAGAAGAGGGCTCAGGGCTCGCGCGCCTGCAGGGCTCCCTCCGCGACGCCGGAGCGCGCGCCCGCGAGCGCCTCCTGGCCCTGGAGCAGCTGGCCGCGCAGGGCGATGCGCTGGCCCATATGGACTTCTCCTTCCTCTTCGACCGGGGCAGGGACCTTTTCTCGACCGGGTTCAATGTCACCGAGGGCCGCCTCGACCCGGGACGCTACGACCTGCTGGCCTCGGAGGCGCGGCTCTGCAGCTACGTCGGCATCGCCCTCGGGCAGGTTCCCCAGGACCACTGGTTCTCGCTCGGCCGCCTGCTTGTCGCCTCGAAGGGCGAGCCGGTGCTCGTCTCGTGGAGCGGCTCGATGTTCGAGTACCTGATGCCGCTGCTGGTGATGCCCAACTTCGAGAACACGCTCCTCGACCGCACGTGCAGGGCCGTGGTGCGCCAGCAGATCGACTACGGGGACCTTCGGGGCGCGCCCTGGGGAATCTCCGAGTCCGGCTACAACCGGACGGACGCCGAGCTGAACTACCAATACCGGGCCTTCGGCGTGCCGGGGCTGGGCCTCAAGCGGGGCCTGGCCGAGGACATGGTCATCGCCCCGTATGCGACGGCCCTTGCGCTCATGGTGTCGCCGGTCGAGGCCTGCGAGAACCTGCTGCGGCTGGCGGCCGAGGGGCGCGCGGGGGGCTATGGCTTCTACGAGGCGGTGGACTACACGCCGTCGCGGCTGCCGCCGGGCGAGCCGAGCGCCACGATACGCTCGTTCATGGCGCACCACCAGGGGATGAGCCTCCTGGCCCTGGCAAACCTGCTGCTGGACTACCCGATGCAGCGGCGGTTCATGGCCTGCCCGCTGCTCAAGGCGGCCGACCTCCTGCTCCAGGAGCGCGTCCCGAAGGTCGCCGCGAGCGTGCTTGAGGAGGACCTGGCCTTCGAGACGACGCGCAGCCTCGCCGGCGACGTTGAGAGCGTGACGCGCGTCTTCACGAGCCCGGGCTCGCCGGCGCCCGAGGTCCACCTCCTCTCAAACGGCCGCTACCATGTCGCGGTGAGCAGCGCCGGGGGCGGCTACAGCCACTGGCGCGGCCTGGCGGTGACCCGCTGGCGCGAGGATTCCACCCTGGATTGCTGGGGGACCTTCGTCTATGTGCGCGACCTTGCGACCGGCGAGTTCTGGTCCACCGCGTACCAGCCCGTGCTGCGCGGGACCCGGGACTATTCGGCAACGTTCACGCAGGCTCGCGCCGAGTTCCGCCAGGTCCATTCCGACCTCGAGATCCAGACCGCGATCAGCGTGTCGCCGGAGGACGACGTCGAGCTCAGGCGCATCACGGTCACCAATCGCTCGTCCGCGGAGCGCGCCCTGGAGCTGACCAGCTACGCGGAGGTGGTCCTTGCGACCGCCGCCTCGGACGACGCGCATCCCGCCTTCAGCAACCTCTTCGTGCAGACCGAGTTCGCGCAGGAATCCTCGGCGATCCTCTGCACCCGGCGCGCCCGCTCGCCCGAGGAGAAGCCCCCGTGGCTCCTCCACGCCATGGTGGCGGCCGGGCCGGGCCCCTCGGCCGTCTCGTGCGAGACCGACCGGCTCAGGTTTGTCGGGCGCGGCGGGTCCCTGGCCGCCCCCGCTGCGATGCGGTCCCTGGCCCCGCTTTCGAACACGGTCGGATTCGTCCTCGATCCCATCGTGTCCCTGCGCCGCGTGGTCTCCCTGGGCCCCCACGAGACCGCGGTGATCGACCTGGTGCTCGGGATGGCGGAGAGCCGCGAGATCGCGGTGGCGCAGATGGGCAAGTACCAGGCTCCGCGGATGACCGAGCGGGCCTTCGACCTCGCCTGGACGCACAGCCAGGTGACCCTGCGCCAGCTCGGCATAACCGAGAGCGAGGCCCAGCTCTACGGCCGGCTGGCCAGCGCGCTCGTCTACGCCGACCCCGGCCGCCGGGCGATCCCCGGCGTGCTGGGCAAGAACCGGCGGGGCCAGAGCGGGCTCTGGAGCTACGGGATATCCGGCGACGCCCCGATCGTGCTGCTGCGCATAAGCGGCGTGGAGAAGATCGAGATAGTCCGCCAGTTGGTCCAGGCGCATTCCTACTGGCGGATGAAGGGGCTGACGGTCGAGCTGGTGATCGTGGGCGACGACGTCTCGGTCTACCGGCAGTCGCTGCACGACCAGATCGGCAACCTGATAGCGCAGGGGATCGAGGCGCAGATGCTGGACAAGCCCGGAGGCATCTTCGTGCGGCGCCTGGAGCAGGTGCCGAACGACGACCTGGTCCTGCTGCAGGCGTCGGCGCGGGTCATCCTGGACGACGAGAACGGGTCCCTGGAGGAGCAGCTCGACCAGCGCAGGGTGATCGAGCCGACGGTCGCCGCGTTCATGCCCACGCGCTATGCGAGGCCCGAGGCGGCGGTGCCGGCCGCCGCGCGCGAGCTGATCTTCCCGAACGGCCTCGGCGGTTTCACGCGCGACGGGCGCGAGTACGTGATCACCCTCGGGCCCGGGCAGGTGACGCCGGCCCCCTGGGTCAACGTCCTCGCCAATCCCTCGTTCGGCACGGTCGTCTCGGAGAGCGGCAGCGCGTACACCTGGGCCGAGAACGCCCACGAATTCCGGCTGACGCCCTGGAGCGACGACCCCGTGCGGGACACGACCGGGGAGGCCCTGTTCATCCGCGACGAGCAGACGGGGCAGCTCTGGTCCCCGACGCCGCAGCCCGCGCGCGGCGCCTCGCCCTATGTGATCCGCCACGGATTCGGCTACACGGTGTTCGAGCACGCCGAGAACGGCATCGCCTCCGAGCTCTGGATATACGTGGCGAGGGATGCGCCGGTCAAATTCGTGGTCCTCAAGCTCCGGAACACCTCCGACCGGGCGCGCCGGGTCTCGGTCACCGGCTACTGGGAATGGGTCCTCGGCGACCTGCGCCAGAAGAGCCTCCTGCACGTGCGCACCGAGGTGGACCTGAGGAGCGGCGCACTCCTCGCGCACAACAGCTACAACAGCGAGTTCTCCGAGAGGATCGCGTTCATCGACGTGAACGACCCGGCGCGCACCGTCACCGGGGACAGGAAGGAGTTCCTCGGCCGAAATGGAAGCGCATCGAGGCCGGCCGCCCTTCGGCGCGCGCGGCTCTCGGGCAAGGTGGGCGCCGGGCTCGACCCCTGCGGGGCGGTGCAGGTGATGGTCGACCTGCCGGACTCCCGGGAGCGGGAGGTCAGCTTCCGCGTCGGGGTCGGCCGCAGCCCGGCCGACGTGCAGGTCCTTGTCCAGCGCTACCGCCGGGCGGATGCGAGCCGCGAGGCGCTCGAGGGCGTCTGGGCCTACTGGAACCGCACGCTCGGCGCCGTCAACGTCGACACGCCCGATCCGGCCGTGAACGTGATGGCGAACGGATGGCTGATGTACCAGATCCTGAGCGCCCGGCTCTGGGGGCGCACCGGATTCTACCAGTCGAGCGGGGCCTTCGGCTTCCGCGACCAGCTGCAGGATGCGATGGCGATCGTCCATGCCGAGCCGGCCCTCACCCGGGAGCACCTGCTGCGCGCCGCCGCCGAGCAGTTCCGGGAGGGCGATGTGCTCCACTGGTGGCATCCGCCCTCGGGCCGCGGGGTGCGCACGCACTGCTCGGACGACTTCCTCTGGCTTCCCTACGCCCTCTGCCGCTATGTCGAGTGCGTCGCGGACCTCGGCGTGCTCGACGAGAGGGTGCATTTCATCGAGGGGCGCCCGGTCAAGCCCGAGGAGGAGGGCTACTACGACCTGCCGAACCGGACCGACGAGTCGGCGACCCTCTACGAGCATGCGGTGCGCGCGATCGAGCGGGGGCTCCGGCTTGGCGCCCACGGGCTGCCGCTGATGGGCGGCGGCGACTGGAACGACGGCATGAACAGGGTGGGGCACCTGGGGCGCGGCGAGAGCGTCTGGCTCGCCTTCTTCCTCTACGACGTGCTGATGCAGTTCTCCAGGCTGGCGCAGGCGCACCTCGACCCGGCGTTCGCCGAGCGCTGCCTGGGCCAGGCCCTCCTGCTCCAGCGGGACATCGAGAAGAGCGCCTGGGACGGCGAATGGTACCGCCGCGCCTATTTTGACAGCGGCGAGCCGCTCGGCTCGAGGTCGAATGCGGAATGCCAGATCGACTCGCTGCCCCAGAGTTGGTCGGTGATCAGCGGCGCGGGCGAGCCGTCCCGCTCGCTGCAGGCGATGCAGTCCGCCGACCGGTGCCTCGTCCGCCGCGACCTGGGGCTCGTCGAGCTGTTCAGGCCGCCCTTTGACAGCTCCAAGCTGGACCCCGGCTACATCAGGGGCTACGCCCCCGGCGTCCGGGAGAACGGCGGCCAGTACACGCACGGGGCGGTCTGGGCCGCCATGGCCTTCGCCCTCGCGGGCGAGAGCGAGCGCGCCTGGGAGCTCTTCGGCATGCTCAACCCGGTCCACCACGGCGCGACGGCGCAGCGGATCGCCGTCTACAAGGCCGAGCCGTACGTCGTCGCCGCCGACGTCTATTCGGTCGCACCTCACGAGGGCCGGGGCGGCTGGACGTGGTACACGGGCTCGGCGGGCTGGATGTACCGGCTCCTCATAGAGACGCTCCTCGGCGCCAACCTTGAGGGAGACCGGCTGCGCCTGGCTCCCCGCATGCCCGAGGCATGGCCGGGCTTCAAGATCCACTACCGCTACCGGGGGACTGTCTATCACATCGCGATCGCGCGACTGCCGGAGGGCGCGCCGCAGGAGAGCCTGCTGCTGATCGACGGGCAGGAGACCCCCGGGCAGACGATCCCGCTTCGCGACGACGGCCGCGAGCACGCGGTCGAGCTCAGGGTGCGCGGGCCGTCGGGCGCCCCGGCCCCCGGTGAGGCGGCCCCCGCCGCGCTCATCCCTTGCGCGAGCTAGGCAGGAGCCTGCCGATCGTCTCCTTCAGGATTGCGATGTCGTAGGGCTTCGGCACGACGGCCTGGAAGCCGTGCTCGCGGAAATTCGCCATGACCGGGTCCCGGGAATAGCCGCTGCAGACGATGGCGGGAACCTGGGCGTCCGACGCCCGGATGGCAGCGATCGTCGCCTGGCCCCCCATGCCGTTCGGGACCGTGAGGTCCAGGATCAGCAGGGAGAACGGCCGGCCCGAGTCCCTCGCGGCCTCGAATTCCCGCAGGGCGCCCTCGCCGTCGGCGACAGCGGTCGGCTCGAGGCCCATCCGCTGGAGGACGATGGAGCCGACCCGGCGGATGCTCTCCTCGTCGTCCATGAGCAGGACGCGCGCCGGGGCCGACCCGGCGGCGGGGCCCGGGGCGGGGGCCTGCCGCTCCTCGGGCGCCGGCCTCGCGCCGGCCCCGGTCGCGGGCAGCCACACGGTGAAGGTCGTTCCCTGGCCGGTCTCCGACCGGGCCTCGATGTGGCCGTGGTGCTTCTTCACGATCGAATACGCCATCGCGAGGTCGAGGTCCCCGCCCGTCCTCCTCGACGCGAAGAACGGGTCGAAGATCCGCGGCAATTCCTCCGCCGGTATGGACTCGCCCGTGTCCGCTATCGAGATCGTGACGTAGCGCCCGGCGGGCAGCGCATGGGACGCCACCGGGAGGTCCGCGTTGGCGAGCGCGATCCGCACCGAGCCCCCGTCCGGCATCGCCCGGACAGCCGTGCGGACTATGCTCTGCACGGCCAGGACGACCTGCTCCGAGTCGATCTCTGTCGGCCGGAGGTCCCGTGCGATCGCGAAGTCGCAGCTCACGTTGCGGGCGGTCACGGCGCGCCCAGCCGCCTCGCGCACGATCGCCGGCAGGTCCGCCGCGCAGCGCAGGGGTTCCCCGCCCTCGGAGAACGTGAGGAGGCGCCGGGTCAGCTCCCGCGCGCGTCCCGCCGCCTTCTCGATCTCGCGCACCGACTCGGCGTCGGCGCCCATCAGCGCCTGGCTCAGCTTGATGAGCGAGAGGTTGCCGAGGATCGCCGTCAGGAGGTTGTTGTAGTCGTGGGCGATTCCCCCGGCCAGCTTCCCAAGGGACTCAAGCCGCGCCGCCCGCTGGATCTCGGACTCCAGCCTCACGCGCTGCTCCATCTGCTCGCGGATCTGCGCCGTCTGGTGGCGCACCCGGCGCCTGAGGGCGCCTATCCACGCGAGCCCGAGCAGCACGCACCCCCCGAGCACGGACGCCGCGGTGAGCGAGCGCTGCACCGTCCAGAACCTTGCCGGGGCGTAGACGGTTATGTCGGCGGGCGAGCGCAGCAGAAGCTGGAACGAGCGCGCGTGGCGGAAGTCGTCATAGACCAGCTGGTAGATGCCGGTGACCTCGAGCCCCGCGCCGACCGCGAGCGCGGCCGACGCCGCGCCCGGGGGCCCGTCGAGCGTGGCGTCAAAATGCGCGCCGCCCTCCTGCAGCGTCAGGCGCGTGCCGCCGGGGCTGCGGAATACGTCGATCAGGGTCCCGCGAAGCCGCACGAGGCGGTAGTCCGCAGCGGGCTCGACCGGCCGGGCGCCCGCGAGCACCAGCGCCTCGGGCGCGGGCCCGGTTCCGGTGCGCCTGAAGACCGCCTCGCGAAGGATGGTGCGGGCGCCCTGGCGCCCGAGGATTCCCACCGCGTCTAGCCGGTCCCCCGGCTCGAGAGCCGCATCCTCGCGTCCCAGCAGGAGCATCCCGGTGTCCCCGTCGCCCAGGTAGATCCTCTTGCCGGGCTCGGCAAACGCGACGGTGCCGCTCACCCGCACCCGTATCATGCCCTGGA
This sequence comes from uncultured Opitutaceae bacterium, assembly GCA_964574435.1. Lineage (GTDB taxonomy): Bacteria > Verrucomicrobiota > Verrucomicrobiia > Opitutales > Opitutaceae > Palsa-1447. The sequence goes on from CAZNNO010000011.1 coordinate 16,359, forward strand.
TCGCGCTCGCCTGCTGGAGGTCGGTCAGGCGCCGCACGGGCAGGTCAAAGTAGTCGGCCGGGGCGTTCTCCTCGACCGTGATGTCGTGCAGGAACGGGACCCTGAGCACGATCTCGGCCATTCCGGCGCCCGCGTCCGGGAAGGTCTCGCACACGCCGTGCATGCGGATCAGGGAGCCCGGGTTCGCCGACGGGCTGACCGGGCTCTTCAGCCGGCCGGAGAAATTCCCCGAGATCGTCGCCACGTTCACGATCTTCCAGTCGCCCCGGGCGTCGATGCTGCGGACGAAGCCGCGCATCTCCACCCATTCCCCGTCGTTCCTGCCGCTCAGGGCCTCGTCTATCGAGATCGGCTTCGGCGGGGGGTAGTCCCTCGATCCCAGGTCCGTGAATTCGCGCAGCTCGACCGTGGGGACGACCCGCCCCGCCCGGGTCACGCCCTTCACCTCGAGGTATTTGACGAACGGGAACGCGCCGATCCTCGAGCGGTCGTAGTCGACCCGGATCCCGCCCGTCAGGTCCTCCAGGTAGAAATAGTCCGTGTCCGGATCGGTCCAGGTCACCATGCCCCTGACGTCGACAGCCCGCCCCCCTGCGGCCTCATCCGCCTTGAGCGCCTTTATCTCTGCGACCCTCGTCAGCGGCCCCGCTGCCGGGCCCCCGGCGTCGCCCGCCCCTGTGGCGGGCGCGCCCACCGGCCGGTAGAGCGCATCGTCGATCACCCACTGGGAGCCGGAGGACGCGACCCGGCCCACGGCCTCCACGCCTGTTCCGAGGAGAAGGCGCTCCTTCTGGACCGAGCGGACCTCCACCTGGCCCGTCGCATCGCGGACCGTCAGGGCCGTGCCGACCCGCTGCGCGGCGACCATCCCGCGGACGCGCACGACCGTGCCCTCCGCCACGCGGTAGAGCCCGTTTATCGGCGTCGGCGCCATGTTGAACTCCGCCGTGTCCTGCATCGAGCCGAGCACCCGGACCGAGTCCGGGCCTCCGAGCCAGATCTCGATCAGGAGACTGGTCTCCGAGGGGTCAAACCGGCCGGAGTAGAGCCCGGTCACCCGGACGAACCGGTGGCGCCAGTCGGGAAAGCGGCCCGCCGGATCGGGCCGGACCCAGCAGATGACCGTGCGGTTCCCGACAATGGCGGCAAGGCGCACATGCTGGTCGTCGATCACCTGCTGGCTGTCGACGTAGGCCTCGGTCGTGACGATGCGGCTGGTGAAGGCCTCGGCGTCGTTGATCCGTCCCTTGGTGTCGAGCGGAGTCACGGGCGCGTTCTCGTCGATGACCCGCACCGTCACCCTGGGGCCCTCCAGGCCGCGGCTCGGCGTGTAGGTTCCCCCGATCTCCACGTACTCGCCGGTGCGCATCGGCGGGGGGTCGTCGGACAGCTGGATGTAGACCCCGACGTGGTCGTCGCGCTCTATCCATAACAGGTGGTAGAGCGGGTCGAAATAGCTGACCCGTCCCCTGATCCTCAGCGGGTGGGCCTGCGACCGCTCGGCCGTGGACATAGCCCAGACGGCGGCCGGGTCGGTAATCGTGGGCCACGCGGGCTGCGCCTGCGCGGGGCACGGCGGCGCCTGGCCGAGGAGGAAAATCCCCGCTGCGAGCCAGAGGGCCCGGCGCACGGCAGCCGGTTCCGGAAGCCTCGCTCCGCCGTCCTCGGCCGGCGTTCGGGGAAGCGATGGTGAAACACCCAGGGAAGCGCTGCTGGAGTTAGGCACCTGACGTAACCTTCACCTTAGGCCGTTTGGCGCGCACTGCCATCTCCATTTATCGGCCCCAGTGACGCTGCCTTGGCCCGGAGGCCGGGGAAACCGGCGCAACCCACGCTCCGGGAGTGGGTTCGGGCGGCCCTGGGCGGGGGTTTTCGTTTCCAAACCGGGGCTTTTATGCCAAGGATTGGACGCAGGGGCGCCCGGCTCCGGCCCCCCGCTTATGAAGAACATCCTCATCGTCATCGTAGCCCTGTTCCTTGGCGTGCTCGTGCTCCGCTACCGGAGCCTGCACCGAAACGACGCCCCAGGGGCCGCTGCGGGCGGCGCGGCGCTGCCCCAGGCAAGCCCGAATGGGTTCACGCCGATCGTTCTCACGGGGCTCCCGAACGACAAGGTGGTCGTCATAGCCCCGGCGTACTGCTCGAGCGAGGAGGGCCAGCGGGCGGACCAGCTGACGGCGCAGCTCACCAGCGAGGGAATCCCCTGCATCCGCGCCCCGAGCGTCAACCTCTCCTTCGACCACGTGCCGAGCTCGGCCGAGATGGCGCAGTGCGACCAGATCATGAAGGGGCGCATCCCGATCATCTACATAAACGGACGCGCCAAGAACAGCCCCGAGCTATCCGACATCATAGCGGAATTCAGGAGCCGCTGACCGGCGCGCCGCGGGCCATCAGGCAGGCTGATGGCCCGCTGGCGCCGGGAATGGGCATCTAATGCCAGCAGCCTCCGGGACGCCTAGCGGAAGACCGCGATCAAGACGACGGCAAGGGCAACGGCGCCCGTGCAGACGATGAATGCGGTCACTTTCGAGACGCGCTGCTGCGCACCCGGATAATAGTGGATGGCAGAAGTTGAGTTTTTCATGAGGCCGTTGTTAGCATGTTTCATACCAAAAGATTCACCATTCAAAGGGTCCGACGCTAGGGCCGCCGCGCGGCGAGGCAACGTTTCGGGTTCGTCAGCGCGCATCAATTACGATTCCATTGCGATTTCATGAGAACCCCTAATCCGGCGTGGCGCGCGCTTAAGCGGGTCTGCGCGCTCCTTGCGCTCCCGGCGGCCGCGGCCGCGGCCGCCCCGGGCGTCAACGGGGCGTGGACGATCGACATCGTGAAGCCCTCCGGCGTCACGCTCCACACCTTCATCGTGCTGCACCAGGACGGCGACAGGATAGAGGGTCAGGTGTATCCCAACAGCTCCGTCGAGCTTCCGATAAAGGGCGCCCACTGGGAGGGCGCGGACATCGTCTTCAGGGTCGAGTGGGGCTGGTCCTACCACATCCGCCCCGAGGGCGCCAACCTGCACGTGGTGGTGGCGTACGACGGGGGAGGCAGGGACGAGACCGTGGCGACGCCGATCTCGGAGGCCGGCCTTGCCGCGCCCGCGGCGCTGCCGATTCCCGACGTCAGGGACCTTCCCGACAACGGGCTCGCGAGGACGCCACCCATGGGATGGAACAGCTGGAACCACTTCGCCGAGAAGGTCGACGACCGGGTCGTGCGCGCCGCCGCCGACGCCATGGTGTCCTCGGGGATGGCCGCCGCGGGCTACGTCTACATCAACATCGACGACACCTGGGAGCTCGGCCGCGACGCCTCGGGCAACATCGTCCCCAACAGGAAATTTCCCGACATGAAGGCCCTTGCGGACTATGTCCACGGCAAGGGGCTGAAGCTTGGGATCTACTCGTCGCCGGGCCCGGTCACCTGCGGGGGCTACGAGGGGAGCTACGGGCACGAGGAGCAGGACGCCAGGACCTACGCCGCCTGGGGCATAGACTACCTGAAGTACGACTGGTGCAGCGCGGGTCGCATCTATCCGATCGGGAAGCTCCGGCCGGTCTACCAGAAGATGGGGGACGCCCTCGAGCGCTCGGGGCGCCCGATCGTCTTCAGCCTCTGCGAGTACGGGATGGGCGATGTCTGGACCTGGGCGCCCCGCGTCTCGGGAAACCTCTGGCGCACGACCGGGGACATCAGCGACAACTGGAAATCCATGGCGAACATCGGATTCAACCAGGGCCGACTCGCACCGTACGCCGGGCCGGGCCGCTGGAACGACCCGGACATGCTCGAGGTCGGCAACGGCGGGATGAGCCCCGCCGAGTACCGGACGCACTTCAGCCTCTGGTGCCTGCTCGCCGCGCCGCTCATGGCGGGAAACGACCTGCGCAGCATGTCGGAGGACACCCGCGAAATCCTGACGAACCACGAGGTGATCGCCGTCGACCAGGACGCCCTCGGCAGGCAGGGGACGCGCGTCCTGGCGAGGGACGGGATCGAGCTCTGGTCGAAGCCGCTCCAGGGCGGGGCGCTCGCCCTCGGCCTCTTTAACCGCAACGACGCCGAGGCGACCGGGTCCTTCACCTGGGCGGAGGCCGGCAGGCCCCGGGGGCCCGCGAGCGTGCGCAACCTCTGGCTGCACAGCGACGTCGCCGCGTCGGCCGACGGCTTCAGCGCGAGCGTTCCCGCGCACGGGGTCGTGATGCTGGTCGTCCGCTGAGCCGCGCCGCCGGCCGGCGGAATTTTCGAACATAGGGCGGCGCCGCGGGTCACAAGGCTCCCAGTGAAGCCCGCCATTCTGGAACGGGGCGGCCGGGGAAAAGGGACCCCGGGAAGCCCCATATTGGGAAACTTTTCCCCGCCGCGCGCGTCTCGACATTAAGATGCAATCCCGCAAGTATCCGGGGGTCATGCGCAACCCCCAAGACCCCAGGCGCCGCGCCTTCACGCTGATCGAGATACTCGTCGTCATCTCGATCATCGCGCTCCTCGCGGGCCTCACGATCTCCAACTTCGGGCACACGTTCGACAACTCGCGGATCGACGTGGCCAGGCTCTTCGTGAACCAGAGCATCAAGACGCCGCTCACGACCTACAGCATCCACATGGGCAACTACCCCTCGACCGACGAGGGGCTTGCCGCGCTCATGACGGCGCCCGCGAACAGGGCCGACCGCTGGCGCGGCCCGTACCTCGACCCCTCGACGAAGCTGCCGCTGCTCGACCCTTGGGGGGAGCCCTACCAGTACCGCTACCCGGGCGTCCACAACAAGAGCGGCTACGACATCTGGTCAAAAGGCCCCGACAAGACGGACGGAACGGATGACGACATCGGAAACTGGTGAACCCGGCGGCTTCACGCTCATCGAGATTCTGCTGGCCCTTTCGCTGATCGGGCTCCTGGGCTGGATCACCGTGGGGGCCTCGACGGCGATCCTCGCCGGGCGCGACAAGTCGCCCGACGAGCAGTTCTGGGACGCATGCGCCGCGGCGCGCAAGGAGGCGCTCGAGGAGCGCCAGAGCGTCCTCCTGACGGTCGACGCGAAGGCCAGGGGCTTCGTCCTCAATGACGGCGCCACCCAGAGGCTCCTGCCGCTCACCGGGCCGGACGACCTCGTGGTCGACTTCCACCCCGCCGAGTCGGACTCGGGCAGTTCGGTCCTGATCGGCGGGACGCTCGTCGAGACGACGCCGCTCGCGGCGGCGACATTCTACAACGACGGCACGTGCACGCCGTTCCGCGCGCAGGTGCGCGCCAACGGGGGGGCGCACATGCTCTCGGTCGACCCGTGGACGTGCGCGCCGGTGATCTCAAGGTCCGATGCAGCGCAATAGGGGATTCACGATCATCGAGGTCCTGGTGGCCCTCATGATATTCTGCCTGACCGCGGTCGTCCTCGGGGGCGCCTACCTGAACGTGCTCAACAGCTACGAGGCCGCCCAGCGCTCGAACGTCAACGAGGGCGACGTCTACTACGCGCGCTCGCAGCTCCTCACGCAGTCCGACCTGACGACGGCGCAGGCCGGGGCGGAGTTTGACGACGGCGAACGGCACGTGAAGTGGACGGCCGAGATCGACCCGGAGAACACGACCGACCTCTTCACCGTGACCTTCACCTGCGTGATCACGGAACCGGCCTCGCTCCCGAAGACGGTCACCGAGACGTTCATGCTCGTGCGCCCGACCTGGTCCGACCCGACGGCGCGCACCAACCTGCGCGCGGCCGCCGCGAGCCGGATCGCGCTCGTGCAGGGAAAGCAGCCCCAATGAGCCGGCGCGCCTTCACGCTGATCGAGGTCGTGTTCGCGATGGCCCTCGTGGGCCTCGTCCTCGTGGGCCTCAACACCTTCATCTTCTCGATGAGCGAGCTCTGGGGGCGCGGCGCCGACGTGCGGCTCTTCGACCAGCACGTGCGCGCCGTGACGCGCTTCCTGCAGCGCGAGATGGTGAGGGCCTCGCTGCCCCCCGCGGCGGCCGTCAACGCGACGCCCGTCGGCGTCCAGCCGATCACCCCGTCCGGCCTTTCCCAGGACAACCTGATCACCTACATGCAGCTGGCCGGGAGCCGCATCCTGACGTGGCCGGAGACGCCGCTGCCCGAGGTGTACTGCTCGCTCCAGGTCAGGCGGGACAAGGGCCTCTTCATGCTCTGGCACTCGGACCTCGAGAACCACTTCAACGACGAGCCGCCGCGCGAGACGCTCGTCTCCCCCTTCGTGACCGGGCTCGCGTACGACTATTTCGACACGGACTTCAACAAGTGGACGACGGAGACCGTGATCCGCACCGACAGCTCCAACAACCCGGTCGCCCCGCAGCGCCTGCGGGTCACGTTCGCCTACGGGAAGCTGACCCGCGAGGCCCTGGTCACGGTCCCCCCGGTCCCCCAGGGACTGCCCAACCCATGGTGATGCGCGCGCGCCACTCCCTCGGCCGGGCCCGGCTGCGCTCCTCGGTCATCGTGCTCGTCCTCGTGACGCTCCTCTTCACGGCCGCGGCCCTGACGACGTTCATCGAGAAGGCGGGCAACGACCTCCTGGTGGAGGCCCGCCAGTCCGACTCGCACCGGCTGCGCCAGGAGGCCTTCTCGGCGCTCGAGGTCACGATCGCCGTCCTCGAGGACTTCCGGCAGGCCGACTCCGGGCTCCACAGCACGGCCGAGGGATGGGGCGACCCCCTTGGCTGGGCCGGATGGACCCCCTCCGAGGGCCGCACGGTCGAGGTGTCATTCCAGGACGAGAGCGGCAAGATCCCGCTCGCCCACGCGGACATCACGACCCTGACGAACCTCTTCCTGTACTGGCAGATGTCGTCCGCAGACGCCGAGAAGCTCGCGGACGCCATCGAGGGCTGGATGCAGAACGGCTACGTCTACTCGTCGGCGATCGTGCCCGACTACGCGGACGCGGAGATCCCCTACGCGGAGCCGGCCCGGCCGATGCGCTCGTTCAGCGAGCTGGCGTCCATCGTCTACGCGAGGGACGTGTTCTTCGACCCGAACGGCCTGCCGAACGCGGCCTACTGGAGGTTCGTGAACGACGTCTCGATCTTCAACTTCTCGCAGCCGGACGCCAACGGCGCCAACGAGGACGTGCTGGCCGCGGTGGGCCAGTACACGGCGGCCCAGCTCCAGCACATCAGCGACTACGTTTCGGGCACCGGCCAGTACGCCCAGCAGGGCCAGAACTGGTTCCAGAACTCGGCCACCCTGGCGACCGTCGCCGGCCTCGGGGGCAACGCCAACGTCTTCGGGACGACGATAACGGCGCTCAGGGTCAACATCACGGTCCACGACGGGCGCTCGCTCTACCGGCTGTCGGCCGTGGTCTCCCCCCAGGGGGGGGCCACCCTCAACACGACCAACGCAACGAACGCATCCTCGGGGGTCAGCGCAACGTCTGCCAACCCGGCCGCGGCCACCTCGGTCACCAACTCGGCGCAGCCGTCCGCGACGGCCACGAGCGCGAATGCGGCCGCCGCGGCCTCGCAAAGCATAAATTATCCCTATACGCTCCTGGAACTGGTAGAAGACGACGAAATTCCTCAACAACCCCCCGCCGCCACCCCACAGTCCTGAGCATGCGCGCCTCCCCATTTGACATCCTTCGCGGCGGGCCGCCCCCTCCCCGGGTCGCGATCCTGCCGGACGCGGTCTTCTTCTCGCGCGCCATCCCGGTCACCCCGGGCGCCCTCCGGGCGGAGGTCGTGGCGCAGGTCGGCCTGGCGCTCGAGTCGCTCTCGCCGTTCCCGCTGGCCCAGCTCTATTTCGGCTACTACTGGCCGGAGGGGGCCGAACGGGCGCTCGCCTACGCCGCCTACCGGCGCAGGTTCACGGCGGACCAGCTCGCGGAATGGGCCGACGCCGAGCGGGTGATGCCGGCATTCGCCGCGATCCTGGGCTACGGGGCCCCCCCCGCGACGACCGTCGTCCTTTCAACCGAGGGCGGGCTGACGGCGGTCCACTGGGACGCGGGGCCGGTCCCCTCGGTCGTCCTCCACCAGGCGCTGGCGCCGGACTCGACCGAGGAGGCGCGCTCCGGGGCCAGGGCCCGGCTCATCAGGTCCGCCGGGGAGGCGGCCCGGGTCGTGGACGTCGCGACCCCTCCGTTCGCCGTTGGCGACGGGGGCGAGCGCGAGCTGGTCTTCCGGGCGGGCGGCATCGAGTCGAGGCTCCCCGCGGACGTGGCGGCCGCCCTTGACGTCCGCGACAAGGGCGACCTCGCCGGCCTCGCGAAGGCGCGCCGGCGCGACATCCTCCTCTGGAGGACGGCGATCGGGGCCGTGGCGGCGTGCCTCCTCTTCGCGGTGGCGGAGGTGGCCCTCTTCGGGGCGGGCCTCTGGCAGAAGGCGCGCCTCGCGAAGTTCGCGGCCCAGAAGCCGACGGTCACCCGGATCATGGAGGAGCAGGAGCTCGCGTCGCGGATCGACGACCTGACAAGCAAGCGGCTGCTCCCCCTCGAGATGATCTCGGTCGCCGCCCCGCAGGTCGTCCTGCCGAAGGGCCAGACGGCGATCCAGTTCCTGCGGGCCACGGCGCCGAGCCTGAACACGATCCAGATCGAGGCGCAGACCAACAACGCCGGGGAGATCGCCGGCTACAAGACGGCGCTCGAGCAGACGGCCGGCGTCGACCGGGTCGAGATCCGGGAGCAGCGGGCCCGCGACAACATCGTCACCTTCACGCTCATCGTCACGTTCAAGCCCGGGGCGCTCCTGCCCGCCGCGTCATGATACGCAAGCTCCGCGCATTCTTCCTGTCGTGCTTCCTGCGGGAGAAGGTCCTCCTGACGGGATTCGTCCTCCTGGCGGCCGCCGTCTGGCTGTCGAGCATCGCGGGGCAGGTCAGCCGCTTCTCCCACAATGTCAGGGTCACGTCCAGCAGCCTCAACGAGCAGCAGCTCTGGCTCTCGAACCGCACGATGATCGAGGCGCAGGCCGAGGCGGCCGCGGGGCGACTGGACGCCGTGAAGACGCTCGACGCGACCCGGCTCCTCGCCGAGGTCTCCGCGATAGCGACCGAGACGGGGCTCAAGGGCACGACGACCGGCGAGTCGAAGGACGAGAACAGCGGGCAGTTCTCGGTCCACACGCTCCAGTTCAACGTCACCAAGGTCGACTGGGCGACGCTCAAGCAGTTCTACCTGGAGCTGAGCAAGCGCTCCCCGTACATCGGCATCGGGCAGTACTCGATGCAGGTGGACCGGGCGAACCCGGCCCTGCTGAGCGCGAGCTTCCAGATATCGTCGGTGGAGATCGCAAGGAAGTGACCCGCGGGTCCGCGGGGCGGGTCCGCGCCGGGGATCCAAACAGGTTGCGGGTTTTTCCGCGGCGGGCTAGGGGTGGGGGATGAAGCTCCTCTCCCCGCGAGCCCTCCTGCATGCCGAGGGTCTCGCCGTCCTGGCCGCCGCGTGCATCGCCTACAGGCACCTGGGCGGCTCGTGGACGCAGTTCGCGGTCCTTTTCCTGGCCCCCGACCTCCTGATGCTGGGTTATCTCTTCGGTGCGGGGACCGGCGCCTGCGTCTACAACACGGGCCACACCTACGTCGCGCCTCTCCTCCTTGGCGCGCTCGCCTACGGCGTCGTCATGCCGTCGCTCTATCCCCTCTGCGCGATCTGGGCGGCCCACATCGGCTTTGACCGGCTCCTCGGCTACGGCCTAAAGTACGGGACCGCCTTCAGGGACACGCACCTCGCGCGCGTGTGAGGGTCGACACGACGGGCCCCCCAAAAGGACGTTCGCCAGCAAGGAAAGACCCGAACCCCCCTCCCCATGGCCATCGTCTCCAGGCAAGAACGGGTGCCCGACCCGGCCCCCTCCGGACGGGGCTCCGGCCTCCCGCTGCGGCGCCTCACGTTCCGCGCGATGGCGACCCAGTGCGAGGTGCAGTACACGGCGCCCGGAGGGGACGCCCAGGCCTCGGGGTTCGAGGCGGCGGCGGAAGGATGGGTTCACGCCTTCGAGGCCAAGTTCTCCCGGTTCCAGCCGGGAAGCATCGTGAGCCGCATCAACGACGCGGCCGGCAGGGAGTGGGTGCAGGTCGACCCGGAGACCGAGGGGCTCCTCGCCCTGTGCGACACGCTCCATTTCATGACCCGGGGAATCCTGGATCCGTCGGCGCTCCCGCTGATCCGCATCTGGAACTGGAAGGCCGATCCCCCGGCCGTCCCCGGGCCGGATGCGATCGCGGCCGCGCTCCGCCTTGTGGGCTGGGCGAAGGTGCGGCGCGAGCCGGGCCGCGTCTTCCTGCCGGAGGCCGGCATGGCGCTGGATTTCGGGGGCTTCGGTAAGGAATACGCGGTCGACATCGTCTCCCTGATCGCCAGGGACCACGGGGTCACGGACTCGCTGGTGGATTTCGGGCACGACCTGCGCGCCGGCGGGGCCCCGCCCGGCCGGCCCGCCTGGCACATCGGCCTCGAGGATCCGGCGAACCCGGGCAAGACCTGGGGCAGCGTCGGGCTCTCCGGCAAGTCGATCGCGTCGTCGGGCGACTACATCCGGTCGTTCACCGTGGCGGGCCGGCGCTACGGCCACATCATCGACCCGCGCACGGGCTGGCCGGTCGCGAACGGCTGCACCCAGGCGACCGTGATCGCGGACACGTGCCTCCAGGCGGGCATGCTCTCGACCTCGGCCTTCATCGCCGGCGTCGAGAAGGGCTTGGAGCTCATCCGCTCGTGCCCGGGCGCCGAGGGGATGATCCTCACGAAAAGCGAGCGGGCCCAGACGCGCGGCTTCTTCAACTATGTCGCCTCAGGGTGACCCGCGGCCCGGCGGCCGGCGGTCCGCCGAAAATAACCGGAAACCGCCCGGGCGGGCGCGCGTCTAAGGCTCGTCATGGCCCATTCCAAGCCGGTCCAGTCCCTGCGCGCGCCGGCCGCCCTCCTCGTGGCGCTCCTCCAGCGGACACCCGTCGTCCGCTGCGCCGGCGCCGCCGCGGAGCTGCTCCTCGAGTCCCCGGCCGGAGCGGTCATCCGGGCTGCCGCCGCATCCCTGGCCGCCCTCGGGGCCGTCGACTCGGTCGCGGGGGCGACGACGTACGTCCTCTCGACCGGCATCCCGGGCCACCCGAGCCCCTACAGCGTGACGGCGGGCTCCCAGATCGAGGCCGTCGCCTTCGCGCTCACCTCCACGCCGCCGACCGCGAACTCCCCGGAGTCGTGGACGATCGGCGGCAGGATCCCGCCGGGGCTCGAGTTCGGGGCCGCGGGCGCCGCCATCACCGCCCCGGGCACGGTCAACGTGACGATCCCGGCGCTCTTCGGGACTCCCACGACCCCGGGCGACTACACGATGACGCTCGAGGCCTGGGAATTCACGAACGGGACGGGGCTCTTCTCCACCGTCTTCACCTACGAGGTCATCGTGGAATCGGGGACGGGGCCGACGCCGACCCCCACGCCGACGCCCGGAGGCGGGAGCGCCCCGGTCTTCACGGCCCAGCCGATCTCGGTGTCGGTGCCGGGCGGGACGGTCGCGCTCTGCGCGGCGGCCAGCAACGCGCCCGCCTACCAGTGGATCCTGAACGGGACGACACCGGTCCCCGGGGCGACAGGCCCGATCCTGGAATTCGCGGAGGCGGCGGCGGCCGTGGGCAGCTACACCTGCGTCGCCACCAATTCCTCGGGATCGGCGACCAGCAGCCCGGCGGTCATCTCGCTCTCGGGGGCGCAGGTCCCGGGGAGGCTTGTCAACATCTCCTGCCGGGCCCAGGTCGGTACCGGGGGCAACATCCTGATCTCGGGCTTCGTCGTCGGGGGCCAGGGAACCACGGGCTCGGAGCCGCTCCTCGTCCGCGCCTCCGGCCCGGCGCTCGTGCCCTTCGGCGTCCCGGGCACGCTTCCCGACCCGCAGCTCCAGCTGCTTTCGGGCTCGACCGTCGTGGGCACAAACGAAGGGTGGGCGGGCAGCGCCGCGATAGCCAGCACCGCGGCCGCCGTGGGCGCCTTTGCCTGGAGCAACCCGCAGAGCCACGACGCCGCGCTCCTCGAAAGCCTTCCGGGCGGGCCCTTCACGGCCCAGATCTCGGGAGAGAGCGGCGACACCGGGGTCGCCCTTGCCGAGGTCTACGACGCCACGCCGGAGGGCGCGTACACGCTCACCTCGCCCCGGCTCGTCAACATCTCAACCCGGGTCCAGGTCGGATCGGGGGGCAACATCCTGATCGCGGGCTTCGTCGTCGGGGGTCCTTCGGCGAGGACGGTCCTCGTCCGGGCCTCGGGGCCCGCGCTGGTCCCGTTCGGGGTCTCGGGCGCGCTCCCGGACCCGCAGCTCGGCCTCTACTCCGGGGCCACGCAGCTGGACGCCGACAGCGGGTGGGGCGGGAATGGCGCGATTGCGGCGGCCGCCGCCGCGGTGGGCGCGTTCGCCTGGGGCGACCCCTCGAGCCACGACTCGGCGATCCTGGTCACGCTTCCCCCGGGGGCGTACACGGCTCAGGTCTCCGGCGCCAGCGGCGACACGGGCGTCGCCCTGATCGAGGTCTATGAGGTGCCCTAGGGCGGCCCTAGACCTTGAAGCTCGAGCTCACCTGGAGGACCGCCATGACCATGGCGATCGCGATGAACCCGACGAAGATGAAGACGGCCCCGAGGATCACGCTCGCGATGATCTGCGTGAAGAAGTTGAGCTGCTTCGATATCCTCGCCTGGTAGGTCGTCGCGATGTCGCGCAGGCACGGGACCACGTTGCCCGTGTTCTCGCCGACGGCCAGGCGGTCGAGGACGAGGTCGGGGAAGCACCCCGTCCGCGCGAGCGCGGACGAGAGGGCCTCCCCCTCGAGGACGCGGTCGATGGCCCCGTCGAACGCCCGCCGGTGCACCCGGTTGTCGATCTGGCGCTCGGTCATGCGGAGCGCCTCCGCGGCCGTGATCCCGTTCTCCAGGAGGACGCCGAGCGTCTGGCTGAAGTCGAGGACGGTCTGCGAGACGATGAAGGGGCCGATGACGGGCAGCCTGAGGAGCCAGGCGTCGCTCTGCTCGCGCCCCTTCTCCGTCGCCCGCCAGCGCCAGGCCATGACCACCCCGACGACCCCGGCTATGATGACAAAGAGGCCGTAGCGGAGCGTGAAGTTCGCGAGGAAGATGAGTATCTGCGTCGAGACCGGCATCTTGCCCCCCAGCGAGTGCAGGAGCGTCTGCAGGCGCGGCAGGAGGAAGAAGAGGAAGAACATGACGACGCCGAAGGACGCGACGACGATCAGGGCCGGGTAGGCCATCGCGGTCAGGAGGGCCGCCCGGAGCGCCTTCTGCTCGGTCATGAGCTTGATCAGGCGGGCGAGCGTGTCGTTGAGCGAGCCCGTGGCCTCGCCGGCGCGGATCAGGTTCGTCGTCGAGGAGTCGAACACGGTCGGGTAGGCCTCCATCGCCCGGGAAAGCGGCGCGCCCTCGCCGAGGCGCGCCCAGAGGCCCTCGGAGAGTGTCCTCAGCCGCGGCTCCTTGATCCGCATCGAGAGGAGCCTCACGGCCTCGCCGCCGGAGAGCCCGCTCGAGGTCAGGTCGTGGAGCGACTCGAGGAAGGGGAGCGCCTCGGCCCTGCGCGGCGTGGACTCGGGCCGCGCCTGCCCGCCCGGCGCGGGCTCGGGCGCCTCGGCGGGCTTCGGGGCGCCCCGGCTCGGGAAGGACGGCGACGAACCCCCGGGGGCCGCCGCGTCCTCGACGGCGGCGACGCTCAGGCCCCGGGCCGACAGGAGGCGCAGGGCGTCCTTCCGGGTCGGGGCGTCGACCGTCGAGTCGACGGCCTTCCCGGCGGAGTCGCGGGCTCTGTAGGAGAAGCGGGGCATCGGGGCCTTGGCGCCCTTACCTGTCGGCGACCGTGATCACGCGCAGGACCTCGTCCAGGGTCGTGTGGCCGGCCTTCACCTTCTCCCAGCCGCTCTGGCCCAGGGTGCGCATGCCGTGCTGGCGCGCGCTGTGGGCCAGGGTGCGCGTGCTCTCGCGCCGGAGGATCTCGGCGTGCATCTCCTCGTTGAGCCGGAAGATCTCGAAGAGCCCGATGCGGCCGCGGTAGCCGGTGCCGCGGCAGCGGTCGCACCCGACGGGGGCCCGGAGCTCGGCGACCGTCTCGGCCTCCGCCGGGTTGCAGCCGAGGATCGCCAGGGACTCGAGCACCTTGATCTTCGCGATCGGCTCCATCCGGGAGCACTCGGGGCAGAGGCGGCGGACGAGGCGCTGGGCGATCACGAGCTCGATCGCCGAGGCGACAAGGAAGGGCTCGATCCCCATGTCGACCAGGCGCGTGATCGCGCCCGGCGCGTCGTTCGTGTGGAGCGTCGAGAAGACCAGGTGGCCCGTCAGCGAGGCCCGGATGGCGATGTCGGCCGTCTCCCGGTCGCGGATCTCGCCCACCATGATGACGTCGGGGTCCTGGCGCAGGACGTGCCGCAGCGCCGAGGCGAAGGTGAGCCCGATCTCGGAGCGCACCTGCATCTGGTTGACCCCGGGCACCTCGTACTCGATCGGGTCCTCGATCGTGATGATGCGCAGGTCGGTCGAGTTGATCTGGCGCAGGAAGGCGTTGAGCGACGTGCTCTTCCCGGAGCCCGTCGGGCCGGTCACCAGGATGATGCCGTGGGGGTAGTCGAGCACCTCCCTGATCTGGGCCTGCTCCTCGGCGCTCATGCCGAGGCGGTCCATCGTGTAGGCCTCCTTCTTCTTGTTCAGGAGGCGCAGCGAGATCGACTCGGCGTAGATCGTGGGGATCGTGGAGACGCGGATGTCGAGCGTCGTTCCGGCGGCCTTGAAGTTGATCCTTCCGTCCTGGGGCAGGCGGCGCTCCGAGATGTTGAGCCGCGCCATGATCTTGACCCGCGAGATGATGGCGTCCTGGAAGCGGAGCAGGTTCTCGGGCACGGACACGGGCACGAGGAGGCCGTCGACGCGGTAGCGGATGCGCAGCTGGCCCTCCTGCGGCTCGAAGTGGATGTCGGTCGCCTGGTCGTCGACGGCCTGCGTGATCACGTCCGTCACGAAGCGCACGACGGCGGCGTCCTCGTCGACGTCCGCGTCGGCGTCCCGGAGCGCCTCCGGCGCGACATAGCCCTCGTCGCTGTCCTCAAGCGCGCCGGAGCCGACGCCGAAGTTCTCGATGATCAGCTGGTGCACCCGCTCGGGCACCGCAAGGTGCCAGACGAGGGGCCGGGGCGTGAACGTCCGGAGCCAGTCGGCCATCGACGGGTCGGGAAGCCACGCCGAGGCGATGTGGAGCGGGGTGGACGCGGTCGGCTCGCTCTCCGCGTCCGCCGGGTCCGGGGACCCGAAGCGGATCGGGATGATCTGGAAGTCGTGGACGAGGCGCGCCGGCAGGAGGCCGCGGGCGCCGGGGTCCGTCTCGAGGTTGGTCGCGATGTCGAGCCCGGCGGCGCCGGCGACAAGCGCCAGGGCGGCGTTCTCGTCGATCGCGAGGGCGGCGACCAGGGCGCCGAGCCGCAGCCCCCGGGGGGCCTCGAGGACCGCCTGGCGCTGCTCGTCAGAGAGGCGGGACGCGATCGGCTCGGGTAGGGTGTCCTGCTGGATGGCCTGCATGGCTGCTCGTCGGGGCCCGCGGGCTCACCTCGTGTCCATCTTCTGGAGGAGCGTCTCCTTGGCGTCGGGCATCTTGTCCGGGTTCCTGAGGAACTGCTGGATCTGGTCCCGGTTCGACATCCCCTGGATCTCCTTCCTCGTGTCCGCCGTGGCCTCGTCGATCCGGATGATGTGCGGGCGTATGAAGAGCAGGAGCTCCGTGCGCTCGACGTCCCTCGTCCGGGCGCCGAGCAGGTTGCTGAGGATCGGGATCTCGTAGATGAGCCCCAGCTTCTGCTTGTCGGTCGTCAGGCCCGAGCTCTGGAGCCCGCCGAGGACCGCCATCTGGCCGTCCATGACGTTGATGAAGGCGGTCGCCTCCCGGTGGCCGATGATCGGCTGCGAGTTGCCGTCGATCGTGACGCTGCCCTGGTCGTCGTCCACGGTCTGGTCGATGTTCAATTGGATGCTGCCGTCGTCTCCGATCAGCGGGGTCACCTTGAGCGTGATGCCGATGTCCTTGTAGGTGACCGTCGATGAGGTCGCGAACGAGTTGCTGGCCGTCGTCGTGGCCAGCGGGATCCCGGTCGTTCCCGTTATGATCGGCTCCTGCTCGGTCACCTGGATCGTGGCCTGCTTGTTGTGCGTGGTCGTGATCGTGTCCTGCTGCAGGATCTTCACCTTGTGCAGGTCGCCGTTGGCCTGGAGGGTCGCGAGGAAGTTGAGCGGGTTCAGGGAGCCGCCCGCCGCCGTGGCCGCCGTCCCCGTCCCCGTTGCCGCGACGGCTGTGGTGGGCCCGAAGGTCCAGCCGGCTATCCCCCCCGCGAGCCCCGTTATCGAGGTGCCGCCGTTCGGCGCCTTCCCGATCGTCGCCGCGAGCGACTGCAGCCCGTCGTTGTCCGTGTCGCTGAGCGTCACCTCGGCGACCACCACCTGGATGGCGACCTCGGCAAGCAGGATGTCGATCTTCTCGACGATCCCCTTGATGAGGCGGATGTCGTCGAAGGTCCCGGAGACGACCACCGAGTTGGTGCGCTCGTCGGGCTGGATCGTGATGAAGCTGCTGAATTCGCTCGAGGCGGGGCCCTCGCTCCCGGGCTGGCTGAGGCCGGCGGGGATCACGGGGGCGTTCAGCGCCTGCGGCTGGCCGGGCGTCGCGATCTGCCCCGGGCGGACGGACTGGCTCGACGCCTTCTGCGTCGCCGCGTTCTGGCCGCTGATGAGGGCGCTCAGGAGCGTGGCGACATCCTTGGCGTCCCCGTGCTTGAGCGGGATCACCTCCATGCGGGTGAAGGGGTCCGACTTGATGTCCAGCTGCTGGATCAGGGAGTCGAAGAGCGGGTACTCCCGCGGGTCGGCGATCACGATGATCTGGTTCGTGCGGTCGTCCGCGGTGTAGGTGGTCGTGGCGCGAAGCTGGTTCGCTGCGGCCCCGCTCAGCATCGACTTGATCTTCGTCACGACGTCGCCCGCCTTGGCCCCGTTGTGGAGCGCGTAGAACCTCGGCGTCAGGGTGTTCGGCCTCGGCTGGTCTACCTGGGCCAGGAGCCGCTCGACCTTCTGGACGTTCTCAAGGGAGTCCGTCACGAGGACGACATTGGCCTTCTCGAGCGGCACCACGCCTCCCGCGATCCCCGGGGTCATGAAGGTCTGGATCTGCGGCACGAATTCCGTGACGCGCAGGAAGTTGAGCTCGAAGACCTTGCTGACGATCTTGCCGCTCGGGGGCAGGTCGAGCGACGAGCCCGTGATCATCTCCGGCGCCTCGCTCTTCGCCTGGGAGAGCGGCGTCACCTTGAGGAAGCGCTCGCCCATCGGCGTCACCGAGACCTGGTTCAGCTCGAGGAGGGTCTCGAGCGCGATGACGAGCTCGGCCTTGGGAATCGGCCGGGTGATCTTGAGCGAATACGTGTTGGTCGGCAGCTGGCCCGGCCGGACGATCGTCCGGCCGGTGTAGGTCTCGAGCGCGCTCAGGATCGCGTCGATGTCGACGTCGCTCACCTTGAAGGAGTCCACCATGCCCTCGTTGGCCTTCGCCGGGATGGCCGAGCCGGCGGGCGGGACCGGCCTGGCGGGTCCCGGCTGGGGGACCTGTGCCAGCAGGCCCGGGACGGCAAGGAGTCCCGAGGCCAGCCACAAGCGTGCGAGGCGCAATGTCATGTGAATTTGGGGAGGGGGATCAAAGGGCAAAGCGCCGGGATTGTAAATGGTGTTGTGGTATGACGGCTTCCGGGGGCTAAAGTTGCCCCCTTCCGGCCGATTTGCCGCTTGCCGGGCCTGATTTGCAGCCTAACCCTCCCGTAAGGCGATGCCCAATACGTTCGGAAAGCTCTTCTCGGTCACCACCTGGGGCGAAAGCCACGGCGCCGCGGTCGGGGTTGTCATCGACGGATGCCCGCCCCGCCTGCCCCTTGCCGAGGCTGACATCCAGGGCGACCTCGACCGGCGGAAACCCGGCCAGAGCGCCCTGGTGACGCCCCGCAAGGAGCCGGACACGGTCGAGATCCTCTCCGGCGTCTTCGAGGGCAGGACGACCGGGGCCCCGGTCTCGATGCTTGTCCGCAACTGCGACGCCCGTCCCGGGGCCTACGACGAGATGCGCGAGAAGTTCAGGCCGTCCCACGCGGACTTCACCACTTTCACCAAGTACGGCGTCCGCGACCACCGGGGCGGCGGCCGGAGCTCCGCCCGCGAGACGGTCGGCCGCGTCGCGGCGGGCGCCGTCGCGAGGAAGATCCTCAGCCTCGCCGGCGGCGTCGAGATCCGCGCCTACGTGAGCCGGATCCAGGACATCGGCCTGCCGCCCGGCAGCGACACGGCGTTCCCGACGCTTGCCGAGGTCGACGCGACCCCCGCGCGCTGCCCCGACCCGGCGACCGCCGCCGCCATGATCCGGAGGATCGAGGAGGTCCGCTCCCAGGGCGACTCGGTCGGGGGCGTCATCCGCTGCCGGGTGCGCGGCGTCCCCGCGGGGCTCGGCGAGCCGGTCTTCGACAGGCTGGAGGCCGACCTCGCGAAGGCCATGCTGTCGCTCCCGGCCACGAAGGGCTTCGAGATCGGAAGCGGGTTCGCCGGGACCCTCCTCAAGGGCTCCCAGCACAACGACCCGTATGTCGTCAAGGAGGGCCGGATCGGCACGGCGACCAACCTCTCCGGCGGGGTCCAAGGCGGCATCAGCGACGGCGAGGAGATCACCTTCGCCGTGGCCTTCAAGCCCACGGCGACCATCATGAAGCCCCAGCAGACTGTCGACATAGCGGGAAATCCCGCCGTGCTGACCGGCAAAGGCCGCCACGACCCTTGCGTCCTGCTCAGAGCTGTGCCAATAGTTGAGGCGATGACGGCGATCGTCCTAGTCGATCACTGGATGCGCAACGCGGCTCAGAACAAGGTCTTCAATTTCTGAGCGACGCTGATGACAAGCCGCTAGTGTACCTCGTTCTCGGGGCGGCGGGCTCCGGACGCCGGGAGGTCTTGGCCGATCTGATCGAGGACGGGCTTGGGGAGGGCGAGCGGGCGGCCGTGCTGCTGTCGGCGACGGAGTGGGAGGACCCGGCCGATGCGCGCCTTTCGGGCGCGGCGCGCTGGCGCCTCGGGCCCGGGAACACGGTCGAGGCGGATTTTCCCCTGGAGGCGACCCATGTCTTCATCGTCGTCGACGGGAGGCTGAACCCGGTCGACCAGGTCGAGGCCTTCAAGGCGTGGCTCACCGAGCGCGGGGCCGAGGTCGCCCGGGTCATCTGCGTCGTCAACTGCCGGCTCCTCGAGAAGCACCCGAAGCTCTTCGCTTGGTACGAGGCCTGCGTGCATTTCTCGGACGTCGTGCTCCTGAACCAGAGGGAGGGCGTCCCGAACAAGTGGATCGGCGACTTCCGTGGGAAGTTTGAGGGCAAGTTCTACCCCTGCCTCTTCGAGTTCGTCCGGGAGGGGCGCGTCAGGAACCCCGCCCTCATCCTGGCCCCCGTCGCCCGGAGGATGTCCCACGTCTTTGACGAGCCGGAATGGATCGCGGTCGGCGACGAGGACGACGAGGACGAGCTCGAGGACGGCGACGAGACCGAGATGAAGCCCCTGGAGGACCCCTATCTCGAGCGCAGGAACGGCGGCCGCCGGGTGCACGAGATCCCCAGCATCGCCGACTTCCTGCCCAGGGCCCAGGACCAGGCAGAGGCCTAGGGGATGGTCAGCGTGGTGCCGATCGAGAGCGTGCTCTCGTTCGGCAGCACGTCACGGTTCGCCTCGTAGATCGTCCTCCAGCGGTTCGCGCTCCCGTAGTACTCGAGGGATATCCTGGTCAGCGTGTCGCCGTCGACGACGACGTGGGTCCGCGGCGTGGGCGTGGGCACCGGGGTCGGGGCGGCCCTCTGGAGGGCCTGCGCGGCCAAGACCGCCGAGGGCCGCAGCGGCGCCGACCGCTTGAGCCGGGCGTTCTCGTCCGTCAGGAGCGCGTTGGTGCGGAGCGCCGCGGCGAGCTTGTCCGAGATGTCGGCCACCTGCCTGTCCGCCTCGTCCCTGACACCCGCCGTCCCGGCGAGCTTCTCCCTTGCGGCTTCGGCGGCCTTCTGGGCATCCGCGAGCTGGGAGCGGGCTCCCGCGAGGTCGGCCTTGGCCTGCTCCAGCTCCGCGGCCAGCTCCTGGGCTTTCGACCCGGAGTCGCCCGCGGCCTTGAGCGCGTCCTCGTCGGCCTTGAGCTTCGCGCCCAGGGATTCGTTCTCGGTCGCCTTGCCGGAGAGATCCTGCTCGAGCGAGGCGATGCGCTCGGCCGACGCGCTCTTTGCCGCTGCAACCTCGGCGTGCGCGGCGTCGAGGGCGCTCCGCGCCTTGTCGAGCTCGGAGGCGAGCTCGCGCGTCCGGGACTCCGCGTCGCCCGTGGCCCTGGCCGCCGCGGCCTGTGCGGAGCTTTGCGAGTCCTCGGCCTTGGCGAGCCGGTCCTTGAGATTCCTGTTCTCCTCGGAGAGCCGGGCCAGGGACTGCGCCGACGAGGCTGCCTCGGCTGCGGCCGCGGCTTTCTCGGCCTCCGACTTCGCGAGGTCCGCGGCCAGGGCCGCGGCCCTGGCACCCGAATCCCCCGAGGCCCTGAGGGATGCCTCGTCCGCGGCGAGCTTCGCCGCGAGCGACTCGCCGTCCGAAGAGCGCTTTGCGAGCTCCGCCTGGAGGGACGCGAGGGTTGAGGCCGCATTCCCCTTGGCCGTCTGCGCGTCCGAAAGCGCCTGCGCCAGTTGCGCCCGGGCCGAATCGAGGCCGCTCCTCGCCTGCTCAAGCGCGGCGGCATTTGCCGCGGAATCCGCCTTGGCGCCCGCGGCGGCCGTGTTCGCGGCCTCGAGGGCCTGCTTCGCCGAGGCGAGGTCGGCCTCGAGCTGCTGCGCCCGGGCACCCGACTCGCCGGCGGCGCTGAGCGCCGTGTCGTCCGCGGCAAGTTTCGCGTGCGCCGCGGCGAGCTCGCCCTGCGCCTCGGTGAGCGAGGCCGCGTTGGCTGCGGATTCCTTCTTCGCGTCCGCGGCGGAGGCGTTCGCGGCCTCAAGCTCCTGCCTGGCGGACGCAAGATCGGCCTCAAGCCTCTGCGCCTTTGCGCCGGCGTCCCCCGCGCCGCTGATCGCGGCGTCGTCGGCCGCGAGCCTTGCGGAGAGGCTTTCCTTGTCCTTCTGCGCCTGCGCCAGCTGCGCGCGCGTTGCGGCAAGTTGGCCCTTGGCCTCGTCGAGGGACGACGAGAGCGCGGAAATCGAGCTTTTCGAGCCGGCCACCGCGGCGTTGGTGGCCTCTAGCGCCTGCTTCGCCGAGGCGAGGTCAGCCTCCAGCTTCTGCAGCCTCGCGCCCGATTCGCCGGACGCGTTCACCGCGGCGTCGTCCGCGGCAAGCTTTGCGGAGAGGCTTTCCTTGTCCTTCTGCGCCTGGGCCAGCTCGGTGCGCGCGCCGGCAAGCTCGCCCTTCAAGCCGGCCGCGGCTGCGTCGGAGGCCTCGAGCGTTTGCTTTGCCGAGGCCAAATCGGCCTCGAGCTTCTGGGTCTTCGCCGCCAGCTCGCTCGCGGCGCTGAGTGCGGAGTCGTCCGAGGCCAGACTGGCGGCAAGTGTCTCCTTCTCCTTGAGTGCCGCTGCCAGCTGGGTGCGGGCGGCGGCGAGGTCGGCCTTGGCCCCGTCGAGGGCTGAGGCGTTTGCCGCAGCCTCAGATTTCGCGGCCGTGGCGCCGGCAGTCGCGGCCTCGAGTGACTGCTGGGCGGCAGCGAGGTCGGCCGCGAGCCTCTGGGCCTTCGCCCCGGCGTCGCCAGCGGCGCTGAGTGCCGAGTCGTCGGCCGAGAGTCTGGCGGCCAGGCTCTCCTTGTCCTTCTGCGCCTGGACCAGCTGGGCGCGCACGGCGGCCAGCTGGTCCTTGGACTCGTCGAGGGATGACGAGAGCGTGGCAACCGAGCTCGTTGAGCCCGCCACCGCGGCGTTGGCGCGCGCGAGCGCCTGCTTCGCCGAGGCGAGATCAGCCTCGAGATTCTGGGCCTTCGCTGCCGCCTGGCCGGCTGCGCTGAGCGCGGAGTCGTCGGAGGCCAGCTTGGCGGAAAGCTTTTCCTTATCCCTCTGCGCAGCTTCCAGCTGGGAGCGGGCCGCGGCAAGCTGGCCCTTGGCCTCCTCGAGGGCCGATGCGTTTGCCGCGGCCTCCTGCTTCGCACTGGTGGCGGTCGCGGTCGCAACCTCGAGGGCCTGCCTCGCGGCGCCGAGGTCGGTTGCGAATTTCTGCGCCTTAGCCCCGGCGTCGCCCGCGGCGCTGAGTGCGGAATCATCCGCCGAGAGCCTGGCGGCCAGGCTGGCCCTGTCCTTCTGAGCCTGGGCCAGCTCGGCGCGTGACGCCGTGAGGTCCTCCTTCGCCTGCGCAAGAAGCGCGGCGCTCGTGGAGGCGTCCTTCCTTGCGCCCGAAGCGGCTGCGTTGGCTTCCGCAAGGGCCTGCTGCGCGGAGGAAAGATCGGCGGCGAGGCTCCTAGCCTTCGCGGCGGAATCGGCCGCCGCGCTGAGCGCCGCTTCATCGGCGGCCAGCTTTGACGAAAGGGCCTCCTTGTCCTTTTGCGCCTGTTCGTTGGCTGCGGCCAGGTCGGCCTTTGCCTGGGCAAGCTCGGTGGCCAGGGCCTGCGCCTTGGCACCCGTGCTGCCGGCCGAGGCGAGGGCGGATTCATC
Source organism: uncultured Opitutaceae bacterium (assembly GCA_964574435.1). Lineage (GTDB taxonomy): Bacteria > Verrucomicrobiota > Verrucomicrobiia > Opitutales > Opitutaceae > Palsa-1447. Next base: position 39,020 of record CAZNNO010000011.1, read on the forward strand.
GGAGGCCAGCTTTGCCGACAGGGTCGCGGCGCTCGCGACCGACTCCGCGAGCCTGGCGCGGGCGCCTGCGAGCTCGCTCCTGGCGCCGTCGAGCGATGCCGAAAGGCTGGAAGCCTCCTTCCTTGCGGCTGCTTCGGCGGCCGTTGCGGTCTCCAGGGCCTGACGCGCGGACGCGAGGTCGGCTGCCAGGCTCTGCGCCTTCGCGGAGGAGTCGGCGGCCGCCTTGAGCGCCGCCTCGTTCGCGGCCAGCTTTGCGGAAAGCGTCTCCTGGGACTTCTGCGCCTGCGCAGCCTGCTCGCGCGCCGCCGCAAGGTCGGCCTTGGTCTGTGAGAGCTCGGCCGCGAGGGCCTGCGCCTTCGCCCCCGAATCCCCCGTGGCCTTGAGCGCAGCCTCGTCGGTCGCAAGCCTGGTCCCAAGCTCGTTGGCCTCGGCGCCCTTCGCCGCGAGTTCCTTCTCCAGCGAGGCGGACCAGGCGACCTCGGTCTGCTTGTCCTTCGCCGCTGCGGCGGTGGCACTGTCTAAAGCCTGTTTCGCCGAGGCCAGGGCTGCCGCCGAGTCGCCCTTGACCTGGGCGAGCTCGGCCGCGAGGGCCTGCGCCTTCGCCCCGGAATCTCCCGTGGCCTTGAGCGCAGCCTCGTCGATCGCAAGCCTGGTCCTGAGCGCGTCGGCCTCGGCACCTTTTTCCGCGAGCTCCTTTTCCAGTGAGGCGGACCAGGCGACCTCGGTCTGCTTGTCCTTCGCCGCCGCGGCATTGGCGCTTTCAAGGGCCTGCTTCGCCGAGGCCTTTTCGGCCTCAAGGGCTGCTGCCGAGTCGCGCTTGACCTGGGCGAGCTCGGCCGCGAGGGCCTGCGCCTTCGCCCCGGAATCTCCCGTGGCCTTGAGCGCAGCCTCGTCGGTCGCAAGCCTGGTCCTGAGCGCGTCGGCCTCGGCGCCCTTTGCCGCGAGTTCCTTTTCCAGTGATGCGGACCAGGCGACCTCGGTCTGCTTGTCCTTGGCCGCCGCGGCAGCGGCGCTGGCGAGAGACTGCTTCGCTGAGGCAAGTTCGGCCGCCTTCGCGGCGTCCAGGGCGGCGAGCCGGGCCTTTGCGTCAGCCGCGTCCGCCGCGGCGGACGCCGAGGCCCTGGTCGCGTCAGCCAGCTGCGCGCGGGCCGCCCCCAGGTCGGCCTTGGCCTTCGCGAGCTCGGCCTCGAGCGCCTGGGCCTGCGCCCCGGATTGTCCCATGGACTTGAGTGCGGCCTCGTCCGAGGCAAGCTTGGATGAAAGGCTCTCCGTCTGCGACGAGCTGTCCGCGAGGTTCTTCTCGAGGGCCGAGATCCTGGATTCGGATTCCTTCCTGGCCTCCGCGAGCGCGAGGTTGGATGCCTCGAGTGCCTTTCGCGCATCCGACAGCTCGGCCGCCTTGGCGCTGTCCTGGGCGTCCTGGAGAGTCTTGAAGGCCGCAAGCTTCTGCATGGCCTGGAGGAGGGCCTGGCTGCGCTCGTCAATCTGCTGGGTCAGCTGCTGGGTCTGCACCGACTGCTGGTCGATCGTCTGCTGGAGCTCCTTGACCTTGGAATTGAGCTGGGCGACCTCGGGATTGGGCGTCGGTGTCGGGGCCTGGGCCGGCGGGGTAGCCTCCGCGGCAGGCGGCTGCTCCTTTGCGGGCGCCGGCTCCTCACTCGCGGGGGAGGAGGGTATGGGTGAAAACTTCCCGCCGGGCTCGGGCGCCCCGATGGCCACGCGCTCGAGGGCGAGCCGGCGCTTGCCCTCAGCCAGCTCGTCCGGGGTCATCCCCGTCAAGAGGACGCCCAGCTCCTTCCCGGTGCTCCCCTGCTCGGAGGCGAGCGTAAGCCAGACATACGCCTCGGCCTTGTCCACTGCTACGCCGCGGCCGGACGCATACGCAAGTCCCAGATTATACTGCGCGATCGCGTTGCCGTTCTCGGCCTTCGAGTGCAGCGCCGCGAGTTCCGGGGGCACGAAGTCGGCGGCAACGGCAGCGGATGCAAGGCCTAACCCAATGAGGGCGAAAGCGTGCCGACTGTGCTGGAGCATGGGGAACGTCTAATACGGCATTGAACACTTAGACAATCCACTTCCTTTGCAATGATTGGGCCCGGGTTAGGAATAATTCACACTTTAATTGCGGCTATGCGGAACAGCGATTCGCCGGCGCCGCTTCCCGGAGACGTGTCTGCTTGCTGGAGCCCCGCGGCTTCGACGAACTGCCCCCGTACGAGAATCCTCGAAGCTCCCGCGCAGCCGTATCCCGCTATTCAATTGATGTTCGGCGTGTGCGTTCCAGGGATTGCCGCCGTTGCGCTGGTGCGTCGCCTGCAGGCCGAGTTTCCGGAAGTTGATCACTCCGCTGGGCCGTTGGGACGGATCGCTGTTTGGGGAGATCCTGCGCAATCCCCTTCGGGTTTTGCGGAGCGGACATCCCGGCAGGCTTCCTTGGTCGCATGGCGTCCTGGAACTTTTAGCCGAACTTATGCAGCGCTTCGGCGCCATTAGGCGCGCGACCGTCCGGTGGAAAGGAACCTCCTTGTTGCATTGCCGATGGCTGACTGTGAACGTCACCCCTTTGTAACGATTGGGGCAGAGCGGGGCTGCGCCCCAGGGCAGCGGGAGAGTGTGCTGCCTGCGTCATATGGATCTCCCAAAGCGCATTCCTCCGCTGCATGGACTCATCTGCCACGTTTGAGCATTGGGGCCGTGTCATATCGAAGCCATTGGGTTGCGAAAATTACCGGCGCGAGGCTTGAAGCCGGCTCGTTGACCTTCGCGAAGGAACGAAGCGACCTGGGTTGCAGACGAAAGGATTGCGTTTATCATGGGCTGCCCGTCCAGTTTCAGAAAGCGAGCACCACACACCTTCCTCCGAGAATCAGTCTGCTGCCGACATTTCACCATGCGGATCGTGATCGCCGAGGATGAGCAGATGTTTCGTGAAGTCTTGAAGAAGGTGTGCGTCGAGGATTTTGGACACGACGTTGTCGGCGAGGCTGAGGACGGCGAGGTGGCCGTGAAGGTTGTGAACGAGGTCAGGCCCGATCTGCTTTTGCTCGATCTGGTTCTGCCCAGGATGCACGGATTTGAGGTGGCCGACCACGCGCGGCGCTCGAGCCGGGGAACACGCATCGTCGCGGTGACGTCGTCCTGCGCCAGCTACACCCTCTACCGCCTCGAGCGGGCCGGGTTCGACGGGTACATCCATAAGGGCGGGCAAAGCCTGGGCGCGCTTCGCGACGCTATCTCCGCCGTCGCCCGCGGGAGCCGGTACCACTCGCCGATCTTTTCGACGATCCGCGACGCGCGGCTTAGGGATCCCAACGGCTACGACAAGGTTTTGAGCGACCGCGAGCTCGAGGTCCTCTGCCACATCGGGATGTCCATGAACGACGAGGAGATTGGAGAGGCTCTCGGAATCTGTGCAAAGACCGCGGAGACCTTCCGCCACCGGATCTTGAAGAAATTGGGCGTGCGGGGGACGCCCAAGCTTATCCGGTTTGCGATCGAGAACGGGTTTACGCAGCTTGAGGCCTCCGGAGCCGGCAGATTGGAGTAAGGCGGTGCTTCAGTGCCCGTTTCGGGACCGCTCCGGCGCCCCTGGGGCGACGCTGGGTTCCCGTTGAGGCGCGGGCCCCAGCCGGTCCCTTTTGCCAAGCGCCGGCGGTACGGAAAAAGCCGTATTTGGCACACTTGGCGGGGTGGATGGCCCCTTGAGAATCGGGGCGATGCCCCCGGCTGCGCGACTGACTGATTTTCATGTTTGCCCCATGGTCACCCCGGGCCTCCCCCCCATTCCGCACGTCGGTGGCCCTGTCGTCGGCCCCGGGGCCCCCACGGTGCTGATCGCGGGCCTGCCTGCGGCCCGAGTCGGCGACATGCTGGTCTGCGTGGGCCCGCCCGACACGATCGCGATGGGCTCGAGCACCGTGCTCATCTGCGGCATGCCCGCCGCCCGCATCGGCGACACGACCGCGCACGGCGGGCAGATCACGGTCGGCGCTTTCACTGTCATCATTGGCGGATGAGCAAGCCCGCAGAAGAAAGCGCGTTCCTGGGGCAGGGGTGGAGCTTTCCGCCGACGTTTGACCACTTTTGCCGCGGAGTCACCCTTTCAAGCGGCGTCGCCGACATCGAGCAGAGCATCCGGCTGATACTGGGAATTGCCCCGGGCGAGCGGCAGATGCTGCCCGGATTCGCCTGCGACCTGAGACAGTTCGTCTTCAGGCCGAATGATCCGGCGGTGGAGTCGATGATCCAGTCCGAGGTGGCCACGGCGCTTCGCAGCTACGAGCCGCGTATTTATGTGGAGAAGGTCATGGTCTCCCCGGATGAAGCGTCGCTGCCGCGCGGGATGCTGATAAATGTGACCTATACCGTGACGTCGACAAACCGGCGCTACAACATGGTTTATCCGTACTACCTGAACGAGGCCACGGGCATTGCCCTGTGACGGCGCCCGGGGCGACTGGCATGATGGGCACGACACGCAACACCCGCGCGATACAGGCGCTGAGGCCTGGCTGGCTGGCTGTCGACGACCGGAGCCAGCGGCGTCTGCTGGCGCAGCTGGTGCCGACGGCGTCCCTCTTCAACTTCTACGACCACACGGCGGCGCGCAATGGCCGCTGGAGCGTCTTCTACGAGCACCTGCCCCTGCCGCGCTATGCGATGATCTCGGAGATAGACCTGGAGCAGACGGGGCGCTTCTTCTGGGCTTGCCTGCAGAAGCTGGGGGAAAAAATAGACTTGGAAAATGTGGGCCAGACCGCCGCCGCCTGGAGCATGATCGAGATGCTCCTCTCGACCTTCCGCCTTGTGGACGCCGACGCAAAGCTGTTCTCGGGGATGCCCGGGGAGGCCGCCATGGCGGAGGTCCTTCAGCAGGCGGTCTCGATGGTCCTGGCCCCCAATTACAGGATCGTCCTCGCCTGGGCCGAATGGCTTGCGAGGACCAATCCGCCGGCGGTCGGCTTCTTCCGAAGTTCGAGGACGCCGGGCGACCTGCTGGCCCCACCCGATATCTATCTAGAGGGCTGGGGGAGCGCCGAGCCGCTTTCCGCGCCGCCGGACCAGGCGCCCGCGGAGTTCGTGCGCCAGATGACCCAGGTGGCTTGGTCGACGCGGGCGGCCGCGGCGAAGATACTCGGCGAGGCCCGGCGCTGGTTTGACATCCGCTACGACAATCCCTCGGGACTGCCGCCCCACTTTGCCCTTTACCTCGCGTTTGTGCGCCAGTTTGCAGGGGCCCAGGAGACGATCAACCGGCTTCCCTCGCTCCACTGCGACTATTTCTACCGCAAGGTATTGGGACTGTCCCCGGAGGGCCCGGTGCCCGACACGGCCTTTGTCGCATTCACTGCGGCGCAAGGGGGCTGGCGCGAGCTTGGGGCGGGCACTGAGCTTCTGGCCGGCAAGGACGCGGCAGGAAGACCCGTGGTCTACGCGACCCGCGAGCCGACGACAGTGACGACTTCAGCCGTGGCGCGGGCTTCCACCCTGTTCCTGACGGCTCCCGGCAGGTCGGGAGCCACCGGATTCTATTCGGCCCTGACTGCCGCCTCGGCTGACGGGGCCGGTGCACCGCTGCCTCCCGGCGGCTCCTGGGCCACCTTTGGCGAGGATCAGGAACCCCTGGCCGGCGGCGCGCGCACGATGGCGGACGCCCAGGTGGGCTTTGCGATTGCCTCCCCGGTCCTGCACCTCGAGGAGGGCGAGCGCACGGTCACGCTGGAGATCCTCTTTGCGAACGACGGCGTACCTCCGCCCGGGGAACCCGGTGTCGACGAATCCCTGACGCTCCTTGCAACTGTCGACTACAGTGGCGCGAGGGGCTGGGCGGCGCCCTCCGGAGGCATGAAATGCACGCTGAGCTATTTTGGGCAGGCCAAGGGAGGGCCCGTGCCGGCGGGCCTGACTGTCACCATAGGTCTCCGGGTTGGCGACCCGGCGTGCGTCAATTACACGCCCAATCCCAAGGCGCTCGGGCCGGAGTATGACGCCCGTGCCCCGGTGCTTCGCCTGCGGTTCTTCAACCCGCTCGCGTGGTTTGGCGGCCCCGACGGCGCGGCGGCGGAAAGGCTGACCTCCGCGTTTGCCGCCGCCACCGTGTCGCGGATCACGGTCGGCGTCAGCGCCAAGGGCCTGCGCGACCTCGCGTTGGCCGGGCCCTCGGGGAAGCTCGTCGCTCCCGGAAAACCGGTGGCCCCCTTTGGCTCCCCGCCGCATGCGGCCGGCCGGTTTGCGATCGGCAAGGTCGAGCTCTTCCGCAAGAGGCTCACCTCGCTTGACGTGACCCTTGCCTGGCAGGGACTGCCCAGGGACGAGAAGGGTCTCGGCGGCTACTACGCCGATTACAACAGCGTCCTCGGAATATCGCCGCCGATAGGGAACCTCCGGTACACGGCGGGACTTTCCGCGCTCGTCGGCCGCTCCTGGGTTCCGATTGAGACATCGGGCAACCTGCTCTTCAGCTGGCCCGGCTCCTCGGGCGCGTCGCCGGCCGCCGACGGGCCCCTGGACGCGTCCACCTCGTGGTCGGCCGATCCCTCCCGGCTTCCCGCAGTCAATCCGTCGCCGGACTTCGGACTTTCGGGGCCGATCGAATACGGTCCCGCGACGGCGACGGGCTTCCTGGGCCTCACGCTCGGGGCGCCCGAGTACCTGTTCGGCCAGCAGCTCTATGCCGGCCTCGTGACCACGATTGCGGCCAACAACGCCCTGGTGCTCACCCGGGCGGCCAAGGCCTCCGGCGGGGAATCCCTGCCGGTCGCCCCCTCGAGCGCCGGAAGCGACTATTCCCAGCTCAGGATTTCCGTGCGGAAATTGCACGGGGTCGTCTGGTCATTCGTGTTTCGCACGGCCGCGGCCAAATGGACGTTTACTCCCCGGCTCTTCGCGGCCCTGGAGAAGCTGTCCGCATTGCCTCCCCCGATCGCCGCCGCCGCAACAGCGGCCGGTGCGAATCCCGAGGCCGTCTTCACGGCCCTGGGCGGGCTCAAGGGGAAAAGTTTCACAAGCCCGGCGGGATTCCGGCAGGTGATCGCCTCCACGCTGAGGCTCGATCCGGCGCAGACGGCCGATTCCGAGGTTCTGGATTTGATGATACCCTGGCTTGCGTCCGCGGTGAGGGGCAGCCCTTCAGCGCCCGCGCCGGCTGCCGAGCCCGAGCCGCCGAGCATCCAGCCGATGCCCCCGGCCCCGTTTGTCCCCATGGCCTGTGAGGTGTCGGTGAGCTACGGGGCCAGCACGACGATCGACCTCGAGGGTGGCGCTTCAAGCGCCGCCGGCTGGGACCAGGTCTGGCAGCTGGACCCCTTTGCGGCATACCCGCGGCCGAAGGGCCGCGACCCCCTCATCCCTGCCGTGCCGGTCGGCGGGTTCCTTTACCTCGGGCTCGGCGACATCCAGCCTCCGGAGACCCTGTCGCTCCTGTTTGTCCTGAAGGCGGTGCCGGCCTCGAATGCGCCGGACGCCGGCGCTCCCGCCTGGTCCTGGCTCGAGGGCGACACGTGGCGCGATGCGAAGCCGGAGGCGTCCGCGGTGCGCGACGGGACGTGGGGCTTTCAGCGCACGGGCATCGTCCGGATCGATCTGCCTGCGGGCGCGGACACCGTGCACACGGTCATGCCCGCGGGGCTCGTCTGGATTCGCGCCCGGGTCGCGCACCCGGAGCAGCGCCTGCGAACGGTGCAAATCCTGCCACACGCTGCCGAGGCCGACTGGCAGCCTCCCGCGCCGGCGGACGGCGCCGCGGCTGCAGCCCACTTTGCCCGGCCACTTCCCGCCCAATCCATCATCGGGCTAAGGAATCCCGACCGGGCGATCGCGAAGGTCCTTCAGCCGCTCGCCGCCGCGGGCGGCGCGCCCCCGGAGACCCAGGAGGATTTTTGCACGCGGGTCAGCGAAAGACTGCGCCACAAGGGCCGTGCGGTGGCGGCTCGCGACTACGAGCGCCTGCTGCTGCGCCAGTTCCCCTCCCTGTTCTCGGCGCGTGTCGTTGCGCCTGCCACCGCGGCCGAGGCCGGAACGGTGGCCGTGGTGGTGCTGCCCACCGTCACGGTCCCGCCCGCGGCCCCTCCGCCGGGCTTCACGGGCGGCGACCTGCTGGCCTTCGAGAGCGCGCTATCCGCTGTCGCTCCCCAGACGGCGCGCATCAAGGTGGTCAACCCGGTCTACGAGCCCATCTGGGTCCGGGCGCAAGTGGATTTCGCGCGCGATCGGAGCGTGGCCCATTACCGCGCGGTGCTGTGCGCCGACCTGAAGGCGTTCGTCTCCCCCTGGATCTACGACCAGGCCTCGGTGCGGGATCCGGCGCAGTCCTTCCACGCCTCTGACTTTGGCGCCTTCATTCGGGGCCGTCCCTACGTGCTTCAGGTGGGGACGTGCGAGGTGTTCCGCGGCGAAGGCCCCATTTCCGCCGGGGATGCGCCGGTCCCGCTCGTCTCTATAGTACCGTCCTCGCCCCGCTCGATGCTCATCTCGGCAGCCGAGCACCAGGTCGACCCGCTGCCATGAGCGCAACGCCCGAGCCGACGGCGCCGGTCGTGATCGACCGCGACGCCCCCCTTCCCCCGGCGCAGGATTTTGCCGCCTTGAAGGCCCAGGCGCTCGAGTGGCTGCCGAGGATGTGCGCCGACAGCTGGACGAATTTCAACGAGGCCGAGCCGGGGCTCATGATCCTGGAGCAGGTTCTCTACGCCTCCACGGAGCTGTCCTACCGCGCGAGCCTGCCGATGGAGCGTCTCCTGAGCGACTCTTCCGGCAAGATAGCCTGGAATGAAAACTCGCTGTATTCGCCGATAGACGTCCTACCGATGGAGCCTCTCACGTCCGTCGACTACGTCCGGCTGCTGTATGACCGGGTTCCCGGCCTGGTGTATGCCTGGTCGGGGCCCCTGGATTCCAGGGACCAGGGCGCCTCCCCGGGTGTCTCCGGCAGGCTGCAGGCCCGCGTGGCGGTCGCGCCGGACGCCGGTGCCGGGGCGGGCGAGGAGGCCCTTCTGCGGGCGAGGTCGGTCCTCGCCCGCCACCGCAACCTGGGCGAGCGCTTTGAAAGCGTCACGCTGCAGCCTTTCGTCCACTTCGGGATGGACATCACACTCCACCTGGCCCCGGGGGCCACTGGGGAGATCGTTTGGAGCAATCTTTATCTGGCGGTCAAGCAGGCCCTGCTGGCGGGCCCGCAGTTTTTGTCGCTCGAGAAGGCCCTGGTTGATAGCTCCACGGACGCCGCGCTCTGCGGACCCCAGCTGAGCCGCGGCCTGCTTGCCGAGACAGACCTGCCCGGGCTCTGGTGGTGGACGGAGGCCAGGGAGCGCGCAGCCCAGGCGATCCTGCGGGTCCCCTGGGTCCAGGCCGTGAACTCGATCACCTTTCCGGACGAGGCCGAGGTCATTGCGCAGAGCCGGTCCGCGCAGCAGCTCTACGCGCCTTCGCTCGTGACAACGGTCACGCCGCTCTCGAGCACGGACTCCGGCCCCCGGGCCGGGGCCGGCTTCCGGGTCTCGTTTGGCGCGGCGCCGGCGCTCCGGCTGGGCGCGGGTGTGCAGGGCTGGGGATCCGGCGACGCCCGGGCGAACATGTTCATCCAGGCGGGCGGGGACACCCCCTCGGTGCAGTTCGGCCGACTGCTGCCGAGCGAGAAATGGACCATGCCCTCCGTGCCCGACCTGCCCACGACCGCCGTCGGGGAGTACCACTCGGTTCAGCACTCCTTCCCGCAGTGCTTTCTACTCCATGCGGACAGCCTCCCGCCGCCCTCGGAGCCTCTGCGCCGCGCCCAGGTCCTGCAGCTCAAGGGCTACCTCCTCGTGTTCGAGCAGCTGATGGCGAACTTCCTGGCGCAGCTGGCAAACACGAGCGCCTTCTTCTCCAACCTGCCGCAGACCCGTACCGTCTTCACGCAGCCGCTGGCCTCGGTGCCGGAAGTGATGCAACTGCTTCCGGGCACGGGGGACCACGATTACGACCGCGACCCGGCGGAAAGCCGCGCGCACGAGGCGGCCTACTGGGCGGACCCCGGCAATCCGTACGTTGCCGGGCTCCACGCCATAGCCGAGAACGCCGACGACAGGCAGCGCCGCCGCGACCGCGTGCTTGACCACCTGCTTTCGCGGTTCAACGAGAGCTTTCCGCGGACCGACCACACGACTTACGAGACCATCGCCAACAAGGAGAACCTGCTGCAGGCGTATCCCCGGATAGGGCGCAGGCGCGCGGCGGCCGCCGAGCTCACGGGGAGGCCGGGGCCAGGGACGGTGCGCCCCCGCTCGGGCCTCGAGGAGAAGATACAGATCCTCCTGAGGCGCGACACCCAGTCGGAGCCCGAGGCCGACCGGGATGACTTCTACCACGTGTTCGAGTCGATCGTCTTCCTGCCCCGGGCGGATGCCACCGGGGCGGGTGAGCGCTGGAACCTTCCCCTGGACGCGTTCGCGCCGTGCCTTTTCCACGTGTTCGTCAACTGGACGCTTCGGCCGCTCACGGGAGCCTTTGTCAGCTATTGCGAGGCGCTTGTGGCTGAGAACGCCCCCGCCCACCTCCTGGCGCGCCACATCTGGCTCGAGACACGCCCCGCGCCCGAGGCGAACGTCGGGGGGTTTCGCGCATTGTTTCAGGCCTGGGCGAACGCAGGGTTTCCTCAGCTCATCCTGGCGTCGGCGCGCCGGGCGTCGGATCCCCCCCTTCCCGATCGGACGATCGACGTGTGCCGGGGCACTTCCGCGGCGAATCTCTTTGCCTGGCTTCTGGATCCGTCCTCCCCGGCCGCCGGCCCCGCATTCGTGTGACGGACGAGCAGCAGCACCTCATCGCGACCCGGGCCATCCTGATCGGATTGGACAGGCCCGACTCGGCCTCCGCGGTCATGGATGCTGCGGGCGTCCTGTGGCGCACAAGGCTCAGCGCTGACACGGCCGAGGTGTTCTCGGCGTTGTGCCCGCCGCAGGAGCAGTTGGTCCTGGAGCGCCTCGAGCTCCGCCTCGGATTCATCGCGGACCGGGACTTTGCGTCCGAGTTCCCGGCCAGGTACCGCGCGATTCTCCTTGAGGAGCTGCCGCGCCAGCTGCGGCGCCTGCGCGGGGGCGACGGCGCCGTCGGCCGGGTAATTCCTGGCGGGAGGTCGACCCTCGAGCTTCTTGAATTCCTCCTGCTGCACGGATTCATGCCATGGTGGGGGCCGCAGGATTCGCAGTTCGACCCTGCGGAGGCGCTGCTGTCGGCGCTTGCCGAGGCGCCTGCGGCCGCAGCGGGTCTGGTACGCCGGGCCGGCCGCCTCAGGCGGGTGCGCCTGCGCCTCGTGCGCTGGCTGGACGATCCCGGGATCGCGGGGCTCATAAGGGCCGTGGCGCCGGGGGAGGCGGATTTCATTCTCCGCTACGCGCAGGACCTCGACGCCCGCCAGCGGGAGATTCGGTTCGTCGAGGCGGGTGCGGACGAGTTTCGCGAGGCGAAATGGGAGATCCTGCTCGGGCACCTGCTGGGCGACCACGGCTCCCGGTTCAATGAGAAGTCCTTCGTGGTCCAGACGCTCAGGGCGATCGCGAGCCGCTTTCGCCTCCGCTACACGGAACTGCTCCGCGAGCTTCTGCTGGCCGCGTCTGCGTCGGGAATCACCTGGAGGGAGGGCTCGCTGCCCAGGCTGCTTGCGGAGATCTCCTCCGAGGAGAACTCAAGGTCTCCCGGAGAGACTCCCGGAATTGACACTCCGGGCTCCTTGCCGCACGGGGCCTGGCTCGCGGCATGGAGCGCTGCACTGAGCGGGCAATCGGCGCCTCGCGGGGGCGAATTGGCATTCTGGCGGGAGCTTCCGGCCGGCGAGGCCCGGGAGCTCGCAGGCGAGTTGATCTCCCGGCACGGCGTCCGGGCGCTCGTCGGCATCCTGGCGCAATTCGTTGCCCCTGGAGACGCCGCGGAGCTGCTGCAGATCCTGGCGGCCCCGGCACCCGGCGAAACGACGCGGCTTGGGGGGCGGATCCGCGCTCTTGAGGTTGCTCTCGCGGGAATCCTCCCGCCTCGGGACCTGGCTTTGGATCCGGTTCGGGCGGGGGACGGCGAGGGCGTGTTCTCGCCGGAGGCGCTCGGGATCCTCCTGGAGACGGGCCGCCTTCCCGAGGCCGCGTGGGCCCGAAGCTGGAGCGGGCGCGCCCGGGAATGGCTCGACAGGGCGCTTGCCGTGCATGCCGACGATGCGGCACGGCTCCTGCGCGGCTGGGCCCGCGAAGGCCGGTTGCGAACGATGGCCGGGCGCCTGCCGGATTCCCTGCTCGAACTTGTCGTTTACGCCGTGCAGCCGGCGCATGCGGACGGGGTGATCGCCCTCGTGCGCGCGGCCGCGTCCGCGCGTCCGGCCGGGGCCGCCAACCCGTCGGCGTGGCGCGACAGCGCCTGGCAGGGCGCGCTGGATCACCTGCTGGGGGACAGCGGAGCCGCCTGTGATGCGCGGTCGCTCGCGGCCCGCACCGTGAGGGAACTCGCCGAACGCCACCAGGTGGGTCCGGGTCTCGTCGTGGAGTTGCTTGCCGAGCAGGCGGAGCGCGCAGGGCAGCGCCAGCTGCTGTACGACCTCAGGGAGGCCGAAGTGTCGGGGTTTCAGAGCTCCGCTGACGAGCGGCAGGATCCGGCCGCCTTGGCCCAGCCGCGGTCGTTCATCAACGAGCGAAGCCTGCGCCGCTCGGCGCTTGTGCGCATGCGGATGTTAAAGCTGGTGCTCTCGGGCTCTCCCGCTGCGGGCGAGGCCTGGGCGCGGAAGCTGCTGCCGCTCCTCTGGGAGCTGCTGGCCGCCGACTCGAAGGGCGGGCAACTCTGGCGGGCTGCCCTTGGCCGGGCGCTGGGAGACCATGCGGTCGCGGACCTTGTGCTCCGGACGGGAGGGGAGCGGGTCGTCGGTGACGTGCTCTTTGCCGGCGAGCCGGCGCAGGCGCTCCTGTGGCGGGACGCCTTGTCATGGATGGAGGCCCATGCCACCGCGCTGGGCCCGCTCGGGCGCCCCGGGGCGAGCGGGGAGCTTTGGCGGGCGCTTGTGGAACTCTGGAAGATGTCCGGCGCCGTGCCCCTCCGCGACGCCGCTCAATTCCTTGCGCGGGCGCTGCTGCGCGCGGGGTTGCTCCCGGGCGCGGGAGCCCAAGGGGGATCCCCTGCCGAGCAGTCCGCCCTGGAGGCGCTTCATGCCGTGCTCCAGCGCTCGGGAGACCGCGAGGCCCTGCGGATTGCCGCCCGCCTGCCGAGGACGATGGCGCCGCGTGCTGCGGCGCTCCGGGAGCCTGCGAACGAGCTGGACCGGCCGGACGGTGGGGAGGAGAAACAGGGGGTCAAAGGGGAGCAGAACGAGGAGAGCGGGGAGGCCGAGGACCGGCTCTCGCCCATCGCCGTCAACAACGCGGGGCTCGTGCTGCTCGCCCCCTTCTTTGGCGAGCTATTCGGGCGCTGCAGCCTGCTTGAGGCCGGTGTATTCCGGGACTTCAGGGCCGCGCAGCGCGCGGTGCACCTCCTGCAGAGCCTGGCAACCGGCGGAGCCCGGACCCATGAATACTCGCTCGTGCTAAACAAGATCCTCTGCGGCCTCGATCCCGGGGTCGCGGTTGTTGCGCGCATCGAACTCAAGGAAGGCGAGGAGGAGGCGTGCAGGGCCCTCCTTCAGCGTGTGGCGGCCAGCTGGCCCCGCGGGGCCCACCTCTCGGTGGAGGGCCTGCGCGCCTCGTATCTGCTCCGCGCCGGCTGGGTCAGGCGCGACGGCGACAGGTGGAAGCTCCAAGTGGAACGGCGCGGCTGGGACGTGCTGCTTCCCGAGCTGCCCTGGAGCTTTCCCGGGCCGCGCCCGGCGTGGATGTCCCGCTCCCTTCAGGTGGACTGGATATGAAGGCCCGGCAAATTGCGCATCCCGACAGGGCGCCGGACTCCGGGGCGCCGGCGACGCTTGGGGACGCCTTGCGCCGCGAAATGGAATGGCTGGCGGCGGTCATCGATGCGCGGATCCGCCAGTATTTCTCCGGCGATGCCGCGGGCGGGGACCCGGCGGCCCTGCCGCCCCCGACGCTCGGTTCCTCCCGCTACGCCGACCTGATCCGGCGGACGAGGGCGGGGGCCGCCGAGCGGCTGCTGCTGGCCCTGGCCGTCGCCCCGCACGTGGCTCCCCATGTCCTCGACGTCTTCTTCCTCAAGAACGAGAAGACCGACCGCGGCTTCACCGAATTCGGGGGCGTGAAGGGTGTCCACCATGCCGGGTTCATCCCCACGGGGGAGACGGCTCTTTTTCTCCTCTGCGGAGCCGACATCGGGCGGAGGCTCGCGGCCGGGCGGCTCCTGGACGAGGACCATCCCCTGCACGCCTCGGGCGCGCTGCGCCTCGGCCCGCCGCACCCGGACGAGCCCGCGTGGAGCGGCCCGCTGACATTCTCGGCGTCCCTCCTGCGCCACCTGGCCACGGGCGAGGACCAGCGGCCGGAGATGGGCTCCGCGTTCCCGGCGCGGCCGATCTCGACGCCGCTTGCCTGGGGTGACCTGGTGCTCGATGAGGAGACGCTCTCCGAGGTCGCGGAGATCAAGGCCTGGGCGAGGCACTCCCGCGAGCTGCTCGACGATTGGGGGCTTGCCCGACAGCTGAGGCCCGGGTTCCGCGCCCTCTTTCACGGCCCGTCCGGCACGGGCAAGACGCTCACCGCAAGCCTGATCGGGAAGGAGCTGGGCGTGGAGGTCTACAGGCTCGACCTGTCGCAGGTCGTCTCCAAGTACATCGGCGAGACCGAGAAGAACCTGGCCTCGGTCTTCTCCGAGGCGCAGAAGAGGAGCTGGATCCTCTTCTTCGACGAGGCGGATGCGCTCTTCGGAAAGCGCACCCAGACCGCGAGCGCGCACGACCGCTATGCAAATCAGGAGGTGGCCTACCTGCTGCAGCGCGTGGAGGAGCACCCGGGCATCGTCATCCTTGCGAGCAACCTGAAGGCCAATCTCGACGACGCGTTCGCGCGCCGATTCCAGGCCACGATCTATTTCGCCCCCCCGAGCGCGGGCCAGAGGCTGCGCCTGTGGCGGAACGGCTTCGGGTCCAGGGTGAGGCTCGGGCCCAATGTTGAGCTTGAGTCGATAGCCCGGGCGCACGAGCTGACCGGGGGACAGATCATCAACATCGTGCGGCACAGCTGCCTCAAGGCGGTCCAGCGCGCGGACAAGCAGGTGGCGCTCGCGGACATCCTCCAGGGGATCCGCCGCGAGCACCGGAAGGAAGGTCGCGATGTGTGACGGCTTCCCGCCAGGGGGGGCGGCGCCGGCGCTTCGGGCAAGGCTTCCTCAGGGCGTTTAGGGATGCGATTCCGTGAAATTTCGCACGGAGGCCGGCGCAAGAGCGTAATCCCTCCGGATGATGCCCCCGCGTTGCGGCTTCATATGGGAACGCGATGCATTGGGGGATCCCACTGCGGCGGCGGCCGCGCCTGGGTGGAAGTGCACGTAGAAAGTTTCCTGGACCGCACCTCCGGCGACCAGCTCCACGTCGTAGATCCTCTCATCTGTCACGGGACTGCCCGGATGGCTGGCAAGGCGGGCCCAGGCGCCAAAGGCTCGGATCCGGACATACCCCTCATCGATCAGCTCGCCGACGGCTGTCAACCAGGCCACGAAGTTGGCGTTCTTGTCATACCGGATCAGGTGATGGGCGTGGACGGCCCCGATTAGGTTCGCGGCCGGACTGCCCGCGGGCAGGGTGCCGAGGACCTGGGTGACGAGCGCGTGGGTAAAGCTGAGGCGCGTGCACAGGGCCAGCACCTGGGTCAGGTCCGCGGCGTTCGCGGCGCGGATTCTGACGGCGGCCACAAGCCCAACCCGGCCCAGGACCGGGTTGGGCGCGGATACCAGCATCCCCGAAATATCCGCGGGAGTCTCGGTCGCGAGCAGGGCCACGAGGTGCCCGCGCGACGGCGCGTGGTCCACGTGGGCGGCCAGACCCGCCAGGAGCGGCTCCAGCGCGCTTATCCGAACTGCGGGAGTTCCGGCCCCATGCATCGCCACAAGGAGCGCGACCCGGGAATCGCTCGCCGCATAGCTCCGGACCGTGGCAGCGGTGACATTCGCGGCGATGAGTGCCGCCAGGGTCGCAGCAGGCACGGCCACGAGCCGCTGGATGCCCGCCTGGGCGAGGCCCCCCAGGAACACGGCCCGCGTGCTGGGCGCCGCCGCAAGGACCCCCACGAGAGCAGTCGCAAGCGGCTGGTTCTCCCCGACAGCGTCCAGCGCGGCCAGGGCGTCGGGATGGAAATGCACGCCGGCGAAATAGGCCCGGAAGGTCTCGCGCACCTGCGCCTCCCGCGCGGGGCCTTCAAACGCCGCCACGTGCGCGAGGTCGCGCTGTTCATCCGCGTCAATCTGCTGGATCTGTGGCGCCGCACGTTGCGCGCGCTCGGCCGTGAATCTGGCACTTCCGCTAATGAAATAAGCCGATGGGAAGAGGGGGGGCGGCTGGCTCACCGCGGCGGCCGCGGCGGCGCTGGTTCCGCCGAGCGCCGCACGCTGATTGCGGGTCAAGGTGTTGAAGGCGGCGTCGTTCTGAGCCGGTACCGCCTGTTGGCGCTGGTTTGCGGCTGCGTCGGCCACGTCCTGCTGGCGGTTGGCGACCAGCGTGGCCGCCGCTGCGGCACCCCTCTGGTCCGCGCGGTCCCTGAACGCCGGCTGATACCCGAACGCCCGGGTCCGAAGAAGCTCGTTCGCGGCGCCTTGTGCGTTCGCCGCTGCGACAGCCACGTTGACGGCGCTTGCCGCCAGTGCGGGCGTCGTCAGGTGATCGCGCTCCGAAAGCAGCGCGTCGATCTTGTCCTGGGGCAGGGCCGCCGCCGCCGGTATCTGGGAAAGCCCGCGAAGGGCGGTCAGCGCCTGGGCGAGGACCCCGGCGTCGACGGGCGCAAATGCCGCTCCGCGGACGGCATCGGCCGCGGTCCCGCCCGCAACAAGATGGTCCACTATCGCGAGTGCCCGCGGAACGGTGTCCAGCAGCGCCGGCACGGCCAGCGCGGCGGCCTGGATGGCCGCAGGAGGGCGCGCTGCCAGGAGGCCAAGCCGGACGGCGCCTTGCACCGCCAGGGGGTTTCCGCCGCCGGCCTGGATCGCAAGCGAGAGGTCCAGGAGTCCCCCCAACGAGGCGTTGTTCGCACAGTCGGCGCAGTCGGCGTGGATGGTCGCCACCGCAAGCCCCGCGGCGTGCAGGCGAACGACGGCCGACCCCCGCACTCTCGAGGTGAAGAGCGGGCGCGTGTCAGTCGCGGTTGCCGGCGCACCAAGGGCATTCTGGATGGCCGCCTGGGTGTGGTCTTCCAGCACCTCCACGATGATGGCGGCAAGCGCCTCGTTCAGGACACCTCCCACCATGGACAGGGCCCTTGCCGTCGCCCATTCCTGGCCGCCCTTTGGCTGGAGCACGGCGGCCCCAGTGCGGGCGCGGGCCCGACGGACAGGCTGCATCGGCCGCGGGTGGGATCCCCCGGCGAAGGCCTGGGGACGCCCGCGCGCGGCCGCCGCGCCCGGCGCTCCCAAGGCGGCCGCGCGAGCCCCCATCGCATCGGCCTCCCGTTCCAGCGCGGCCTCGTCATTCAGCGCGCCTCCAGCCCTCAATTGGATCGTCGGCCGGACCCGGCCCTGCGCCTGCTGCACAACATGCCAGGCCTCATGGGGAAGGTGCTTGTCCTGGCCCGGTCCCAGGTGGATTTCGGCGCCCTGGGCGAGGGCGTGGGCGTTCAGCTGCGCGGGTTTGGCGGAGTTTCGGTGAACGCGGACATGATCCATGGACAGGCCGGAAAGGCGCTCCACCCCCGCCTTGAGAGACGACGGCAGCCCGCCCGGGTCGGCAGCCGTGTCCGGGGATGCCTGCGGATTGAGGATGGAGCCCAGCTTCGCCAGCTGGAGCGTCGCCGGGCGCCTGTCGGGCACCGCGGCGCGCGTGGGCGCGGAGGCGGGTGCCCGCGTGCGCTCGGCGGCGCTGCGCGATCGCGGTCCCGCAGCGCGGGCCTCGGCATGGGATCGTGCGTTTTTCAGGATCACGGCGAACAGGGGCTGGCGGTGCCACGCGCCGGATTCCGGGACCGGGGCGGAGATTGCCCGGGGAGCCTGGGTGATTCAGGGCGTCTTTCCATCGTGCGGTGGGGCCTGTGCGAGCGGCCGTCAGGCGTGCCAGATCCTGTCCAGGTTCTCCTTTATGAATTCCTTGAGCTTGCTTTGGGACATCTTGTCCGAGACGACCCCCTGGCTGATGGCGTCCTTGAGCAGGGATTTCAGAACCCCGGAATTTACATATCTTGCCCACGGCTTCTCTATCTTGGCATCGGCGTAGGCCTTGCGGATCAGCTGCACGAGATCGTCTTTCTTGAGAACCAGGTTGGACGGATCGACCCTCTCGAATTTGAGGGTGAGTTCCTCGCTTTTCGCGCTCCGTTCCTCCTCTTTCTTCCTTTGAAGCTTCAGCTGCTCCTCCTTGTCCTTGTCGGGAGGCTGCAGTTCGGTCCGGGCCCATCTTAAGGGCCGGTGGGCCTTTTCCTCGATCTTCGGGAGTGAGGCCGGCGCTGTGAGGAGCGTCGGAATTCCCGCCGTCTCGAAAAACGACAGCGCCGCATGGACGCGCTCTGCCTCGCTCAACCCCTTTCCAATTCCCACGAAAGATTGGCCCTTCGCGATCCAGACTGCGGCCCCTCGGCTTATCTTGAACCGTGCCTCGATGGACATCCTGACCGTGGGGGGAAGTATGGAATCCTTCACGAGCGTCAAGGCGCTCACCTTGCCACCCAGCGCCGGCCCCAGGGTGTTGGCGCTGATCGGCAGATACCCCTCGTGCAGGAGCGCGGCGATCTCCCGGGCGTAGGCGCTGAAGGCCCTCGTGTCTTTCTTGCCCTCAGTTTTCTCAGCGCCGGATTCCCTGAGGCCCCTGAAAACGTTGGCCTCGCTCAAGGGGAGGTCGGTCAGAACGAGCTTGGGGAATTTCCGGACCACATAGACGATCCATTCTTCATTCCCGCGCCAGCTGTGCTTTCCCGATTTGTCCCCAAAGTCCTTCGGGTTGTACTTGGAGCCCGTCCCCTCGTAGTGGGCGCCGACCACGCTGTCCTTGGGCGTGCCTTCCTTCGCCTCGATGAACCGGCGAAAACTCTGGGTCTCCATCCGGTGCAGGAGCGCCCAGTCCTCCTTCGAATAGTTTGCGGGATTGAAATGGGCCTTGGCGAGCCCCACGCGCACGATCTCGTCCGTGAAGTCCAGCATCTTCCCGTACACGGGGTCCTTGGCGAATAGCTCGCGGACAATCTGCTCGAAAAAGGCGATGTCGACGGCGACCCGGTCATAGAAGGGTTCGCCCCTGTGCTCGGCGGCCACGCTGAGGATGGACCGGTGGACAAGGCCGACAAGCTCGGGAAGATTGCCGTAATCACGAGGTGGCGCCTTGATGATCACCCGCCGCTGGAGGGTGCGCGCCCTCTCCGGCCCGCGGCCCGGGCCGGCGGGAGGACCGGCCGCGGGATGGAGGGCGGCCGCGCCCATCCGGTCCGCCTCCCGTTCCAGCGCCGGATCGTCGTTGACAGCAATGTCCCCGGCCCGGGCGGTCGGGCGCACGCGTCCCTGCGCCTGCTGCGCCGCATGCCAGGCCTCGTGAGGCAGGAACCTCTCCTGGCCGGGGGCCAGGTGGATGTCGCCCCCTTGCGCGAAGGCGTGGGCGCCGAGCTGGGCGGGCTTCGCCGAATTGCGGTGCACGCGGACGTGCCCCAGCGATTGCCCGGAAAGGCGCTCGACTCCGGCCCTGAGGCCGGCGGGCAGGCCCGTTCGGCCGGCCTCCTGCGCCGAAGCCTGTTCGACGGCGGACGGTGCCGGGACGGAAGGCGTGGCGGCCACAAGCTGGTGTGGACGGCGGCGCCCGGAAGCGGCAAGGGTCGGTTTGCGCTCCGCGGAGCTTCGCGATGCCGGACGAACGGGTGCGAATTCGAGGGGCAGGTGCTTCACGGCGGATGCGGCCTTCAGGCTAATCCTTCTTCTCCGGCTTTTTCTGACCCGAGGCCGCCTTCTTTGCCCTGTCCGCTTCCCGCTCGATAGCCTCGATGACGATCTTGTGATTGCTGCGGTGCAGGTTGGTGTGGCCGGTTCTTTCCTGGGTCGCGAGGTAGCCGTCGAATGTGGCCCAGTTGCCGCTCAGCGCCTTCTTGAAGCGATCAACCGCGGGAGGCCAGCCCAGGTGCTCCACGCCGTAGGCCATGATGGCGTGATGCATCTTGATGCCCTCGAACTCGATTCGCTCCTGCTCGATCGCATAGGCATTCTCCGTCATGCTTCCTGCGGCCTTGTCCAGGGCCTCGGCTCCTGTGGACTGGTGGGCGTTGGTCATCTCGAAGACCATGGCCGAGGCCCGCCTCGCCCCGGTCATCTTGGATCCGATCCTGATCGTCTTGTCCCGCCGACTCCACGACGCGTTGCCCCCTCCGGAGGTGTCGGTGCGCACATTGATGGGCCCGTGCTTCTCAAGGTTGGATTTCACAAGGCTCGCGTAGAGGGGATTGCCCATGAGGACCTCATGGTTGCGCTGGTCCTGGGCCGAGAACCTGTCAGGATCGCTCTCTTCCTCCTCGTCGCTGTCGCTGTCCGCGCGCTCGTCCCGCTTTGACGGCGTGGAGGAGGCCTTCTGAAGGCCGCCCGCGGGTTCCTCGGAGCTCGAGGAGCCGAAAGTGACGCCGCCCGTCTGCGCCGGGGAAGGGCCCTGGGCGCCAAGGGTGAAGCCGAATGCGGGCGCCGCATTCTGGGAGGAGGCGGCAAATGTGGACAGGGCGTCGCCCTCCTGGACCCCGAACTTGAATCCGCCGGGGGACGCCGGGGAGCTTGCGCCGAAGCCGAAGCTGAAGCCGCTCGAGGGTGCGGGATCCGGGGGCGGGGTGCCGCCATCCGTGCGCTCGTCCCGCTTTGACGGCGTAGAGGAGCCCTTCTGGGGACCGCTCGCGGGTTCCTCGGAGCTCGAGGAGCCGAACGTGAAGCCGAACGCTGGCGCCGTATTCCGGGAGGCGGCGGCGGGAGTGGACGGGGTCTCGCCTTCCTGGGCGCCGAATTTGAATCCGCCGGGTGATGCCGGGGAACTGGCGCCGAAGCCGAAGCTGAATCCGCTCGAGGGTGCGGGACCCGAGGGCGGGGTATTTTTCTTTGGCGAGGCAAAGCCCTCCTGCAGGCCGAACGAGATTCCCGTTGACGGGCCGGATTCCGTGCTGGGGGAGGCGGCGGACGGCGTCCCGAAAGTGAACGGGGCCTGCTTCGGGGTGGCCGCCTTCGGGGTTGGCTTCGTCCGCTCCTCGGGCGGAAAATCAAAGGCCTGGGGCCGCGGAGCGCCGCCGTACACGGGATGCGTGTCGCCAAACGTGAGAGCCTGGGTCCGCAGGACCGATTCGAGGCGTGTCGTGGGGCTCTTGGCCGGCGTTCCCGCCTCGCGGTCGAGGAAACCCTTGCGTGCCTCAACGTAGCGGTCGATGACGGCCTCGCCGTCCCCGAGCGTGTCGGCCGCCCGCGCCTGGCGGAAAACGTCCAGGCTCGCGCGCGAGGTGGGCGAGCCCACCTCCATGATGCGCCGCTCGAAGTAGGCCTTCAGCTTGGGCACATCCTCATCCTTCATGAGCTGGAACACTCCCGTGCCCCCGGGAGGACGGGCCGCGCCCTGCGCGGCGGCATGCCAGACGCCCTCCGCGTTTGCGAGGGCGGCCAGCGGCACGAGCCGCACGGCTGCGGCGCGGGTGTCGTTCAAGGCCACCCATGGGCCCGTCCCCGCCCGCCGTGCCGGGCGTTCGGCGGCGCTTCGCGACGGGCTCACCCCGGGCTGGGCCTCATGCTGCCTCAGCATGGCTCCTGTGCCGGCGCCGGTCCCGGTCCCGGGCACTCGGCAGGCGTGAGGTGGCGGGTGCGGGGCATGCTCGGGGAAGTTGCGGCGCCGTCCACCGGGGCCGCGCTCAGGCGACGGCCGACTCCGCGGCCGCCAGCGATGCCGCCGCTGCCGCGGCCGCGGCGCTCGTGCGGTTCAGCCGGTCGCTCGCGGCGTTGAAATCCAGGGCGGCCTGGGTGGCGGCCGCCTGGCGCTCGGCCGCGGCCCGAATGGCGATGTCCGACAGGCTATGCAGGACCCCAAGAATGCTGGCGTTCTGGCTCGTGACGGCCTGGCCCAGGTCGCGCATCGAGGCCGGTGGCACCGCGCCCTCCCAGAACCCTCCCCCTGCCGCGCTCGCGGGGTTGAATCCGTCGCCGGCCGGGGCCAGGAGCGCGAGCAGGCGCTTGGTGGCGTCGATGACCTTCCCGGCCGCAAACGACGCCTCCTGGGCCGCCGCGAGCGCGGTCATCGAATTCTGAAGGGCGGCCGCCGCGGCGGCCATCGCGCTTTCGCCGTCCACCTGGGCCTGGGCGACTCCGCTGATGACGAGCGGTGAGATGAGCTCGTTTTTTCCCTTGCTGCGGGCGACCTGCGCCGCGAGCGCGTCGATGGCGACAAGCGCGTCGATCAGGAGGAGGGCGGCCGCGTGGGCCTGCTCCAGGACGGGCTCGAGCGCGGCGGCGATGAGGATTGCCTGGTCCTGGGCCTCCTCGGAGAGCGGGACCGCATGGGCGACCGTCTGGGTCGTCGAGCGGGCGGCGGCCAGGTTGGCCGCCGTCGTTGCGGCATTCTCCTGGGCGGCCGAAGCGGCCTGCCTGCAGGTCGCGTAGCGCGCCTCGAGCGAATCGCTGACGGCCTGGGCGGCGTCCTGGCGCTTCTGGGCCACGGCGAGGTCGGCCTCAAGCTGGCGGAGCTGGCGGGTGTTGTAGTGGTCGAAGTTCCTGTCCGGAGGGGGGCGCATGGCTGTGGATTGGGAGATTATTCGGTGGCAGGCTTGCGCGGCGCCGTTTCCTCGGCCGGGGGGGGAAACGGGGCCGAGGCGGGGGACAGGATGTTTGCCGCCTGCCGAAGCCGCTTCTGGTCGACCGACGTGACGGCCAGCACGACCGCACGGTAGCTCTCGCGCCACAGGTCAAAATAGTCGCCGTACATGTCCGTGTAGCGGGCGACCGCGAAGGCACCCTCCTTCCGCCAGCCGGTGCTGCTCGCGAAGGGGCTCAGATAGGCGACGTACGAGGAGCGCCTTGAGGCGATCCACTTCTCGAGGGGCTTCAGGGCGCCGTCGAGTCCCTCGCCGAGGCCCCGGGGGATCGGGCCGAAGGCCCGCAACTCCCGGATGAATTCCTGCCTGACGGCGGGGACAGTCCCGGCGGACGGGTCACAGGCCTGGCTCCCGGCTTCGAGGGTGGTGAAGCTCGCGACGTCCAGCGTGCCCGCCTGCCATGCGCCGTGGGCCTTCTCATAGTTTCCGGCGGGGGCGAAGAAGAGCTGGTAGGAGCCGATCCCCTCCTCGGGCTCGGCGCCCGGGAAGGCGGCGACGAAGGCGCCGTGTGCCAGGGGGAAGACGGCCGGCCTCTCGGTGAACCCGAGCAGCATCGACGAGGTGAACGGCGGCGCCGCGAACGAGAAGTCCGACCCGCGGGCGGATCCCTGCCTCGGGATCCTCAGGAAGAAGACGGAATAGCTATGGCCGTACTGGAGCGGATGGTTCTCGCTGTCGCGCCGGACGACGGCGGCGCAGGCGATCTTGGACTCCCTCCTCGGGGGGACGGGGTTCTCATCCATCTCGAACTTGGCGTAGTGGCGCGACTTGTGCGCTGCCTCGAAGTCGAACGAGGCCGCCTCGCTCGCCGGCACCGCGAAGAAGCGCACCTCCCTCGTGGCGGCCGCCGTCTCGGGCGCCAGGTCGCACGCCGCGTGGAGCCCGGGGCCCTCGGGCTCGTCCTTGGTCGCGCCGTCATTGTGAACCGAGACGCGCAGCGAGGCGTTGCCCACCCGGTCGACGACCGTCACCGCGAGGCCCAGGGCGTCGTCGTCGCGGGACGCAATCGCAAACTGGGTCGACTTGGCGAAGAGATCCTCGAGATCGGCGGACCGGGCGGATTGGGCTGCCGCCACCGCCGCGTTGCCGGCCTGCAGCGCCCGGTCGGCCGTTTCCAGGATGGCCGCTATGCCCGACTGGCTCGATTGGGCGGCCTGGAGCGCGGCCGAGGAGCGCGGGCGCGCCGCCTCGATGTTGGCGCCGAGGGCCAGGGACTTGAGGCGTTCGACAGCCAGGGCCGCCTTCCCGACGGCGCGCACCGCGGCCTTGGCGGCCTCGTCCACGGGCTCGTCCTGGTCGTTGCTGCGGGTGATCCCGGCGATGCCATTCACGTCGCGGGTCACCACGCCCACCGCCTCGGAGGCGGCCTTGATGGCTCCCGCAGCGGCGGCGATGGCCGCGGTCGCGGCCTCGGCCCGGGATTCCGCCCCGTCGGCAAGCCTGGCGGCGCGCAGGGCGGTCAGGTTCGCGTCGACCAGCTTCCGGTCGAGGTAGGAGGCGACGGCAACGTTGGCCTGCGCGTCAGCGAGCGCGGTGCGGGCCTCGGCAAACGTGCGGCGGGCGACGTCGAGCGCTCCGCGGGCGGCCTCGCTCGTGCCGTCCGCGGCCGCGCGCCCGGCGAGGATCGCGTCGCGCGCCGTCTGGACGGCGTCGCGCAGTTGCCTGGCGTGGTCGGGTGGGGCGGAGGCAGGCATGGGCGGCGTGGGTTGCTGGATTCGGGGCTCAGTTGATCATGACGATGGCGCCCTGGACCTTGGCCTCGCCGGAGGAGGTCAGGGACGCGGTGGCGTTGCCGGCCGCCGAGAATTCCGTGTCCGCGGAGAGCGCGACCGTGAGGCCGGACACGGAGACCCCCTGCGTCCCCTTGGCCGTCAGCTTCCCGGCCTGCGCCTCCAGGGTGATGTTCTGCGCCGCCTTGATCACGATGTCCGAGGCGCTCGTGAGCGTGATCCCGTCCGCCGACAGCTTGACGGAGTTCGTGTTCTGGTCGGTGAGCGTGATGGCCTTGTCCTCGTCGCTGATGACGATCGTGTTGCCGGCGGGCGTGACGAGCGTGATCACCTTCTTTTCCTCGTCGAAGAGCACCTTCAGCTGGCTGTTGGTGACGATCGCCTTCTGGGTGTTCTTCTCGTCCGGGGTCAGGGGGGGAGGACGTGAGCTCGAGAAGAGGCTGCCCACGATCACGGGGAAGCGGGGGTCGGCGTCCAGGAAGGCGAGCGCAACCTCGTCGCCCACCTCGGGATAGAAGAAGAATCCGGCGTTGCTGGTCGCGTAGGGCCGCGAGAGGCGGGCCCAGATGGCCTTCCCGGTGTCGTCAACCGTGGGGACCTTCACGAGCACGCGGAACTGGCCCGCCGGGTCCGCGTGGATCTGCACCACGGTGCCGACCTGCAGGCCGCGGACGCCGGGAAGGAGGGCGTTCGCGGGCGGCGCGCTCACATCGGCGCGGGCCGCGAACCAGGCGGGATCAAGGCCGACCGAGACCAGCGTCGTCCAGTTTCCGTCGCGCAGCTCCTGGGTCACCCCGCTCACGTAGGCGTTGCCGTCAAAGCGCTCGCCCAGCCCCGAAAGGCCCAGGGTCTGCCCCGGGCCGATGGCCGCGCTGCCCTGGAAGCGCACGGTGCCGCGGATCTTGGCCAGGGAGGATTTGATAAGCTGGGCGCCCGCCCAGGTCTTGAGCGCTGCGGCGTCGATCGGGGCCGTCGTCGTGAGCGCGTAGGCCTCTGTGGCGGCCACCTTGGAGAGGTCGCTGCTCGAGTCCCCGCCGAGCGGGTTGTCGTTGCCGACCAATTCGCTCGTCGTGACGAGCGCCTGCGCCGCGGGGTCCCAGGACGTGCAGGCGACCGACGAGAGCTGGCTCCTCGCATCCTCCTCGAGCGACACCTCGATCATGTCGATTCCGTAGGTGACCCCGAGGACCGGCGACGCCGAGGTTTCCGGCGCGGCGACCGTCACCTTGGCGTCCCGGACCTGCACGACCATCCCGTTCGCCTCGGCGCGCGACAGGAGGAAATCCCAGTCGCTGGCCGCAAACTGGGTGATCTCCTCCAGCTGGTCCGGGGTCGAGGCGGCATCGCCCGAGAGTGCGTGGCGGCTGATGAGCGAGGCCATGACGTCGCCGTCGGTCGTGCTCGTGTAGCACGCGCTCCGGCGGCCGACCGTCATGGCCACGGCCGGGTCGCGGCAGGTGATCGTGAGGGAGGAGTGTCCGTTTCGGGAATGCTGGATCGCGCTCTTGACGACGACGCCCGTGAAGACGGAGGCGTTGTCCTCGTGGTAGCCCGCAAGGATCTCGACCCTGACCCCGGGCGCGAAATCAGCCCCGGCGGCGACCGAGAAGCTCTCGCTCGAGGCGCTCCCGTCACGGATCACGATGCGCGCCCAGGGAATGCGGTTCAGCGCGTGCTCGATCGTGACGGATATGACGTCGTAGCGGTCGTCGACGTCGCTGCCGCCGGCCTTGATCGCAAAGGAGGCGAGATCCGAGTCGGCGGTGACGGGGGAGGGCGCGGGCATGGGAGTGCCTAATCCAGCGGGGGAAAGGCGAGAGTCGTCCCGGAAGGCAGGTTCCGGAAGTCCACGAGCCCGTTCGCCTCGGCGACCTTGATGTAGAAGCGGGTGTCGCCGTAGATCCGGTGCGCCAGCAGGGGGAGGGTGTCGCCGGCGACGGTCGTGACCCGGTGGGTGATGTCGGGCGACCGGTTGTCCTCGCCCTGCTTGATCGCGAGCGGGCTTTCGTAGTTGGAGAATGACACGTCGGCCCTCGCCCTCAGCGGGGCGCCGCTCGGAGCGAAGAGCGTATAGCTGAACGTCATCGACGTCAGCCGGGCGCCGAAGGACATCTTGCCCCAGTAGAGCTTCAGGTAGCGCGGCTCGTGGATCGAGCCGTCGTAGTTGTAGACCACGTCCTGGAACTCGCTGATCGAGGCGGCCAGGTCGTCCGGGCTCCCGTCGATGGCCCCGGTGGCGTCGAAGAGGAGCTCAAACTTGAGCTCCGCGGGCGGCATCCGCGAGAACTTGAGCGACGTGTTCATGCTGCCCTGGGCCGCCGTCGAATCGTAGACGATCTGGTAGGTCTGGGTGTATTTCTCCGGGTTCACCTGCACGGTGAACTGCCCCGCCTTCGACGTGAAGTCGGGCTTGGTGTACGAGACGATCACCATCTTGGTCGGATTGGCCATGGCGGGTCAGCGTTCGTCCCTGGCCGCGAGCTGCTGGCGGATCTCGGCGAGGCAGGCGTCCACGATCTCGCGCTTCATGTCCGCGAGTTCCATTTCGCTCGGCCGGCGTGGGGCGCCGGCTGCGGCGCCTACGTCGACCTTGATCACGAGCTCGCGGACTTCTAGGGGCATGGGACGGGGGTCAGTTGGTCTCGAAGTAGCGGTAGGCGAACTGGAGGGTCTCGATGACCACGTCGCTCTTTGCGGAACCGAAGTCCGAGAGATTCCACTTCGTGGGCCACGCCCCGTAGAAGCTCCACTGGCGCAGGATCGAGGCGGTCGAGTCGGCGTCCCCGGGCGCCAGCAGCTGCAGCGAGAGGACCTTGGTCACGATCGGCTGTCCGAGGCCGCCCTGGATCGTCTTCTGGCACCACTGGAAGAGCGGGAGCGACTGGGACACATAGCCGCGCTTCAGCACCAGGTCGCCGTACTTGGGCGCCGTCGGCAGCCGGTGGCGGTAGGTGTTGAGGCCGCCTTCGGCCACCGTCTCCGGCTCGATCTCGACCGAGATCCCCGATGCGTCCTGGAACGCCACGTCGAGCTTGGAGCCGCCCGCCGCCGTGCCCGCGCCGCCATCGGCGACCTGGACGCGGAAATAAAACCCCGTCGGGGGGTAGTAGGGCAGGCTGGGCGTTGGATCGGGCATGATGCCGCGCAGCCGTGGCCCCGGGGGCTCAGCCGTTGGCTATGACCAGCCCCTCGTGGGCGATCTCGATCGTCTGGATGGCGACCTCGTTGCCGTCGGATTTCATCGTGGGCGCCGAGATCTTGGTCGGCCAGGCGTTCGTGAGCGTCCAGGTCATCGTCGGCGCGCCCTTCTCGTCAAGGAGCTGCACGACCACGGCAATCCGCTTGATCGTGTTCATCTTGATCTGGTTGTACCAGGTCCAGAAGGCGTTGTCCTTGACGAAGATGCCCTTCTTCATCGTGACATTCCCGAATTTCTTGATGCCGGGCATCTTGATGGTCGAGAAGGCCGGGCTGTTGCTGTGCCGGTACTCGATGACCTGGGTCTCCGTGTCGAGCCCGCTGACTTCCTGGAAGGGTATCTTTGCCTGGCTTCCCCAGCTCACCTGGAAGCTGAAGGAAGGGAGGGGCCAGATTGCGTTTTGTGATGAGCCGTCGTCTGCCATGGCAGTGGTATGCTATAGGTTGCGGTTGATGTGTTTGATTAAGCGGCAGACTGCATCTGCTGCTGGATATTGATCACGATGAATTCGGCCGGGTGCGAGACGGCCACCTTGATGCTGATGTTCATGATGCCCTGGAGGATGTCCTCGGCGGTCATGGTGGAGCCGAGCCCCACCGAGACCGAGAAGGCGGTCTCCGGGCTCGGCCCGACGAGCGCTCCCTGGGTCCACTGTGAGGTGAGGAAGTTGTTGAGCATGCTCTTGACCAGCGACCAGGTGTTGGCGTCATTAGGCTCAAAGACATAGTCGTAGGCCGCGAACTTCATCGACTGCTCCAGCATGATGAGCGTGCGCCGCACGTTGATGTAGCGCCAGTCGTCGCTGTTGCCGTCCAGGGTTCGTGCGCCCCAGACAATGACTCCCTTGCCCGGGAAGAGCCGGATTGCGTTCACCGACTTGCCCGTCGCCGCGTCAACGTTCATCGGCCCCTGCGTGAGGTCCGTGATCTTGAGCGTGGTGTCCAGGACCGACGCGAGGCTGATGTTGGCCGGTGCGTGCCAGACGCCCTTCTCATCGTCCACCAGGGTATAGGCGCCGGCCATGGCGCCCGAAGGGGGCAGGATGTTCATCTTCGCAAGGACCACGTCATGAATCTGGCTGTACGTGGGGCTCGCCTGGCGAAGCGCGTTTTCGATCTGGAGCGCCGTGGGCACCGTGGGGCCGGGAGGCTGGCCGGCGGAGGCAAGGAGCGCCTTGACCGCAGGGGTTGCGGCGTCGGGAAGCACGGTCGACAGCGTCTTCACGCCGCCCAGATTGACGAAGTTGATGTCGGAATCGAAAAGCACGCCGGTCCTCAGGAATGGGTAGTAGGCCGCGGCGTAATTGAGACCGGTGAGGCCGACGCTCGTCCGAAACGCCGTGATGTCGTTCATCCACAGGTTGGGATCCGGCGAGAAGCCGGCCTGAACGTCCAGGACGGCGACCCGCGACTTGAGCTTGTCGCAGTGCATGAGGATGGCGACCGTCACCGTGGTGTTGTCGGGTGTCTTGAGCAGCGCGGCGTCCGGGACCACGATCATCGTGGGATCGGATTCCAGCTCGAGGACGGTGAGGGCGCCCATGAGGAGCGCCGGATCGATGTTGGGGTTGACGAGCGGCGTGCCCCTCGCGATGGGCTTGCCGGAGGCGGCTCCGTACTGGCCAACCGAGACTACGTAGCACGTGCCCCCGCCGTTCTGGTAGAACAGCTTGATGCTGTTGTACAGGTAGTAGACTGTGGAGGCGTCCGGCATCACGTCATAGCCGTTCTTGCCTATCACGAGGTCGGGCGTGGCCGGCGCCTTCGCGGTGGAGGGTATAGTGTAGTAGACCGGCACGTACTGGAGGTTCTCCGCCGCCGGCTTTCCCGTGGGGTCGAGGACGCCGAAGAAGGTTATGAACTCCTGGAAGCTCTCGATCTGGACGGGGATGTTCGTGTAGGACTTGCCGTTGTAGGAGGCGCGCGCGGTGTAGCCGATGAACGCCGGTATGGCCGTGGCCACCGGAACCACGGAGTTGGGGAACGCGTTGACTTCGTTGATGTAGACGCCGGGAGTAGCGAGGGAGGTAGGCATGGCTGCTTTAGGGATGGTTGTGTGTGATCTCTAGAGATAGATGAAGATGTCGGAGCAGAGGGCGCCGCCCGTTTCCGAGCGGCCGAGGGGAACGCCGCCCAGGGGCAGCGGGGCGTAGCGGATGGCGGCGCCGTTCGTGAGCGCGAATCGCTGGGGCGGAAGAAGCGCGAGCTTGAGCGGGCTCACGGCCTCGAAGGACTGCGCCCCTGGAACGCCCGCGCCTGGAACGCGCTGAAAGAGCGCGTCTGGAACCGCCCTCGGCCCGCGTGCCCGCGCCGGAGCCGCGGGAGGGGCTTCCAGCTCCTCGCCGTTGAAAGGCACGATGCTGAAGGTTTCGTCGCCTTTGGCGTTAAAGATATGGTAGCGCCAGAGGACGGACCTTGACGCGAAGGCTGCGGTGTACTCCGGAGGGGTAGCAGGGCTTCCTGCCTTGCGGCCGGCGATGGCGTAAGCGCCCGCAAGCTGGGAGCCGGAGAGCACCAGAATCGCTCCCGGTTCGGACGGGGGGAATGGGCGCTCATCGGCAAACCACCGTAAGAGCACGAGGGAACCAAGGGAAAGCTGGTAGAGGCCGCTCCCAACGTCGCTCGTGTCGACGCCGACAAGCAGGGGACTCGTCACCGTCAGACTTCTCAGCACCGAGCCCGAGGCCGTCTTGAGGCTCAGAATGGCCCCGGCCGGAAGGGGCTTCGCGGGGCGAAAATCGAAGCGCAGGGGGCGGCGCTCCCACACATCCTGAGCCGAGGCCGACGCGCCGACCGTGAGGGGTCCGCCCTTGGCTACACTGGCTGCGCTTGCGAAGACAAGGCACTGGCTGCTTCCGAGGAAATCGGTCGCCGTGTACGCCCAGAAATCGCTTGCCCGGGGTATGACCTGCCAGCAGAGCGTGGCCGAGGCGAGCGCCGGCTGGGCCACTTCCGGATCTACGCCTCGAAACGCGTCCGGCATGGTCATGAGCGTGAGGTTCGAGCCGTCCTGGAGAAGCCTCAGGCCAAGCCGGCGGCAGGCTGAGGCCGTGGCGGGCAGCGCTTCCACCCTGAATCCCTCAAAATCGCCCCCAAAATACTCGTGCGTGAATGAGGCGGTCAACAGGGGGAGGGCTGATGTGGCGGCAACCATGGCGTTAATCCAGATCAGGACAGGCTTCTCACGGATTCGATTGACGGAACGAGTCCGCGGACCTGGCGCTGGCCGAGGCCGACCATCCGGATCGTGTAGTTGACGGCAGGAAGGTACTTGGCACCCATGTACGTCCAGAGGTTGCTCATCTCGGCGTATCCCAGCTTCTCCATGTTGAAATTGAGCTGGCGGATGCCCGCGGGCATTTGCGGCGTATTGCGCCCGTCGAAGACGGGCTTGCCCTTCAGGTAGCCTATGACGGCGGCGATGGTTCCAAGCCCGGTGACGTAGTGCTTGTGGGTCGCCGCAAACATGACGTGCAGGTTCAGGTAGATGGGGTCGGACGCGCGTGCCACCGTCGGGGCGCCACGGCCACTGCCCGAGCCGTCGAACACGTTCTTCTCCTCGTCGAGCGCGGTCAGCACGAGCACGACTTTGTTCTCAGCCTCCACGGGAGGCGATCCGTCCTGGTCGACGAGGTTCGACAGAATCACCCGTTCCAGTTGATCGCCCTGCAGCCGCTGCAGGTGGCTATTGATGTCCTCCGCCACGCACTCGAGCGCTTGGTCGATCATGGTGGGGTGGCGTTAAACCGGTCAGCTCCGCGGGCCGGGGCGACGCCCCTTGGTGTCCCTTCAGTATATGGCTGTTCGCAACTGTGCGCGCATGCGGATGTGATCATGCTTTCGGGTCAGGCCGTTCGGACCTGGACAAGATACCGCGGGCATTGCTTTTTGCGGGCAACAACCGCAAATAAGGATTTTTCCGCACACTCCGCCTCTAAATCAAGAGGATGAGCCTCAGAGTCGGACAATTCCCGGAATTGGACTGCGCAGAATGCTTTTTGTCGTTATTCTCGGTGGTGAGTTGAAATCAACACGCCAGCCGCACCCGAGATACTTTGCGGATGGTCAAAGCAATCTATTCCGGGAAACGGAAAGGCATCGTATTTGGAGCCCTGGTTGCGGGCATCGCACATGGACGAAACCTGCGTTTAACGCTTTAGCTTATTAGAACATATCGTTGGCGGCAGTCGAAATAGGAAGCGCGAGTGCAGCGTCATTTCAGCTTGCCGTCCATTTTGCCGCGGGCGTACTAGTCACCCTCTGCCTTTGGCAAGGCGTGACAGTTGATAGATGTTCTTTGTCCTGCAATCATCGAGCCTAGATACGTATATTACGGATGATTAACAATTTGGATCTAATGCCCGGGTGGTGGAATTGGTAGACACGCAGGTCTCAGAAGCCTGTGCCTTAACAG
>CAZNNO010000012.1:0-71069 GCA_964574435.1 uncultured Opitutaceae bacterium
CGGAAATATCCCGCATTGGCGAAGGCCGATGATGTCCGTTAGCTGGCTGTTTGGGAGGAGAGATGGTTGCGTTTCCATGCCCTTGGTTGCATGTCAACGCGAGGAGAGTCAGTTCTCAAGCAGTGGGCCATTCCAGCGGACGCTCGACGGAATTACCATTTGCCAATGGAACCTGAGCGGGAAACTGAGCTTGGCGCAGGTATTTTTCAGGGATCGGCTTCACGGCTTCGCTGTACCTCATGAATTCGTCCTTGCGCCGATACTTCAAAATTTCCTCGTGAACCGGAATGTAAATGACCGGCCTCACCTTCCTGTCGATCGACATTATCACGTCCAAAGCCGGAAGCAGGTCGATGTCGCCGGACATGATGACTACGATATCCGGTGCCAGCGTTTGCACGTCGCGCACGATTTGCAGCGCGATATTCACGTCTGTTTGTTTCTCCTCCAGGGCTGTGAATTTGCGCTCAGGATTGTGGCAGGTGGGCACGAGGCAGGTACGGTCCCGCTGAGCGAACTTGCCTTCGGTGAGCGTAATTTTGGGCTGCGTCTTGAGGGCGGCCCAAAGCCGCTGTTGCCGGTCGCGCTTTTCGGAAACTGCCTTCTTCTTATCCACCATTGCCGTGAACAGCCGAACGTGCACGATGTCGTCGTCGGGACGAAGCAGTTCAGCCAGACGCTGGTAGTTGATCCACTTGAGGTCCGGCCGGTCGATCAACATCCCATAGTAGAAGTTGAAGCCATCGATGTAGATGATGGACCGCTTCTTAGGTGGCGGCGGAGGGGGTTGGGGCTCAGGCGGCGACATAAATGCAAGGCAAGCAGACGGAAGCGGATAAAGGAAGGATTCTGCTTGAAATCCAGCCCTTTTGGCCGATCTTTGGAGTCACTACTTCCTGCCGCAAGGCAGTCCGGGAGACATTACGATTTCCCAACTCAAAACCACGGGCAACCGTGGTTTTGCTGTTGATGGGTGCCAGGGTGGCAAGCCTGGAGACTGAGATCGTCATTTTTGGGCTCGTTAGGTTCAGATTGCAACGGCCATTGCCCGCGCACGCGGAGCCGACGGCATCGGTACGACAACGCTGCCCCGCCCGACATGTTTGCGAGGCACGATGCCGAAGAACTGATCGGCTTCCTTAGTGCTCTTGAGGTCGAGGTAGTGCTTGCGGATGATCGCCTCGGAATTGCCGGCTTGAAGGGCGGCGTCGCCCATCGACCGGAATTTCCCAACGAACATCGAAATGAACGTGTGCCGGAGGATGTCGTGGGAGAGCGCGAACTGCTTGCGGAACTTGAGGCGCAGGCGCTTGAAGCCCACCGGCATGATCGGGAACTCGTCCAACGGGTAGGCTTTCAGCCAAGCCGCGAGATTGGGCTGGATCGTGATATTCCGCTTCATCCTGACCTTTGAGACTTCCGGCTCGATGTGAATGACCCCCGTGTCCAGTCGCACGTCCTTGGGGTCGAGCTTGGAGATTTCACCCTCGTAGAGGTCGGGCCGGATGCCGGCGAAGAGGCAGAGGGCGATGAAGGGCACCAAGGCCCCGCCGTGGTTTTCCTCGGCCCATTGCATGATTTCCGCGCACTGCTCGGCGGTCAGGGTCGGGGCCGAGCCACGCCGATGGCCGATGCCCCGGTAATGCGGCACCCTGTCGATTGGGTTCACGGCGATCCAGTCTTTGACCTGGAGGCAGTATTTGAGGAATGAGCCGATCAGACCCCGGCGGTTGTTGTAGGACTTTTTGGAGACCTGGCCCCGCTTGAAGAATTCCGCAAGCGCGGCGGCGGTGAGTTCGCTCACCAGCTTGCCCCGGAACGTGACCCCCAAGGCCCGCAATTCGCATCGAAACGAGGTGAACTGGCGGTGGGAGAGGTGCCCCTGCTTGTGGTCAGCCTCGCGAAGGGCGAGGTATTCCTTGGCAGCCTCAGCGACCGGCTTGTCGTTCACCGGGTCGCGGTAGTTGGTGAGCGCATAGTCCAGGTAGAAGCTCAGGGAGCGCGTGCGGCCTTCCAGCCGGAGAAACGCGCCCTCGGCTTCCTTAAGTTGGTCGTCCGTTAGCCGGGTGGCTGCGGTACGGACGCCCGTCTCGGCCTGGATTTGCGCGAGTTTGAGGGCCTGACGCTCGGCCTCGGCTTCGGCCCGGGTCGAGAAGTTCTTGCGGACGCGCTGGCCGTCGAGCCAGCCGGAGACCCGGAAAACGACATCCCCGGAGGGATTCGTGAACGCTGAAATGACGAACGGAGTGACGTGCTTCATGACCGATTTGCCACGTCAACTGGCAAATCGGAGGTCCGGAAAAATTAGTTGTTGGGTTTCAACAACTAAAATGGGGCGGCCAACGGGACTCGAACCCGCGACCCCAAGATCCACAATTTTGTGCTCCGGCGTCTATCAATGGGTTAGCCTGTGCAATAGAGACTCAAAGTGGCTTTAACTCGGGTTTTTTATGGCAAGTTATGGCACAGGCGTTGCGAGGATTTCCGCTCATTCCTCGGCGAGGTCGCCCGGCGGCACATGGACTGGATAATATAGCATTCGCTCGCTGATCGCTTGAAGGATCGAACCGCAAGAAAGGCAATCGCTGTTCCGATATGAATCTTTGTTGCAACACAGTGCAACACATATCAAGATTCTCGTATGCAAAAGTCGATCACCACAAGCGTCCGCCTTCCGCGAGAGCTGAAGAGAAGGATAGATCGAAAGGCAGTTTCGGCAGGTAGCGGCCGGAACAGAGTTATTATTGACGCCCTTGAGTCATACCTGAGGGAGGACGATCAAGCTGTTTACGAAACAGAGGCGCGGCGCCAGTCGCAGTTGGCAACGAAGCTCGATCGCGAGGATTCTGCCTGGGACGAGATGGTTGAGAGAGATCTTCCCGGTCGATGACATTGGCGCGCGGGGATGTCGTTGCAGCGATCGTTCCGGGTGACTTCGGAAAACCGCGCCCAGTCGTGATCGTGCAGGCGGGACCCTATCTCGAATCCCACGCTTCCGTTACAGTTTGTCCGCTGACAACGCACCTGACAGGCCTGCGCATGTTTCGTATCATGATTGCCCCAGACAAGAACAATGGCCTAAACGAGCCCTCTGAAGTTATGGTGGATAAGGTGAGCTCCCTGCGCCGGGAACGGATTGCACAGTCGATCGGCAGGTTGTCGGCTTCCGACATGCGAGCAATCGACGTTTCGCTGCGAGGGTGGCTTGCTTTAGGATAGCTCACGCTATGCGCGGTAGGACGTTGCCGGGCAAATCGAGGCGAAGTCAGACTCACATCTAGTGTGGGCGGTGTGTGTGCGAAGCAGGTAGTCGAGATCATGGCATTTTTCAGCCTGCGAATTGAACGCCGGCCCAACGGATCCCTTCGAATTTCATTCGAAGTCGCTGACGTGCTTCGCTATAAAATGGGGCGGCCAACGGGACTCGAACCCGCGACCCCAAGATCCACAATCTTGTGCTCTAACCAACTGAGCTATGACCGCCGTAATTATTGGAATGGAGACATTCCCGTTCGCTCAAACGGGTGTCAACTCGTTTCCCGGTTGTGTCCAAGCAGCCACGGCCTAGGATGTTGCGGTGTCCACGCGGAGACTTCGGCTGGTGACTTTCAACATTGCGCATGGGCGGGGACTCACCCCCATCCAGGGGATAACCTCGTCTCGGAAGCTGCGCCTTAACTTGAGGCGGATAGCGGGCCTTTTGGGGGAGGTTCGCGCGGATCTGGTAGCCTTGCAGGAGGTCGACGAGTGCTCGGTCTGGGCGGGAAGCTTCGATCACCTGGACTATCTTCGGGCCCATGCAGGGTTTCCCCATGCCGCATTCGGAATCAACAACAGGCGGTCGGGACTGGTCAATCTTTGCTACGGCAACGCGATACTCTCGCGCTTTCCCATCACCGAGACCGAAACAATCGTTTTCGGCAAGCGCAAGCTGGGGGAAAAGGGATTCCTTTTTGCCGAAATCGACGTCGGCGGAAGGATCGTTCCGATGGTGAACCTGCACCTTCACTTCAGCTCGAGGCGGAAGAGGCTCCTCCAGCTGGACTTGCTCGTGAACTGGCTAAGGCTAAAGGAGCGGGAGCGCGGCCGGGCCTGGACGCTTCCGCCGATCGTTTGCGGCGACTTCAACACGCCGGACACGGGCGACGACGCGACAGCCGCGCTCCTCAGCCACCTTAACGACTACGGCGACTACCGGCTTCATCCCCTGCTGGGCCCCACCTTCCCGTCCCCGCTCCCGCGCCGCGCACTCGATTTCGTATTCATGCCGCCCGGGTGCAGGGCGGTGCGAAGCGAGGTGGTGCGCTCGTTCCTGTCGGACCACCGCCCCGTCCTGGTGGAGTTTTCTGTGGCGTGACGGGCCAAATTGCTCTTGAACGGCCCTTCCATGTCACGGATCAAAGACGCCTTCTTCCGGGCCGGCGAGCAGCGACGGGCAGCCTTCGTCGCTTACCTTTGCGCGGGCGACCCTGACTTTGACACGTCGCTCGCCGCGTGCCGCGCAGTCGCGGCGGCCGGAGCCGACATCCTGGAACTCGGCGTTCCGTTCTCGGATCCGCTGGCCGACGGACTCACGAACCAGCTTGCGGCCCAGCGTGCGCTCGAGTCGGGGATGACTGCGGCCCGAGTTTTCGAGCTGGTTGCACGGATCCGCGAAACCTCCGATGTCCCGATCGTATTCTACACCTACTACAACCTCGTGTTCTCGAACGGCGTCGAGAACTACGTTAGGTCGGCCCGGTCGGCCGGGGTAGACGGCCTCCTGATCCTCGACCTTCCGCCCGAGGAATCGCGCGAGGCGGAAGAGGCCTGCGGGAAGCACGGGATGGAGACGGTCTGCATCGTTGCGCCGACGACCCCGGACTCGAGGCTCCCCAGGATCGCCGCGGCCGCCACAGGCTTCATCTACTACGTGTCCCGCGAGGGCGTCACTGGCGTCCGCGAGCACCTGGCGCAGGGCATACCGGAGGCGGTTGCCAGGATCAGGGCGCACACGCGGCTTCCCGTGGCCGTGGGGTTCGGGATCTCCACCCGGGCCCAGGTGGCCCAGGTGGCGTCACTTGCGGACGGAGTCGTCGTCGGGAGCGCGCTCGTGAACGTGGTCCGCGACGGGCTCGGGGACCGCGCCGGGATCGGTGCGGCGCTGGAGCGCCGCGTTTCCGAGCTTGCAGCCGGGACACTACGAAAATGACGCGGGTCCTCGTGATAGACGACGACCGGCTCCAGTTCCGGCTGGTCCAGCAGCATTTCAGGAACTTCCAGCGGGGTTCCTACGAGCTCGACTGGTCCGAGACCTACGAGGACGGCCTTGCGAGGCTAATGACTGGATCCTATTCCGTGTGCCTGCTCGACTACCGCCTGGGTGAGCGCGACGGGCTTCAGCTCATCCGCGAGGCCACCGAGGGCGGGTGCCGCACGCCAATCGTCTTCCTGACGGCGGAATCCTCCGACAACGTAGACATACAGGCGATGGAGGCCGGCGCGCTCGACTTTCTCGTGAAGGGCGAGATCTCGCCGCGCTCCCTGGAGCGCTCCCTGCGGTACGCGCTCAAACTGGGCGAAACGTTCGACGCCCTTCGCCTGCTTGCAACGAGGGACGAGCTCACGGGCCTCCTCAACCGGCGCGAGTTCGACAGAATAATCGCCGAGGAGGAGGAGCGCTCGACGCGCTTCGGCAATCCGCTCGCGCTCGTGATCGTCGATCTCGACCGGTTCAAGTCGATCAACGACACGCACGGCCACGCGGCTGGGGACCTGGTGCTCAAGGAGGCCGCACGGCGCATCACGAGCGCAATCCGGACGGTGGACCGCGCTGCGCGCATCGGCGGCGAAGAGTTCGCCCTGGTCCTCGTGCAGACGGACCGGGCCTCGGCCCTCGAGGTCGCGCGCAGGACGATCGCCGCGGTTGCGCAGGATCCGATATTCGCCGGCTCGTGCTCGCTCGCTGTGACCGCGAGCGCGGGCGTGGCCGAGCTCCCTTCCGACGCGCGCAGCGTCGGCGAACTTTTCGGCGCTGCGGACAAGGCGCTCTACGCGGCGAAGGCCGGCGGCCGCAATCGCGTGGTGACCGCCGGCGGCCCGCAGCAGGCGTCGTGAGCGGCGCGGTCGAGCCCGGGCGGGTGCTCCATGTGCTCACAGGCTGCACCGCGGTCGGCAAGACCGAGTGGGCGCTCCGGTGGGCGGAGGCCTTCTCGGCGGAGATCATCTCGTGCGACTCACTCCTTTTCTACAGGGGAATGGACATCGGGACCGGAAAGCCGTCGGCCGATGAGCTCCGGAGGGTGCGCCACCACCTGATCGACATCCGGTCCGTCTCGGAGCCGATGAGCGCCGCCCTTTACGCTCCGATGGCGCTCGAGGCCGCGGCCGGCATCGTCTCACGAAGGCGCGCCGTGCTCGTCGTCGGGGGCAGCGGTTTCTACCTCAGATCGTTCTTCGCCCCGGTGGCCGATGGGCTGGACGTCCCGTCCGCGGTGCGCTCCCGCGTTGAGGATATCCTCGGGTCCGGGGGGCTGCCGGCGCTAGTGGCCGAGCTCTCGCGGCTGAACCCCGGCGGCCTCGGCGGAATCGACACCTCGAATCCCCGGCGCATCGCGAGCGCCCTCGGGCGCTGCATCGCTTCGGGCAGGACGCTGGGCGAGCTGTCGGCGGAGTTCGCCCGCGCCCAGGCGCCCTTTGCCGGCTGGCGGGTGAAGCTCGCCCGCCTCGAAAGGGAGGGGCCGGATCTCGGCGCCCGCATCGAGAGCCGGATAGACTCCATGCTCCGCCTAGGGCTCGTTGACGAGGTGAGGCGCCTGCTTGACGCCGGGCTGCGATCGAACCCAAGCGCGGCCAGGGCCATAGGCTACCGCGAGACCATAGATGTGCTTGAGGGCAGGGCGCCAGCGGCGGGTCTCGCCGGGGCGATCGCCAGGGACACGCGCGCCCTCGTGAAGAAGCAGCGGACATGGTTCCGAACGCAGCTGCCGCCCCACGTCGTGCACGATGCGGCGGGGCTCCGGGACCCCTCGGGACTGTTCCTAGGGTGAGGGCCGCCTGCGCTGGTAGACGTCCTTGTAATAGACTAGGGTGTCCGCGACCAGGTCGACGATGCCGCTGTCGACGGTAGTGACGCAGAGCAGCCCGTCGTGCCTGCCGAGCCTGTAGGTGTCCTTTGAGTCGTTGATCGGGCCCTTCGCCCCGATCTCATAGAATCGGATGTTCCCGGACGCGTCGATCTCGATGACGCGGTCTCCCGTCTTGGCGCCCGTCGCGTAGGCGCCGGCGAGGGCCGCCTCCTTGGCCCTGATGTCGTCGGCATCCGTGATGAGCTTCACCTCGACCTTCTTGTTCACGCTGTCGACATAGAAGACGGAATAGAGGATGTAGCCATTGAGGACTAGGCCCAGCGTCAGCATCGCGATTGCGATGCCGCGGTGGGGCGCCGTCGGGGCCGGTAGTTCCTCAAGCTTGGGGAAAGGCGAGGTCGTCTCCACGCGGTCCAGCCTCTGGAGGACGCCCGAGACCGTCATCTCGGCCGCCGGGGCGGCGTGGTCGCGCACGTCGTAGACCTGGAGCCTGCCGCGGCTCGTGCGGATCATGAGCTTCGCACCGCGGCCTGCCGCGACGATGCAGGGGTCGCGCTCCTCGTTGTCGGCGGGGTCTATCTCAAGAAACGCGTCCAGGAGTGCCGTGAGCTCGGTGGCCGTGAGCTCTCCCCGGTCCATGGCCTCACCCGTCGCGCTCGTCCTGCGGCCGTCCGGGCCGAGATGTGTTGAAGAGACGCGGTACATTTAGTGCTCCAGTACGTACACCGGGTAGTTGCGGTAACCGAGGAAGAAATTCCCGGTGTTCAGGTTGCCGTCGTCCAGCTTGGTGTCGATGTCCGAGAGCTGGTTGAAGTCCGAGGTCACGTTGTTGTTCGCCGTCGAGGCGATCATGATGACCGCTGCGTAGCGGCCCCCCGCCTGCGGGCTCTGGGTGGCAAACTGATAGTTGCCGCCGATCGGCGTCGTTCGCGACCAGTTCGTCGAGCTCAGGTATCCGTCCATGCCGGCCGGGAACACCCCCGGCGCCCCGCCCCCAGGGGGCCAGTCGCCGTGCTCCTGGGCGTAGGCCTGGAATGCGCCCGCGTACACCCGCAGGTCGTTCATCACGGCACTCGAGCGAGCGTTGCGCGCGTTCTTCATCATTGCCGGCACCGACGCGGCTGCGAGGATGCCGATAATCAGGACGACGACCGAAAGCTCGACGAGGCTGAACCCGGCCTGTCGGCCGGTCCGCTCATTCGGGAAGGTTGATTCTGTAAAGCTGCAGGGAGCTGCCCTCGAGGAAGCGCAGGTTCGCGATCGCCGAAAGCAGATTGACCTTCGCCTGCAATTCACTGACGCGGGCGGTTTCAAGAGTATTCTGAGATTGCAGCACCAGGTAGCTCGTTGCAAGACCGGCGTCAAACTGGGCCTTCGTCAGCTCGTACGCCTTTGTGGCGAACTTGGTGTTCTCAGCCGAGCTGCGCACGCTTTCGACGCTCG
Organism: uncultured Opitutaceae bacterium; assembly: GCA_964574435.1. GTDB lineage: Bacteria > Verrucomicrobiota > Verrucomicrobiia > Opitutales > Opitutaceae > Palsa-1447. Next base: position 8,511 of record CAZNNO010000012.1, read on the forward strand.
TCTGCACCCCACGGACGGCCTGCCTCACATAGACAACGAGGTTCTGGTCCGCCTGGTCGTAGGCGACCTCCTCGATGCGCACCTGCGACATCGCCTGGTGGTAAAGGGCCTTGTTGGCATGCATCCCCCAGGGGATGCTGAGCGTCACGCCTGCCGTCCAGTTGTACCCGTTCCAGGGACCGGTCACCGACTGGCCGGCGTTAGCGGCAAAGGAGCTGTATCCCAGGCCGCCGTTGACGTTGAGGAGCGGCAGGGTGTTTCGCTTGGCCTTGAGGGCGTCGAGCTTGTACTGGTCGATCGCCGCCTGCGCCAGGGCGAGGTTCGGGCCTTCGTCCCTTGCCAGCTTGTATGAGCGGTCGAACGAGACGTCCGGCTCAGCGACCTCCGGGAAGTCTATCGAGCCCACGGCGGACTTGAACTGGCGGTCGCCGAGCAGCGCGAGGAGGCCGTCCTCGCTGTTCTGGACCATCTGCCGGTCGAGGATCAGCTGGTTCTGCGCCTGGGCGACGCCCGCCTTCGCGTTCATGACGTCCAGGTCGGTCAGCGTGCCCGTCTGCCTGCGGATCGTGTTCTCGTCCAGCAGCTGCTGGGCCTGCTTGAGCTCCTCTTCTTGGACATTGTACTGCTCGCGCTGGTAAAGCAGGTTGTAGTAGGTGGTCTCGACGTTGTAGATCATCGTCAGAACCGTGCTCTTGAAGTTCAGGTTGGAAATCCTGACGCCGAGCCTGGCGCGCTCGAGCGCCGCCCGGTTGTAGTCGGTGCCGGCTCCCTGCAGGAGGGGCTGCGCGACCGAGATCGAAACGCTGCTCGCATAGGAGGGGTTGAGCTCCCCGTAGGCTGGATTGAGGTCGGTCCGAACAAGGCTGTAGCCGGCCGAGAGCGTCCCGCCCGTCACAAGCGTGTCGTTGAGCGAGAGCGCCGCCGTGTCGTAGGCCTCGTAGGGGACCTGGTAGACCGTCTGGTTTGACGCCTCCTGGGTCACCTCCCGGTTCGCGTTGAACCCGAAGACGGGCTCGAAGGCGGCCTTCTGGACCTCGACCGAGTCGACGGACTCGAATATGTTGAAATATTGCGTGCGGACCGTGAAATTGCGGGCGAGGGCAAGGGCGACGCAATTCTGCAGCGTGACCGGGCCGGAGATGTCGATGGGGGCCTGCGTTTCCCCAAAGGCCGGCGGCTGCGACGGGTCCCCGGCGGCGAGGCCGCAGAGGGAGGGCAGGAGGCAGAGCAGGGCGAGGCCCGCGCGAACGATTGGTCTGGGCATTGGAGGAGGGGACACGGCGTCTACGCTTGAATCAACACAGCGCGGGGCCCCGAAGTTACTCTTTTTCGACATGCGGCGAACCGGTGCTCGGGGACGGTCGAAACCAGCCGTCGAGCGGCGGCCCGCATTCGCCCCTATTTGAGCGTTTTGTCGGTCCTCTTGAGCTCGGCGTCTACGACTTCCCTCATGATCGAGGTTGAGTCGTTCCGGGCGAAGCTCTCGGCGAGCTGCACCTTGATCGTGGCGAAGAGCGGGTTCGAGTCGCCACCGGTAGGCAGCTTCTTGTCGGCGGCATAGACGATGACCCCCTTGTCCGCGGTCGCCTCCATGTCCGACACAGAGCCCTTGTTGAGGGTGTCGAGGACGCTGAGAATGCTCTGGTCGACCCCATGGGGCTGCTCGCGAAGCTTGAACGGCGGGTAGGTCTTGACGGCCACCTTGACGGATCCCGCGGCCTCGGCGGCGGCCTTGTCGAACGCCTCCCCGGCCTTCAGCCTGCGCTGCAGGTCCGCCTTCATTTCCCTCCCGAATTCAACGAAGCGAAGCCGCTTCTGGTTGTCGGTGGCGTCCGCCTTCACCTTGTCCCGGACCTCGGTGAGCGTAGGCTGGCGCGAGGGGAGCAGGTCCTTCCAGATCAGGACAACGGCTCCGGACGGGGTCGGTATGCCCTCGGAGTAGAACCGGTCGGCATTGAGTTCAAACGCCGCCGCGGCGACTTCGCGGGAGCCCCCGAGCTCGGCGGGACCGGCCTCGCTTGTAAAGGGTGCGAGGCTCTCCACCTTGACCGAGCGCCCCGAAAGGAACGCGTCGAGGCTCGAGCGGGTGACCTTGCCGTCATAGATCGAATAGGCAAGGTCGGATGCCGCCTTTACGGCCGCCTGCTGGGCCGTCTCGGCCTCGAGCGCGGCGGCGACCTGCGGCTTTACGGCCGCGAAGTCGGCGTCCGGGTCCGGCTTCACGGCCACGGCCTTCGGGTTGGCCGGCTTCGGGAACTTGCCGGGATTCGAGTCGTAATAGGCGCGGATCTCGGCGTCGGAAGGCGGGGTCTTCGCGGCGAACTGCTCGGCCGGGAACCTCACGCAGTCGACGACGACCCGCGGGGGAACCGTGTAGCGGAAGGAATTATCGGAAAAGAATTTGGATAATTCCGAGTCCGTCAGGGTGATGTCCGGCGCGAACGAGGCGTAGTCGACTGTCGCCGTGGAGACGCTCCAGGTGGTGTCGCCCTTGATGAGGACATCCCTCACGTCGGCCTGCATGACATAGCCCGGGCCCGCGAGTAGGTGCTGGAGCTTAATCATCCGAACGTCGTCCGAGATCACCCGCGCGATGTCCGCCTCGGTGACCGATGAGTTCGACTTGAGCGAGGTGCGGAAGGCGTCGTAATGGGAGACGTCGAACCGGCCGTCCGACCCCGCAAAGAGGCGGAGTGTCTTGATAAAGCCGGTGATGTCGGATGCCGACGGGGCGGGGAGGTGCAGCTCGTCTGCAAGGTGCTGTGCCGCGACCCTTTGGAACATGTAGTATTGGAGCTGCTCGGCGCTCACGTCGGACCCGTACTGAAGCTCGGCGCTCAGGCGCGTGTCGCTCATCAGCCTTTGCGACTCCTCCTGTGAGAGCAGGTTGTGTCCGAAGAACTCCCTGTCGGCCGCGACGCGCTCGGCGCGCCCGATGCCGGGGGTCGATCCGATCGTGAATATGAACGGAATCACCATGCCGATGAGGAGCACGGCGAATATCAGGCGAAAGTGGTGCTGGAAGGTGCGCTGGATCCAGGAAATCATTTGGGTAAAAGGGTGTTGAGGCTAGGGCGAGGCCGCGCGCTGGCAACGCTTTATTTGGCGGCGAACTCCTCCACGAGGAGCTGCTCGACGGATTTTTCAAAGAACTCCTCGTGGCCCACCCGCTTGATCGCCTCGCCGAAGGCGCTCACGACGGGATCCGCGCTCTCGATGGCGTCGCCCGCCGGGTCGACCCCGAGGCTGTCCGCCGCGGATTTGAACTCGAAGAGGTTTATCCGGGACAGGGGCCGGGAGGGCTGGTAGCGGGTCTCCGCGGACTCGGCGCCCGGGGCGGGCGGCGCGGACACGATGTAGCCGGCGTCGATGATCCGGTTCAGGCACTCATTCACCACCTGGGCCGGGAGGCGCACCGCCGTGGAAAGCTCGGGGACCGAGATCGGGGGCTGGCAGGCGTGAAACCGGCGGCAGACCACAAGGAGCACCGCGAGCGACAGGCGCTCGCGGTTCGCCGCGCTCAGGCTTCCCCACGCCAGGCGGCTGTTTCGCACGTTGGCGTTCTGGACCGCGTAGCTGATCTGGCCCCCGACCAGGACGAAGAGCCAGAAGATGTAGAGGCCGAACATGAGAACAGGGATGATCCCAAGTGGACCGAACAGGCTGCGGGTGAGGAGCACGCGCTTCAGGTAGAGAAACTGCAGGAAATTGTTCGCCGTCAGCAGGAGGGCCACCGCGAGCGCGCCGGAGAGCGCGGCCGACCAGCGGACCCTCGTGTTCGGGATCGCCCGGTAGAAGACCGCCAGGACCCCGACCAGGATGACGAACGAGAGCGACGGCAGTGACCAGCGCAGGAGCTGCACGATACTGGCGCCGATGGGCGAGCGGCCGGCGAACACGTTGATGAACGCCCCGGCGCCAAGGAGGGCGGCAGCGGCGAAGAGGAGGACCCCGCCCAGCGTCAGGACGGCCCAGTAGAACGCGACCCGCACGAGGAGGGTCCGGCCGCGGCGCACGCCCCAGATCTCGTTGAACGAGTCCTCGATCGACTTGAAGAGGAAAAGCACGATCATGACGAGCAGGACCGCTCCGACGACGCCTGCAGTCTCGGAGCGGGCTCCCTGGATGAACCCGTTGATCATCGCGACCAGCTCCGGGTTCACAGGGACCTTCCCCCCGTTTGAGACACTCTCGTACTGGGCAAGCTGCGGCGCGAGGAAGCTGATGAGCCGGTTGAGCGCGTCGACGGCGAGGTTGGGGTTTCTCTCCCCGAGGAGCGACGACGCGACCAGCATGGCGATGGCGATCAGCGGCCCCAGGCCGAGCATGGAGCTGAAGCTCAGGTCGGCGGCCCGGCTGGCCGTTCTCGTCTCCGAGAAGCTCGCGGCCGTGGCCGAGACGATCCTGAGCAGGGCGTAGCAGCGCCCCTTTACGGAATGGTCCGTCAGGCGCGACGCCTGCCAGATGTCCTTTTTCCAGAGGCGGACCAGCCTCTCTCCGATGCCCGTCGGCGGCATTTCTCCTTTAGACTGAGAGCATGAAGTACGCCGCGGCGGCCGAACCCAGGACGCCTAGGGCGGACACGACGAGCACCGGAAGCATGTCCACGAGCACCGTGGTGAAGTATAGGCCGACCGAGCTCCCGGCCACGGCGAGGATCGGCATCGGCATCCCCTGGGCAAAGTAGACGAATCCGTACAACCCAAGGCCAAGCGCCGCCCGGAAGCGCACCACCGGATAGAAGGTGACGACCCCCAGCCCGAGCATGGTCGCCATGAAGAGGTCCAGGCCGCCCAGGAAAACGAGCGGCTGGTCGAGGATCTTGTTGAGGTCCATCGCCGCGATCGCGTCGGCCGCGGGGAGAATCTCACCCGCCGCGACGAGCACCAGGCAGGCGACCGCCGACCACATCCCGATGCGAGCGGCGTGGGCCTGCATGATAGCCGGGTCGGCCTTGTCCTTCGTGTCGGCAGTCCTGCCCTCGGCCCCCGCGAGCATGTCCTCGATCGTGATGGGGGCCACCGAGTCTTGGTGCTTCTGCTGCGGAAGCGCCTCGCGAACTTTCATGCGCAGCTTCCTCTTCTCGGGGAAGAGCGCCGCCTTCAGGTCGTCGTTGTTGCCGATGAGCGCCCAATCCTCGACCGCCGGGTCGTACCAGAGCGTCGCGACCGTCACCTGGCCCGTCTCGGCGAGGGAGACAAGCTGCTCCAGGTTGAACGGGCCCCGCGCCTCGTTTTCAGATGCCTCGCGGATGTAGAACTCCTGCGTCGTGGCCATGTCTGGGGCAGGGTGGTTGCGGCGGGCCCGGTCGGCAAGACCGTTTTGATCACATTCTCTCGAGTGTGCGCAGGCCAAGAAGCTCCAGGCCCGTCTCGAGCATCAGGAGCGTCCGCGCGCACAGGACCAGCCGGCGCGCGCGCACGGCCGGGTCGTCGACGATGACCTTGTCGGCGTTGTAGAACGTGCTGAATTCGCCAGCGAGCTCGTAAAGGTAAAGGCAGAGGAAGTGCGGGCAGAGCGTCTCTGTCGCGAGCCTGAGAGCGTCCGAGAACTTGACCAGCCTGCGCGCCAGGGCGATCTCGCACCCGGTCTGGGGGGCGTCCGCGCCGGACTCGGTGGCGGGGTCGCCGCACTCCAGACCCTGGCGTCGGAAGATCGAGCGCACCCGCGCGATCGCATATAGGAGGTACGCCGCGGTGTTGCCCTCCAGGGAGATCATCTTGTCCCAGGAGAAAAGATAGTCGCTCGCGCGGTTCTGCGACAGGTCGGAGTATTGCACCGACCCGACGCCCACGACCTCGGCGATCACCCTTCGCTCGGCCTCGGGGAAATCGGGGCTCTTGCCCGTGACCAGGGCGAACGCCCGCTGCGCGGCCTCGTCGAGCAGCTCCCGCAGCTTGATGTTGTCGCCGGTGCGCGTCTTCAAGGGCTTGCCGTCCTCGCCGAGCACGGTCCCGAAGTCGACGTGCTGGAGCCTGGGAACGCGCCGCCCCCGCTTCTCGAACCACTTTCTAGCCGTCAGGAAGAGCTGCTCGAAATGGTCGCTCTGGCGCTTGTCGACGACATAGAGGACGCAGTCGGCGTGGAAATGCTCCGAACGGTAGAGGATCGTCGCCAGGTCGGTCGTGGCGTAGTTGGCCGCCCCGTCCGACTTGCGCACGATCATCGGCTGCGTCCTGAACCGCGGGTGCTCCGGGTGGAACACGACCTGGGCGCCCTCGCTCTGGGAAGAGATGCCGTCGGCGGAAAGCTCCTCGTAGACCCGCTCCACCTTGTCGTTGTAGAAGCTCTCCCCGAGCGTCTCGTCAAAGCGTATCCCAAGCCTGTCGTAGATCGCCTGGAAGGCCGACACGCTCGCGTCGTTTATCCGCCTCCAGAGGGCGAGGCTGCCTGGATCGCCCGATTGGAGCTTCACGAGCTCCGCCCGCGCCTCCTCCATCACGGCCGGATCGGCGTCGGCGGCCGTGCTGCCGAGCTTGTAGAGGCGCTCGAATTCCTCGATCGGTTCGCGCGCGAGCGCCGCCTCGTCCATGTGGCGCCTGCATGCCCAGATCAGCTTGCCGTACTGGGTGCCCCAGTCGCCGATGTGGTTGTCGCGGACGACGCGAGCACCCGTGAACACGAGGAGGCGCGCGATGGCCTCGCCGATCACCGCCGAGCGGAGGTGTCCCACGTGCATCTGCTTGGCGGCGTTCGGTGAGCTGTAGTCGACGACCCAGGTCTCGCCCTTGTGGGCCGCGGAGGCCCCCGAGGCAAGGTCGGCCCGCGTGCGGTGTGCCAGGAGCCACGCAAGGAGCGCCGTCGGCCGGGCCTTGAAGTTGATGAAACCCGGGCCGGCAACCGTCACCTCGAATGCGCCGCGGACGTCCTCCCCAAGGCCTGCGACGAGGGCGTCGGCGATCGGACGCGGAGCCTTTCCGGCCCTCTTTGCCGCCGCGAGGACGCCGTTTGCCTGGAAATCCCCGTGCCTGGGGTCCGACGTCCGCACCTCGGGCTCGAACGAGCCGGGTCCGAGGCCGGCCGGGCCTGCCGCTGCCATCAAGGCGCGTTCCAGCTCGCCGATCATATCGAACGCAGGGTGCATCCGGCCACTCCACCATCCTGGGGCCGGATGGCGCAAGCGTGGAGTCCATGTGTCGTTTTGGCTCGACATTTTCATGGGTGCTGTTTTGCTCGTACGCTTTCCCCGCCTCGGGGCAGATCTTCCACCGCCCTTAACTCCATGACGAGCAAACGCACGATCCCAGCACGACGCTTCATTAAGCCGACCTTTAACTTCTTGATTGAGAAGAAGAGAGACGGCGGCGAGTTCACGCAGGAGGAGATACGCTACATCGTGGACAGCACGCTCGACGGGGAAATGCCGCTGCACCAGCTCGCTGCCCTGGCCATGGCCATCTACTTCTCGGGTATGTCGGCGCAGGAGACCGCGGACCTCACCGAGGAAATGATGTTATCTGGCGAGGTGATAGACCTTTCCCACATCGCGAAGCCGAAGATCGACAAGTACTCGACGGGCGGCGTGGGCGACAAGACTTCGCTGGTCCTCGTGCCCCTCGCCATGGCCTCGGGCGTCGTCGTGCCGATGATGTGCGGCGTCGAGCATGACTACGTCATCAACACCTTGGAGAAGCTGGCGGCCATCCCGGGCTTCAAGGGCCACCTCTCGAACGAGCAGTTCGCCCTCCAGCTTTCGAGGATAGGCGGGGCGATCATCGCCCAGAATGAGGATCTTGCGCCCGCCGACGCCAAGCTTTACGAGCTGCGCAAGGATACGGGTACGATCCCGAGCCTGCCGCTGATCACCGGCAGCGTCCTCTCGAAGAAGCTCGCCGAGGGGGCGGAGGGCCTCGTCATCGACGTGAAGTGGGGCAACGGGTCGTTTATCAAGGATTTGGAACAGGCGAAGCAGCTTGCCCGCTCGATGACTCGGGTGGGCCGCTCGATGAAGCGGCGCTGTGTTGCGCTCGTGACCGACATGAACCAGCCCCTCGGGGACTCCGTCGGCACAGCGCTCGAGGTCAAGGAGGCGATCCAGCTGCTTCGCGGCGAGGGTCCCGAGGACGTTAAGGAGCTCGTCCTGAAGCTCGGCATGGAGATAGTCCGGCTGGCCGGCGTCGCAGGCTCGACGCTCTCCGCCAAGCAGACCGTGCAGCGCCACCTCACGGACGGCTCAGCCCTCGAGAAGTTCAAGGAGCTCGTGAAGGCGCAGGGCGGGGACACCACCTTCATCGACCACCCGGAGAAATTCCCCCAGGCTAGGCACATCAGGAAGCTCCCGGCGCCGAAGCGCGGCTACGTCCACACGATCAACGCTGCGATGATTGCGCGGGGCGTTCACCTGCTCGGTGCCGGCAAGGAGACACCGCACGACAAGATCGACCACTCGGTGGGCGTGTCCGAGATCAAGAAGGTTGGCACCCAAGTGAAGCAGGGCGAGCCGCTGATGATGATCCACTACAACGACGAGGCGAAGCTCGAGCAGGCCCTTGAGTACTTCAAGAACGCCTACCGCCTCGCCCCGAAGAGGCCGACCCCGCCGCCGGCCATAGTCGAGCGGGTCGCCTGATTTCCAGGCCGGCCCTGGCGTGCGGCGTCGGCCGCGAGCGCCGCAGCGAGGCGGCGGGCAATGGCGGAGATAGGGGAGCGTCGGGTGGCCGATTGGGTTCAGGACGCTTACGGCGCTTCCCCAGCACGCAATCTGATTGGCGGCAAGGGGGCCGTCGCTACCGTGGGCGCCATGACCAAAGCCTCGCCGGCGGCTTCTCCCGCCCCGTCCCCGGTCGACCGCTCGACGTGGGCGCGGCCCTGGGCGCAGCTCAAGTACGTCACATTCCAGCCGGCGATCTTCCCGAGGCTGCTTGGCCAGGTCTCGCCCGACGCACGGCCGGGAGACTGGGTGTCCGTCTACGACAAGAACGGCGAGGCGCTTGGCGCCGGACTCTTCAATCCGCGGGCCAAGATACCCCTGCGCGTGGTCGCCCACGGGGCGCTGCCGATCGGCGAGGACTACTTCGAGTCGGCGCTGCGCCGCGCGGTCTCGCTGCGCCGCGACACGTTCAAGCTCGACGCCGACACGGACGCCTACCGCCTGGTGAACTCCGACGGCGATGGCATGAGCGGTCTGACCATAGACCGCTACGCGGAGGTCCTTCTCTGCGAGGTGTACAGCCTCGGGATCGCCCAGCGGCTTCCACGGTGGCTGCCGCTCCTGCACGAGCTTGCGGGAACCCGGTTCGCCCGGGTTCAGGTCGACCATGACCTGGGGAGCCTCGAGGGGATCAAGCCTTCGGCGTTCAACGAGACCAACGCGGCGGCGCCCCGCACGGTCAAGATCCGAGAGAACGGTGTGCGCTACGAGGTCGACTTCGCCGAGGGCCACAAGACCGGGTTCTTCTGCGACCAGCGCGACAACAGAAGGCGGGTCGCGCAGTTTGCCAAGGGGGCGCGGGTCCTCGACCTCTGCTGCTACACGGGCGGATTCTCGCTGTGCGCCAAGGTGCTGGGAGGGGCGGGGGAGGTCACCAGCGTCGACCTTGACGAGGCCGCGATCGCGCAGGCCAGGCGCAACGCCAACCTGAACCAGGTGCGCCTAGGATTCGTCCACGCGGACGCGTTCGCCTACGCGAGACAGATGTACCAGAACAAGGAGTCGTGGGACCTCGTCGTGCTTGACCCCCCGAAGTTCATCTTCACCAGGGACGCCCACGGAAACTGGGAGGGCCGGCAGAAATACGAGGACCTGAACCAGCTCGCGATCGGCCTCGTGCGCCGGGGCGGGATTTTCGTCACCTGCTCGTGCTCGGGCCTGCTGAGCCTCGAGGACTTCGAGCAGCACGTGATCAAGGCGGCGCACCGGCTCGGCCGCCGGCTCCAGTTCCTCGACCGGACGGGGCCGGGGCCCGATCATCCTGTCCTATCCAACTGCCTGGAGAGCAGGTACCTGAAGGTTCTCTGGGCCCGGGTTCTCTGACACCCGCCCGGCTCAGGCTGCCCCGCGGGAAACGGCGACGGCGGACTTCCGGCTGAGCGCCACCGAGGCCGCGACGACCGCGGCGGTAGCCACCGCGCTGGCGGTCACCGTCTCGCCGAGCAGCAGGCGCGCCCAGACAAGCGTGATGAATACCTGGAGCAGCTGGACCTGGCCGACGCGCGCGATTCCCCCGAGTGCGAGGCCGTGGTACCAGCACCAGAACGCAAGGAACATGCTGACCACACCGGTGTACCCGAACGCGGCCCACGCGATCGGCGAGGCATGCAGCCCTGAGGCGAGCGCGGACCAGGCGACGGCGGCCGCAACGGCGGGCGAGGCGAGGATGAGCGCCCACGAGATGGTTGCCAATCCGCCGAGCTCCCGGGAAAGGCGCCCGCCTTCCGCGTAGCCAAGGCCGCAGAGGACCGAGGCCAGCAGCAGGAGCCCGTCGGCGGCCCGCGGGGTCCAGCCGCTCTCGCCGAGGGCAAACGCCGTCACGGCCGCGCTACCCGCAATGGCGGCGCACCAGAAGGCGGCCGAGGGGCGCTCATGAGCCAGCCAGGTGCCGAAGAGCGCCGTCGCCAGCGGCAGCAGGCCGACCACGATGGCGCCGTGGCTTGCGGGGACGTGGCGCAGGGCGAGCGAGGTGAGCAGGGGAAAGCCGACGATGACCCCGGCCGCCACAAGGAGCAGTCCAGGCAGTTGCCGCCTGGAAGGCAATCGAGCGCGCCTCTGCCAAAGGAGCGCGGCACCGAGGAGCCCGGCGATGAGGGAGCGGCCGAGGCCCACCACGACCGGGGGCAGCTCCTGCACCGCGATCCGTGTCATCGGCAGGGTGAGGCTGAAGCCCAGCATGCCAAGCGCGCCGTAGATCCAGCCGCGACTCTCGTCGCGGGCGGCTGGCCTGTGCGTGGGCGGGTTCAGAAAGGGGAGGCCCCCCAAGGAGGACGGCTAGGCGCGGCCCAGATAGGTTCCGTCGGCGGTGCTGACCCGCACCAACTCGCCTTCCTTCACAAAGAGGGGGACCTGGATCATCAGCCCGGTCTCAAGCTTCGCCGGCTTCTGAACGTTGCTCGTCGTGTCGCCTCGGATCCCGTCGGCGGACTCCACGACCTTGAGGTTCACGGCCGAGGGCAGCTCGACCGTCAGGGGTTTCTCGTCGACGAAAAGCACGTCGACCTTCCCGCCGGCGGTCAGGTAGTTCTTAACGTCGCCGAGCGTCTCCGCGGTGAGCTCTATCTGGTCGAATGTCGTCGGGTCGATGAACGCGTAGGAATCGCGGTCCGCGTAGCTGAACTCCAGGGTCCGGCGGTCGGTCGGAAGAACCTCGATCGTGTCGGTTGAAGCAAAGCGCTGGTCGAGCGCCTTTCCGTAGCGGAGGTTCCGCATTTTCACCTGGACGAAGGCGCGCAGGTTTCCCGGCGTGCGATGCTGGGTCTCCATGACGAGATGGGGCTCACCGTTATGTTTGATTACCTGACCTTTGCGAATGTCGTTTGCAGCTGGCATGGCGGCTTGGCGGATCGGGATGGGCGTTTCGTATGCGGGAAGGACGAGTCCTAAGCACCCGGCCCTCCCTGTCAAGGCCGAGCCCGCCGACTCTCCGCGCTTGCGCTGTCCGGCTCGACTTGCCGACACTGCTCCCTCCTAAGCCCCATGAAACAAAGGACCCTGTCGCGCCCGGTAACCATCAAGGGCAATGCGTTGCACACGGGGGAGGCGGTGACGCTGACCCTGCGGCCGGCGCCGGCGAACCACGGCGTCGTGTTCAGGCGCGCTGACCTGAGCGGCGCGCCCGAGGTGCAGCCGCGCGTGGACCATGTCACGGACCTCGTCCGGGCGACGACGATCCAGTCGGGCCACGTGAAGATCCACACGGTCGAGCACGTCCTCAGCGCGCTCAGCGGGTGCTGCGTCGACAATGTGCTGGTCGAGATGAACGCATCGGAGCCCCCGATCATGGACGGTTCAGCCCGGCCCTACGCGAACCTGATCGCCGAGGGCGAGCCAGTCGAGCAGGACGCCGAGCGCGAGTACTACGCGCTTGATGCGCCGGTCTCGGTGACCCGCGGCAACTCGTCGATTATCGCGATTCCCCATGACGGGCTGAAGATCTCGTGCACGTCGGCGGACGACCGCGGGATCCACACGCAGCACCTCTCGCTCTCAATCGATCCGGAGACCTACGTCTCCCAGGTCGCCCCGGCCCGCACGTTCACGATCTACGAGGACATCGAGGAGCTCCTGAAGCTCGGGAAAATCCGCGGGGGCTCGCTCGACTCGGCCATAGTCATCAAGGGGGACAAGGTGCTGTCCAAGGAGCCCCTGCGCTTCAAGGACGAGTTCGTCCGGCACAAGATTTTGGACATAATCGGGGACATCTCGCTGCTCGGGGTGGCGCTGAAGGCGCATATCGTCGCGACGCGCCCCGGGCACGCACTCAACGCCGAGCTGACCAAGGCCCTCTTCGAGCGCCTCCAGGAGCGCAAGAAGGGGGGCGCCAGGCGCAAGGGCGCCCTGAGGCCGACGCCCGCGATGGATGTCGAGACGCTCGATATACGCAGCATCCTGGACATCCTGCCGCACCGCTACCCGTTCGTCATGGTCGACCGGGTTGTCGAGATCAAGGGCACGGACGAGCTGGTCGCGATCAAGAACGTCACGTTCAACGAGCCCTACTTCAACGGGCACTTCCCTGGGAACCCGGTGATGCCGGGAGTCCTCCAGCTCGAGGCGATGGCCCAGGCCGCCGGGATCCTGGTCGTGAAGCACAACAACTGGATCCCGAAGCCCGCCTTTTTCATGAGCGCGGACAAGGTCAAGTTCCGCAGGCCGGTGCGGCCGGGCGACCAGCTTCGGATCCACGCGAAGCTGACGAAGGTCCGAAGCAACCTGATTGCGGTCGCCGCGGTAACATGCTCGGTGGACGGCCAGGTGGTCTCGAGCGCGGACCTGATGATCACGATGCTCGAGGAGTCCGAGTGACCGGGCGGGTTACTTCTTCTTGTAGACCTTTGCCGGGTCGAAGGCGCGTTCCGCGGCGAACTGGAGCCTGAGCGACTGCGGCGCCCCCGGGTCCGCCCCTGGCGAAAGCTTGCGGTAGAAGCACGAGGGGTAGCCATTGTGGCAGGCCCCGGGGCCCGCGTTCTCGACCTTGAGGAGCAGGACGTCCTGGTCGCAGTCGACGTAAAGGTCGATGACCCGCAGCACGTTCCCGGACTCCTCGCCCTTGACCCAGAGCTTGCCCCGGGAGCGGCTCCAGTAGGTCGCCTTGCGCGTGCGGATCGTGTGGGCGAGCGACTCAGCGTTCATGAACGCGAACATGAGCACCTCGTTCGTGGCATGGTCCACGGTGATGCAGGGGATCATTCCATCCGGGCCGAATTTCGGCTGGAGGAGCGCTCCGAGCTCGACCTCCTGGGTCGTGGTGCGTGCAGGGAATGTGACGGGCGTGGCCATGGGATTGGAGGTTAGGCGGGTGGAACCTCGCCCAGTTTTCTCAGGTAGTCGAATGTGTAAAGTCCGGTCCCGTGGCCGTCGCTGAAGTCGAAGCGTATCGCGTAGTTGCCGATCCAGGCCCACCCGACGACCCTGACCCCGGCGTAATCGGCCTTTCCCTCGCCGCCGTACCGGTTGCCGAACACGTCGTGCTCCCCCTGCGTCGACGCGCTTGGCGAGGCCCGCCTGAGGAGGTCGTGCCGCAGGTAGGACTCGGTGCCATCGCTCCATGCGATGGCGATCTCATCGCCGATTGCCTGGATGTTCACGGGATTGATCATGGGCTGTTCCGCGCCGCGGAAACCAGGGGAGCATCGCTCCCGCCGGCTGTCGCGGCAAACCCGATTTGGCCGCCCGGGCGCGCTTTCGGGCCGGGCCGCGGGATCGGGCGCCCCGCTGCGAGACTCAAAATCTTTTGCAATTGCCCGGGAGACACAGGGATGCTAGCCATTCTCGTCTCATGGGACGCCAATGGCTTCACGCGAAACGTGCGATCGTAAACCTGAAGAAGGGGCAGGTGGTGGGAAAGATGGTCAAGGAGATCACGGTCGCCGCGAAGCTAGGCGGCCCGGACCCCGCCGCCAACGCACGGCTCTTCGCCGTCCTCGAGAAGGCCCGCAAGGCCAGCGTCACCCGCGACGTCATCGAGCGGGCGATCAAGAAGGGGTCGGGCCACGGGGACGACAAGCTCGTCCTTGAGCACGTCGTGTTCGAGGGCTACGCCCCCCACAAGGTTCCGGTGATCGTCGAGGTCTACACGGACAACCACCAGCGGACTGCGGCCGAGATCCGCTTCCTCTTCAAGAGGGGCGTCCTTGGCACCGCGGGCAGCAACAAGTTTCTCTTTGACCATGTCGGGATCGTCGAGGCCCACCACCCGGATCCCGCGAGCGACCTCGAGGCTGCGGCAATTGAGGCGGGCGCCAACGACTTCGAGAAGCTTGGCCACAACCAGAACGATGACGTCCCGGAGGGCCATGCGGGCGCGCGGTTCATCACGGACAGGACCGCGGTGCATGCCGTCTCGACCTGGCTGTCCCAGCACGGCTGGTCGGTCATTACGAGTGAATTGGGATACATCGCGAAGGTGATCCCCGAACTCGACGACGCCTCGCGGGCCGACGTCGGGGAGTTCCTGCAGGAGATCGAGGACCACGACGACGTGCAGCGGGTCTGGGCCGCCGTCAAATGAGACATTCGAGCAACAAATCCAGCCGCCAACGGTTGACACGGGGGCGCCTTTTCCCGAAATGAAGGGCCAAACCTCCCTGTTGTGAACATCCTTATTGTCGAGGACGAGGCGACTTCTCGCGAAATGCTTCTAAGCATCCTCAAGTCAGAGGGTGACCACCGCATTTTGACCGCTTCGGACGGGGATACGGCGCTCAAGCTGATGGAGGACCCCCGCCACCCGTTCGACGTCGTGTTCCTCGACCTGATGCTGCCGTCGATCTCCGGTCTCGACCTGCTTGAAAGGGTCAGGGCAACCCCGGCGTGCCGCTATGTGCGGGTCATCATCTGCACGACCTCGACGGACAGCGCCACGGTCGTGCGCGCGGCGCGCCTGGGCGTGCGCCACTACATGGTGAAGCCGCCCGACAGGATCCGGGTGTTCGAGCAGCTCAACATCATCAAGGCCGAGATCGCAGGCCTCCAGAAGATCGAAAAGCCCGAGGAGGCCGCCGGCCGCCTCGGGATCGACCTTCCAACCTACAAGTCGCGGGTGACCACGACGCTCGAGGACATGGAGCGCTGGCTGACGCAGGCAAAGGCCGGGGCTCAGTCGTCGGACCGCAAACAGCTTGCCATCGACTCAGGGCATATGAAGGCGAGCGCCCTCGACCTCGGCCTGCGCGAGGTGGGCAGGCGGTTCTCGACGCTCGAGACCCGGCTGTCGATCGAGCCCAATGGGGACGTGCCCGAATCCCGGGCGATCGAGATCGCCTTCATCATGAGCCACCTCCACGGCGAACTGAACCGCGTGCGCTCGGTATTGAAGATAATAGTCCCGGACAGGGCGGGGTCCTAGCCCCCTGGAACGGGGCCGCCGGCGGGCGGCCGCCTCAGGGAGCTACCCCCGGGGCGCGCTTCCAGAGCCCGACCCTGCGTCCGTCCTCGTTCTGATAGGTGAGGATGTCGCACCAGACGTACTCGGGCGCCACCAGCTTGTTGATCTTCTCCCAAAGCTCGGGGGTGTCGCCCGGCCGGTACCACAGGACGTAGTCGATCCCCTGGGCGACCAGCCACTTGCCCGCGTCGGGGATCCCCCCGCTGTAGAAAAGCATCAGGCGGTCATGGCGGCGTCGCACGTCCTCGCGGTTCTCCCGCCAGAGGAGCTCATGGCCCCACCAGCCGAGCCACATCCTCTGGCCCGCGAAGAGCGGGATGACGGCCGAGTTCGTGAAGCCGCCCTTCTCGTCAGGTCTCTCGATCACCACGCCGGGCTTCTCGACCTTGAGGCGGCCGAGCATCAGCCGCGGGAACTCCTCCTTGGTCAGGTAGTAGGTCCCCTCGATCTTGCCCATCGAGTCCTTGGGCCCGTACCACATCGGCTTCCAGAGGTCGTAGGCGTAGAAGCAGGGGTAGAGGCAGAAGACGAATCCCGCGATGCGCACCCAGCGCCGGCGCGCCTGCTCCATGACATAAGGGGCGAGTGTCATGAGCGTCCCAGCCATGACCCAGGGCCACCACTTGAGCGTGGTGTTGAAGCGGTCGTAGTGCCCCGAGTATTCGTCGTCCACGTAGAAGAATTCCGTGAAGAGGAGCAGGATCAGCCAGAGGACTGCCAGGCGCCTGCCCTGGGGGCTGCCGGAGACGAACCCGAGGATGATGAAGGCTATCGTCGGGAGCAGGAAGAGGATGAAGAGCAGCGGCGGCGTGTGCTCGATCGCCGGGACCCAGCGAACCGCCGTGTCGTAACCGGAGGCCGCCGAGGTGAACGCGGACAGGTAGACCCACGCGGCTAGCCAGATGGCCGCCGCGCCCGCCGCGACGGCGGGGACCAGGCGGCGCCAGTCGCGCCAGTTGACGGCGAGCCACATGAAGACGGCAAGGCCTTGGAGGGGCAGGACCCAGGTGTTCGCCAGGAGCGTCCACGTGAGCGTGCTTCCCGCGATCCCGGCATAGCGGAGCTGGCGGGTGCGGGTCCAGAGCATCATCGCCATCGCGCAGAGCCCGAGGAGGTAGTAGCCCGACAGCGGCGCGTGGTAGTCGCCGAGGAAGACCACGTAGGAATAGATCTCGCCGGGCAGCTCCATCACGAAGTCGTTGCTGTCGGGCTCGGGCACCTTGAACTTGTAATTGTAGGCCCTGAGCCAGGGGCCGAGCGGCGGCTTGTCCATCTGGGCGCTTCCGATGTAGCGCATGGTGGTCCACGGGGAGACATCCTTGTCCGTAAAATGATCGAGGATGGTCACGCCGGTCCCGCCGATGACAAAGCACGAGATCACGGCCGCCCGGGTCCACGCCTTGCGCGCGACCATGAAAACCGACCCCGCGAACGCCGTCCCGCCGAGCGCGACCAGCAGGCAGTAGCCGATGTTGTAGGCCGAGCCGGTCGGTAGGAGCAGGATCCGCCCCATGAGGGCTGCTGCGTAGTGCTGGAAGCTGTAGTACTGCGTCGAAAGGTACGGGCTGAACCAGGCGTCCTGCACCGGGAGCGTCGCTCCGCTGTAGTAGCTGCAGATGTAGGAGAAGTCCGCGATCTTCTCGGAGGAGCCGTCGATGTCGGGGTAGATGAAGCGCCACGACATCGCATAGAGGAAGACGGCGATGCAGACACCGAAACAGCCGACCAGCCGCGCCGGGGCGAACTCGGCGCGCCAGGCCTCGACCAGCGGCCTCCAGCGCTCGCCCAGCCAGACCGGCTCGTAGCGGACGCTGGCCGCCGCGATCATCGCAACGGAGAGCAGCGTGGAGAAGACCTCGAGGCCGGGCAGGGTGGGGCCGAGCCCGTGGTGGCACTCGATGGCGTAGATCAGGGTAACCGCCAGTATCGGGCCGGCAGCGAGCGCGAACCAGCGGTTGCGCCAGTACAGGCCGGCGATCAGCATCAGGCCCCAAAGATTCACCGCAAGAAGCGCAAAGGTGAACAGCAGTCCGAGGTATTGCATGCGGCGTGGCGGGGGTTCTTTGGAATGTGCGCCCTATTATGGGGGGTGGAGGGATGCAGGCAAGGTATTGCCCTAATGCTGAGCACGTTTAGCAGATTTTTGCGAGCATGAGCGGGCGGGTACTTTTACGCCCCGCGGCTCGCGCGGGCCCGGGGGGAACCGCCGGGTGGCGCCCCGGGGCCTATTCCTTCAGCATGCAGCAGTGCTTGTACTTCCTGCCGCTGCCGCAGGGGCATGGGTCGTTGCGCCCGGGTTTCTTCGCCGCGGCCACGAAGGGCGCCGGCCCCTCGCGCAGGGCCCGGGTGTACAGCCAGGCGCCACCCTCGCGCACAAACTCCGCCTTCTCGTGGAGCACGTGCTCGACGCCGCCTTCGAGGCCGTAGGCTGAGAACTCGACATAGGCCATCTCGGGCGCCCTGCCGGGCCCGTGGGCGTGGATGACGAGGCGGGTCCACTGGGTTGTCGGCTCCCCCTCTGCCGGGACATAGGGCCTTTGCGCTGTCGGCCGGTAGGAGCGGTGCAGGAAGCCGAAGTCGCGGGTGGCGTGGGCCGTGAAGCGGGCGCGCATGAGCTCCTCGGCGGTCGATGCCAACCTCTCCCCGGACAGGACTGGCCCGCAGCAGGCGCTGATCGCCTTTCCGCTGCCGCAGGGGCAGCTGCGTGACGGGTCGGGGGCCACGGCGGGGTTCTCGTTTGCCATAGGCGGACTTTGCACGGACGCGCGACGCGCGACGAGGGCAATCTCGGGCGGACCGGCGTTCTCAGGTCCGGGTCCGCGTGCGGCGCCAGGCTCGCCCATTCGGCGGTCCCCGCGCCTAACCGGACTTGGACGTGTAGAGTGCGACCAGGGCAGCCCCGATTGCCTGCGAGAGCTCGCCAAGCTCAGAGGCCGCGAACTTGATCGTCGCGCGCTGGGCGGGCCAGAGGAAGGGCAGGGCCGCCTCGCGCAGGACAGTGATGTAGCGCTCGCGGAACTCCTGGGTCGTCGATTCGTGGTCCATGAGGCCGCCGCCGATGACCACGAATCCGGGATCGAGCGCAAGGCAGAGCGAGGCGGCATGGAGCCCGAGCGCACGTGCCTGGAAATCGAAGATCTCCGTGGCAAGCGCGTCGCCCTTCTGGGCCAGCCCGCGGATCGAAAGCGCCTTCTCCTTGGACGAAAGGGTGGACCGGGCCAGCTGGTGTGTCGGGTGCCTCTTGAGCACCTCATCGACCAGGTGCGCCATGCCGGAAAGCGTGGTGTAGGCCTCTATGCAGCCCCAGGTCCTGCCGCAGCCGCAGGGCAGGGTCTTCATACCGAGCAGGTGGAGGGGCGCAGGCATGTGCGCAGCCTCCATGCCCGCGAGCGTCTCCCCGTCAAGGGGCAGACCGTTGGGGTCAATGTAGGCGCACCCGAGGCCGGAGCCCGGCGCCAGCATGAGGACGGACGCCTTCCTGCCCGCGCGCACGAGCTTGGCTTCGGCGACGCCGCCAAACTTCCCGTCGTTGCCGACGACGAGAGGAATCGCCCGGCCGGCCGCCGCGGCGAGGGCCCGGCTGTAGTCGTCGTGAAAATTCCACCCGTCGAAGCTTGCGGGAAGGTTGGCGGCCTTTCCGAGGACGCCGTACCGGTGGTAGGGGCCCGGGATCGCCAGGCCCACGCCCCGCACTTGGCTCCAGGTGAGGCTGTTCTCGGCCAGGAATCCCGCGACCCCCTGGACCCAGCCCGAGACCACCGCGCCGGTCCCGGCCTGCGCGTTCGTGGAGCTCTGCAGGAGCTTCATCGACACCATCGAGCCGTCGGCCCACACGCCGCCGGTCTTCGAAGTCGTGGCGCCGCTGTCAGATCCGATGAATACGTGCTTTGATGAGGTCATTGGGGTGCCCGAAATCAGAACATCCCCGGGAACAACTGCAAGTCATCAGGTATCTGTGTCATCGCCAAGGTGAAACCGATTGCTAGAGATTCCCGAATGGTGCAGGGTGTGGGTGCCATGGTCCCAAGAGCCGTTCCGCCGAAATTTGACGTCACGCTGCGCGTCGGGTGCAGCCTGGCCTACGAGGTCACGGGTACCGCCACCCTGCTCCTGAACGTGAGGCCGAGGCCCGACGGCAACCACCACGTGATCGCCGAGGCGATAACGCTCGGTGACGGCCTGCCTTCGGAGGAGTTCACGGACAGCCACGGCAACCCCTACTATCGCCTGGCCCTCGCAAGGGGAACGAACTGCATCAGGCACGACGCCATCGTCGCCGTCTCGTCGAAGCCGGACAACCACGACCTCGGTGAGCCCACGGCGCTTGCGCCGGGCGAGCTGCCGCCGTCGGTCCTTCGGTACACCCTACCGAGCAGGTACTGCGACTCCGACAAGCTGGTGAATTTTGCCTGGGAGAAATTCGGGGCGATCGAGCACGGCTGGCCCAGGGTCCAGGCAATCAGCCGGTGGCTTCACGACAACCTCGAGTATCGTTACCTGTCGGGGCGCCCCGACCTATCGGCCTGGGACGTGCTCCAGCGCGGCTACGGGGTCTGCCGCGACTTCGCCCACCTTGCCATCGCGCTCAACCGCACCTTCAACGTCCCCGCCCGCTATGTCACCGGCCACCTTCCGGACATCGGCTTCCCGGATCCCGAGGGGCACATGGACTTCCACGCCTATGCCGAGGTGTTCCTCGGGGGAAAGTGGTTCACGACCGACGCCCGCTTCCACGTGCCGCGGATAGGGAGGATCATGGTCTCGTGCGGGCTTGACGCGGTGGACGGCGCGTTCTCCACCATTTACGGGGGAGCCAACCTGACGTATTTTGAAGTCTGGGCGTACCAGGTGCCGCGGGGCAGGGTTGGGGTCGGCGACCCGCTGGACCTCTCTCTGCGCCTCGACAACCAGTGGGCCGTGCAGTTGGAGCCGGTTCCCTGAAGTTGTACTGGTCTTTGTGCCGGGTGTTCGCCAGATGTGGCGTCCGGCGTCCCTTTCCGCGGCGCCAGAGTTTTCGCCCTTCCAATGAACATAGTCTACGGCGTCTCCGGAGAGGGGCTAGGGCATGTATTCGAGGCGATGGAGATTGCCACGCGGCTGAAGCGCGAGGGGCACGCCGTCAAGGTGCTCACCTACGGCGACAGGGCGTACCGCTCCCTGGGCGCCTTCAATCCCACGCGGATCGAAGGCATCAGCCTCCACTTTAATCCCAGGGGGCTGTCGCTCGTGGACACGGTCATCAGGAACCTGCACTGCTTTCCCTATTACCTCAGGAACTGGGGCCGGCTTAAGCGCGAACTCGTGCAGTTCCAGCCCGACGTGTTCCTGTCGGCCTACGAGCCCTTCACCGCGGTCGCCTCCCATGCCCTTCGCAAGCCGCTCATCAGCATGGACAACCAGCATGAGCTTCTCTACATAAAGGCGCCGCCTGGGACCAACATGCCAGCCTTCTGGGTGGCGCGGCTGGCCACCCGCTTCTGCACCTTCGGTGCGAGAGCGTACCTGGTTAAGTCCTTCAAGAAGCCGCCCGCGCCCAGCGAGAGGGTTCGGTTTGTCTCGCCGATCATCCAGGCCGAGATCCGAAGCCTGCGGCCGACGGTCGGCAGCCATGTTCTGGTCTACCTGACCAAGCAGAACCCGGAGCTGATCGGGATCCTGAAGGGGATGGACGAGAGATTCCTCGTGTACTGCAACAACAGGGTGGGCGAGGACGGGAACATCAGCTACCGCGCACAGGGAGCGACGTACGTGCGCGACCTCTGCGGCTGCAAGGCGATCATCGGCACGACGGGATTCTCGCTCATTGCGGACTCGATCTTCCTCAAGAAGCCCTATTTCGGCGTGCCGCTGAAGAAGCAGTTTGAGCAGACGCACAACGCCCACTTCCTGGCCGAGTCCGGCCTGGGCGAATTCACGGAGGCGATCACCCGGGAGCGGCTCGAGGGATTTTTCGCGAACCTGCCGCGCTACAGGGAGCGCCTCGAAGCCTACAACCTCGACCCCGCCGAGCAGGAGGAGACGCTCCTGGCGGTCCTGCGCCAGATCGGATCCACGCAGGCGCACCCCAAGCAGGCCTCCTAGCCGCGCTCCCGGATACGGGCCGGGCTATTGCTCCCGCAGGGGCGGGCGCTCGGCCCTGCCCCGCAGAGCGGTCCGCGCTCAATCCTCGGCGGCAACGAAATGGCAGCCCTTGCTCACGGGGTTCAGCGTGGCGGCGTGCACGACGAGAAGGGCGGTCTGGACGGCGTTGCGAAGCTCGATCAGCTCGCGCGTGAGCGCGCAGCCGCGGTAGAAGCTCTGTATCTCCTCGCGCAGCTCGAGCAGGATTCGCCGCGCCCGCGTCAGGCGCCGGGGCGACCGCACCACGCCCGCGTAATTCCACATGGTGTGCTGGATCTGGAGCATGTCCTGGCGAACGAGCACCGGATCGGCCACGCGGGTGGGGCCCTCCCAGGGGTTCGGGTCCGGCAGCCGGAACGAACCCTGGGCGATGTCGACCGCGTCGGCGCCCGCGGCGAAGGCCGCCCCCGTCAGGCACTCGAGGAGCGACGTGCTGGCGAGCCGGTTGGCTCCGTGGAGGCCGGTGCATGCCGTCTCGCCGATGGCCGTCAGGTTCCTGATGTTCGTGCGCCCTTCGAGGTCGGTGTGGACGCCGCCGCAGGCGAAATGGGCCGCGGGAACCACCGGAATCGGCTCGCGCTCGATGTTCACCCCGTGCGAGAGGCAGCGCTCGAAGATGTTGGGGAAGCGCTCGCGGGCGAAGCCCGCGGGCATGGCCGAAAGGTCGAGGAAGACGCAGGGCTCGCCGCTCGCCGCCAGCTCGTGCCGGATCGCTCGCGCCACGACGTCGCGCGGCGCGAGCGAGCCGCGCGGGTGGGCCGCGTCCATGAAGCGCTCGCCCCTCGAATTGACGAGGATCCCCCCCTCGCCGCGCAGGGCCTCCGTCACAAGGAACCGCGGCGCGTTCTTCTTCGCGAACACAGTCGGATGGAATTGCACGTACTCGAGGTCGATCAGGCGCGCGCCCACGCGGTAGGCCATGGCGACGCCGTGGCCGACGCTGCCGGGCTGGTTCGTCGAGTGCAGGAAGATCTGGCCGAGCCCGCCGCAGGCGAGGACGGTCTTCCTGGCCACGATGGCCGAGGTGTCGCCGGTGGCGGTGTCGAGGACGTAGGCGCCGAAGCAGGTGAGCGGCTCGTACTTGTCGGCCGGCTCGGTGGAGTTGTGCGACAGGGTCAGGAGGTCAATCGCGACCCAGCCCGCGCGCCGCCGGATGCGGGGCGTGGAATCCACGCGCATCGCCGCCGCGGAAAGGATGGCGTGCCCGGTCGCGTCCCTCGAATGGATGATCCTTCGCTCGCCGTGGCCGCCCTCGCGCGTGAGGTCGAGGCGGCCGTCGCCGCCGCGGTCGAACGCCACCCCCAGGCTGTCGATCAGCATCTCCTTGACGAGGCGCGGCCCCTCGCGCACCAGCCGCTCAACCGCCGCCGGGTTGTTCATGTGGTCCCCAGCCTCGAATATGTCGCGGGAGAGGGCGGACGTGTCGGGGCTCGTGTCGTAGATGATGCCGCCCTGCGCCCAGTCGCTGTTCGCGCTCAGGGGATCCGCGAGCGAGAGGAGCTCGCACGTGAGCCCGGAATTCGCGGCGTTGAGCGCGTAGGCCGAGCCCGCGAGGCCCGCTCCGATGACAAGGCAGTCGGTTCTGAAGATTTGCACGCGGAGTCAGCGCCCCCGGGGCAAGACGGTAAGGCTCAGGTCGGCGGCGGGGGCCGAGTGGGTGAGGGCGCCGATGCTGATCACGTCGACACCGGGAAGGGCGTAGTCCAGGAGATTCGCGAGCCGCACGCCGCCTGAGACCTCGATTGCCGCCGCGCCGCCGACAACCCTCACGGCGGCCGCCACCTGCGCCGGCGCCATGTTGTCGAGGAGCACCGCGTCGGCCCCCCCCCGGACGGCCGCCCGGACCTCCGCCAGGGTCTTCGCCTCCACCTCGATGCGGCAGAGATGCGGCGCGGCCGCCCGCGCCCTCGTGACGGCCCTTGAAATCGAGCCGGCGGCGGCGATGTGGTTGTCCTTGATCAGGACGTGCTCGCCGAGCGAGCTCCTGTGGTTGTGGCAGCCGCCGCAGCGAACCGCGTATTTCTCGAGGGCGCGGAAGGCGGGAGTGGTCTTTCGGGTGTCGACGATCCGGACGCCCGCGGCGGCCGCCGCGTCCGCAAACTCTCGGGAGAGGGTGGCGATCCCGGAGAGGCGCTGGAGGAAATTGAGGGCCGTGCGCTCGGCTGTCAGCAGGGACGCGGTCGGGCCAGCTATGCTGAGCACGCGGCGTCCCTTGCGGACGCGGTCGCCGTCCCGGGCGGCGGCGCGGACCGTGAGCCCGGGATCGACCCGCTCGAACACGCGGGCCGCGACCCCGAGGCCGCAGATGACGAGGTCCTCGGCCGCCGAGATGAAGGCGCGCGACCTGTGACCCGGGGGGAAGATCGCCCGGCTTGTCACGTCTCCCAGGCCGGCGTCCTCGTCGAGCGCCAGGTCGATCAGGTGGTCAGTTCGCGGGTGCAAGTTCGAACATCCTTTCAATGCAGCGCCCCGCGCGCTCGCGCAGGGACTCGTCAAGGCTAACAATCTGGTCGGGGCGCGGCGCCAGGAGTGCGTCGCGGACCTTCTCGAGCGAGTTGAGCTTCATGTAGGGGCAAAGGCGGCAGCCGCCGATGAAGCTCGTCTCGGGGGCCTCCACCTGCAGCCGGCCGACGAGCCCGCACTCGGTCAGCATGAGGAAGTAGGGGGCCCTGGTCGCCTTCACGTACTTCATCATCGCTCCGGTGCTGCCGACGAAGTCGGCGGCCGCAGCGACATCGGGCGGGCACTCGGGGTGGGCGACCACCCTTAGCCCGGGGAACCTCCGTCGCGCAGCTTCCATCTCGGCCGTCGTGAACCCGTCGTGCACCAGGCAGGTGCCGTCGGATGAGATGACCTCCTTGTCCACGCCGCGCCGCCTGAGCTCCGCCCGGAGGTTCTGCGCCATGAGGCGGTCGGGAACGAAGATGATGCGCGATGCGGGAAGCGCGCACACGATGTCGTAGACGTTTCCGGACGTGACGCAGACGTCGGATTCCGCCTTAACCTCGGCCGTGCAGTTGATGTAGCAGACCACGGTTGCGCCGGGATGGAGGGCCCTCAGCCGGCGCACGTCCTCCCCCGTGATGGAGTCCGCCAGCGAGCAGCCCGAGCCGCGGTCGGGCACAATCACGGTTGCGCCCGGCGAGAGAATCTTGGCCGTCTCCGCCATGAACACGACGCCGGCGAAGACGATGACCCGGGCGCGCGAGTCCCTCGCCTTGACGCTCAGGTAGTAGGAGTCGCCCCTGAAGTCTCCGACACCGTAGACGATCTCGGGCTCCACGTAGGAGTGGGTGAGGATTACCGCATCCCTCTCTTTCTTCAACCGGTTGATCTCCAGGGTTATCGGGGCAATCCTGAGGCAGGATTCATAGTTCCACGTGCGGCCGCCCGGGTCGCATTCGACGTGCATGAGAGCCCGCAGCAGGCGTTCAGCCTCGTTTTCGACGGTGCGGGCATCATTACCCATAGGAGGTCAAGCGTACCCACGGCCGCGACCATGTAAAGTCCGCCGCCGCAGGCGGGCGCGCCAGATCAGGGCTGGCGGAGGCTAAGCCGGTATCTCGTGCTCCACGCTCCGCCGGGACCGGCCTCCAGGATGAGCTCGAAGGCGCCGGACGGCGCCGCGGGGAGGACGGAGCGCACGCAGGGGCCCGAAAGGTTCCTCCCGGGGGCGGCCTCCGGGTGCGACCAGCGAAGCAGCACGGCCCCGGCCCCGGCGCCGGCTGCCAGCGTCACTGTGACCTCGCCGGCGGGGACCGTTGTCGGCGAATCGTTGAGCAGCCAGATCTCGGCGGAAAAGGTCTCGCCGGCCCGCCACTGGAACTTCGCGATGCGCGCGCTCGCCATCACCGGGCGGCAGGCGGCCCTGACCGCGTCGAAGGCGTCCTTCGGCTGCGCCGGCCAGTTGACGATCGAGTTGTTGGCCGCGCTGGGCCAGGGCTCGTTGAAGCACCAGTTGAGCGCCATGGAGCAGCGCGGCTTCTGGCGGCGCGCCTCCTCGAACACGGCCTGGTAGCCCGCGCACTGCAGCCAGGTTCCCCGGGCGACCAGCTCCCCGAGGTCGCGGGCGGGCCCGAAATAGTGCTCAAGGGTGGCGACGTGGAGGTGGGAATTCGGGTCGGCCTCCCAGGCGCCGAACGCGTGATGGGTGTCCCAGCTCGTGCCCGGCCGGGGGGGCCAGAGCTCGGCCCCGGGGATTATTGCCCTCAGGTAGTCGACGGGCGACGGACCCGGGCAGCCGAATTCGGAGTAGGCGGTGTTCTCGGCCTTCTGAAATATCTCGTAAACCTCGCGCCCCTTGTCGTCCCGGAACCTGTAGTCGCCGTGACCCATCCCGTCGAGAGGCGCCGTGGCCAGGAACGGGGTTGTCGGGTCCAGGTCGTAGCAGTTGCGGTTGAGCAGCCGCAGCGCGAGCGACTGGTCGGTCATGCCCGACCACGCATTGAAGAGCTCGTTGCCGCCGCCCCAGATGCCAAGGCAGGGGTGCTGGCGCACGCGACGTATGATGGAGCGCGACTCGCGGTCGAGGACGCCCAGGTAGGCCGGGTCGTCCGGGTAGTTGTTGCAGGCCAGCGGAAACTCCTGCCAGACGAGGAGCCCGAGCTCGTCGCAGCTCTCGAAGAAGGACTCGGGGTTGACGATCGCGCCGCCCCAGCAGCGCAGGAGGTTGAAATTGGCCTCCCGAGCGAGCCGCACGAGTGGCGCAACGGCCGCGGCGACCCTCGCCGGGAAGATGTCCGCGTTCACCCAGTTTGAGCCCTTGGCGAAGATGGCGCGGCCGTTCAGCTCCACGGTGACCGGGGGCCGGCTTCGGGACGTCGGGAAGCCCTGCGGATGCAGCCACGCTCCCTCGTGCATCACGAGGCGCACCCGCCTGAACCCCACCTTCCGGCGGAACAGGTCGCCTCCCGGGAGAGCGACCTCCAGCGTGTAGAGGGCCGGCGCGCCGTGGTCGTGGGTCCACCAAAGAGCCGGGCTGGCCAGCGAGGCCCGTGGCGATGCGCCCTCGATGGCGGTCCGCCCATCCGGGTCCAGGAGTCGCCAGCGCGGCTGCCCCGCGGCGGTGGTCTCGGCGGAAACCGTGATGTCGGCGCGCGAAAGGTCGTCGCTCAGCGCATAGGCGAAGTCCACGCTGCTCAAATGCGCGCCCGGGCGCACGATGAAGCCGGTCGCAGCCCAGAGTCCGAGCGGGATCAGGCGCGGGTGCCAGTCCCAGCCGTAGCTGACGGCCGGCTTGCAGACGGCGCTTGCCTGCGAGCGGTCCGCGGGGGCTCCCGGGCGCTTCGGCGCCGGCAGGACCAGAACCTCGAGCAGAGTCCCTGCAGGCCAGTCCGACACGTCAATCTCGAAGCCGGAGAACAGGCCCTCGTGCCTGAGGACGGACCCTCCGCCCAGCCGCACCTCGCACGCATAGTCGACGCCGTCGCAGGCGAAGACGAGCTGCTCGCCCTTCTCCCTTTGCACGGAGGGCACGCGCGTGCGATAGAGCCAGTGGAAGTCCTCCAGGGCGTCGTAGGCGCGGAAATTCTGGCCAAAGCAGGGGTCCGGGAGCCCGCGGGCCCTCGCCCAGTCGAGCTGGACGGCCCCGGGCACCGAAGCCGGGTACCAGTCCTGCGCAGGGGTGTCGGCCCGCTCGAGGCGCGCCAGCTGCCAGTCGGCCGCGACTCGGCGCCAAAGGGGATGCGGGTCGCTCGGCGTGTCGCCTTTCATGGCGGGCCGAGGTACCCGCTTTCTCGCCCGAAGGCCAGGCACTGCGCGTGGGGCAGGACGCCCTCGGAGCAGGTGGGGTGGAGAAGCGAAGCCGCCGCTGCGCAGGCGCCGAGCTCGAGGGACCGGCCCATTGGCCAGTCCTCGTGCAGGCCGAAAAGGACGCCGGCCGCGAGGGCGTCGCCGGCGCCGGCCGAGCCGCGGACGAGGCCGTCCGGGATGCGAACCGAGGGCTGCCACACGATGTCCCCCGCCGCGGAGCACGCGCAGGCCCCCTCGGGGAAGTGCACGACGGCCCATCCCCTGACTCCCATGCCGACCAGCGCGCGGCACACGGCCTCCACCGAGGTCCGCCTGAGGGCGGCACCGCGTCCGATCTCGAGGCCCGAGATCTGCTCGGCCTCGTAGTCGTTCGCGAAGAGCACATCAACCTCGGGGAGGACGGGGGCGACCGTGGAGCGGAAGCGGCCGCCGGCCGCGCTCACGCAGTCAATCGAGGTCGTGAAGCCCGCCGCACGCGCGCGGCCAAGGACAGCCCGGGCGACGGGCGCTCCGTCGGGGCCGGGAGCGTCGAGCGCGTCGAGGAGGAGCAGGTAACCGAGGTAGAAGATTCGCTCCCGGGCGCGCGTGAAGTCGAAATGCCCGGGCCCGAGGCGCGCATTCGCGCCCCTGTCATGGAAGAACGTCCGCCGGCCCGAGCCCTTCACGGTCATTACGTCGGTGTAGCTTGTCGCGAGTCCCGGGGCGGCCCTCAGCAGCGTGGCGTCGATGCCGAGGGACCGGCAGTCGGCAAGGATTGAGCGGCCGTCCTCGTCGTCGCCCACGAGCCCGATGCCTGCCAGCCGGAAGGGCGCCCCCAGCCGCGCGAGATCCTTCAGCACATTGTAAGGTCCGCCCCCGTTGCCCTCCGTGCGGCCGAGGATGTTGGCAAGGCTCTCCTCGGCAGGCCAGGCGTCGACCGTCTTCACGTGGTCGCGGATCCAGTTGCCCGCGGCGAGTATACCGGAGCGCATGGGGCCCTAGTCGCGAAGCAGCCGGATGGCCGCGGGCTCGTCCTCCTCGATGTTCGGGAACCTGCCGATGGCAGGGTCGAGGAAGAAGTTGTCGGCCATATCGTCGTTCGCCGTGGACACCTCGCCGATGATGCACTCCTTGGTCTTGGGCCAGAACGTGTGCCAGACCCCCGGCTCAAGGGTGATCCGCGAGCCCGCGGCGAGCTCAAAGGGTTTGCCCGTCTGGACCTCCGCCAGCCCTCCGTTGATGCGAATGGCGAACGTGACCGGCAGCGCCGCGCTGCCGTCCGGCTTGACCGGCCAGAGTGCGACCGTCAGCTCGCCCGCGCGGCAGATGATGTCCTCCTTCTTGCGAGCGTGCGTGTGGCAGGGCGTCTCCTGGCCCTTGCGCGCGTACATGACCTTCTCGCAGTACTCGGGCTCGTTCGCCAGGTTGACCAGAGTCAGTCCATGGCGCCCGAAGTCCCCGAGGCCGAAGTCCGTGATGTCCCAAATGGGTCTCGGCGGGAGCGCCCAGTGGTGCCGCGCAAAGCAGGCCAGGGCGTCGCGGTAGGCCCGGTTGATGGTGGAGCGCTTCATTTTCCTCCCGGCCCTCAGAGCGTCACGACAACCTGCCCGCGGTGGCTTGCGAGCGCGGCCGTCCAGATCTCGTGCTGGGCCACGGCCTCGTCGGGCGTCGCGCAGCCAAAGCGCCCTCCGAGCGAGCCCGCGCGCTCTGCGAGGTAGGCCGCCCACATCTGCATGATTATGTCGGGGAAACCCGGCTCAAAGATCGATCCGGTCACGGTCTTGAACGGGGTCTCGAATCCGAGATCGGTCTTCTCCCAGGCCTGCTCCCGGCCCCGGCGGTAGGTCCACAGGGTCTTGGGCTCCTTGGTCGAATAGCGGACGCCGCGGTCGGTCCCGAGCGCCTCGAATATCCAGGTGTTGGTCTCGGTGGGGGCCATGCGCTTCATCTCGAGGGTCATGGGAACCGGCTCCCCGGAAAGGTCAACGGTCGCGTGAAGCACGGCGTTGTCCCAGGTGTCGCACGCCGCCATGCCCCCCGCGCCGTCGGGGCGCTCCCGGTATATCTTCTGCAGCTGCGCGTGGACCCTGGACGGCCTCCAGCCGAGGCGAAGCGGCAGGTGGGCGACGTGCAGGCCGAGGTCGTTCATGACGCCCGCCTCGCCGCAGTGCGCCGCCTGGCGCTTCCAGTTGATGGGCTTGCCCGGGTCGAGGTCGCTCGAGTGCAGGAAGGCGGCGCGGATATCGATGATTCTCCCGAGCTCGCCCGAAGCGGCGAGCCTGTAGGCGCGCTGCGCCCCGGGGACGTAGGGGAACTCGGAGGAGACCCGCACGAACCGCCCGAGGCGCGCGGCCAGGTCGCGGATCCGCCGGGCGGCGC
This sequence comes from uncultured Opitutaceae bacterium, assembly GCA_964574435.1. Taxonomy (GTDB): domain Bacteria; phylum Verrucomicrobiota; class Verrucomicrobiia; order Opitutales; family Opitutaceae; genus Palsa-1447. The sequence goes on from CAZNNO010000012.1 coordinate 38,279, forward strand.
CCAGGTCGACCCCGAAGGGCTTCTCGGCGAAGAGGTCCTTGCCGGCCCGCAGGACGTCCGCGTACAGCCCCTCGTGCAGGTCGTGGGGCACCGCGACGTAGACCAGGTCGATGTCGGCGCGGGCGAGCAGCGCGCGGTGGTCGCTCTCAAAGTGCCTCACGGTCGGCACCCGGCGGAACCAGTCGAGGGCGGCGGGGTTCACGTCGCAGACGGCCGTGAGCTCGGGGGTGACCGGGCAGTCGAGAAGTGCGAACCAGCGGCCGAACGCGCTTGCGACCTCGCGGCCCATGAGGCCGGCGCCGATGACGCCTACCCTCGCGCGCGACCCTGGGTCATGGGCGCTCATTTGAGGAAGGCGAGGGCGTCCGCCGGGCTCGCGCCGTCGTGGACGACCGCCATCAGGGCCCGCGTCATCGCCGCCGGACGGGGGTGCTGGATGATATTGCGCCCATAGACGATTCCGCAGGCGCCCTGCCTGATGAGCTCGGCGGTGCGCGCGAGGATCTCGTCCTGCGGCGCCCTGCCGCCTCCGCGCACCAGCACCGGGATGCCTCCCGCGGTCTCGACGACCCTGTGATAGACGGCCACGTCATCCGTCGGGTCGGCCTTGATGATGTCGGCGCCCAGCTCGACCGCCTGGCGCACCAGGGGGATTATCTTCGCCGGGTCGCCGTCCACCATGTAGCCGCCCGCCTTCGCGTTCGGCTGGAACACGAGCGGCTCGACCATGAGCGGCATCGAATAGCGGTCGCACGCGGGCTTGAGGAGAGCGATGTTGCGGATGCACTGCTCGGCCACCTCGGGCTGGTCGGGAATGCCGAAGAGGTTGACGACCACGCAGGCCGCGTCGAGGCGCAGGGCCTGCTCGAGCGGCTCCTCGATCATGCGCGAGAAGAGGACCCGAGGCAGGCGGGTGCCGTAGACGTTCGCCACGTCCGTGCGCAAGACCAGGGCCGGCTTTGCGCGCACCGGGAGCCTCTGCAGGTGGGGCGCCTGGCCCACGGTGAGCTGGATGGCGTCGGGCCCGGCTGCGACGAGGGTCGCAACGGCCCGGGGCAGGTCCTCGATCCCCGCGAGGAAGGACCCCTCGTTGAAGAAGCCGTGGTCGAGCGCTACGTCGAAGCAGCGGCCGGTGCGCGGGTTGAAGAGGCGGTTGAGGCGGGCAATTTTCATCGGGATGAGACGGAGTGGAGGCGCACGCGCGCCGCCGCCAGCGGCGCGCGCTCCTCCCGGGTTAGGATCCTGTCGGTCACCAGGTCGGTGAAGGCCGCCCAGGGGGCGAAGCGAAGCGCCGCAGGGCGGCCCCATTTCTGCGCGTGGACGACGAGGATGCGGCGCCGGGAACGGCGAAGGGCCTCGGCCTTGACCCCGGCCTCGGCCACCTCGGTCGTCGACGCGCCGCCGGACCCGTCCAAGCCCGACGCCCCGATGAGCGCCGCGTCAAAGCGCAGGTTCTCAAGCCAGCTCTGGGCAAGCGCCCCGGTGAGCGCCAGGCTCACCGGGCGCACCTCGCCCCCGACCGAGCAGAGCGCGGCCCTCGACTCCCCCGCGAGGGCCAACAGCGGCACCGAGTTGGTGAAGATGCGCAGGGCCGGGCGCTCGAGGAGCGCGCGCCCCGCCTCGAGGCAGGTGGTTCCCGCGTCGACAAAGACCGTGCCGTCCTCGGGCACGAGCGCGGCGGCCGCTCGGCCCAGGCGAGCCTTGGCGCTCGCGGCCCGCTCGCTCTTGCGGGGAAAGGGCGGCTCGACCAGCGAGAAGTCATGGGGCAGGAGGGCGCCGCGGGCGCGCGTGGCGAGCCCGGCGTCGGCGATCGCAGCGAAGTCGCGCCGCGCGGTCGCCGCGGAGACCCCGAGGCGGGACCTCGCCTCGGAAGCGGTCAGGCGCCCGCGGCCCGCAAGCAGGCGCAGGATCTGGCGGTGGCGTTCCTGTGCGAGCATCCCCGATGCCTAGCGCCGCCACGGCGGGGGGCGCAATTTAAATGATCCCAATCGCTCATATCGCTCACAATCGCCACTAGGTCCTCGCCTCGAACGGCACGTGCCGGATCTCCTTCGCCTCGATCGTTCCCGAGGCGACCTCGATGAAAGGCTTCCCGTCCGTGACGCCGACCGTGCCGTAGCCGGTGGCCGTCGAGAGAAAGCACCGGAAGTCGCCCGAAAGCGCGGGCCGCAGGTGCAGCACCTTGTCGACGGCGTCGTAGCGGGCGCCGCTCAGCGCCTGCAGCAGCGAGTAGGACGCCATGGCCCTCGCATACCAGTGGCCCCACTCATACTCGTCAAAGGGGTTGCGCGCCTTCCCGTCGTAGCGGGCGCGGCAGGCGCCGACCACCTCGAGGCCCTCCTGGACGAGCCCCATCATCATCATGTGCGAGGCGGCCTGGTACTCGATCCCGGTCCACACCTCGTTGGAGTAGACGAAGGGCAGGGAGGGCGTCCCGCCGCGGGGCCACGAGCAGAGGAGGAGCCCGCCCTCGGCGCCGTTGGCGTAGGTCGGGCGCTGGGGGTTCGTGTGGGCCCTCAGGTCCGCCTTGAAGTTGTGGCGGTGCACGGCCGCCAGGTGGCTGCGCACCTTGTCCTGGTCGAGGACGGGCCCGACGCCGCAGGCGAGCGCGAGCCACGAGCCGAGCACGCCGTCGGACAGGCAGCCGGTCCCGTACTGGTATTTCGGGCCCTCCTTCTCGAGGAGCTCGGCCGCCTCCTTCGAGTAGCCGCCCCCGTAGGAGCGCGTGTCCTCGCCGGCCTTCGCCCTGAGCCCCTTCCACTCGACGCGCTGGAAGAAATACTCCCCGTTGTAGAGCTCCCCGTTGGACCGCGCCGTCGCCTTGCCGAGGAGCTCCTCGTAGGCCGTAACGTCGTCGGCCAGGGCGCGCCCCATCGCGACCGCCGCCGCAAGGGCCCCGGCGTAGAAGCTCGAGATCATCCCGCTCGGCCCCCAGAACTCGATGTCGTAGGTGTTGTGCTGGGGCTCCTCGGGCAGGCCCTTGCGCCCCGGATCCCAGGTTTCGATGCAGTAGTCGAGGCTTGTGCGGACCCGGGGCCAGAGGCCCCGCAGCCAGCCGAGGTCGCCGCTGACCCGCCATTCGCGGTGCACCTTGATGATGCCGCCCAGCTGCCCGTCGGCCGCCGCGTAGAAGTCGTGCGCCGACGGCTGGATCGGCAGGGCGACCCGGAAATTCTGGTGGCCGCGCTCGTCCTGGCCCGCCGTGAACTCGGTCTCGCGGAGCGTCCGCTCGAGAGAGGGGAAGAGGTGGGCGATAGCCTGGGCGTAGTTCCAGACGTGCGTGCACGTTCCCGGTCCCTGGGCGTTCTCCTCGTCGCAGCCCTCCCAACCCCAGAGGCGCCCGTCGGCCTGGCGCAGCAGCGTGGGCGACTTGAGGATGCTCAGGTTGGCCGCGACCGCCTCGACGACCGGCGGCGGGAGCGTCGTGTCAAAGAAGCAGTCCGAGAAGCGCTTCGTGCGGGCGAGAAGCTCCGGGTAGTGGTCCGACCAGTAGGCCGTGACCTCGTCAATGCTGGCGAAGCGCCCCGCGTACCACGGCACGTGGAAGTCCGCCGGGGACCCGCCCTTCTCGACGGGCGGCGCGATCTCGCGCAGCCGCGTCTTTGGCGCGTACCAGGCGAGGCGCAGCCTGACGGTCTTGCTCGCCCCGGGGACCAGGTGGAACGGCACGAAAAGCGAGGCCCCGGTCGGCGCGGCTCCCTCGGAGGGCATCGGACGGTCGTAGGCGGCGCCCGCCTCGACGTCGCGCCACACCATCGTCAGGGGATCGAACCAGCTGCCCCGGAACCACGCGAGGTTCACCTTGGCGGCGGGGTCGTCGACAGTCGCCGAGAACCAGGCCTCGTCCTGCTGCATGGAGGGCCACGGACCTCCGTAGAGGATGAATCCTCCCGGGGCGCCCCGGGCGCCCCGCTCGGGCTCCGGGCCGCCGTCCCACTCGTTCATGCGCGCCGGCAGGAAATTCCTCGCGTTGAACGAGAAGACGGCGTCGAGCTCCTCGTGCCCCTTGTGCGTGAAGGTGTATTCGAGTCCGGCGACGGGGAGGCTCGAGTTGTCGGCGTCGCCGGGCTCGAACGGGCTCCAGCCCGTTATCCGGGCCGTGATGGGCAGCGCGTCGTCAGCCAGCTCGACCCGCGCGAACGGGAAGTGCGCGCGGAAGCTCGCGTGCTGGAACCGGGGCAGGCCCGCGCCCATCGGGGCACTTCCGCTCGCTGCATGCCTTCGCTCGTAGAGCTTCCATTTGGGCACCTGGCCCTCGACAACCCGAGCGACCTTCTCGGGGCCCCCGAGCGAGATGGCCGCGAAGAGGCCCGGCTCGTTCTGGACCATCGGATGGTTGCGCACGGAGACATTGGTCAGGGCGCCGGCGCCCTCGAGGCAGATCATGCCTGCCCCGATTCCGCCCATCGGGAATGCGACCTGGTCCAGGTGCTCGCCCGAGAACGTCGCGTCGGGCCCCCTCGCGGCCGACGGCTCGGGCGCCGGGGCCCGCTCGTCGCCTGCCGCGGGCAGCGACGTGGCCGCCGCGATTGCACCCAGCGTTCCGAGCGAGGTGCGCACGAACTCCCGGCGGGCGATGAGCCTTTCCGGCATCAGTCTGGCTGGGTTGTCCCTGGGCATCGGAGGAGTCGTCCCTGCCGGGGCCTACGGGGAATTCGTCAGGATGAGGGCGTCGATTCCCACGCCGAGGCCTTTTGACTGCGGGTTCATCCCGGTGACCCGCATTGAAAAGGGAGTCGTTCCGGCCTTGAGGCCAACGGGACCAAGCGGGACCTCCCTGGGGGTCATCTGGGGGGCGTAAAGATCGACAGGCTCCCCGACGGGCTTGCCGTCCACGAGGAACTGCACGGTTCCGAAGCCCGGCGCGGCCGCCATGCGCGCGACAACCTGGTAGCGCCCGTCCGCGGCGCAGGGCACCTGAAGGACGAGCTCCGATCCCGCCGACTGCGCCTGCCAGAAGAGAGCGGCCCTGTTGGACCACGCCTCGCCGTATTCCCACTGTCCCATGTCCTGGACCCACGTGCCGCCGGAGCTTGCCTTTGCCGACGAGGCCAGGTCCTCCGCCTCGATGGCGCCCGGGATCTTGAATCCGACCATCGGCGGCAGATTCGAGGGAAGCAGGTCCGCGGGTAGCGGGGGCGGGGCGGGGGAGGGCCCCGCCAGGTAATAGTACGCGACGGACGAGTAGTCCGCGGTTATCGAGTTCCCCGTGCCGTGCTCGATCGTGAAGCGTATCGACTTGGTGAACGGGATGGCGTCCTCGATGTGCCAGCGGTAGGCGGAGACCCGCGACCGTTTCTCGTCCTTGATGACGACGCCGTGGTACGGCGCCGAATAGACGCCCCTGTCGAAATACCAGCCCGAGCAGAAGTAATCCTCAGTCCCGGTCCCCTCGATGGCGGGCGTCGTCCCGCCGTCAATGTAGACCATCTCGTTTCCCTCGAGGAAGTAGAGGGCCTTGCCCGCCATGAACAGCGCCGTCCCGACGTAGTGGCCCGCGCCGGCCGTGTCCAGGATCGTGTAGTTGATCCCCGGCCTGGTCGGATTCTCCCGGCGAAACTGGGCGTGGAAGTGGCGCGTGTCCGCGGGAAGCGAGTCGAGAGCCGTGAAGTCGATGTTGTAATAGAAGGAGTCGATCGGGCGGGCCGAGCCGTTGGTGAGCGTCCAGCGTGCGGACCTGTGGAATGGCATGGGCCAGAAGCAGTTGTAGCCCCCGGAAGTCTCGTCGAGCGGCATCGATATGTAGTCCTTTTGCTCCCCGAAGCCGACCCCGAAGAAGGCACCTATGGGGCATTCGACGCTGGGGTTTGCGTCGCCGTCCCAATACATCCGAAGGATGGCCTGGCTGAGGACGGCGACATCCTCGCGCGGCGCTATGGTGACCCAGAAGCGGTGGACGCAGCCCGCGCCCTCGTGCGTGAAGAGGGTCACCGTCTCGCCCGCCTTCAGGTGCAGGGCATCGTCATTCTGATGCTTCCTGTCCCACGAGCCCTCATGCATCGCTCGGCCCTCCCTCGGGCTCGCCAGGTTTGAGAGCGGCGAGGAGAAGGCTCCGGCCTCGGCGCGGGCCAGGCAGGGGGCAAGCAGGGTTGCGGCGATCGCGCCGACGGCAATCCGGAGCGCAGTCGGCCTCGGGAGAGCGCAGGTCGATCGGGGTTTCATCGGCGGTCGGACTATCTGCGCCTGGGACGCGATAGCCAAGCAAAAGAACCGGGGCGCCCGACGCGCCGCACGCGCCGGTCTACCGGGAAACGTCCATGCGGAAGCTGTAGGTCCCGTCGACAAACTTGCCGTGGTCGACAGCGGGCACGAAAAGGCAGCCCCTCTTGAAGCCGTCGCTGAACTGCTTGATCTGGGCCGGCGTCATGTCGGGCGAGCTCACGTCGACATCCGTGATCGCGCCACTGGCGGCGACACGGAACTTTGCGCTCACCTGGTAGATCTTCATCTGCCTCAGCGCGGACTCGAGCAGAGGGTTGCCCATCAGCAGGGGATCGCTGTGCCCGTCGGCGAACGCGACCGGCTGCACCGCCGTCAGGTAATGGGCCCTGGCCCGCCAGACCTTGGGGTCGTTCGGCCTCATGTGCGCGAGCATTGCGGAAAAGTTCGCGAACGTCGCCTTGACCTGGTCGTCGGTGGTCGCGTCGGGGCCGAAAAGCGGCACGCCGTCGCGGGTCATGACCACGATGCCGTAGATGTTCGTGGGGACCATGTGCTGGATGTTCTTCATCCGAACCTCCTCGTCGTAGATCGCGTACATCCAGTCACCCCGCGTGTTCACCGAATTGTAGAGATGGTCCTGCTGGCTCTCGAACGAGCCGTAGACGATGCCCTGGACCAGGCCGGGGTAATCCTTGACGAGCCCGGCGTAGAGATCGGGGGTCGATCGCCTGAGAAGATCCCAGGAATGGTTGTTGTCGTTGTTTGTGTAGAAGATGATGAAGAACTCGGGCTCGGGCCGTCCCGCCTCGTTGTCGGTGACAAGCGTGTGGCTCTGGGCGTCCCCCTCGTAGCGGAGGAGCCGGCCGTAGACCTCCGAGCTGATTGCGCTCGTCGCCTGCTTCCAGTCGTCCGCCCTGGCCGGCTTCATCTTGAGGCCCTTGTAGAAGCGGACGCAGTCCTCCGGCGAGAGCAGGCTCAGGGGAACAAGGGTGCCCTCGTCAAAGAGCGCCCAGGGACCGATGATGTCTGAAGGCTCGGCGGAGAACGTCTCGCCCTTTGCGTTTTTCCACTCCTCCGACCTCGCGAAGGTCGTCGTTGCGAGGCCGCAGAGAGCGGCTGCTGTTGCGATGCGGATGCCTAGCTTGGGGAACGGTTTCATGCCGGGGATTAGCGGCGTGAGGCAACGGAAAACCCGCGCCGCAGGCAAGAGCGAACGATTCCGAGCGGCCGCTCCGCGGATGCAGCCGCGCCCCGGGGCTCCGCGGGTTCAGGCCACCTCGGCCTCGATGACCGGGCGGAGCATGTTGCCGACGGTCTCAAGCAGCGCGTTTACCTTGAAGGGCTTGAAAAGGATCGCGCCGTCGTAGCGTTCGGCCTTTGCGCCCCTGTTCCCGCTCGAGAGGCCGCTGATTGCGAGCACCCTCACCGACGGATTGAGCTGCTGCACGATCTTTGCGAGGGCGGCGCCGTCAAGGTTGGGCATGATCAGGTCGGTGATCACCATCCTCACCTCGGTGATGCGCGTCGAGAACAGCGCCACCGCCTCCGAGCCGTCGCTTGCGGTTATCACCCGGTAGCCGTTCCGGGTGAGCATGGTGGCGGTGATGTCGCGAATCTGCGGCTCGTCGTCGACGACCAGGATGAGCTCCCCGCTCCCGGGAAGGCCCTTGGGCGCCATGCTCGAGATTTCGCGCATGCTGGACGCGACTTCCGCCGCGGGCAGGTAGACCCTGAAGGTGCTCCCTTGGCCGGGACGGGTTCGCAGGTGAACGAAGCCGTTGTGGTTCTCGACGATGCTGCGCACCGTGGAGAGGCCGAGGCCCGTTCCCTTGCCCGAGCCCTTCGTCGTGAAGAACGGCTCCCAGATCTTGGCTAGCGTCTCGTTGGGAATGCCCGTTCCGGAGTCTTCGACATGAAGGACCACCCAGGCACCTGCGCGCGCGCCGTCGATCTTCATAGCGGTCGCATCGTCGAGCAGCGCGTTCTCTGCGCTCAGACGGAGAATCCCCCCGTTGGGCATCGCGTCGCGAGCATTGACGCAGAGGTTGAGGAGCACCTGGTGGATCTGGGTGGGGTCGGCCATCACCGGCCAGAGGTTGGCGGGGAAGCTGTCCGCGACGCGGATGTTCTTCGGGAAGGTCTCGTTCGCCACGGCGACGACCTCCTGCAGGAGGTGCCTGAGATCGACGAACTGCGGGATGCTGGCCGCGCCGTGGGCGAACGACAGGATCTGGCGCACAAGGTCGACTCCGCGCGCGGCGCTTTTCTCCAGTGAGGAGATCATGCGGACGTCGTCCGGATCCGTTGCATGCTCCCTCAGCATGGGTGCCGCGAGAATGATCGGCGAGAGCACGTTGTTGAGGTCATGGGCGATCCCAGATGCCAGCATACCAATGCTTTCCAGCCGGTGCGCCCGGAGCGACTGCTCGTCCAACGGCCCCTTCTGGGCTGGGTCCGAATTCCCCGCCGGCCTGTCACCGCTCTGTCCTGGCTCATTCCAAAAGGGGGTGGCGCTCATCTGGGGGGGGCGGGGCTTGCAGTGGCGCCAAGTCGGCTTCCAGCGGCCGTCTCGTCAGGCATCGCCGGGTGCCGGGCGCCATCGTTCCTGGGCATTTTTAACAAATGAACCCGCACCAGATGCGTGATTTGGAGCCCAGTCTGGAGGCCGAAGTCATCCATGAATAGGCAAACTGTATGCACTGACAGTATTCTCGACTCAGAATTCTACGTCTTTTTACGTATTTCTGACGATCTACCCCGGGGCCCGACAGCGCTTAGAAGCGTGCTTGAGGTTAATTGCCATTCATCACAACGTCCCCCACGTGAAAATCGTAATCGTCGAAGATCATTTGATGATTCGTGACGTGATCAGGAAGGTCTGTAGTTCGGAGTTCGGCTATTCCGTTGTTGGCGAGACAGATTCGGGCGTGCAGGCCGTCGAGCTAATCCTCAAGCACAGGCCCGACGCGGTGATCCTCGATCTGTCGCTCCCCGACATGGACGGATTCAATGTGGCCGACCGCGTCCTCAAGGTGATCCCGAGCCTGCGGATCCTCATGCTTTCCTCGCACTGCGACGACTACACCCTGTTTCGAGTGGAGAAGTCGGGCGTGCACGGCTTCATCGACAAGAATTCAAACACGGTTGAGATTCTTCGCGACGCGCTGAAGGCGATAGCGGAGGGCCGGATCTATTTCTCTCAGGCGTTTCAGGCGGCCAGGATGGCGCGGCGCTCCGACCCGCGCTCCTTCGTCAAGGTGCTCTCCGACTGGGAGCGGGCGATCCTCTCGCTGATAGGCCAGGGACTGAGCGACGAGGAGATCGGCGAGCGCCTGAACCTCTCGCCGCGCACGGTCCAGACCCATCGCAGCAACATCCTTCGCAAGCTCGACCTCAAGGGCACTCCGAAGCTGATCGCATTTGCCGTCGAGCACGGCTTCACGCAGGTCCAGTCGAAGCACGGATCGATTCCAGTTTATACCTGAACGCCGAGAATTCGCGCTCAAACTCGGTGTAGATCTGCTGCAGCCTGTCGGCGCTGGCCGTGGCCGACAGGTTCTGGAGCTCGGACGCGAGCTTGCTCAGGGGCTCGTACTTGACGACGCTGCAGTGCGAGAGGAGGCGGTGGGCGATGCGGTGGATCTCCTCGCGCTCGCCCGTCTCGACGATCCTCCGGGCGTTGATCCGGTCGCTCTCGAACGAGGTCAGGAACCTGTCGATCTGGCTAGCGAGTCCCTCGAGCGTCTCGTTGCCGAGGAAGCTGAGCATCTCAAGGTCGATCTCGCCGGGAGGCTTGAGCGTGATGTGCTGGGAGCGGACCTCGATTGAGGCGGCGGTGCGAAGCGGTCCCGCGAGGTCGCGGAGCGCCTCCGCGATCTTGCCGGGCGTTATCGGCTTTGAGATGAACGCGTCCATGCCCGCCTGCAGGCAGGCCTCCTTGTTGAAGTCCGACGAGTGGGCCGTCGTGGCGATTATGATCGTCCGGCGGGTCGACGGCTCGACCGCGCGGTAGCGGGACGCGACCTCCGTGCCGATCATGCCGGGCAGGTTCCAGTCCAGGAACGCAACGTCGTAGTAGGAGCTCTGCAAGCGCGCGAGCGCCGCCACGCCGTCGTTCACGACGTCCGACTGGATATCGAGCCTCCGGAGGACGGCCTGCATCGCGATGACATTGTAGTCGATGTCCTCGACGATCAGCGCCCGCAGCGGCGTTGCGCGCGCAGACTGGGCCGTTGGCCCGTCCCTTGCATCGTTCATCGCCACGAAGGGGATCTCGGCCCAGAAGCACGAGCCCTCGCCCGGCTTGGAATCCACGCCCACACGGCCGCCCATCTTGTTCGCGAGCAGCCGGCAAACGGCCAGGCCGAGCCCGGTGCCTCGGATGTTCCCCGCGCGCGCCGACTCGAGGCGCGTGAACTTGGTGAAGAGCGTGGCGATCTCCGCCTCGCTCATGCCCGCGCCCTGGTCGCGCACGAAGAACCTGACCCGCTCGTGGAACCCGGGCGCCGCCCCGACGACGACGGGCTTGCCCGCGCCGAACTTGAGGGCGTTCGTCAGGTAGTTGAGCATGATCTGCTGGATGCGGGCCGAGTCGCCCACGAGCTGGCTGGGGAGCCTCTCGTCGACCTCAAGATTCATCGACGTGCCCGCGGCGCGCGCGTTCTCGGCCATCATGGCCACGCACTGCTCAAGGAGGACGCGAAGGGCGAACGGCGCCGACCTAAGCTCGATCTTGCCGGCCTCGATCTTCGAGAAGTCGAGGACGTCGTCGACTAGGGTCGCCAGGAGCGTCGCGCAGTTGCTGATGGAGTCCGCGATGTGGCGCTGGCGCTCGTCGAGAACCGTCTCCTCGAACGCGATCGAGAGGCCGAGTATCCCGGATATCGGGTTGCGGATCTCGTGGCTCATGTTCGCGAGGAATTCCGACTTGGCCTCGTTGGCCTTCTCCAGCTGCTCGGTCTTCTTGCGGACAAGCGCCTCGAGGCGGGCGTTCTGCCGGCGAAGGAAGGCGACCCGCCACTGGAAGGCCCCGAACACCGCCGCAGCAAGCAGCAGGCCGAACGTGATCAGGGCCGGGAGTGTCTTGTACCAGGGCGGGAGGACCGTGAAACTCCACGTTGCGGCCGGCCCGACCATCCCGGCGTCATTGACGACCCGGACGGCGAGCTCGTAGCGGGCGTCCCGGAGCCCGGCTAGGCTCAGATGGCCGCTGTTGCTCGGCGCCGACCAGTTCTCCGCGCCCCCGGATAGCATGGTCTCGAATCGAATCGACTCGCGCCGTCCGAATTCCAAGGCGGAAAAGTCAAAGCTCGCCGAGTTGTTGTCCGCTGCCAGCTCGCCGCCGAAGCCGATGCTCGCCTGGATGAGCGGCGCGCCGGGCGTTTTGACTGGCTTCAATTCACCGGGCACAAGACGAAGCAGGCCGTCCGTTCCCCCGAGCCAGACGATGCCGCGGTCGTCGACGAAGATAGACCGGATCTCGCCGATTTGCGTCAGGCCGGGAACGGCGAAGGGTTCCCAGGATGCAGAGCCGCTTGACTTGGCGGAAAGGCGCCCAAGAACCGGAATCCTTGAGCCGTCTGTGAACGGGCTCTCGAAAGCGACCCAGACGGAGCCCGATGAATCGCCGTTGGAAATCTCAGTGGCGATTGTCTTTGGAGCGATTTCGAGCAACGCGGATGTTTTCGCGGGTGACGTGTAATCGAGGACCCCCTTCCTCGTGAATACGGCCACGGTGTCATTGACGCGGGCGACTCCAACGTGGCCCGTGTCGGGCAATCCGTCGGACGAAGGCAGGCGGATTGGGGTCTCGGGTCTGTCCGCCGGCTGGGGCAGCAGGAATGCTCCGCGCGTGCTCGTGCCTATCCAGACGTTTCCCGAGGAATCCTCTGTCAGCGTCTGTGGCAGGTCGGGGATGTGGGCGAGGGTTATGGAAACGGCCGGAATGCCGGATTCGATGTCGAGTCGGACCACGTCATAAGCATTTGCCATCAGGAAGCCATTTGAGTGAAGCGACCGGCGAAGATGGATGACGTCGGTTATGGAGGAATAGACTTCGACCGCCCTGTCGGATTCTAAGCGATCAACCCGCTTATACCCCGACGCATAGATCGATCCGTCCGGGCCCAGTTCGAGGCCGGTATAAAGCCTGTTCAGCGCGGTGATCGCTTGGAAACGCCCGGCACCAGCATTTCCAATGGCAAGCCCGAAAACGCCCTCCTCCGTCGCGACGAATACGCGGCCCCCGCTTTGAACGATGCTGAGGCAGGGCTTGCCAGTTAATCCCTCTTTCTGGTCAAACAGACTTACACCAGCGTTTAGCGTCACGCGTGCGATCCCTACCGCCGATGTAACCCAGAGCGCACCATCTTGGGAGACAAAGAGCGAGTACACGCTTCGCGACGGCAGCCCGTCTTCCGTCGTCACGACACGCTGGATCTCACCTGAAGGGTTAACAATCGCAAGGCCCCCGTACAGCGTGCCCAGGCAGAGCTCACCATCGGATAGGCGGCATGCTGAAATGAGGACGTTTTTTCGGACAAAATCCGTCGCCTTAGGAGAATACTCTGAAATTCTCCCGTCGTCGAACCGCCTAAGCCCGTCTGTAGTGCATATTAACCAGCCTCTTGCATCTCGTTCCATCCAGAACACGCCTGCGCCCATCAAATCGCTAGCTGAGAGGAACTTCTTCAGCCCGCTGGACTCCAACGACCAAAGACCTGTGTCGGAATGGCTAATGAAAACGCGACCGTCGGTCCCTATCGCCTGGAGCCTTCGTGCGCCCGGAAGCATGTAAGTTTCAAAACGGCTGCCGTTCCAGAAAAGGACCGAGTTTGTGGTAACGAAAACAGCCCCATCCTCGAAGGCGACTACTTGCCAAATGTCGCCGAAATCGCGCGCTGCGATCGGCAATCGATTAACCAGCGAATGGTAGGCGGACAACCCGTGCTCGGAGCGCTCAAAATACCCGACCTCGTTGACAGCGCCCACCCACAAGCGGCCCGCCCGGCCAACGGCTACGCCCCGAACGGCGTAACTCCCAGGCACTGGATAGGCTTTCCACCGCTCCCCGTCATAAGCAACCAACTGGTCGGATCCAAAATAGAGGACACCGCGCTCGTCCTGGGTCGAAACCCAAATTGGGACGCCACCCCCCGTATCGCGCGCCGAAAACGCTGTTACCAAGGGACGGCCTTCCTCGCCTCGGATTGCCGACGGGATTGCCAGCGACGACATCAAGACGAGTCGGGCGATTGAATAAATCCGCGCGGGTTTCAAAAGTGTAGGCAATTGGCAGTAGAGCCTATTCGTCAACGCGGCGCATCGAATTACTACAGAAAAAAGCGTAATTGTGGTCGTGGAAATAGGCGATTTAAGAAATCGGCTGCACCCCATGCTTTGGTGTATTTGTTGGCCGATGAAAACAATCAATCGCATGGCGTTAGGTGCAATCTCCAGCCTGCTTCTTTCAGCGGGACTGTCCCGGATGGCTCAAAAAATCGACCCTCTTACAAAATCGATTTATGATGCAGATCTCTGGTGCAAATCGGCCGAGGCCTCTTCCTCAAACTGTGTTGCGCCCTGCTTTATTCTTCAAGCGCCTTCGTCCAATTGCGTGGCGCCCTGCTTCATACTGGCAGACTAACGCTCTGATGCGAAAAGGCGAAGCTGTTGGATAGACCCTGCCGCCATGCTTAGCGTTGCCGGTTACCGTTACAGAAACGTCCTCGAATCCGAGGGGGGGCCCGTAAGCCGGGTCTCCCTGCGGGAGTTCCCGGTGTACGGACGCCCGATGTTCCAAGCAAACGCCTGGCTGTCTGACAAGATCGTTGCCAGGCGCCAGAAGTTTGCCCTCTACAGCGACGCGGACGGGACGGGTACCGCCGAGACCCCGATGGTCGCCCGCTACATGGCGATATCCGAGACGATGGAGCGGTGGGCCTACCGCGTCAAGGTACGGGCGACGGACCGCGAGCTCTACGGCTTCGACATTGACGAGTCGTCGAACGGGATGGCGGCATTCCCGGGTCTCTTTCGAAAGGAGGCCCGCCGGCGCGCACAGCTGGAGGCCGTCGAGCGGACGAGCATCATTGCCTGGTGGGAGGGGATGATCGACGGCGAGGTGCGTTCTACGGATTGGCCCGGAATCAGCGCCCTTGTGCTGCCGAGCCCGATCGGGTTCGGCGTGACGGTCGTCGCGTTCCGCGAGGTGAGGCCCGACTGCTTCGCCTACGGGCAGGGTGCCGCGGTAAATTATTTTGGCGCCTGCGAGAGGGCGGTGATGGAGCTGGCGCGCAACGAGTATGTCCTTGGCCTGAGGCGGGTTTCGCTGGGCCTGAAGGCGCAGGATACCCCCTCGGACCTTTTTGAGCGGCGCTGCCTGTTCTTCTCGACGGCCGAGGGGCACGCCATGTTCCAGGAGCGGATACACCGCCAGATAACCGGGCCTCGTTTCACCTCGGAGATTCTCTGCGACACCGAGATCGAGGGGCCCTGGTCGGAGTACGCCTCGGTCTGGCGGGTCCTGATCCGTCCGGCGACCTCCGAGTTCCTCGTGGATTCGGAGCGGTACTTCTTCTGGTAACGTGAGTTAGGCCTGGGCCGGTTGGGCGTCCGGTCAGTGACGCAGACCCGCGGTGGCGCAAAGCGCGCCCCGGGCACCGCCGCCGGCGCGCGCTGCGGGAGCGGCCCGGCGGGCGCACCAAAACTTAACTTGCTGGCGGCGCATGTATCTATTCAAACGCTTCGTCCCCCAGGCCCCTTGCCGCGAAATCCATGGCTGCGCAGCCCCCAATGAAATCGGCCGACCCGATAGCTCCGCCGAGTCCGCCGGGACCCCTCGGCCTGCCCGCCGGAGTTTGGGCCCTGGCGGTCTTCGGGGCGACGCTCGCTGCGTACCTGCCCGCGCTTCACGGCTCAGTCCTCTGGGACGACGCCGCGCACATCACCGCCCGGCGCCTCCAGGACTGGGGCGGCCTCTCGAGGATCTGGTTCCGCCTTGGGACGACGCAGCAATACTACCCGGTCCTCCACAGCGCCTTCTGGCTGGAGCACCGGCTCTGGGGGGATTCGGTCCTCGGCTACCACCTGGCCAACGTCCTCCAGCATGCGGGCGCGGCGTGCCTGTTCGCGCTCGTGCTGGCGCGCATCCGGCCGGGCCCGGGCGCGACCGGGGCTCCCGTCCTGGGCGACTGGCTGGCGGCGGCGCTCTTCGCCCTCCATCCGGTCTGCGTGGAATCGGTGGCCTGGATCTCGGAGCAGAAAAACACGCTCTCGCTGGTCTTCTACCTGCTCTCCGCGCTCGCCTACCTGCGGTTCGACCGCGAGCGGCGGCCGGGTGCGTACGCTCTAGCCTTCGGCCTTTTCGTGCTCGCGCTGCTCAGCAAGACTGTGACGGCGACCCTGCCGGGGGCGCTCCTGCTTGCGATCGCATGGCGGCGGGGCCGGCTGTCCTGGAGGCGCGACGTTGCGCCGCTTGCACCCTGGTTCATCGTGGGGGCGTGCGCGGGCCTCTTCACTGCCTGGGTTGAGCAGCACCTGATCGGCGCGCGCGGCGAGGCCTTTGACCTCGGGCCTGTCAGGCGCTGTTTCCTGGCCGGGCGCATTGTCTGGTTCTACCTCGGGAAGATCGCATGGCCGACCCACCTCTCCTTCATCTATCCCCACTGGCAGGTCCGCGCCGACGCGCCCTGGAGCCTCGGCTGCGCCGGCCTCGCGGCCGCGTTTGCGGCCCTGATCGGCCTGAGGCACATGAGCCGCGCCCCGCTGATCGCGATGCTCTTCTTCGTCGGCTCGCTCTTCCCGGTCCTCGGGTTCTTCAACGTCTATCCGTTCCTGTTCTCCTACGTTGCCGACCACTTTCAGTACCTGCCTTGCCTAGGGATCATGGCGCTTGGCGCCGAGGGCGCGGCCGCCGGCGCCGGGCGCCTGCTGCGGCAGCTTTACGGGAGGCGGCTGGCGGCGGCGCGGTGGGCGCTCGGGGGCGCAGCGGCCGCGCTGCTGGTTCTCCTCTTCACCATGACCCGGCGCCAGTGCGCCCTCTACGCCGATGTCGGGGCCCTGTATTCGGACACGCTGGCGAGGAACCCCGGGTGCTGGATGGCCCACAACAACCTCGGCGTGTTCCTGATGGAAACGGGCTCGCTCGACGCCTCGATCGCCCACCTCGAGGAGGCCGTTCGGCTGAAACCCGATTACTCGGAGGCCCGCAACAACCTGGGAAACGCCCTGATCAAGGTGCCGGGCAGGTCCGCCGAGGCCGTTTCGGAGTTTGAGTCCGCGCTCAGGCTCGAACCCGGCCTGACCCAGGCGCGGGCAAACCTCGGGCTCGCCCTTGTGAACGTTCCCGGCCGGCAGGCCGAGGGTATCGAGCTGATCGAGGCCGTCCTGAGGGAGAATCCGGACGATGCCGGCTTCGCGAACCTCCACGCGAGCCTGGCCCAGGCGCTCTCCGCGGCCCCGGGGCGCCTGCCGGAGGCGATCGCCGAGTTTGAGGCGGCCTTGGCGTCCAATCCCGACCAGCAGGACACGCGCAACAACCTGGGCATAGCCCTGGACCGCGCGGGGAGGCCCAAGGACGCGCTTGTGCAGTTCGAGAGGATCCTCGCCGCGCACCCCGGGAACCCCGAGGCCCAAAGCAACCTCGGCAGCGTTCTATTACAGCTGGGCCGCGGCGCCGAGGCCGTGGAGCACTACCGCGAGGCGCTCCGCCTGAAACCGGACTATTTGGACGCCCGCTTCGATCTGGGCCGCGCGCTGATGGGCGTCGGCGACGCCCAGGAGGCCCTCGAGCAGTTCCGGCAGGCCCTGCGCCTTGCGCCGGAATCGGCGGACATCCGGGCCAGCATGGGGACGGTCCTCTACGGGCAGCGCAAGTTCGACGAGGCGGTTGCCGCCTACAGGGCGGCGGTGGGACTGCGGCCGGACTCGGCCGCGTTCCGCCAAAGCCTCGGGAGCGCGCTGGCCGCGGCAGGCCGGATCGACGACGCCGTAATCGAGCTGCGCAAGGCGGTGGAGCTTGCGCCCGGCGACGCCAAGGCCCACTACAATCTCGCCGTGGCGCTGCTGAGGTCCGGGCGCGATCAGGAGGCCGACGCCGAGTTCAGGGCGTCGGGGCTGGCCCGGCCCTGAGCGCCTCCGTGCCCCTAATGCGCCGCCCGGATCATCTCCAGTATCCTCAGGGCCGACGGATCGTCCGGCCTGAGCCTGAGGACCGTCTCAAACTCAGCGACCGCCTCGTCCCTGTGCCCGGTCTGAAGGAGCGCCGTGCCACGGGCGAAATGCGCGGGTGCGAAGTCAGGCTGCGCGCGGATCGCCGCCTCTATCCGCGCGATTCCCTCGGCGACATGCCCGCCCTGGCAGAGGATTATGCCCAGGTTGTTGCTGGCCTCGGCGAGGCTCGGGGCAATCCGGAGGGCCTCCTCGTAGCTCGCGACCGCCTCCTGGGTGCGCCCGGACTGGACAAGAGCGTTTCCCATGGCGAAGTGGGCCTGAGCGTAGTCGGGCTTCAGGCGAATCGCCGCCGCGAGCTGCTCGATGCCGTCGGACACGCGGCCCGTGGCGCACAGGAGGACCCCCAGGTTCTTGCACGCCTCAGCCATGTCGGGATCGAGGCTGAGCGCCGTCTCGTATTCGCCGATGGCCTCCGGGAGTTTTCCCGCCTGGGTGAGCGCGATCCCGAGCCCGTAGTGCGCCAGGGGCATCCCGGGGCTCGTCCTAAGGGCAGCCTGGTACTGCTCGATCGCCTCGGCGGACCGCCCGGCGCGCGACAGGGCGTCCGCGTAGTCGAGGTGGCCGACCGCGAAATCCGGCTGGATCCGCAGCGTCTCCTCGAAATGGGGCAGCGCCTCCGCGGTGCGGCCCGCCCCGACCAGGGTGTTGGCCAGGTTGAAGTGCGCCGCGGCGTACTTCGGCTCGAGTCGCAGGGCGGAATCGTACTGCTCGATCGCCTCGGCGGTCCGCCCGGACTGCCCGAGGGCGTTGCCGAGGTTGTTGAGCGCCCCGGGGTAGGAAGGCTGCAGCGCAAGGGCCGCCCGGTACTCTTCTATCGCCTCCGGCACCCTTGAGACGTGGAAGTAGGCGAGCCCGAGGTTGTTGCGGGCGTTGGCGTTGTCCGGCCGCTTGGAGACCGTGTCGGTCCAGAGGGTGACGTCGCTCTGGTAGGCCTCGTTTCGCCACAGGGTGGGGACGGCGAGCGCGAGGGCGGCGGCTGCAAGGAGCGGAGCAAACCGCCGGCCGGTGAGCGCGTAGGCCAGGGCGACAAAGCCCGCCGCGACCGCCGCCAGCGGCAGGTACATCCGGTGCTCGGCCATGGTCTGCGTGGCGACGGGCACGATGCTGCTCGGGGCGAGGACCACGAAGAACCAGGCGCCGAGAAAGCCGAGGACCGGCCGCCTGCGCAGCGCGACGAGCGTTGCCGCGGCCAGCAGGATGACGGCCGCGGCGTACGGCGCCACCGCTCCGATGCCGTGGAATCGGACCGGGCCGTACTCGAAGACAAGGGGGCTGGGCCAGGCCGACAGCCCCGCATAGCGCGCGACCGCCTCGAACTGCATGAGCCAGTAGTCCCACGGCGCAACGCCCGCGTTGAATCCCACGGACCCGCCCCGGTTCCAGCCGGTGGTCGCTACGAGGAGCGGCAGGAGCAGCCACGTGGCGGCGAGCGCCAGGTAGAACCCGCGGCGCAGCCGCCAGCTCTCGCGGATGGAGCCCGCCATGAACGTGCGGTCGTAGAGAAGGACCATCAGGGGCGCCGTCGCCATGACCTCCTTCGTGGCCATGCCGAGGAGGCAGGCCCCGACGCAGGCGCACCTCCAGCGGCCGGGGCGCCCCGAATCGGCCGACCGGATGAAGGCGTAGAGCGTGAGGAGGTAGAGGAGCCCCATCAGCGACTCGACCCGCTGGACGACGTACGTCACGCTCTCGGTCTGAAGCGGGTGGAGGGTCCAGATGAGGGCGGTGGCGAGCGCCAGGGGAAGGGAGTCCCTCCCGAAGCGCGCCCTGAGCACGGGACCATCCAGGGTCCGGCGGACGACGCCGAAAAGGGCCAGGCCGGCAAGAGCGTGGATGAGCAGGTTCAGCGCATGGTAGCCCCAGACATCCGTGCCCCCGAGGGCGTAGTTGACGGCGAGGGTGAGGTTGGCGAAGGGACGGCCGCCAACGGTCGACCCCGCGGGCGCCGCGAACAGCGCGTCCCACGGCGGAAGCAGGTGCCTGATCGAGGGGTTCTCCTGGATCGCCTCAATGTCGTCGTACACAAAGGGCGCCCTGAAGCAGTTGCTGTAGGCGGCAAGCGCGGCAGCGCAAAGGAGCGCGGCGGACGCCAGCAAGCGCGGGC
This sequence comes from uncultured Opitutaceae bacterium, assembly GCA_964574435.1. Taxonomy (GTDB): domain Bacteria; phylum Verrucomicrobiota; class Verrucomicrobiia; order Opitutales; family Opitutaceae; genus Palsa-1447. The sequence goes on from CAZNNO010000012.1 coordinate 57,777, forward strand.
GGCCCGGCGCCCTTGCCCCGGAGGTGGTGGCTTCCCGCGCGCTCATCCAGCGATCCTGCCCGCCGTGTTGCGCCCAACGGGGCTCCGGTTCGTTCGCGTCATGGTCGGAGGGGGTCGATTCAAACCCTGTCTGACGAGGCGCCCGGCGCCGATCAACACCAATGCATTGCCGAGGCCACGTTCTTCCGGCATCGTCCACCCCCCATGAGGACCGGCGAGGACCCCGCGCACCCAGGCCCGAGCGGCGACGCTCGGGCGGTCGGCTGGATGCGGGTCGCGACCGGCCCTGCCGCGGCATGCGCCGTGCTGGCGGTCTTCTGGGCCTTCATGGTCGGGAGCCTGCGGGACAAGAGCCTGACGTACGACGAGGTCGCGTATGCCGCGGCCGGGTATTCCCAGTGGCACTACGGCGACTACCGGCTGCAGCCGGAGAACGGCCTGATCCCAGAACGCGTGGCGGCGCTGCCGATGGCGCTTAGCCTCGCCCCCTTCCCGGCGCCCGAGCCGGCGGCCTGGGGGGACGCCGAGCAGTGGCGGGTGGGCCACCAGTGGCTCTACGAGTCGGGCCATGACGCGGACAGGATCGGCCTCGCGGGGCGCGCCTGCTGCGGGCTCTTTGCCGTTGCGCTGGGCGCGCTTGTCTGGGCCTGGTCGCGCCGCCTGTTCGGCCCGGCGGGAGCGATGGTGTCGCTGCTCCTCTTCGTTTTCGACCCGACCGTGCTGGCGAACGGCGCGCTGATGACCTCGGACATGGCTGCCGCGCTCTTCCTCGCGGCCTCGGCCTGGGCCATCTGGGCGGCGCTCGAGCGCCTGAGCTTCGGACGCACCCTGCTGAGCGCGCTTCTCCTAGGGGCGCTCTTCCTGACGAAGATGTCGGCGCTCCTCATCCTTCCCGTTGCGCTGCTCCTCATGGGGGCCAGGCTCCTCCTCGGGCGCCCCATGGCCCTCGCGCTCCCGGGTTTCCGGCGGGACCTCGCGACGCGCGCGCAGCAGGCCGCCGCCATGGGCGGCGCGGTGCTCGCGCACGCGCTCGTCGTCGTTGTGCTCATCTGGGCCGGGTACGGGTTCCGCTACTCGGCATTTGCGGAGCCGGGCGCGGCGGGCCGCTTCAGGCTCCCGTGGAACTACCTCCTTGCGGAGCCCGGCCCGGTCAGCGCGCTCCGGGCGCTCGGCCTCGGCGCCGACCAGCAGGCGCGCGCGGAGGCCGTCCTCGCGGCGGACAACGCCGGCGCCGACGTGTGGAGCAACCGCTCGCTGGACGCGCTGGAGACGATCCGCCGCGACGTGCTGACGCCCGCGCAGGCCAGCGGGCTTGCCACGGCGCTCGGCAGGCCCTCGCCGGTCCCGTGGGTCAGGCTGGTCGAGGCCGCTCGGCGTGAGCACCTGCTGCCCGAGGCGTGGCTCTACGGGTTCACGGACGTCTACCGCCGCTCCCAGGTTAGGCCCGCCTTTCTCAACGGCGGTTTTCGGCTGCAGGGGTGGCCCTCGTTCTTCCCGTACACGTTTCTCGTGAAGACGCCTCTGGCGACCCTGGGCGTCCTGGCCCTGGCCCTCGGAGCGGTCGCCTGGAGGGACTGGTCCGCCGGCGCCGGTCGCGTCCGCGGGTCGCTTCCGCTCTGGGCGCTGCTCTCGGTCTACTGGGCGGCGGCCATTGCGAGCCACCTCAACATCGGGCACCGCCACGTGCTGCCCGTCTATGCGCCCCTCTTCGTCCTCTGCGGGGCGTCGGCCCGCTGGCTCGGTTCGCGGGCCGGCGGGCGCGGGCGCGCGGGGGCGGGGGGCGCAGCCCTTGGCGCGCTGCTCGCCCTCCTCGCCCTGGGGACCGTGCGGAGCTTCCCCAACTACCTGGCCTACTACAACGCCCTCGTGCCGCGCGGCGCCGCCTACCGCCACCTGGTCGACAGCTCGCTCGACTGGGGGCAGGACCTGCCCGCAGCCAGGGACTACATTGAGCGCAGCGCGGGCGGCGGTCCGTTCTATTTCTCGTATTTCGGGACGGCGAGCCCCGACTATTACGGGGTCCGGGCCTTCAAGCTCTTTTCGGTCGCGGGCCTGGACTGGCAGCGCCAGCCGGACTGGAAGAACGTCTTCATGCCCCGGGACGATGCCGCGTCCGCGCTTGCCGCGCTCAGGCAGGAGTGGCCGGACCACGACCTGCTCGGCACGCAGCGGCTGGGGGATTCGGTGGTGGCGACGCTGCTCAGGAAGCCGGAGCGCCTCAGACTGGAGGCGGGCACCTACCTGGTGAGCGCCTCGATGCTCCAGCCCGTGAATTTCGTGCTGAGCGGCCCGTGGGGCCACTGGAACCGGCGCTACGAGGACACCTATCAGGACCTGCGCGCCGCCGTCGGGCCGCTGATGTCCGAGAGCCGCGGCGAGCGCATTGGCGCCCTCATGCGGCGCACGAGCGGCGAATGGCCGCGGCTCCTCGAGCGCTTCGAGGAGTACCGCTTCGGCCGCCTGACGGCCTACCTGCGCCAGCGCGAGCCGGACGACGAGATAAATTTCTCGATCCTTGTGTACCGCCTGAGCGGCGCCGAGGTCGCGCAGGCTCTGGAGGGAGCGCCCGCGGAGATGGGCCCCGACGACCGCGAGCGCGAGATGGCAGAATTGCCCCCAGGCGGCCCGGATTAAACCCTTCTTCCTCAGCGGGAAGGCCTGCGGCGAAGTTTTCCCAATTGTGACCTGCGGCGGTTTGATTCCGCCGCGGCAGCGACCACACTGGGTCATCGCCGGAGAATCATCGGGAAAATTTCGGAACAGTTTTCCGGCGAGTGCGTCATACCTGAAACAGTGAAAGAGATCATGGAATCGGCCGTGAAAAACCTCAAGCTTCTGGCCCCCTTCCGGGAGAGCGACCTGACGCAGCTCGAGCTTCAGGTCGCCAAGCGCGCGGACATGCTCTGGCGGAGCGCGGGAAACGGCGGCAGCGACCTGTCCCACTGGATGCAGGCTGAAAGCGAGGTCCTGGGCCGGCTTCTCGAACTCGAGCCCCCGGAGGCCGCGATGGCGGCCGCCGAGGGATGACCGCCGGTCCTTCCCGCAAGCGCCGCATTCGGGATGCCCGCGTGCGCGCGCTTGCTGCGGCCGGCGCCCAATGCGACGCTTGCCCGCGGGCATTGCGCCCGCCCATTCTGCCATGACCGAGAAAATAGACCCGGCGCGCGCCGCGGTTCTCATAATGGATTACCAGGTTGGCATCGTCGCCAATTTCAGCGGCGGCGACCCGGCGGGGTTGCTCGCCCGGGCGCAGACGGTGCTCAAGGCCGCCCGGTCGGCGGGAGTTCCCGTCATCCATGTCGTCGTCGGCTTCCGCCCCGGCTACCCGGAGATCAGCGCGCGCAACGCGTCCTTCAGCGGGGTCAAGAAGTCGGGCCTCTTCGCCGCGGGCGACCCGAGGTCCGAGATCGATCCGGCTGTGGCGCCCCAGGCTGGCGATATCGTCGTGACAAAGCACCGGGTGAGCGCGTTCTCCGGGAGCGACCTCGAGATGGTTGTGCGCTCGAAAGGGATTGAAACGCTCGTGCTCCTCGGAATAGCGACAGGCGGGGTCGTGCTGTCGACCGTGCGCCAGGCAGCGGACTTGGATTTTGACCTCGTTGTCCTGTCGGATTGCTGCGCCGACCGCGATGCGGAGGTCCACCGCTGCCTGGTCGAGAAGGTGTTTCCGCGGCAGGCGAGGGTGCTCTCCGCGGGGGAATTCTGCTCAAGCCTCTAGGCCCGCAGGCGCGCTCGCCTCAACCCGGCGGCCCGCCGCCCCTCCTGATCACCCGGTAGGTCAGGATGTCCTCGAAAGGCAGCTCTCGCCCGGGCACTATCGGGCCGGGGTAGGTGAGCCTGACGACATCGCCCGGCCCCCCGAGGCGTTCGGGCTCGTACGGCCCCAGCACCGCCACGATCACCAGGGTGGCGAGCGGGTAGCCGCCTGCCTCTGCCGCTCGCAGATAGATCTTGGTCAGCGGCCTGCTCGGCCCCTGGAGCCTCGGCGAGAAGAACTCCCCGGCGGGCTCCTCGATGCGCACGATCGTCGCCGTGAGCGACGCCTGCCTTGGCGCCGAATCGCTGCAGGCGCCGGGGAGGAGGCCTAAGGCCGAAAGCAGAAGCCCGGCAGGAAGCAGCGCGGCCCGCCTCAGGCACGGAATCGCGCCTTCCGGCGGGCGCACCGACCCCTGGGATGCGGCCCCGAGGCGGGCGGGTCGGTCCGGCGGATCTCCATAAGCCCCCACAAGCCCTCATGACAGCCCAGGGCTGCGAATCCGCCATCGGAACCGGGACCCGCTGCCATGCCGTGCGCATCCTTTTGGCCTGCCGTGCGTCAGGCTCCCAAGGCGCCACCCCAAACCGAAGAAGCTCGTTGCTGCCCTCACGAGGCATGGGCCATAGCGTGAGATCGGAGCGAGACACGATGCAGCCTCGACTTCAAAAAAAAATGAAAACCAAGGCCACCCTGATGGTCGCCCTGCTCCTCGGCGCGCTGGGCGCCGGATGCGAAACCTCCGCCAAGCTCAACAGCGTCCGTATCGGAATGAGCAAGGAGGAGGTCAAGTCGATCCTGGGAACGCCCGACAGCACGAGCGCCCAGGCCAATGTCGAATACATGACCTATTACCTGACGGCCGATGCGGGATACGGACGCGACCAGCCGTACATGGTTCGCGTGGTGAACGGCAGGGTCGAGTCTTTCGGCCGCTTCTCCCAGCTCTTCGACCTGTACAACAGGCCGGTGACCGACGCGACTCCCGGACAGCCTGGGTTTCCGCAGGCGGGCCTCAACCCCGCCAACCCCGTGCTGGGCGGCGCGGCGCTCGTGGGAACGTACAGCCAGGGGGGTGCGGTCGATCTGGCGACCGAACTGTCGAGGCTGAAGGCGCTCAAGGATCAGGGCGTGCTGACCGAGGAGGAGTTCCGGAAGGCCAAGGCGAAGCTCCTGTCCCAGCCGTGAAGGCGAGCCTTGTCGCACGTCCGCCCGGGTGGATGCGCGCGCGGCCTTGCCTGGGCGCGCCGGTGGTGGATGCTGGGGGCCGCCCATGGGGCCGCCCCCGAACAGAGCCCGGTGCGCGTGGATCACGCTGCTCTGCGGCGTCTTCCTGACTGGGTTCGCCGTGCTTTTTGTCGATCGCGCGGCGTCGACCTGCTCCCACGAGCATTTTCACCGCGCCGCGTTCCCGGACTGGCCCACCCACATCGTCGACCCGCTTCGGGCAGCCGCAGTCGCGGGCCTTTGCGCGGCGGGCCTCGCTGCCGCGTTCCGCGGCTGGCGGCCCGCCGAACCCGGCAGGATCGCGATAGCGGCAAGCCTGGCGATCCTCGTTTCATTCGAGATCAAGGAGCAGTTGAAGCACCTCTTCGGAAGGACATGGCCGGAGACATGGACCGACGACAACCCCTCCTGGATCAGGGACCACGCGTACGGCCTCCATCCGCTGCACGGCGGCGGCGGGTGGGAGTCCTTTCCGTCGGGGCACACGACCCAGATCGCGGCTCTGGCTGCCGTGGCCTGGCTGGGCCTGCCGAGGCTGCGCTGGCTGGGAGTCGCGCTGGTCGCCTTCGGACTCTGGGGCTCCGACTACCACTTCGTGGGGGATATCCTCGCGGGCGCGTTTGTCGGTGTCGCGTACGGGGCAGGCATGGTCGCGCTTCTCTGTCCCAAGTGACCTGATTGCACGGGGGGCGGATCGCGACGGGAAGACAGCCGCGAGCATGCGGCTGCCCGTCGTTGCAGAGTCGTGGATCTGGGCTCCCCCGAATTGCCTGATATTCCGCGCAACGAAATCCATTCGACCCGACTCGATATTATATAGAATATTTATATATAGCATCTTGCACAAATTATCGACACATGCATCGGCGTTTTGTTAATGAGACTGGGATTTAATTTCATTATGGACTTGATCTGGGAGGCCTTCCTTTGCTCAGCTTGGGCTTCGCACCGGAAATCCCATGCTTCTCACGATCCCCGACCTATTGAATCCAGACCAGGTCGCGAAAGCCCGCCAGACCCTCGATGCCGCCGATTGGGTCGACGGCCGCGTCACCGCCGGACCACAGTCCGCCCAGGCGAAGGACAACGCCCAGATTCCGGAGGGCCATCCTGCCGCACGCGAGGTCGGAGGCGTGATTCTCGATCTGCTCGGCCGCAATCCGCTGTTCGTTGCGGCCGCCCTGCCTTTGAGGGTTTTCCCGCCGCTCTTCAACCGCTACTCCGGCGGCCAATCGTTCGGCACGCACGTTGACAACGCCATTCGCCAGGTACCCGGGACGCCACACCGCGTCCGCACCGACATTTCGGCGACGCTCTTCTTCTCGGGACCCGAGGAATACGACGGCGGGGAGCTCGTGGTTCAGGACACCTACGGCACCCACAACGCCAAGCTGCGGCCGGGCTCCCTGGTCCTTTATCCTGCGAGCAGCCTCCACCACGTGACTCCGGTCACCCGGGGAACGCGGCTTTGCTCGTTTTTCTGGATACAGAGCATGGTGAGGGACGACGGCCGGCGCTCGATCCTATTTGACCTCGACGTGGGCATTCAGCGACTCGCCCGGGAGATGCCGGCCCATCCGTCGGTCGTGCCGCTCACCGGAGTCTATAACAATCTGCTCCGCCAATGGGCCGAGGTGTGACAGGGCGGGCCAGTCGCAGGACCCTGAGCGCAATTCGGGCATGAGCGCCGACTCTCGCGAGACGCCGTCGGCCGAGGATCGCAGGCGGATGCGTTCGGGGAGCGCCTGGACCGACCTGGGCACCGCGTGCCTCAGATCGGGCGGGCCCGGCCACCGGGCCGCTTCCGTGGGCTGCCACCGGCGCGCAATAGACGCCCTGAGCGAGCTGGCGCTTGGCGACGATGCGAGCCGCCTCGCGGACCTTGGAGCGGCGTGGGTAAACCTGGGCTGTGCGCTGCAGGCGGGCGCCGGACGCGAGGAGCAGATGCGCTCGCTTGGAGCCTTCGACCGCGCCATCGGGATTCTCGAACGCCTGCCCGTGCGCTCCGACCCGCGTTTCCGGCACAACCTGGCCGCGGCCTGGATGAACCGCGCGGACGCCCTGGCGCGGATCGACACGGCAGGGAGCCGCTCCGAGGCGCTCCCGGCATACGGCTGCGCGGTCGCGATCGCGAGCGAGCTCCCGTTGGACGAGAAGGCCTCGTTCCGGATCCTCCTTGCAAGCTGCTGGATAAACCTGGGAAGCCTGCGCCAGCGCCTGTCGGATCTTTCCGGGGCCGCGCTGGCGTACGACAGGGCGGTTGCCGCACTGGGAAACCTGCCGCGGGCGGGGCACCGGATGGCCTGTCATCACGCCGCGACTGCCCTGACGAACCGGGGCGAGGCACTCCTTGAGGACGGATCGCGCGACGGCGCGGCGCGGGCCGTGAGCTCAGCAAAGCTGGCGCTAAGCCAGTTTGAGGGCCGGGACGTTGGCGGGCCGGCCCGGGCGAAGCTCAGCCTGCGCGCGCTGCGCGTGATGGCGCGCGGCCTCGAAGCCCTCCTTCGGTTCGATCGGTCGCGAAGCGTGGACCGGGTCGCGGCGCTGACTGACCTCGCCGAGAGGGGATTGGACCTCGCTCTGGCGTTCAGGAACAGGGCCCCGGAGATCTTCGATCCGTTCTTCATCTGGTTCTACTCCTTCGGGAGCCGGGTTTACGGGCGCTACCAGCCGCAGTTCCTCAGGGAGTTCCTCGAGGAGGGGCTCGGGCGATGGGATTTCCGAGGCAGCGCGGGCGTCGGGGCCGATCTGCGCGCGATCGCACGGCAGGCGACTGCCGAGGCGTTGGAGGAGTTGGGCTGCAACCGCGTGCTTGTCGAAGGCGCCCGGCCCACGGAGCTTCTCCTCGACACGGTGCAGGTGCTTCGCGGCGCAGCCGCAGTCTTTGCCTGATGAAGCACGCGAACCTTCAGCCTCCCTGCCCGGTCGATCGGGGGCCCGTCGCCGCGGGCGCCCTCTGTCCAATCCACCCCGGACCCGTGCCGGCGGCCAGGCTCGCCGCGATCGGCATCACGGTTGCCGGAATGCTGGCTGGGAGCGCAAGCGCCCAGGAAGCGGCGACCGCGCGGGCATCCGACGATGCCACGCCCCCGGCACCGGCACCGCAGTCCGACTCGGTGACAAGCCTGCCCGCCATCGAGGTGACGGGCACGGCGACAGGCCTGCCGCGCGACATCCCGCAATCGGTCGAAACGGTCAGCCAGAAGGAGATCACCGAGCAGGGAATCAGCAGCCTCCAGGACGTGCTGCGCAATGTGCCGGGCATCACCATCAATGCGGGCGAGGGCGGCGCGCACGGGGACTCGGTCAACCTGCGCGGGCTGTCGGTGCCCGACAGTTTCTTCATCGACGGAGTGCGCGACATCGGCCTTTACCAGCGAGATACCTTTGACAATGAGGCGGTCGACGTGCTTCTGGGGCCCTCCTCGGTCCTCTTCGGCCGGGGATCCACGGCCGGAGTGATCAACCAGGTCACCAAGCAGCCGATGCTCACGCCGTTTGAGGTCGCCAGCGTGGAAATTGGCACTGCGGGAATGGAGCGGGCCACGGTCGACCTCGATTGGGTGGCCGGGGTGCACACGGCTGCCCGGCTTGACCTTATGGACCAGCGCTCCGGCGTGGCCGACCGGGACTACGTGGAGAACACCCGCAAGGGCGTCGCCCCGTCGCTCGCCTTCGGAATAGACAGCCCGACGACCCTGACCCTCAGCTACCTTCACCAGGACGAAGACGACATTCCCGACTATGGAATACCGTTCATAGACGGCGCACCCGCGCCGGTGAATCGCAGCAACTTCTACGGGTTGGTCAATTACGACCGGACAAAGTCATCCGTCGACATCGGCACTGCCCGCATTGAGCGCAGGTTTAGCGACCATTTCTCCCTCACCAGCTCTCTGCGGTACGGTCATTACGGCTTCGAGTACCTGCTCAGCGCCCCGCACCTGGACGACGACTACACCGAGCCCCCGCCGGAGGGGACGCCCCTGTCCCAGATCGCCATATACCGGGATCAACCGAGCAGCGCGGGAACCGAGGAGGAACTGATCGACAGCACCAACCTGACCTGCAGGTTCGATACGGCGGGAATCTCGCACACCCTGATCACGGGAATCGAACTGAGCCGCGAGAGATCCGACATAGCGAGGTACATTAACGGCATCGACGTCATCCCGCCGACTCCGCTCCTTGACCCGGTTCCCTATTACTCGCCGCCCACGCCGCTCGACGTCGACACGCTGCCCAGGACCTACGGAAGCGACGTGAGCTTCAACGCGATGGACAGGGTGCGTTTGGCGCCTCGGCTGGACCTTGACGCAGGCGTTCGCTGGGACCGATTCAACTCGCACTTTAGGGAGGCGATCACCGGGACGGCATTCTCGCGCGACGACACCGAACTCAGCCCGCGGGCGGCGCTCGTGTACAATCCCGGGGCGTGGCAGAGCTTCTACGCCTCGTATGGCGCGTCCTACAACCCGGCGATCGAGTACCTGACGCTCGCTCCGACCAGCGACAGCCTGTCACCAGAAAAGGACTACACAACCGAGGTCGGCGCGAAGCTAGATTTCCTTCACAATTCGCTGACGGTCACCGGCGCTCTGTTCGACACCCTGCTGGACAACGCAAGGCTGGCCGACCCCGACGACCCCACGGTTCAGCAGCTGCCGTTCGACCAGCGCGTCCTTGGGGCCGAGATCGGCGCGTCTGGCCGGGTGACAAGCGAGTTTGAGGTTCAGGCGGCCTACACGTGCCTCGACGACCGCATCGCCGCGTCCTCGGATCCGCTCGCGGCCGGCAAGCGGGCGCCGAACATACCCGAAAACTCTCTCGACCTCTGGCTGACATGGGAGCCGGGCCGTTCATGGAAGATCGGCGGGGGTGGCGACTACATGAGCCAGCGCTACGCGGACACCTACAACACGGCGGGCGTCCCCGGTTATGCGGTCCTGAACGCAATGGCCGCGTACCACGTCAACCAGCACCTCGATCTTCAGCTGAATCTGAACAACGCGACCGACAAGCTTTACTTCAACAGCGTGTATTACTCGGCGGTTGACGAAAACCATGCCGTGCCAGGCCCCGGCCGCACGTTGCTGCTGACGGCGAGGGTGCGGTTCTAGGGCGAGCGCAACGCGGGCTGGCGCTCGGAGGGACCGGCGGCGCGACCGCCGGTCCCGCAACATGGCAGCAAAGCCGGCGTTGCCCAGGGTCCTGGGCTGGTCCGGGTAGGCTGCAGCGTCTCGATTTTGGGAATGCCCAGTCCCATTCTGCGCTCTCATTGAATTCATCAACGCCCGGGGTGAGATGCATAATATATTAATATAAAACAACAAGAGTGACGGCAGCCCCCTTGGCATGGCGCCTGCTAAAAAAGTCCCGCGGCGCCCCATGCTATCCGACCTGAAGTTCGCGCTCCGGCAACTCGCGAAGACCCCAGGCTTCTCGGCCGTCACCCTACTGACCATGGCGGTCGGCATCGGGGCCACAGCCACCACCTTCAGCTGGATCAGGCCGCTCCTGTTCAATCCCCTGCCCGGAACAACCGACTCGTCGCGGCTCGTCGCAGTCGATAACGTCGCAAGTGGCGGGCCCACGGGCGGCACCCCGCTGACCACCTCCTTCCTCGATTTTCGCGATTACCGCGATCACCTGAGACTGATGGACATAGCCGCGGTCGGACGCGGAGCGCTCGCGGTGGGCGACGAGGGCGCGAGCGAGCGGATTTGGTGCGAACTGGTGTCGGGCAACTTCTTCGACATCCTTGGGGTTCATCCGGATGTCGGCCGGTTCTTCTCACGGGCGGAGAAAAGCGACACGCAAAACGCACATGCCGTCGCCGTTATCAGCCACACCTTCTGGCTGAAGCACTACAATGCAAGCGCGTCCGCCGTGGGATCGACGCTGCGCATCAACCGCGTTGCGTTCACAATCATCGGCGTGGCCCCCGAAGGGTTCCACGGCACCCAAACGGGACTCGACTATCAAATCTGGGCGCCTCTGGCGATGTACGGGCAGGTCACGCACACCGGGACCTGGATGTTGGAGGATCGCGGCACCCGCAATTTCACGATGCTGGCCCGCCTCAAGCCGGGTGTGACAATCGAGCAGGCGCGCTATGAGGCGGCAGCGCTCGCGGGGTTCATGGCAAGGGTGAATCCCTACAAGCAAGACCAAGGCGTCGGCGTTAACGTCGTGCCCCTTTGGCGCTGGCATTTTGGACCCCAAGAAACCCTGCTTAGGCCAATCGAGATATTGATGGCTGCGTCCTCGGTGCTGTTCCTGATTGTCTGCGCGAATGTGGCAAATCTGCTGCTGGCGCGCGCCACGGGCCGCCAGAGGGAATTCAGCACGCGTTTGGCGCTTGGGGCGAGTCCGCGCCGCCTGGCCCGCCAGCTCCTGATTGAGTCGTTGCTGCTGGCGCTGCTGGGATCGCTGCTGGGTCTGGTTATGGCCGGGTGGCTGAGGGGAGCTCTGCGGTGGCTGCTTCCCTCCGTCGCTTCGCCCACGATGATCCAATCCCCGTTGGTCGGGCAGGTGCTCGGGTTCACCGTTCTGACTGCGGTGGCCGCCGCGATGCTCGCTGGCGTGGCGCCGGCTCTTCAGGCGTCTCGGGCCAATGTCAATGAGGTGCTGAAAGGAGGCGGACGAAGCGAGGTGTCCGGGGCGAAATCACATCGCCTGCGCGCCCTGCTTGTGATCTCCGAGGTGGCGCTGGCTGTCGTCGCGCTTGTCGGCGCAGGCGCATTTCTCAGGAGCTTCCAGGCCCTGCACGCCATGGCGCCCGGATTCGCCCCGGAGGGCCAGGCGCTCGCTCAATTCAACCTTTCGACCGGCGGCTACTCGCAGCAGCAGGCGGAGTCCTTTTGCCGGCTGATGACCGAGAGGCTCGCGCGGTACCCCGGCGTGACCGGCGTGAGCTACGCGGACACCGTGCCGCTCGGCTTCTACGGCGGGAACTGGGAGGATATCGAGGTCGAGGGATACCAGCCGGAGCCGGGGGAGAACATGAAGATCTATCGTAACCTCGTGGGGCCTGGCTACTTCGACGTCATGAGGATTCCGATGATTGAAGGCCGCGACTTCAACCTTCGAGACGGGCCGCAGTCGCAGAGCGTCATGATCGTCAGCGAGCAATTCGTGAGGCGATTCATCCCGCACGGCGATCCTTTGGGGCGCAAGGTTCACGGATGGGCCAGGTGGTTCACAATTGTCGGCGTGGTGCGGGACATCAAGATCCACCAGGTGAGCGAGGGCGCCTCGCCCTTCTTCTATATTCCCATGAGCCAGGAGTATCGCCCCGAGTACGGCCTTACCTTCCATGTCCGGACCACGGGGCCGATGCCGGACGCCATCGCCGCCGTGCGGCACGAGGCCGCCGCGATCGACCCGGCCCTGACGCTGTTTGACGCGCAGCCCATGACGGAATATGTGGCGGGATCCCTGTTCGGCGAGAAGCTAGCCGCCAGCATCCTGAGCGCCCTCGGCACCCTTGGGCTCCTGCTGGCGGCGATGGGCCTCTACAGTGTCATGGCCTATTCCGTGGCGCAGCGAACGGGCGAGATCGGGATACGAGTGGCATTGGGCGCCCGGCCGGCCGACGTGATGGCGCTGGTGCTGCGCCAGGGAATGGGGTTCGCCGCGGCCGGCTTGGTCGCGGGTATCGCGTCCGCCCTGGCGCTGGCGCGCCTCGAATCCACGATTTTCACGACGCTGCAGCCGGCCGACTTGGAAGTCTATCTGACGGCCGGCCTCCTGACCCTGTTCCTGGCGCTGGCGTCGGTGGCAATTCCCTCGTGGCGGGCGCTGCGCGTGGAGCCCATGGTTGCGCTGCGCAACCAGTAGGCGGCGACGGGCGCCGCGGGACTGCCGGCGCGACGTGTAAAATAGTTGGATCTGCGAGCAGTCTTGGCTTGACCAAGGTGGGTCAAAATGGGTTGAAATGGGGTATTGTGGGGCGGGCCTTCACCTCGCATCCCCCATGGCGCATCCCGGCAAAGCATTTTTTACGGGCCTATTTAGGCACACCCTCGACGACAAGGGTCGCGTCACGATCCCGTCGGCATGGCGCGCCGCGCATGCAGACGGCGACGTGTTCCTGGCCACGCCGCACCCCGACGGCTACGTGGCCGTGCTGCCTCCGTCGGAGGTCGAGAAGCTTCACGCGAAGATCGCGCAGATGGCGCTGAGCGACGGGGCGGGCCAGGACTTCGCCTCGCGGTTCTTCGCGCAGACGCAGTCGTTCTCTTTCGACAAGCAAGGACGCGTCGGCCTCACGGCCGATTTGCTGGAGCACGCCGGGATCGCGAAGGACG